>NZ_JAIUHT010000004.1:0-333371 GCF_020165255.1 Mesorhizobium sp. CA12
GCCGTGCCAACGCCGTTGCCGAACGCCACAAAGCCACCGCCACTGCTTACCGCCCCGCCGTTCGAAATCGTTAGCGCTCCGGTGCCGGAGCCGCCGATTAAAAGCTCCAAGCCGGCGGTCCAGGTCGAGCCGGCGCCGCTTACCGTTACCGCGCCAGCAGAACCTAAGGAAAAGCCAATATAGCCTGAGTCGCCACTCACCCCACCGCCGTTCAAGACGTTCAGCGTGCCAGCGCCAGCAGACCCGACAGCGAGACTCAAGCTGTTTGTCCAGGTCGAGCCCGTGCCATCCACGGTCACCGCACCGATCGAGCCCGCTTGCGCGCCAATAGTTCCAGAGTCATTACTGACTGTGCCACCGTTCGAAATCGTCAGCGTGCCCGTGCCGAATTCGCCGACATCAAGGTCGCCGGTGTTGGTCCAGGTCGAGCCAGCGCCGTCGACCGTCGCCGTGCCAACGCCGTTGCCGAACGCCACAAAGCCACCGCCACTGCTTACCGCCCCGCCGTTCGAAATCGTTAGCGCACCGGTGCCGGAGCCGCCGACCAGAAGCTCCAAGCCGGCGGTCCAGGTCGAGCCCAGGCCGCTTACCGTCACAGCGCCAGCAGAACCTAAGGAAAAGCCAACATAGCCCGAGTCGCTAGTCACCCCAGCGCCGTTCGAGACATTCAGCGTGCCAGCGCCGGCATAGCCGACAGTGAGGCTCAAGTTGTTGGTCCAGGTCGAGCCGGCACCGTCGACGAACACCATGCCGGTCGAGCCGGCATTCGCGCCAATAACCCCAGAGCCGTTGCTGACGGCGCCGTGCGAGATCCCCAGCGTGCCCGTGCCCAAATCGCCGACGGTCAGCGATCCGCTGTTTGTCCAAGTAGAGCCCGCGTTGTCGACAAACACCATACCGGTCGAGCCTGCCTCCGCGCCAATAGTCCCAGAGACATTGTTGACCGTGCCGCCATGCGAGATCGCCAAGGTGCCTGTGCCTTGGTTGCCGACGAACAGGTCGAAATTGTTTGTCCAGCTCGAGCCTGAGCCATCGACGAACACCGTGCCGGTCGAGCCCGCCGAGTTGCCGACGTAGGCCGTGTCGTTGCTGACGGCGCCGCCTTGGCTGATCGCCAGGGCGCCTTTACCGAAATCGCCCACAATCAGCTTGGAGCTGTTTGTCCAGGTCGAACCGGCGCCATCGACCGTCGCCGTGCCGGTGGAGCCTTCATGCCAACCAATCGTACCGATCGCGGTGGTGGCTGAACCGGCGTTGGTGATTGTCAGATGGCCAATGCCGTTGTCGCCCACGGTCAGCGAGCCGCTGTTGGTCCAGGTGGAGCCGGCGCCGTCGATCGAGACCGTGCCGTTCGAAGCAATGCCCTTGCCGATGGACCCATCGGTGTCGCTGACCGTTCCGCCATTGGAAATGTTGAGCGTGCCGGTGCCGAAACGCGCAACCGCCAAGGTTGAGCTGTTGGTCCAGGTCGAACCCGCGCCGTCGACGGACAGGACCGCAACGGCGTCGTCGCTGTCGCCCAGGATGCCTCCCACATTGCTGATCAAGCCACCATTGAGAATGGAGACCGTCCCGGTGCCTTCGGCCCCGACATAGAAATCATCGGCATGCAGCCATGCCGATCCCGCGCCGTCCACCATGACCGTACCGGTAGAGCCTGCGAATCGGGCAACGGCCCCTTGTGAATCACTAAGAGTTCCGCCGTTGGTGATTGTCAGCAAACCGACGTCACCGGCATTCCTCCCCACGAAAACCACGAGCCCGTTGGCGCTAAGCCCGCTTATCACGGTGGGGTTCGGCGTGAGCGTGCCGAGCGTAACCCAAGTAGCTGCGTCGGGCAGCCCATTCGGAGTCCAGTTGCCGGGATCGGACCAATCGCTTGACGTTGCGCCGCTCCAGACCGCGTCCGCCGCCGCTGCCGGCAGCATCGCTCCCGCGGTGGCGATCATCAGCGCGAGCGAACTGACGCTGGCCATATGCTGAGGATTGCGTAAAGGATTGAGGTAACTCGTCAGCGCGGTCGAAGTTGGCGTGGCCTTGCGGCCGGCAAATGTATTCCGCAGCATTCAATCCCCTGAGATGACTGTTGTTTCGCCCTGAGGTCGATATGTCATTGGAGCCAGATACTGTCTTGGGCGGGACAGCACCGGAATTGGACTGGAGAGAAGTGCCATGGACTTTCTGCGCGTCGTGGTGGTTCTGCATCATCGATCGCGTTAGCGTCGCCCATTGCCTCGGCGCAGAGGGAACCTGAATCGCGTCGCCTGGCCATTGCCGGAGCCGTCCGCATCTATCTGGCGCTCGTCGGCGTGTAGCCGAAGCGACGGCGGAAGCAGCGATTGAAGTAGGACACGTCGCTGAAACCGCTCATCATCGCAATTTCGCTGACCCGCATACCGTCTTTGTGTCTTTGGGCGAGCATCTTATGTGCGCTTTGCAAGCGCAGCTCGAGCACACGCTCGGAGAAGCTGATACCCGTCTCCTGGAGGATGTCGTGGATATAGCGCGTCGACAGACGGAGTTCCTTTGCGACGCCCTGCGCGGAGATTTCTGGATCGGTGAAGCCGCTGCGAATTTTAGTCAGAATCGCTTGCGTCCGTACCGCACGTAGACCTCGCGCGTCCGCATTGTCGTCCGCCGTCACAGGTGCGGTAGGGGAAGCGGTGGCGGCGATCAGATCGGCAATATGATCGGCCACGAACTGCATGGTCAGTTGAGACTCGGCTTCTTTCTCATGGGCCAGAACGCCGACATAGGCACGAACAAGGGCGTTGATCATCATGGAGCTAGACACGGCCGTCATCAGGCGATCCTCAAACCCTGCACATCGCTGATGCACGCGTTCGCGATCGGTCTGCACGGCGATCAGGCCGCATTGTCCGTCGCTCACTCGGATGATTGACGGAGCGCTCTGCTCGACAAGAACGGACGCGCCTGGACTCAGATCGACGCTCCTTCCCGACTGGTCGACGCTGAGCGCGGAGTGTCCGGCATTGAGAAGCAACACGACATTGTTGGTACTCTGGGCCACAATGTCTTCAGTGGTTCTCGATATCGATTTGACAGTGCCGTGGATCGTGCCCACCGAAACGTCGCAAGTTCGAACAATCCTGAGTTCGCCTTCGAACGATCTGCCGACGGCCGGATCGGCACGCAGACGGGCGTAACCGGATGACAGCGTTGAGATCCACTGCTCTTTCTGGATTTGTTCGCCGCCGATCAGGTCGCTGGAATTGTAGATAATCCTGTGCAAGCATCCCTCATACTGCAAGCACGTTCCCCTGCCTGCATCGTAACAGCATCAAGACCTCAACCGGCGAGCCGATGAAAACACCGTCTTTCGTGACAAGGAAGCGCCCGCTAAAACCCGCAGTCTCAAAAAAATCGAACGCGACACTTTCCATTCCAGGAGTTACCAGCAACATTGAGCGGTCGGCGTTCAGCTGATTGAGCCCCTTAATCGAGCCCACCACGCTTGGCGTCACCCGAAAGTATGACGCCAGCAAAATCCTCCAGGCGGGATCGGTGTCCTTGCACCGGGCCGCTGTCAAAGTGCTGGTTTCATTTTTGCCCGCCATCCATCCTGTGAGGGGCGGGGCATGCCTGGATTAGGAGAAACGGTGGAAAGGCTTAGCAGCGAAGTCCTTTATTCGATTATCGGTGAAATTTATGATTGCGTTTTGAATCCGGAAGGCTGGACCGGAGTGATGACCCGGATCACCGAAGCTGTAGACGCTGCCTATACCACTGTCGCGCTGGCCAGCACTGCTGACAATCAGGGCCGTTTCGCGGCTCAATCAGCTTGGGATCCGGTGCAAATGCGCGCGCTCCAGGAGGATTATGACTTTGACGAAATTCCCGGATTGAAGGCCGCGGTCATTGGCGACATCGACACGCCTGTTGCGACGCTGTCGCATATGAGCGAGGCCGAGCTCCAGCAAACGCCGTTCTTCCAGAATTGGGCCGGACCGCAGGGATTGCGCGAGGCTTGCATCACCAAATTCGTTCACACGCCGGACCGGATTGGTCTCATGGGCTGCACCACGCGTGCCAACAGGGGTATCATAACCGTTGAAGAGCAGCGGTTCCTGGCATTGCTCTCGCCGCATCTGCGTCGCGCTTCCCTGATTGGAGATCTGCTCGATCAGACCCGCATTACCGCCAATTTCTATCGCGAAGCGCTCGACCATCTCGCCGTGCCTATCGTTTTTGCCGGCGCCGACGGAGCAATCCTCCATGCGAATGGGGCTGCCGACCGGATGTTTTCCGGGCAGGGTCCCATTCTTTCCAGGAAGGGCCTGCTCCAACCGCAGAATCCGGTGGTCGCCCGCGCTTTGGCGGAAGCATTAGCCAGCGCTGCCGGCGCAGATGCTTCGCTTGGCTCTCGCGGCATAGGGCTGCCCGTTTCAGCGCCGGGTCAACCGCCCGCCGTAGCCTATGTGTTGCCGCTGACCGAAGGAACTGCGCGCGCGGCTTTCCGGCCCGCCTGCGCTGCCGTCTTCGTATCGACCACGACGTCCTCTTCTCCGCTGCCGGAGGCCGTTCTCACGACGCTGTTCGATCTTACTCCCGCGGAGGCACGGGTCCTCCTGCGGATCGGCAGCGGATTGCCCGCGTCCAGGAGCGCCTCGTTGCTCGGCATCAGTGAAAACACGTTGAAGACCCATCTCAACCGGATATTCGCCAAGACCGGCACGAGGCGCCAAGCAGATCTCGTCAAACTGATTTCGGACATAGGCATGCCTTTCGTAACTGATCAGGCTGCCGCCCGCCGCTGAGCTGGCCGCGCCGAATTCCTCGTCGGCGCCGGGCGGTGCCAGGTAGAGTCTCACCCAACCGTTGCGTCCAGACCGGCAATCGACTGAGGCTGTATGGCCACACCGACCGGGAAAGCGTTGCGGCGCTCTCCAGGACAATTCAGGTGCGGTCCAGCCCAAGACGTCGCTGGCGAACAATGCAAAACCTCGACGACACCCGGATCGCCGCCGAGCATTTCGCGGCTGGGGAAGCAACATTGGGATAGCAAACAGTGAAAACGGTTCTTCTCGCCACGGCCTTCATTCTCGCGCCTGTCGGCATCGCGTCGGCGGCGGACATCAATGAAACCTTGCCCGTTGCCGCCGACTACGACTGGTCCGGCCTCTATGCTGGCGCTCACTTCGGTTACGTAGCGGCAAACTCCGATCTTACCGTCTTCAACTATGGCGGCGGGAGTGCCGATGTTGTCACCCCCATGGATTCGGACGGTTTTATTGGCGGCGTCCATATCGGCTTCAATCAGGAAATGGCAAACCGCTTCGTGCTCGGTGCCGAGGCTGACCTTGCGTACAGCAATGCAGAGGGACTGACGATGTTCGCCGGCGGCAGCACGTTGCTCAAGAGCGAACTCAAATGGTCGGGCTCGGCGCGGCTGCGGGCTGGCTATGCCTTCGATCGGACATTGCCTTACATCACTGGAGGCGTAGCAGCGGCAAAGTACGAAATCACCGGGACTACCGGCAGCGACAGCACGCTACTCCACGACGAAACCCATGTCGGCTGGACGGTTGGAGTTGGCATTGAGCACGCCTTCACCGAGAGGTGGATCGCTCGGGTCGAATATCGCTACTCCGACTTCGGCACTAAGGATCTCTCGGCATCGGATGGTATCAACACGGTGGCGGATGTCGATCTCCAGACGCACGATCTGCGGGTCGGCCTCAGCTACAAGTTCTGATCTGACAGACCGAACAAATCCCGGCCTCGCGCCGGGGTTTTGCTCGTGTCGTAAAGGCATTCACGCCGCCGACGCGGGCCGAGAAGATGATGCCGCGCGCTCGGCCCGTCGGCGCGACACCTGCCGCCGGCCAGGGCGGAGGCCGTCCCTGGCGTCGACCTCAGATCAGCTTCTCCAGCGTGATCGGCAGATCCCGCACCCTTTTCCCTGTCGCGTGGAACACTGCGTTGGCAATCGCCGGCGCGATGCCGACGATTGCCAGTTCGCCCACGCCCTTGCCCCCAAGGGCGGAGGAGTGCGGGTCGGGGATGCCGACCGAGATGGTCTGGATGTCTGGGATATCGGCATTGGTCGGCAGCATGTAGTCGGCGAAATTGCCGTTGACGATGCGGCCGTGGCGACGGTCGATGATGCCTTCCTCGAGCAGCGCCTGGCCGATGCCCATGATGATGCCCCCCTTCCACTGGCTTTCCGCCAGCTTCGGGTTGTAGAGCCGGCCTGAATCCAGCGCCGACACCACGCGCGACACGCGCACCGTGCCGAAATCCTCGTCGACGCGCACCTCGACGAAATGCGCGCACCAGGAATGGCGCGAATAGTCGCCCTCGGTGTGCGGGATCGACATGGCTATAGTGGTGTAGTTCTTGTAGCGCTCTTCCGGCGTCGTGCTGGCCGGCAGCGTGTCGCCCTTGGCTTCGATTTGGTCGCGGCCGATCGCCATCATGAAGTCAGCGATCGACAGGTCCGGCCCTTCGCCGCGCGGCGAGGCGATGCGGCCGTCCCTCACTTGCAGCGTGTTCGCCTGCAGCTGCTGGAACGGCGAGCGCGGGTCGGAAAGCGCCAGCCCGATCAGCTCGTCCAGCGCCTGGCCTGCCGCCTTGTGGACGGCGCCGGTCATGACGCCGGCAAGTCGCGAGCCGCCGGTGACGCCGGCGCGGGCGAAATGCGAGTCGCCGAGCTTCACCGACACCCGCTCCACCGGCACGCCAAGCGTCTCGGCGGCGGTCTGCGCCAGGATCGTGTAAGTGCCTTGGCCCATGTCGATAGACGAGCTTTCGACTTCGACCGAACCGTCGGAAAGCAGCTTCACCACCGCCTCGCCATGCGCGCGTCGCACCGGATAGGTGCCCGCCGCGACACCCCAGCCGATGAGCTGGCGGCCGTCGCGCATCGAGCGCGGCGCGTTGCTGCGCTTCGCCCAGCCGAACGCTTCCGCGCCGGCGGCAAAGGCCTCGCGCAACTGGCGTGTCGACCACGCCTTCTTCGCATGCGGGTCCTGCTCGGCATAATTGATCAGCCGCATCTCCAGCGGATCGATACCGAGCTCATAGGCAAGCTCGTCGATGGCGCTTTCGATACCGAAGGCGCTCGGGTTCTCGCCCGGCGCGCGTTTTGCGCCCGGCACCACCGTATTGACCCGCACCACATTCTGCTTCGAGGAGAAGTTGGGCGTGGCATACATGATCGAGGTGACCGACCCGAGCGGCTCAACCCACATGCCGTCGACCGCCGTCTCGTTGACGCCGCGATGCACGATCGATTGGATTTTGCCATCCCTGTCGGCGCCGATCGCAACGGTCTGACGCGTCGCCGCGCGACCGCCATAGGACGTAAAATTTTGCGGGCGGGTGAGCACCAGCTTCACCGGCCGGTCGAGCATCCTGGCGGCAGCCGCCGCCACCGCGCTGTGCGCCAGGGCCAGCGCCTTGGAGCCGAAACCGCCGCCGATATAGGGCGAGACCAGCCGCACATTCTCGAACGGCAGGCCGAACCACTCGGCATAGGTGCGCGCCATGCCATCGAGCCATTGGCTGGGCTCCCAGATGGTCAGCTCGTCGCCTTCCCAGCGCGCGATCAGCCCATGCGGCTCCATCGCGGCTTGGAATTCGCGCGGCGTGTTGTAGGCCGCGCAGATGCGCACAGGCGCTTCGGCGAAGGCGGCTTCAGCGTCGCCCCATTCCTTGGTCATGGCGTCGATCGGGATGCCGTCGCCCGCCTTGCCGTCGCTCAGGTCGACGATGGCCGGCGTCTCGTCATACCACACCTTGACCAGCGCCGCGGCGGCGACCGCCTGCTCGAATGTCTCGGCCACCACCGCCGCGACATGCTGGCCGGAAAAGGTGACCTCGCGCACGAGCGGCGCGTAGGTCGGCTGCGAGGGCGGGTTGCCGAGCCAGTCCGATGCGCCCCTCAATTCCATGATGGTGTCGGGCGTCAGCACGGCGAGCACACCGGGTGCGGTCTCGGCCGCGCGGGCGTCGATCGCCGTCACCTTGCCGGCGGCAATCGTTGCGCCGACCAGCACCGCATGCGTCAGCCCCTCGAGCTGCTGCTCGAAGGCATATTTCGCTGCGCCCGTGATCTTGGCCGGGCCGTCGACGCGCGACAGCCGCCCGCCGACCGCTTCGAGACGCGCGCTGTCGGACGCGGCGTGTTTCATGTCATGAACGGTCATGCCGTCTCTCCCAATTTGAGAATGGCGCGCGCGATCACGCGCGGCGCCAGCGCAATCTTGTAGTGGTTGGCGCCATGGTCGACGGCGCCGTCCATGGCGAGCTCGCTCGCCTTGCGGATCGTGGCTTCGTCGTGCGGCTTGCCTTTCAGCGCCTCTTCGACGGCGCGCGCCCGCCACGGTTTCGTCGCGACGCCGCCAAGCGCGACGCGGATGTCGCGGATGGTGCGGCCGTCGCCTTCAAGCTCCAGTCCGACCGCGGCGCTTGCCGCCGCGAACTCATAGGACTGGCGGTCGCGCACCTTGATGTAGGTCGAGCGTCTGGCCGCGGCCGAGCCTGGGATCTCTACTGCGGTGATCACTTCGCCGGGGCGGATGTCGTGCTCCTGCTCGGCGGTGGCGCCTGGCGCAAGGAAGAAATCCTCGACCTTGAGCTTGCGCCCGCCGAGATCGACCTCGGCGTCGAAGGCAACGAGTGCCACGGCGAGATCGCCCGGATACGTGGCGATGCAGGCCTCGCTCACGCCGAGCACCGCATGGCCGCGCGTCACGCCGCCGATCGCCGAGCAGCCGCTGCCGGGCGCGCGCTTGTTGCAGGCCGGGAAGTTTTGCGGATCGCGGAAATAGGGGCAGCGCGTGCGCTGCATCAGGTTGCCGCCGATGGTCGCCATATTGCGCAACTGCGCCGAGGCCGCCTGCCACAGGGCTTCCGATACGGCCGGGAAGCAGCTCTTCACGGAAGTATGGTCGGCGACATGGCTCATCCTGGCCAGCGCGCCGATCACGGCGCGGTCGGCGGTGACATCGATGGCGTTGAGCCCTTCGATGTGGCTGATGTCGATGACGGTCGAGGGTTCGGCGACGCCGCATTTGGCGAGGTCGATGAGCGTGGTGCCGCCTGCAAGCAGCATGGCGCCGGGAAGAGCGGCGGCATTGCGCGCGGCCTCGACGCTGTCGGCGCGTAGATAGGAAAAATCTCTCACGAGCGCAGCTCCTGTTCGGCTTGGCGAATGGCGGCGACGATGTGCGGATAGGCGCCGCAGCGACACAGGTTGCCGGCCATGTATTCGCGGATCTCCTCGTCGGAGCCGGCATGGCCCTCGCGGATGCAGGCCACCGCCGACATGATCTGTCCCGGCGTGCAATAGCCGCACTGGAAGGCGTCCTGCTCGAGGAACGCGGCCTGCACGGCATGCAGCGTGCCGTCCTCGCCGGCAAGGCCCTCGATGGTGGTGATCGAGCGCCCTTCGACTTGGGCCGCGAGCGTCAGGCAGGCCAGCACGCGCTCGCCGTCGACGTGCACGGTGCAGGCGCCGCACTGGCCCTGGTCGCAGCCTTTCTTGGTGCCGGTGAGGTGGAGCCGTTCGCGCAGCGCATCGAGCAGCGTCACGCGCGGTTCGATTTCCAGCGCGTGGGTCTGGCCATTGATGGTGAGGTGGAGTGAAAGCGTGGTGGGACTAAGGGTTGAACCGTTGGCGGCAAGACCGTTCCTGAAATGGCCGTCTTCGGGAGGATCGATGATGGTCTGGCTGGTCATGGGGCGTCGGGCTCCGATTGCTGGACGCTAGGGATGGAAATGGGACTTGGCAGGGGAGGGGCAAGGGCAACGTTTGAGGAAGGCGCCGTCGGCGGGGAGACTAATCTCCCCCGCAAGGAGGAGATCAGCAGCCTCATCGCCGCGCTCCACCGACCAGGGTGCGTTTCCCGTCCTTCTCTACGTGACATACCGCTTCCCCTGGTTATATGATAAAAGCACTCCACTAAAACGGAGGCGCCTCCGTTTATTTACGTGGGGTCTGGCCGGTCATGGTTCAACCCCCATATTGCGTTCGGTGGAGAAAAAAGTGCCTGACCAGGAAATGACCGCTGAAGCGAAGCGCGACGCGCATGCGCCAAAGCCGCTGCGCGCCGATGCGCAACGCAACCGCGACAGGCTGGTCCAGGTGGCGGCGCAGGCTTTCGCCACCGATGGCGTCGACGCCTCGCTGGAGGAGATCGCCAAGCGGGCAGGGGTCGGCATCGGCACGCTTTATCGCCATTTCCCAACCCGCGAGCATCTGGTCGAGGTCGTCTATCGCCGCGAGGTGGAAGGACTTTGCCACGCCGCCGAGGAACTCGCCCGGGAGCACACTGCCGATGTCGCACTGGAGCTCTGGATGCAGCGCTTCGTCGACTACATCGCCACCAAGCGCGGCCTCGCCACCAGCCTGCGCCTGTTGCTCACCACCAACTCGACGCTGTTCTCCGACACGTCCGGCCGCGTCTCGGGCGCCATGCGAAGCCTGATCGAGGCCGCCGCCGCCTCGGGAAAAATCCGCGCCGACGTCGACGCCTCCGATGTGATGCATGCGCTGGGCGGCATCTACTCGGCGCCGAACACGCCAGACTGGCGCGAGCGGTCGGGGCGGCTGGTGAAGCTCTTGATGGATGGGCTGCGGTTCGGGGCGAGGGGCTGAGGCGCGGGAACTGCTAATCTCCCCCCTCGTGGGGGAGATGTCCGGCAGGACAGAGGGGGGCGCCGTAGAGTAGAAACGTTGGTGACCCAACCCTTAGCTTGGTTGCGACCATGCCGCATACACCTCTTCCGCCCACACATCGCAACAACGCGAAATCTATGCGCAAGGTCATGACCGACGCAGAGTTGAAGCTTTGGAATGAGCTTCGTGCACATCGGCTGATGGGCCTGGGTTTCCGAAGGCAGTTCCCGATAGCTGGCTTTATTGTCGACTTCGCCTGTCCGGAGAAGAAGCTGGTCGTAGAAGTCGATGGCTCGCAGCATAGCGATGCAGACCGTGCGAATGCCGACGAGATCAGAACCAAGCGCTTGGAGCAGGATGGCTGGATCGTTCTACGCTTCTGGAATGACGACGTCACCCGAGATATCGACAATGTGTGCCAGCATATTGTTATAACGGCGGGACTGGCATCGGCGACCTGAGACGCTGGCGGGACAGCGCCCCCCTCTGTCCTGCCGGACATCTCCCCCACGAGGGGGGAGATCAGCAGCTTCGGCGCCGCGCCATCTTCCCTCTCCCTGACTGGCATTCCCCGACCCGTGGCCTACATAGTCGGCACCACCCTCCCTTCCAAAAGGAACCTCCCATGCCCGAACAGCTCAAATTGAACGACGGCGCCACCATCCCGCAGATCGGGCTGGGCGTCTGGCAGGTCGATCCGGAGATCACGGCCAAGGTTGTGCGCTGGGGCATCGAGGCCGGCTACCGGCTGATCGACACCGCCGAGGGTTATCGCAACGAGGAAGGCGTCGGCGAGGCGATCCGTGCTGCCGGCGTCCCGCGCGCCGAGCTGTTCATTACCTCCAAGCTGCGCAACGGCGCGCATCAGCGTGACGCGGCGCTGCGCGCCTTCGACGAGACGATGCAGAAGCTCGGCATTGACCAGATCGACCTGTTCCTCATCCACTGGCCGGTGCCCAGCCAGAACAAATATATCGAGGCCTGGAAGACGCTGATCGAGCTGCGGAAGGCCGGCCGTATCAAGTCTGTCGGCGTCTCGAACTTCAACCAGGACCATCTGGAGCGCATCATCGGCGAGACCGGCGTGACGCCGGTCGTCAACCAGATCGAATTGCATCCGCGCTTCCAGCAGCGTGACAAGCGCGATTTTCACGCCAGGCACAACATCCGTATCGAGAGCTGGAGCCCGCTGGGCAGCGGCCGGCTGCTGGCCGATCCGACGCTGGAGAAGATCGCGAAGAAGCACGGCAAGTCGGTGGCGCAGGTCATCATCCGCTGGCACCTGCAGGAGGGGCTGGTCGTCATTCCGAAGTCGATCCACCGGGAGCGCATCGCCGGCAATTTCGACGTCTTCGGCTTCGAGCTGGACGCGGACGATATGCAGACCGTTCACGGTCTGGATTCGGCCGACGGCCGGACGGGACCCGATCCGGCCACGGCGGCGTTCTTGTTCTGACGATTAGGCTCCACCTTCTCCCCTTGTGGAACCCCTGGGGAGAAGGGCGCTTAAATTCCCTCCCCGTCCACCAGCGGCACGTCATCTCCCTCCCACGGGCTGGGCATTGTCCCGCGTCCTGCGGTCGGCAGCGGCATCCAGCATCTGAGTTCCGGTTCTGCATATTCGACGATGCGGCCGGGCGAGGAGTCCGACGCCCGCCAGCCTTCCTCGCCGAACTGGTCGGCGCGCGACCAGTAGGCCATGTCGACCTCGGCCGGTCCCTGCTCGGAGGAACGCACCGTCACCAGGATGCGGCTGCCGTCCCGCGGCGCGCTCGCCATATTGCGCCACTGTTCGGTCTCGTCCATGCGATCTCCTCCTGCTGAACCAATTCCAGAAAACCGGCCGTCGCAATAGTCGCCGCCCGCCGGGAAGGGGTCAACCCGAACTTGGAGCGCGACAGGCAATTCATTCACAGCTAATATGTCATTGGCCGCAATCGGACAGACGACGATGGATGATGGATTGCTGTCTCCGGTGACCCGTCTCGGGCCGGTCCATCTCAAGGTGACCGACGTGCCGGCGGCCTTGAATGTTTGGCGCGACGCGCTTGGGTTGGCGCTGCTTGGCGAGGACGCCACCATGGCGAAGCTTGGCGCCGGCGGCCGGACGCTGATCGTGCTCCATGCCGGCGCGGAGGCACCGCTGCCGCAGAAGGCGCGCGATCTCTTCCACGTCGCCATCCATATCACCAGCCGCCGCGATCTCGCGCATACGGCCGCCCGCCTCAAGGCATCTGGCCTACGGTTCAGCGCCCAGGATCACCTGGTTTCGGAATCGCTTTATGTCTCCGACCCCTCCGGTAACGGCATCGAGATCTGCTTCGACACGCCGCAGCGCTTGCTGCGCCGCAACGTGTCGCCCAATGGCCGCGTGACTCTGATTGCCACCGACGGCAGCGGGCATTCGGGGCTCGAGCCGCTGGACGTATCGGGCTTGCTGCGCGACCTCGGCAATTCCGGCCATATCGAGCCGAAGATGGCGCAGGAAGCCTTTATCGGCCACATCCATTTGCGCGCCCGCGCGCCCGAGATGCTGATGAAATTCTATCTCGGGGTGCTCGGCTTCCGGCCGCATATCCAGTCCCGGACTTTCGGCATGTTCGACTGCGGCACGGCGCGCCGCGCCCATATGGTGGCCTTCAACATCTGGGCGCGCGACGAGCTGCGCGAGCCGCCGCCGGGTGCAGCCGGCCTCGACCATTTCACCATCGAGCTTGGCTCCGCGCAGGAGCTCGCCGCCGTGGAGCGCAGGCTCGAAGCGGCCGACATACCGGTGAAAAGGGACGGTCGCATTATCTCGACCGCCGATCCGGAAGGCAACCGCCTGCGGCTCGTGGTCCAGGGAGATTGATCGCAACGAAGGAGGAGGGGAAATGTCGCTCAAGGTGATTGGAACCGGCTTCGGCCGGACCGGGACGGATTCGATGCGCGAGGCGCTGACCATGCTGGGTTTCGGCCCTTGCCATCATATGTCGGAGGTGATGGCGCATGAGGAGCAGAAGCTGCTCTGGCGGGCGCTGGCCAAGGGCGCCGCGCCCGACTGGGACAAGCTCTTTGCTGGTTATAAATCCTGCGTCGACTGGCCCTCGGCGCATTACTGGCGCGAGCTGATCGAAATCTATCCGCAGGCGCGCGTCATCCTGACCTGGCGCTCGCCTGAAAGCTGGTGGGAGAGTTTCGAAAAAACCATCCTGCCGGCGATCGTCGGCAGCACGGACCAGGAGTCGCTCGGCATCTCGCTCATTTCGAAACAGGCTTTTGACGGCCGCCCGCAGGATCGCGCCCACGCGATCGCGATCTATCGGGACAATGTCGAGGCGGTGCTGAGTACCGTGCCGGCCGAACGTCTGCTGGTCCACAAGCTCGGCGACGGCTGGCCCCCGCTTTGCGCCCATCTAGGCGTTCCCGTGCCGGAAGAGCCTTATCCCGCCCGCAATTCGACCCAGGAGTTTCGGACGGCGCTGTCGCTGTAGGTGAGGGAGTAGGGGAGTAGGTCAAGAGTCTCAGGCCACGTAGACGCCGCGAACTCCCATCGCAAACTTACTCCCTACTCACTACTCCCCTCCCTCACACATGCACGTCGCCGAAGGACAGCTCGCCGTCATCGGCGCGGACCAGGAACGCCGCGGCGAGCAGCGCGAGGTAGCAGCCGGCCACGCCGCACACGACGACGACGCCGGGGATTGGGCCGAGCGTCGCCACCCGGAACGTGTCGACGAGCGAGGCGCCGAAGCCGAGGGGAGAGCCTTCGCGCGACAGGCTCGGCGTGGTGATCTTCAGGATCCAGGCAAGCAGCAGGATCGTGTACATGAAGATGTAGTTGCGGCGCAGCCGGCGGATCAGCGCCGCGCGCTGCGTGATCAGGAAACGCGGCGAGCGCAGGCCTTCGCCGAGGATCGCGAGCCAGTTGGAAGCATAGTCCGGCTGCGGCGAAAAGATCTGCGCGAAGTAGTAGCGCTCGAATTGCCGCACACGGGCGCGGTAGACGTCGAAGAAGCGGTAGCGCCTCGCCTCGATCCACAACAGCAGCGTGATCAGGAGCATGGCGAACAAAAGGACGCCATGATGCGCGCTGGGCGTCGACAGCGATACCGACAGCATCGCCGCCACCACCGTGATCGCCCAGTTGCTGGTGCGGTCGAGCCGGTCGCGCCAGCCCGCCATGCGCGCGATCTCGGCGCGATGGAAATGCGACAGCGTCGTGGTGAATTCAGGGGAGCTGAGCTTCAGCGCCAGCGTGTCGGAAGCGCGCGGCGGCGCGGCCTTCTCGGTGGATCTTGCCGGCGCAGCTGTCTCTGTCGGCCTTGCCACAGCTGCATCTGTGGATTTTGCGGCATTCGTCTGGGACATTCTGCCGGGCGCCTCCCACCGCCATGGCCGGTCCTCGCCTTGACATCGACCGGCCACACCCCTGTCGCTTCAACGTGCGGCCGGCCGGAATGTTCCCGCCTTTTCAGGCAGATAAGTCAGGTTGCAAGCGGGGGACACCACCATTCGCGCGCCGTGGAAAGGGCAGCACATCGGCCATCGGCCTGGCATGCTGGGCTGCCGCCACTGCCTCGATCACAAGGTCGAGCGCCGCAAGCGCCGCGCGGCTCGTTTCATCGTCGCCGCGCAGGTAGTGGCAGGCCCGGTCGAGGTGCAGGTGGGCGGCGGCAAAGTCGCTTTTCATTAGCTTCTCCTTATTGCCCGCCACGGCGCGAACATCGCCGAGTCGCTTTACCGGGAAGCAAAAATCCGCGGCGGCATTTGATTAGAATTGTAGGAAACGGCGCCCGAACTGCTGATCTCCCCCTTGTGGAGGGCAGAGGGGCGCCGTCTTGCTGCATGTCGCACGCCGGACCTGCAGATGTTAACGCTTCTGGCTGTGAAGCCGCGTTCCTTCGCGCCCCCCTCTGTCCTGCCGGACATCTCCCCCACGAGGGGGGAGATTGGCAGCTCCGACGCCGTGCAACCGAACCACCGGCCAAACCGTTATGACGCGAAATCGAGGGGAGACAGCTTGTCCAAAATACTCAATCGGCGCCGGTCGGTCGTGTTAGCCGCCGCTGCACTTCTGCTGATGCCCGTCGTCGCCTTCGCCGCCGAGAAGACCGGCATGTCCTCGGAAGGCATTTTCGTCGCCGAACTCATCCTGCTCCTTGTCGTCGGTCGCGGCATCGGCGAGGTTCTGGAAATACTGGGCCAGCCGGCGGTGATGGGACAGCTGATCGGCGGCATCCTGCTTGGGCCTTCGCTGCTTGGCTGGGTCTGGCCGGCGGCCGAGCGGCTGGTCTTTGCCGGTGACGCCTCGCAAAAGTCGATGATTAACGCCATCGCCCAGCTGGGCGTGTTGATGCTGCTCCTGCTCACCGGCATGGAAACGGATCTGCGGCTCGTGCGCCGCGTCGGCCGCGCCTGTTTTTCCATTTCGGCCGCCGGCGTGGCGGTGCCCTTCGCGCTCGGCTTCGTCGCCGCCCAGTTCATGCCGGCCACGCTGCTTGCCGCAGGCAGCGAACGAATCGTCGCCGGGCTGTTCCTCGGCACCGCGCTCTCCATCTCCTCGGTCAAGATCGTCGCCATGGTGGTGCGCGATATGAACTTCATGCGCCGCGACCTCGGCCAGATCATCGTCTCGTCGGCCATCATCGAGGACACGATCGGCTGGGTGATCATCGCCATCACCATCGGCATCGCCACCCAGGGGCGGATCCAGATCGGCAACCTGGCCTTCACGGTTGCCGGCGTCGCCCTCTTCATGGCGTTTTCCTTCACGCTCGGGCGCCGCATCGTCTTCGACGCCATCCGCTGGACCAACGACACTTTCCGCTCCGAATATGCGGTCGTCACCGTCATCCTCGCCATCATGGGCGCCATGGCCTTGATCACCGATCTGATCGGCGTGCACACCGTGCTCGGCGCCTTCGTCGCAGGCATCTTGGTCGGCGAGTCGCCAATCCTGTCGCGCCACATCGAAGGGCAGCTGCGTGGCATCATCACCGCCCTTTTTATGCCGGTGTTTTTCGGCGTCGCCGGACTATCCGCAGACCTCACTGTGCTTCTCGATCCTCAGCTTGCGCTGCTGACGGTGGCGCTGGTCATCATCGCCAGCATCGGCAAGTTTCTCGGCGCCTTTATCGGCGCCGAGGTCGCCGGCATGAGCCGCGCCGAGGGCGTCGCGGTGGGCTGCGGCATGAACGCGCGCGGTTCCACGGAGGTCATTGTCGCCTCGATCGGCCTGTCGATGGGCGTGCTGTCGCACAACCTCTTCACCATGATCGTCACCATGGCGGTCATCACCACCTTGGCCATGCCGCCGACATTGCGCTGGGCGCTGCGCCGCCTGCCGATGGGCGAGGGCGAGCAGAAAAGACTGGAGCGCGAGGAGATCGACCAGCGCGGATTCGTCGCCAATCTGGAGCGGCTGCTGGTTGTGGTCGACGAGGGTATCGTCGGACGCTTCGCCGCCTATCTCGCCGGCGTCATCGGCGCCGGCAAGCCGACGACGGTGCTGCATTCGAGCGGCGAGACCGATGCCGAACCGACCGAAGGGTTGCATCTGGAGGAAATCGAGAAAGGCGCCGAAGACAGCCGTGAGGCGGCGAAGCAAGGCGACGAGACGCCGGTGCGCGAGGCCCCGGTCACCCGCCGCCAGCATGAGGAGCTCTCGGCCGAAGCTGTCATCAAGGAGGCGCGCAAGGGCTACGGCATGCTGCTCGTCGGGCTCGGCCGCGCCGTCACTTCCAAGGGGGCCTTCTCGCATCGGCTGAACGAGGTCGCCGGCGCCTTCGACGGGCCGCTCTGCCTGGTGTTGAAGCCGGCCACCGCCGGCCGCCAGATGCCTCGGCTCGGCCCGCGATCGGGCAAGATACTGGTGCCGGTCAACGGCACGGCCGTTGCCCGCCGCGGCGCCGAACTGGCTTTGGCCGTCGCCGCCGTCACCGGCGCGCCCGTCAAGACGCTCTATGTCGCACGGGCCGGCCGCGACGAGCTGCGCGACACCGTCTCGCACCGCCGCAGGGAAGCCGTGCTGAAGGACATCGTCGCGCTTGCCGACCGCTACGGCGTCGAGATCGAGACGGCGATCCGCAGCAGAGCCGCCGCCGCCGACGCCATCGCCCGCCAGGCAGGCCGCAACGTGGCGTTGATCGTCATGGGCGTGGCGCGGCGCCAGGGCGAGGAGCTGATCTTCGGCGAGACGACGACGGCCGTCCTGCGGCGCAGCCCATGCCCGGTGGTGCTGATCTCCGACGAGCGGGTGAAGCGCGACGAGAGCGACCGCGAGGCGGTACGCACGGGCACGGGCACGGGGTGAGAGGACTGGCTAATCTCCCCCACAAGGGGGGAGACCATCAGCAGTTCTCAAGCCATCTGCAGTTTCTGCCGGCTCGGCTGCGGCGGGAAGGCGATCGCGATCCCGGCCGCGCCCAACCCGATCAGCGCCGAGCCGATGAACAGCCAGCGATAGCTGGCAGTGGCGTCGTAGATCATGCCGCCGGCGAGCGGCCCGAGCGACATGCCGAGGCTGGAGAGCATCGTGGCCGCGCCGAGGACGGTGCCGATGATGCGCAGGCCGAAATATTCGCGCGCCAGCACCGCATAAAGCGGCATCACGCCGCCATAGGTGGCGCCGAAGATGACGGCCAGAAGGTAGAACTGCTCGAGCTGGCCGACGGTGAGATAAGCGGCGATCACCAGGCCCTGGATAGCAAGCCCGGCGACCAGCACAGGCTTGACGCCCAGCCGGTCGCCGAGCACGCCGTAGAGCACGCGCCCGCCAAGGCCGGCCAGCCCCTCGACGCTGTAGATCGACACGGCCGCCATCGGCGCCACACCGCAGGACATGGCATAGCTCACCATGTGGAAGATCGGGCCCGAATGCGCCGCGCAGCAGGCGAAGAAGGTGAGGCCCAGCACGATGAATTGCGGCGAGCGCAGCGCCTGGCCGACGCTCATGCCTGGATCGTCGGTGACCGGCGCCGGCGTGCCGTCGCTGGCTGCGACCGCCGCCGGCGGCTGGCGCACCAGCAAGACGGCGGGCAGCAGCAGCACCCAGGCCATGACGCCGATATCGAACATGGCGGTGCGCCAGTCATAGGCCGTGATCAGCCAGCGGGCGAAGGGCGAGATCGTCATCGGCGCGACGCCCATGCCGGCCGAGACCAGTGAGACGGCAAGGCTGCGATTGGTGTCGAACCAGGCGGTGGTGAGCGCGATCATCGGCGCGAAGAAGGCGCTGGCCGCCAGCCCGACGATGACACCGTAGCTGAGCTGGAAGACCAGCAGCGAGGTCGCCCGGCTCGCCACCACCAGCGACAGTCCAAGCAGCACCGCGCCCGCAAGCACCACGGGCCTGGCGCCGACCCGGTCATAGATCGCGCCCCAGGCGAAGCCGCCGAGGCCCATCACCAGGAAATTCAAGGTCATGGCGCTGGAAATGCCGGTGCGCGACCAGTTCGTGTCGAGCGACATCGGCTCCAGAAAGATCGCCAGCGAAAACATGGCGCCGAGCGCCACGCAGGTCATCAGCGCGCCGGCCGCGACGATGACCCAACGATAGGAATGGTTCATGGTTTTCTCCATGCCGTAAGGCATCCTGTTTGATGCGGCACGGTTTTTCCAGTCCACCGGGCCGCTTGCGTCCGAAGGACGCCGGAGCGGGAGCCGATCCTACAATCTGGTTGCATTTTTTATCCGGATTTTTTTTGAGGGCCGATTTCGTTGTCCCAGGCCCTGTCCCGCGAGTGGCTGAAGTGTCAGCAGCCGGCAGTACCCGTCATTGACCGCACACCCGTCCCATCTAGATTTACCCTCTCAACCAGGAGCATCCCATGGAACTCTATCGCGGCCGGCTCATCGATCACCTTCACCTGGTGGTGCGCGACATCGAGGCCAGCCGGCGTTTCTACAGCAGCCTATTCGAAGTGCTGGGCATCCCCATCGGCGGTGGCGCTGAGGACCATTTCTGGGCTGACGAGCTGTTCGTCTCGACCCCCGACAGCCGTTCCGCCCAAGGCGTGCTCACCGGCCGTCACCATCTCGCCTTCCAGGCGAAGGACCGCGCCATGGTCGATGCCTTCTACCAGGCCGGGCTCGCCGCCGGCGGCAAAGACAATGGCGCGCCGGGCGAGCGGCGCTACCATCCGGGCTACTACGCCTGCTTCCTGCTCGACCCCGACGGCAACAACATCGAGGCGGTGTTTCATGGGCCGGCCAAGCGAAGCGCGGATGCGGTGGTGGTGAGTTTCTGAGGCCTATCGGCGCCAGAACGGTTTAGCGAGCTCCTCCCGCACCTCGTCCATGGTCAGACCGATATCGCCGATCAGATATGGCGTATAGCGTGCCTTGATCGCCAGCTCCTCGCGGAAGCAGGCTCGTTCGTGCCACACGGCCAAAAGGCCGAACACCCCGGGATGACGCGTCAAGCTTTCTCCGGCCGGCGGGTCGCGGAGGTCGAGCTGCACGGCGCCGTAAAAATCGGAAATCGTGTTCAATATGGGTTTCATCGTCGGCTCCTCGGAAGAACGGCCCTCATCGAGGGCACGCCGGGAGCCTGAACCGCCACGCTCGGTCGATCCATCGGCTGCATGCAGTGTTTTGGGTCCTGCATTTGTAGTATTTTGCGGGGGGCGGGGCATTGATAATGTCGCCGTCCGCGGGCAGGGAATCGAGATGAATCACGACGCTGCGTCCATACCGGCCGCGCTTTCAGCGCGCCAGCCTGTGCCGGCCTTGTCCGAGCGCGAGCGTGCGGTGGCGGAAAGGTTCGCGGCTGGCCTGACCTATCGCGAGATCGGCGAGGCGCTGTTCATCGCGCCATCCACCGTGCGCACCCATCTCGCCGCGATCTACGAAAAGCTCGGCGTTCGCAGCAAGATCGCGCTTGCCATGCATATCAACCCCGTCACAGCCATGCCGGCCGTGCCCGACACTTCGCCGGTCCTTGCGATATTTCCCATCGAATGCCTGAGCGCCGACGAGCAATGGCGCCGCTTTGCTCGCGGGCTGTCATCCGACATCACCATCGACCTTGCGCGCTACGCGGATCTGCCGGTCATTGCCTTCCACACCATGAAGGCGCTGGGCAGCAAGCCGGCCGATTTCACCACCGACGGCAAGGCCCTGGGCGCGGCCTATCTTCTGTCCGGTCAGTTGCGCGCCGACACCCAGCGAGTGCGGCTTACGATGGAGCTGGCCGATGCGCGAACCGGCGTCAGCCTGTGGAGCGAACGTTTCGACCGGCCCGTCGAGGACATCTTCGCGTTGCAGGACAGCTTGACCGAAAGCGTGATCAACGTGCTTGCCGGCTGTTTCGGAGCGATCGCCACGGTCGGCCGCAATGCAATCCTTCGCAAGCCGCCGGCCAGCCTGCGCGCCTATGACTGCTATCTGCTGGGCGTCGAGCAGCACAACACCTTCAGCCGCAGCGGCAACAGGGAAGCCATCAGGCTGTTTTCACGCGCGCTCGAGCTTGACCCGACCCTGGTCAAGGCCTGGACCGAACTTGCCTACGCCTACTCGATCGAGGCGTGCAACGGCTTCGGAGACAATCTGAACGCCTCGATCGCCAAATGGCGATGGGCGGCCGAGAATGCGCTGCGGCTCGACCCGAGCGACAGCACTGCGCACAACTGCTTCGGTGATCTCATGGGTTGCCTCGGCGATTTGGAGGCAGCTGAAAGGGCGCACCGGCGCGCCTTCGAATGCGGTTCCAACCATGCCGACACGCTGGCGCTGCTTGCCGGCAGCAAGGCGCTGGTCGCCGGCGATCCGGCGGAAGCCATCCCGCTCATCGAGCGCGCCATGCGACTCAACCCGCTTGCCCCGCCCTGGTATTTCGGCATGCAGGGGCGCGTCCTGTTCACGGCCGGCAGGCACCGGGAAGCCATAGCCGCGCTGCGACGGAGCACGCCGGATTCGCCGCACGTGCTGATCTTCCTGATGCTTGCCCACGCAACACTAGGCGAAGCTCGCGAGGCCGCAGCCATCGCGGACCGTCTGCGCACCGAATTCCCCGGCTTCTCGGTCGAGGGCTTCATCTCTGGCTATCCGGTCAGCAATCCGGGCGCCGCGCGAGCCATCCGCGAAGCGGCGAAGTTGGTGCCGCTCTGCTAGCCCGGTCACTAGCCCGACGCCACGTGCCAGGCGCTGATGCACTTCTATTCCTTCACCGCGCCCGTCATCGATGAAACATAGTGCTCGACGAAGAAGGAATAGAGCACCACCACCGGCAGCGAGCCGATCAGCGCGCCGGCCATGAGCGCGCCCCATTCATAGACGTCGGAGCGAACGAGTTCGGTGAGCACGCCGACCGGCACCGTCTTCTTCTCCGAAGACTGGATGAAGGTCAGCGCATAGATGAACTCATTCCAGGACAAGGTGAAAGCGAAGATGCCGGCCGAGATCAGGCCGGGCACCGACAGCGGCAGCACGATCTTGGTGAGGATCTGCCAGCGGCTTGCGCCGTCGATGAGCGCGCATTCCTCCAGCTCGAAGGGTATCGAGCGGAAGTAGCCCATCAGAAGCCAGGTGCAGAACGGGATGAGGAAGGTCGGATAGGTGAGGATCAGCGCGAACGGCGTGTCGTAAAGACCGAGATTGAACACCATCACCGACAGCGGAATGAACAGGATAGAGGGCGGCACGAGATAGGCGAGGAAGACGGCGAGGCCAACCTGCCGTGCCCCCGAAAACCTCAGCCGCTCGATCGCATAGGCGGCAAGCACGGCAGCCGCCAGCGACAGGAAAGTCGCGGCGGTCGAAATGATGATCGTGTTGAGCAACCAACCTGGATAGGAGGTCTCGAAGAGCAGGTAGCGGATGTGCTCCAGCGTCGGATGCACGACCCAGAACGGATTGTAGTTCACATAGTCGGTCATCTCGATATTGGGCTTAACCGCCGTGATCGTCATCCAGTAGAACGGAAACAGGAGGACGATCAGAAACACCAG
Organism: Mesorhizobium sp. CA12; assembly: GCF_020165255.1. NCBI lineage: Bacteria > Pseudomonadati > Pseudomonadota > Alphaproteobacteria > Hyphomicrobiales > Phyllobacteriaceae > Mesorhizobium > Mesorhizobium sp. CA12. Next base: position 22,576 of record NZ_JAIUHT010000004.1, read on the forward strand.
CAGCGGCAGATAGACCGTCACCACCCGCCGCGGCAGGCTTTGCAGGTAGCCCATGCCGCCTTCGTCGGTGTCCAGGCGCTCGACTTCCTTGATCGCGGCCATGTCAGTCTCCGCCGCCTTGCTGCCATCTGCGCCGTTGCAGTCCGAAATAGCTGAACAGGATCGCGGCCAGCAGAAAGGGAATCATGGCAACCGCGATTGCCGCGCCTTCGCCCAGTTGGCCGCCGGCAATACCGCGCTGGAAGGACAACGTTGCCATCAGATGCGTGGCGTTCACCGGCCCGCCGCGGGTCAGCACGTAGATCAGCTGGAAATCGGTGAAGGTGAACAGAACCGAAAACGTCATCGTGATGGCTATGATGGGCGTCAGCAACGGCAGGGTCACGTAGCGGAACAGCTGCCACCGGCTGGCGCCGTCGAGCGTAGCGGCCTCGTAGAGCGATTGCGGAATGGTCTGCAGTCCGGCAAGCAGCGTGATGGCGACGAACGGAATGCCGCGCCACACATTGGCCGCGATGACCGAGGCGCGCGCATTGGTCGGGTCACCGAGAAAATTGATGCGGTGGTCGATCAGGCCCATCTGCTGCAACGCCCAGGACAGGATCGAAAACTGCGAGTCGTAGATCCACCAGAAGGCAATGGCCGACAGCACCGTCGGCACCACCCAGGGCAGCAGCACGACGGCGCGGAAGAACGACTTGAAGGGCAGGTTCTCGTTGAGGATGAGAGCCAGCCAGAGGCCGAGCACGAATTTTAGGATCGAAGCGCTGACCGTGTAGAGCAGCGTGTTGAACACCGAGAGCCAGAAGACGCTGTCGCTCCACAGATATTCGTAGTTCTCGGCGCCGATGAAGATGCCCGGCCGGCCGATGCGCGTGTCGGTGAAGCCGAGCCAGACGCCGAGCCCGAGCGGATAGGTGAGAAAGACCAGGAGCAGCGCCGCCGCCGGCAGCATGAAGCCGAAGCCGAGAACGTTCCTGCTCTCGGCGAGCCTCGAACGGATCGACGGGCGCGTCTGAACGGCAACGGACGGCACGGCCATGGCGCGGGCTCCTTCTTATGCGGGTGGAACTGTGGCTGACCGCGCTTGGCTCGAGTAAGCCGCAAAGCGCGGTCATCCTGCTTCAAACTGCGCCAGGATCAGACGCGGTAGTAGCGATTGGCGCGTTTTTCGGCCTCCTCCATCGCTTCCTGCGGCGTCGCCTGGCCCGTCACCGCCTTGGCGAACATGTCCACCAGCACGTAGTCAGCCATTGTCGCGGCGGATGCATAGCCGAGCGGCCCGGCATAGCCGTTGGGGCGCAGCGTCGCCGAGGCTTTCGCGTAGGCTGCATTGTTAGGATCGGCCTTCCAAACCGGGTTGTTGTCGAAGGCTTTCAGCGTTTGGCAGCAATAGCCCGCCGACGAAGTGATCCAGTCGGACATTTGCGGGTCCTCAAACATGAACTGCAGATAGGCTTTGGCGGCATTGGGGTAGGGCGTGTAGTTGAAGATGACGGCCGTGGTCACCTGGAAAAGCTCGACCGATTTGCCGACCGGACCGATCGGCATGTTGGTCGTGCGGATGTCCTTGGCGATCTCGGCCAGCTTCGGGTCCTTGTCCTTGTTGATCTTCGCTGTGTTGTAGGCTGAGATGCCGTTGGCGATCACGCTCACTTCCCCGGCCAGGAATGCGCGGTTGTTGTTGACGTCGAGCCAGCTTTCGGTGCCGGGGATGAAGGTCTTGTAGAGCTCCTGCGCATACTGGATCGCCTTGAGCGTCTCCGGACTGTTGATCGTCACCTTGCCGGCTTCGTCGACCATCTGGCCGCCGTGGCTCCACAGCAGCCAATGCGCGTAATTGTTGCCGTCGCCGACGCCGTGGCCATGGGTGAAGCCGGCGGGATGGCCTTTCGCCTTCAATGCCTTGCAAAGTTCCAGGAAACTGGCCGTGTCCTTGGGGAATTCGGAGAAGCCTGCCTCCTTGACCCAGCTTTCGCGGTAGACGATGGCGTTGCCGATGGTGGCCAGCGGCAAGCCGATGAACTTGCCCTCGCGCGTGGCATATTGTTTCGGGCCGTCGTACCAGCCGCCATGCTTCTTGCCGAGATGATCACCCAGTTCCGTCACATCGAGCAGCTTGTCGGGATACTGGTGCGGGTCGTCGAACCAGACGAACATCAGGTCGGGACCGGAGCCGACATTGGCGGCGACCGCCGCCTTGGGACGGATGTCTTCCCAGCTTTCCTTGTCGACGCGCACCTCCACGCCCGTCGCCTCGGTGAACCGCTTGGTATTCTTCAGCCACTGATCCTCGTCGCCCTGCACGAAGGGCGACCAGCGCAGCAGCCTGAGCTTGGCGCCTTCCTCGGGCTTGTAGGTCACGCCTTCCTGGGCGAATGCGCTCGAGCCGACGAAGCGGCTGCCCAAGGCTCCGGCCGCCGCGGCTGCGGTCGTGCGGATTACATCGCGTCTGGTGAACTTCATACTCGTTTCCTCCTGTTGCTCTGCCGTTGCCTGGTTTTATCGCGCCGTCTCGATTCGCTTGCCGGTCTCGCCGTGGAACAGGTGGATCGGACCAGGGTCGACCGACAGCCGAATGGTTTCTCCCGGCGCGAAGGAATGGCGCTCGCGGAAATTGGCGACGATGTCCTCCCCGCCGACCGTGCGGCCGATGATCTGCACTTCCGACCCGGTCGGCTCGATCACCGCCACCTTGACTGGAATGCCGTCGTCGGCCAGCCGCAGATGCTCGGGTCGTACTCCGAGCACCATGGCTTCGCCGTTGCCAATCGAGAGAGGCTTCGGCAAAGGCACGGAAATGCCTCCTGCACCCCTGAACAACGGTGGGCCATCATTGGCGAATGCGCCCTTGAGCAGGTTCATGGCGGGCGAGCCGATAAAGCTTGCCACGAACAGGTTGTTTGGCCGGTCGTAGAGCTCGAGCGGCGGTCCGATCTGCTCGACGAGGCCGTCATGCATGACCACGATCTTGTCCGCCATGGTCATAGCCTCGACCTGGTCGTGGGTGACATAGACCGTCGTGGTCTTCAGCCGCTGGTGCAGTTCCTTGATTTCGGCCCGCATCTGCACCCTCAGCTTGGCGTCGAGATTGCTGAGCGGCTCGTCGAACAGGAACACCTGCGGATTGCGCACGATTGCCCGGCCCATGGCGACGCGCTGGCGCTGGCCGCCCGAAAGCTGGCGGGGATAGCGCGACAGAAGCGGCACCAGCCCGAGGATTTCGGCCGCCCGTTTCACCCCGGCATCGCTTTCAGCCTTCGGGACGCCCTTGAGCATGAGCGAGAACGCCATGTTCTCGGCAACCGTCATGTGCGGATAGAGCGCGTAGTTCTGGAAGACCATGGCGACGTCGCGCTCCTTCGGCGCAACGTCGTTGACGATACGGCTGCCGATCGAGATATGGCCGCGCGAAATCTTTTCCAGGCCGGCGATCATCCTGAGAAGGGTCGATTTTCCGCAGCCTGAGGGCCCCACCAGCGTGACGAACTCGCCGTCGTCTATGTCGACACTGACGCCATGCAGGATCTGGGTGGCCCCGAACGATTTGTAGACATCGCCAATCGCGACAGACGCCATCGAACTCCTCCCGATGGTCCCTGCGAATCTCGCGGGGAGCCGTTCCAATCAAGGTGTGGCTGAAACGGGTGCCGGCAAGCACCCACCACTGGCGTCGGCGACGTTTGCCCCTATTCCCCCGGGGTCACGCGACTGTGAAACGGTAGCGCTACCACATCCACCTGTAAAGCGGCGGCGCGCCTTGCTTACTTCCATCGTTGAAGACAGTTGAGCGAAGGCTGCGCTGAAGCGAAGTGGATCCAGCCAGTCGCCGGAGGGCGGCCGATTGATCTTCAAACGCCGCCGGTAGATATTAGACATCGTTAATGTAATAGATTTCAGCGTGTCCGAGAAAAGCCGAATCCTGCCGATTTACATCGCCAACGGGATTGGTCGTTATCCATCCAGGACGCGCGCATTACTTCCGCCATAGCGCAAGGAGCAGGGCGGTCGCTGCCGCTCTTGCCTTCGTTGTCAGCCTCCGCCCAGAAACGCCGCGATCAGCTTCAGCATGTTGCCGTCTCGGCCGAACTCTATCTTGTCGAAATCGCGGCTGCCCTGGCGCTGCGCCTTCGAGAGTTGGTCGAGATAGGCTGTCAACTCCGCCCGGACCTTCTTGCAGCCGGGATCGTTCTGGGCTGTGAGGCCGGTGCTGAAGGCGACGATCTTGTCCACCATGTCGACGATGCCGGCGCCATGCACCTTCTCATGCGCGATCAGCCCGGCGGCGAAGGCGTCCCAGCGCGTTTGCAAGGCTGAGCCAAGTTTCCGCGCCGGCTTGGGCAGCGTATAGGTGATGATCAGCTTCGGCCGCGCCGTCCTCAGCACGCAGGCGCCGCCTTGCGGCTGGTAGTCGCGCTGCCAGGTCAGCTTGAAGAAAGTGTGCGCGATGACACGCCGTTCGTTGCCGGCCGAATCCTTGCCGATCACCGGGCCCTTCTTGCCGATCGAGAGATAGAGCTGCTCCGCGCTTTCGCCCGAGACGGCATAAGTCTCGATTTTCTCGACGGGCTTCCAGTCGGCGAGCGCCGGCGTGGACGAAAGCAGGGCGGCGAGGAGGAGGGCGGGCTTCATGGGCGAGCCATAGCATTGGGCCTCGTTTGGTAGAAGCCGGCCCGCGGATTTTCGGAACCGGCTTCACCGGTCGATCGTTTTCCTGGGCAATCGACCCATGGGGAAGGACAAGATGACCCGCAACGAGATCATTTCCGTGCTTGGACCGGTCGACGAGGCCGTCATCGCCGATATCGCGCTCACCGGCGCCAGCCTCGAGGAATTGCGCGAGGCCTTCGCCTGGATTGGCGCCGACGAGGCGCTAGTCAATGAAGGTCGCGCCATGCCTGGCGCCCGTGTTGCGAAACTGATCGAGATCCTCGAACCGCCCGAGGATGAGCCCGAGACGCCGGGCGCGATGGAGTAGGGCGGCTGCCCATAGGTGCTTCTCCCTACTTGCCGCTCGAACCCCTCCTGTCATAGCTTTTGCCGCCTTGGCGGGAGGAAAGCCATTTGGACACCAATGTCGTCATCATCGGCGCGGGTCCTGCCGGGCTCGCCGTTGCTGCCTGCCTCAAACAGGCGGGGCAGGACTTCATCATCCTTGAAAGGGCCAATGAGGTGGCGCCCGCCTGGCGGCGGCATTACCGGCGGCTGCACCTGCACACGGTGAAGTCCTTTTCGTCACTGCCGTTCGTGCCGTTCCCGAAAAGCCACCCGCGCTACGTGCCACGCGAGAAAGTGGTCGCCTATATCGATGCCTATGCCGGGCGTTTCGGGCTCAGGCCGCGCTTCGGCGTCACCGTCAAATCGGTCCGCCGCGAAGGCGAGCGTCTGCTGGTCCAGACCGACGCCGGGCTGTTCAATGCCCGCAAAGTGGTGGTGGCCACCGGCAACAATGCCGAGCCGATCACACCAAGCTTCCCGGGCATCGAAGCCTTCAAGGGCAAGGTGCTGCACAGCGCCGCCTATACCGAGGCCGCGCCTTATGTCGGCAAGGACGTGCTGGTCGTCGGCATGGGCAATACGGGCGCGGAGATCGCGCTCGACCTGGCTGAAAGCGGTGCCAGGCCCACAATCTCGGTGCGCAAGGGCGTCCACATCGTGCCGCGCCAGCTGTTCGGCGTGCCGATCCAGATGGTGGGGATCGCCAGCCGGGCAATACCGCAGGCGCTGAACGACTGGGTGTTCCCAAAGATCCTCGATCTGGCGCTGGGCCGGCTGGAGAGCTACAGCATCGTGCGGCCGCGGCAGGGCATCATGCGGGGGATCGAAGCCGGCCGCATTCCGGTGATCGACGTCGGCACGGTGGCGGCGATCAAGGCCGGCCGGATCGGCATCGCACCGGATATCGCAAGCTTCACCCCGGACGGTGTGAAATTCGCCGACGGGTTGGAGAAGAAATTCGACGCGGCTATTTTCGCCACCGGCTACCGCCCGGCCTATGACAGCTTCCTGCCGGCGGAGCTCAGGCCGGACAAGAGCGGCGTGAACGCCCGCGCGACGGAGCTCGGCGTCTATCTCGTCGGCTTCTACAATCCGGTCACCGGCCTGTTGCGCGAAATCGGCATCGAGGCGCAGGCGGTGGCGAAGGATATTGCGAGACGGTGAGGGTTCACGCGGCCACCATGATAGGCCGAGTTCCGTCACGGCGCAGACCTTTCTGCGTTGATCTGCGCCCCGCCTGAATCGGGTGGCGCCGTCATTCGCCGCATGGCAAGCCAATCCACCAGCGAGGAATGCACTCCATGCTCACGCTCTACGATTATCTCCCGTCGCAAAATGCCTGGAAGGTTCGCGTCCTGCTCGGGCTGCTCGGCATCGCCTACGACACCCGCATCATCTCGATCTTCGAGGGCGAGTGCCGCACCGAGACGTTCCTGAAGCTCAACCCGGCAGGCGCAGTTCCGGTGCTCGGGCTGGACAATGGCGAGGCGATCGCCGAGTCGAACGCGATCCTCGCCTATCTCGCCGAGGGCACACCCTACCTTCCGTCGGACCGCTTTGCCCGCGCCAAGGTGATGCAATGGCTGTTCTTCGAGCAGTACCATATCGAGCCGGTCATCGGCTCGTTGCGCTACTGGACGCTGACCGGTCGGCTGGAGCGTAACCAGGCGATGGTTGCCGGCAAGCGCGAGGCGGGCGTGCGCGCGCTTGGCGCGCTGGAGCGCAGCCTGGCCGACACGCAATTCCTGGTCGGCAACGCGCTCACCATCGCCGACATCGCCGTCTACGCCTACAGCCACCGAGCCGAGGACTGCGGTTTCTCGCTCGCCGACTATCCCGCTGTCGATGCTTGGATGGGACGCGTCAGCGAGACGATCGGCCCGGATTATCCTGTGCATCCTTACAGCATCGATCCGCATTCGCACGCCTGAGCCGCCGGAACACAGCGGCGGACAGGGCGTTTTCCAAAGGCAGCGTGTCGTGCGTCGCCCAATCGGCGCCCGCCTGTTTCGCGTTGCGTTCCAACCAGAGCCATGGAGGTCCGCAATGGTTCGCACCATCCTCGCCGCAATCCTCGCCACCGGCATCATGAGCCTACCGGTCATGGCAGCCGAGCAATACTGGGTCGCCAGAGACGCCGTGTCGAAGCAGTGCGAGATCGTGCCGAAGAAGCCCGACGGCACGCTTGTCGTCGATCTCGGCAAGAAGAAATACGCCAGCGAGGGTGAGGCGAGGAAGGCGATGGAGGCGATGTCGGACTGCAAGAAAAAATAGGGCCGTTGCCCAATCCTCCCGAGGGAGATTAGCCAGCTTCTACCGGTCCACCAGAGACATCGTCCGCTCGTTGTAGCGCGGCCCTGACACCTTGTCGGGCGTCAGTGCCATGTCGAGCCCCAGCATCTCGGTGGCGTCGAGCGCGATATCGGCCGCCGCGACGTTCTCTTCCAGATAGGCCCGGCGCTTGGTGCCGGGGATCGGCACGATGTCGATGCCGAAATCCGGGCCTTTGGCGAGCAGCCAGGCGATCGCGATCTGGCCGGGTTTGACGCCCTTTGCCGCGGCGATGTCGCGCACCGTGGCGGCCGCCGCGATATTCAGGTCGAAATTCTCGCCTTGGTAGCGCGGATCGCCGCGACGGAAATCGCCTTCGGGATACTCCTCCGCACGCCTGACGTCGCCGGCGAGGAAGCCGCGGCCGAGCGGAGCGAACGGCACCAGGCCGATGCCGAGCTCCTTCAGCGCCGGGATGATCTCGGGCTCGAGGTTGCGCTCCCACAGCGAATACTCGCTCTGCAGCGCCGAGACCGGATGCGCGGCATGCGCGCGGCGGATGTTGGCAATGCCCGCCTCCGACAGGCCGAAGAAGCGCACCTTGCCCTGCGCCACCAGTTCGCCGACCGCGCCCGCGACATCCTCCATCGGCACGGCGGGGTCGACGCGGTGCTGGTAGAGGAGGTCGATGCGGTCGGTGGCAAGTCGCGAGAGCGAAGCGTCGACCACCTCGCGTATATGCTCGGGCCGGCTGTCGAGCCCGGCCTGCTTGCCGTCGGCGATGCGGAAGCCGAACTTCGTCGCGATCGTCACCTGATCGCGCCGGCCTTGCAGCGCGCGTCCAAGCAGCTCCTCATTGGCGAAGGGGCCGTAGACCTCGGCCGTGTCGAGAAAGGTGCAGCCGAGCTCGATCGCCCGGTGGATCGTCGCGATCGACTCCGCCTCGTCGGCCGGGCCATAGGCCTGGCTCATCCCCATGCAGCCGAGGCCGATGGCAGAGACTTCGAGTCCCTGGCTGCCGAGTTTCTGTTTGCCGAGGCTCATGCGTCTTGCTCCGCCGAATTTTCGATCCGGCTAAATTATAGGGCCGGACATGAATGCGTCCAGCGCTGGCCCTATTGGCGGCGCAATCGTCGCCATCCTTGCCGGTGGCGATTCCACTGTGGTGACGGCCAATGCGGCACGACAGGCTTGTCCTAATATTGCTCTGGCGCGAGTTGGTCGCCGGCCTACGCGCAACGCGGCGCCGCGATCTCGCCTGGATTGCGCTCGGCGGCGGTGGACTTCTGGCCTATGCGATCGCGGATATCGTCGTCGCCCTGCATGCCGCGGGTCCGAAGCTGCGGCACGACCAGCTTCTGTGGATGCTTGGACTGCCAGTCGCTTTCGCCGCGCTGGGATGGCTGGCGGGCAATGCAATGTCGCGCCTTTGCCTTTCTCGCGCCTTTGCCCCCTTCCTCAAGGTACTGCCGCTCGCTTCGGCGGAGCGCCGTCGCATGGCGGCGGTGGGAGCTTTCGCGCTCGGCCTTCCACTCACGCTGATGATCGCCACGGCGGTCGGCTTCGCCTGCGCCGTCATCGGAAAGCCGTTGGCACCGGCCTGGGGCTTGGGCGCGGCCACCCTGTTTGCCTTGAGCTTCGGCACGGCAGGCCTTTGGCGCCTCCGGCGGCCACGCCTTCTCGTCGATGTGGCGGCGAGCGAGGCGGCGCCGGTCGGAAGGCCCTGGCTGCGTCGCCTCGACCGGGCGCGTCCAAGCTGGCTTTCCAGCTGGGCCTGGAAACTGCCGGCCGGCAATATACGGCCGTCTTGGAAGCTGGCGGCGGCCAGCCTGCTGCTCGGGCTCGCCACCATTCTTGGCGCCTGGGCCAGCCTGGCCGGCCATACGGCTGGGCCTGCGGCCGTCGCGGGCCTGGCGGGCGGCATTCTTGTTTTCATGCTCAGCCTGCGCTGCCAGCCGCTCGGCTCGCCGGTGCTGCGCACAGCGCCCATCGGTTTTACACGGGTATGGCTGCGGCTTGTGCGACTGCCGCTGCAATTGTCGCTCGCCTTCTTCCTGCTGCCGGCCGGCGCGGCGCTCGCGGCCGAACCGTCGGCCTGGTCGGTGCCGGTCGCGAGCGGCCTTTGGCTACTGGTGCTGAACGGCGCCTATGCGGTGTTCGGCGCCTTTTTCCTCAACACGCCCTTCGTCGCAATGCTGAGCTTCGCCGGCGCACTCGCCTATGCCGGCTACGAGACCCTCGAATATGGCCGTACCGTTCTGATCGGCCTGGCGGCGCTGGTGTTTTTCTTGTGGCACCGAACCCGACAGAGATATCGCAATGGCTGAAGTCCTCACCGTTAAAGAGCTCAGCGCCGGCTATCGCGGGCGCATTGTCGTTCGCGGCATCGATCTTTCGCTCCGTCGGGGCGATATAGTCGGTCTGCTCGGTGCCAATGGCTCGGGCAAGTCGACGCTCATCAGGGCGATCACCGGCCAGATCCCGTTGATCGGCGGCAGCGTGGTGATTGACGGCACCGATCTCGCCGCCGCGCCGGAACGCGCCAAAGCCGGCTTCGGCCTCGCCATCGAGCCGCACGAACTGCCGGCGCCGCTTTCGGGACGCCAGTACATCGAGCTCGTCGCCTCGATCCGTGGCTGCGCGCCAAACGACCTGCCAAGCGGCGACCTGCCGGGCGGCGATCTCCTGGAGCGACTAGACCTTGGACGCTGGATCGACCGCCCGATCGCCGAATATTCGCTCGGCACGCGAGCCAAGATCGCCATCGGCGCAGCGCTTCTCGGCGGGCCGCCACTTCTGATCTTCGACGAGACGCTGAACGGCCTCGATCCGGTCGCCGCCTGGGAGGTGAAACGCGTGATCACCGCGCTCTGCGCGAGCGGGCGGCATGCCGCCATCGTCTCGACCCATGTGGTGGAGGCCGTGCCGGCGCTCTGCAATCGCGCGGTGCTGATGGCCGACGGCAGCCTGAGCCGAAGCTGGGATGCGGCCCAACTGGCCGAAGCGGCCAGGGCGCCTGGGGTGTTTGAGGAAAGCGTCATGCAGGCGTTGCGCATGCGGGCCGCCGCCTGATCTAGAGCAATTCCAGGAAAAGTGTGAGCGGTTTTCCGCCTGGAATTGCGGCAAAACAAAGCTCTAAGCCATCGGCAGCATGCGGCGCATGATCAGCGAGGCGTGACCGCCGACACCGTGGGCCGCTTCCCGGCGTTCGACCACCTCGAAGCCGTGCTTGCGGTAGAAGGCGATCGCGCGGTCGTTGCCTTCTATCACCTCCAGCGCGATGCTGGGGATGCCGGCATGGGCGGCAAGCACAGCGTGCAGCAGGTCGACCGCGAGGCCGCTGCCGAACGCCTGCGGCTCGATGTGGAGCCGCTGCAGCATCACATCGCCTTTTCCGTCCATTGCCGCCATCGCATAGCCGGCAATCGAGCCATCGGCGCGCTCGGCGACGAAGGACATCTTGTCCTCGTCATCGAGCTCAGCCGCGAGCCTTTCCGGCGCGTGCCTTTCATCGGAGAGCCTGGCCACGGTCTCGTCGCCCATGATCGGCGCATAGGTCCGCCGCCACGATTGGCCGAGCAGCCGCGACACATCGGCCAGGTCGTTTCTCGTCATCGCCCGGATGCGGGTCATGGTCGCCATCCTTGTTGGAGTCTGAAGATAGGGCGAAGCGATGGGTACAGCCAATCTCCCCCCTTGCGGGGGAGATGCCCGGCAGGGCAGAGGGGGGCTGTCCCGCCAGCCTATCCGCGCTTGGGATCTCCGCTTTACGCCGCGCTCGGCGCCGGCAATTCTTCGCGACGGCTTATCTTGCGGCCCAGAATCACAAGCTGGCGCGCGGTGTTGTTGCGCAGGCGCGCCCAGCCGCCATTCGAGCCCTGTTTCCATGGCGATGCGCCTGGCGTAGACGCTGGAACGCATGCTGGCTTTGCCGGTCGCGACCTTCACCGGGTCCTCGTAGGATAATCCGCTTTGTGAGAGTCGCCATTCGATAGCCCGCCGCCGAACCGATAAAGGTGGCGGCGGGCCATTGGAGCGACGGGCGTGCTGTCCCGCCGAGCAGGAGACACTGCTCGCCACGATCTAAACCGGCTTTGCCAGGGACCGCGACTTACGGATTGGTAAGATCGCTCACGATCATGTTCCCAGGCCGGCCGGTGCCTTGCTGGTTTGGTCGAAAGCAGTTCCCTCTGGGCCAGGTCCGGCGTCACCCGATTTTCCCGCCTCGCGGAATCGACGGGCAAAGATCATCAAGCGCCGCGCGGTGTTGTTGCGCAGGCGGCGCAGCCGCCATTCAAGCCCCGTCTCGGTGGTTATCCGCTTTGCATAGATGCTGGCGCGCATGGCCCTGGCGTCGGCGGCGATCTTGGCAGGATCGTCGTAGAAGGCGCAGATCTTGTCGGCCGCCATGCCGGGCGTCTCGAGCCAGGCGGGGATATGCGTCGAGCTGAGGCAATAGACATCGGTCAGTACCCGGTGGATGCCATCGCCTTGCGCCGGGCAGGTCGTGGCGAACGCATCGCCGATGAGGACGACACCGTCGCGCCGATGGCCCTGCGTCGTTGTCAGGCCGACCTGCCTCACCTCGACCTCGCTGGCGACGACGAAGTTGCCGCATCGAGCCGCGATCTCCGGCATCAACGCCAGGAGCATCCTTTGCGGATCCTCACGGAACGACCGCACCCACGGATCGGCGACGGTCCGGTAGACGAACATGTTCGCGCGCATCCGCTCGCCGATCCGGAAGATGGTAAGAAAGGCAATGCGATCGGCGATCCGCCTTCCGTAGAAGGTGAGGGAGGGCAAGCCGAATTCCTGCGGCGTGACCGCGAGATCGAACCCCAACGTCAGCGAATGCGCCTTCGATTCCTCGACGCGCTCGACGCCGATCGCGCGCCGCACCGCCTCGCTATAGCCGGTGGCCACGACCAGCAGTCGGGCATCGATCACGGAGCCGTCGGTGAGCACCAGCCGCTGCCGGTCCGGTCCCGTCGAGACGTCCGCGACCTTGCCGATCGTCAGCGGCACTTGCGGAGGCAGCGCCGCGCGCAGGCCGTTGACCAGCGGCGTGTAGGAAAAGGCGTACTCCCAGCTTTGCTTGCGCTCGAACTGCTGGCCGAAGCGGAAGACATGAATGTCTGTCATCGGGGTGACGAGAGACCTGAAAACCGGGCCGAGGCCGAGTTTCTCGAATAGTCCCATCTGCTCCGCCCGGGTTTTCTCGGCCCGGAATTCGTCATGGTGGATACGATGCGGATCGATCAGCGCGATCTTGCGGCCCGCCTTGGCGAGCGACAGCGCCAGCACGGTTCCGGCGAGCCCCGCGCCGACGATCGCCACTTCGACCTCGGCCTGGCCGGCCGGCACGGCGGGTGCTTCGCGGTCTTCTATGATGCTCATTTGTGGTCTCCACGGCCCGCAGGCATGACGTCGCGCCGTTGGATCTGCTTCCAGCGGGGCGCCATTGCCGAACCATCTATGAATTCCAGCCCGCCCGCCTCGTTGAGCGTGTGCAGCTTGCGGCCGGCCCAGCCGGCACCGGGGTTGAGGATCGTTTCGACGACCTGACCAAAGCCGCTCTCGTCAAGCTGAGTGACGCGCGCTATGCCGAGCGCGGCGCCATAGCTCCTGCGGCAGTCCTGCACCGGGCGAAGGAGTTGGCCGCCGCGGCTGACCATGCGGCCCGCCGGCCGCGCCGAGGCGATGTCGATCATAACGGGGTTCTTCGGGTGCGGCGTCCACGGCCCGCGGAAATCCGGCGCCGACCACAGATGCAGCTGGTCCGAGAAGGCGCCGCCGCCGTCGCGCACCGTGGCGAACATCCACCAGCGCCCGTCATGCTCGGTGAGCGTGGCGTCGCTGGCGATGATGTCCGACAGAAGCGTCGCTTCCTTGACCCAGCCGCCCGGGAAGGCGGTGGCGCGGTAGAGGTCGACGGTCCGGTTGGCGGAGCTTTCCGGCACCATCCACATCTGGCCGTCGCGCTCGAACACGAAGGGGTAGGAGAGATGGTAGGGCAGCTCCAGAACCGGCTTCGGAGTGCCGACCGGGCCGGACGGGCCAAACGCCACTGCCGACAGGATCGCCTTGCCGGTGCGGTGGATGTAGTCTTCGACGAACAGCGTCACCTGGCCGAGGTAAAGCACCGGAAACGGGTCGGCGTAGAAGCGGCTGCCGTCGTCCGGCAAATCGCGCCAGCCGGATTGCGGATGGGCGCGCAGTTCGTAGAGATCCTTGCCGCCGGTCTCGCGCCAGCCGACCCGCCAATGTGGGGCGTTGTAGCACAGGTGGTAGATCTGCTGGATGATGCGGCGTGCCGTCGCCTTGGCCGCACGCACCCCGAGCTTCGTGGCCGACGGCATGGCTGGCGGCGCCGTCTCGCATGGCGGTTCGGGCAGCACCGGAAGCGATGAGCGGGTGGCGCCGTTGACCGCCGCGACGATCAGGCTGGCGCTGCGCGCCAGCATGTCCTGGAAGGAAGCCAGCGCGATCCCGTGATATTCGGTGCCGAGCCGTCCCTCGGCGACTGTCGCGCCGTTCTGTTCCAGGCGGGCCAGCGGCGTGCGGCCGGCAAGGATCAGCGCCAGGAGGGCCTCCTCGCCGCAGACGCCATCATAGGCGAGCCGCCAGACCCGTCTGCCCTGCGGCTCGACGTCGCCGATGAGATCGATTGTGAGGTCGGCCGGCGCGGACGCTCTCGCATGGCCGGCCAGTGCCGAAAGGGGCACACGCCTGGCCGTCCCATTGGCGGGCAGGCGATGGATCAGCGTCTCAAGCTGGAACAGCGCTTCGGCTGCGCGCGGCACGCCGCCCGCCGCCGGACGGCCGTCGACCGCAAGCTCCACGCCGGGCAGCAGCGACAACCGCTCGGCCAGCGCCACATGAAAAGCGCGCACGCAATCGCCGTCGAGGCGCAGGGTCAGGCGCATCGCCAGCCCCGGGCACATCCGGTGCCGCCGACCCGGCTGGCCAGATCAAATTCCCGCCGCATGCGCACGATGTCTCCAATTTAGGCTGCACTTAGATTCTACTGCGATGGTGCAAACTTCGTGCCAGAGCGGCCTCAATTTATGAACATAATTAACAGTGTTTTAATCGTTGCCGGGAATAGCTAGACCAACGCCGCATTTCTCGTTTGCCGGCCGATGGAGCGTTCTCGGAGCGACCTTTGCAATCACCCCTGCTCATGGTGCCTCAGCAGAACGCTCCGGAGGCGATCGCGCCGGCGCCGGCCTATCACGCGCCTGCGCCCGCGCCTGCCACGGTCGAGCTTGGCGATCTCGGCCGCATCCTGCTGCGCCGCCGCAAGCTGATCTTCGCCACCGTCGCGTTGCTCACTATCGCGACGCTGATCTACGCCTTCCTGACACCGGCGCTTTATTCCTCGACGGCGCAGATCATCATCGATCCGCAAGACCTCCAGGTCGTCACCAACGATGTCAATCCCAGTCGCATCTCGCCCGATGGCGGCATCACTCAGGTCGAAAGCCAGGTGAGTGTGGCGCAATCGAACGGCGTCCTGCTGCGCGCCATCAAGGCGACCAACCTGACCGAGAACCCGGACTTCAACGGGCAGGGCGGGCTCGGCGGCTGGCTGGGCATGTTCTTCGGCGCCAGCGACGGCGATAGGACGGCTGAAACGCTCGACGCGCTGCGCCGCCGCCTGGCGGTGAAGCGAGACGACAAGGTGCTGGTGCTCAACATCATCATCACGGCCAAGAGCGCCGACCTAGCGGCCGAACTCGCCAACGCCATCGCGCAGGCCTATCTCGACGACCAGGCCGAAGCGCGTTCGAAGGCCGCCGCCGACGCCTCCGACGCGATCAGCGCCCGGCTGGAAGACCAGCGCAAGCGCGTCGAGCAGGCTGCCAACGCCGTCGAGACCTACAAGGCCGAGCACAACATGGTGATGGCGGCCGGCAATTTGGTCAGCGATCAGGAACTGACCGACCTCAACACGCAATTGACAGCCGCCCAGACCCGTACCGCGCAGCTCAAGGCGCAGGTCGACCAGCTGCGCCGGCAGGGCGGCGCGCCGGACGCGACCTCCGAGGCGATGCGCTCGCCGGTCATTGCGAGCCTCAGGGCGCAGGAGGCGACGCTGGTCGACCAGATATCGCAGTTCGGCACCGAGCTCGGGCCGCGCCATCCCTCGATGATCTCCGCGCAGCAGCAGCTCAGCGATCTGCGCAAGCTGATTTCGCGTGAGCTCGGCCGCCTCGTCACTGCCGCCGAGACCGATTACGAGCGCGCGTCGGCCAACCAGAAGGCCCTGGAGGCCAAGGTGGCGTCCCTGAAAGGCAAGTCGCTCGACACCGACCAGGCCTCCGTCAGGCTGCGCGAGCTGCAGCGCGATCTCGACGCCGTGCGCACCGTCTATGCCAATTACCTGCAGCGGGCCCAGGAAACGCGCGAGCAGACCAACGTCAACAGCACCAATGCCCGCATCATCTCCGAAGCCATGCCGGCGCTGAAGAAGAGCTGGCCGCCGAAGGGGTTGCTTGTGTTTGGCGCCATCTTCGGCGGGCTGGCGCTGGGCATCGGCATGGCGCTGATCGCCGAATATCTCTCGCCGACCGTGTTGTCAGCCAACCAGATGCAGTCGGCCATCGAGGCGCCGGTGCTGGGCGTTCTGCCGGGCAGGGGGCGCCGCCGCTCCGGCGCTGCCGCCCAGAAGACCGACGCCGTGGCCGGGCTCGCGCTGCAGCGCATCGCCGCCGCCACCAGGCGCCCGCCGGACTGGCCGCTGGTACCCTCCATCCTGGTGGCGTCGCCGCCCGAGGATAAGGCTGAGCGGTCGAGGGTGGCATGGCAGCTCGCCAACGCGGCGGCGGCCAGGGGGCGCCGCGTGCTGTTCATCGACATCAATGCCGGCAAGGGCCAGAAGGACCCGCAGCCCGGCGTGCTCGACGTGCTGCGCGGCGAATATCCGCTCGACGCGGTCAGCCGCTATGCACCGGGCAGTTCCGTGGCGCTGGTCAGCCGGGGGCGGCCGACCGCGGTGTTCCAGGAAGCGCAGGCGCTCTATTTCGCCCATCGGATGTTGGCCGAGGCCAATCACAGCTTCGAGCTCGTCGTCATCGACGGCGGCGCTCTGGCGGACGACCTCAACGTCCTGCCGCTGGTCGCCATGGCCGACGAGATCCTACTCGTCGCCAGGCTGAATGCGACGCCGATGCGCGACGTCGCCGCGACCTCGGAAGCGGTCTCCGTCATGGGGCGGCTGCCGACCGGCGCCATGCTGGTCGACGAGGCGGCCTGACATGGCCTCGATCCTGGCTGGTACCGCCCGGCCTGTTTCGGCTTCGGGCTATGGCATGGCGGGCCCGCGCACTGTCCCAGTCGACACGCTGACCCGTCTTGGCCTGACTATCGCGGTGCTGTTTCTGTTTTCCGTCTCCGGCGGCATGCTGTGGCTCGCAGGCTATAATTACGACGGCTTGCAAGGCAGTCCGCTGAGCAAGATCCACCCTTCCACCTATCTCTTCGTGCTCGTCTTCGTCTGGCGCTCCTGCATCTTCGGCAATCCGGTCGGCTATGTGATCCATGTCACGAACAGGCGGCCGGCCACGATGCTGATGGCGGTGATCTCGACCGTGCTTCTCTTCGTCGTCATCCTCAGGCAGCGCCCCGGCATGGCCGGCATGATCGACACTTTCGTCGCCCCGGCGCTGATCGTGCTGCTGCTGAGCGAGGATGACGAGAAAACCTTTGCCTGGCTGCAGGCGGTCATCCATGTCGTCATGACGGCGAACGCGCTGCTGGCGCTGTTCGAGTTCGGCACCAAACATCTGGTGTTCCCCTACAGGTTCGACGGCGCGGTGTTCGTCAACGATCTGCGCTCCACCGCGCTGCAGGGGCACCCGCTCTCCAATGCCACGGTCACCTCGATCTATGTGCTGTCGCTGCTATCCGGCTCGCGTTCCCTGTCGACGCCGCTGAGGCTCGCGCTTGTCGGCCTGCAGTTCTGCGCACTGGTCGCCTTCGGCGGCCGCTCGGGCATGGTGCTGACGATCCTGCTCAGCGGCGTTTATTTGCTGATCCAGGGCCTGGCGCAGCTCAGCACCGGACGCGTCAACCTCTTGGGCGCCGCGCTGGCGATCATGCTCGCCGCGCTGCTGCCGCTGGCCATCGCGCTTGCCGGCTATTACGGCTTCTTCGACGCGCTGCTCGAACGTTTCGTCTCCGACAGCGGCAGCGCCAACGCCCGCGTCGAGATGTTCGATCTCTTCAGGCATCTGGAATTGCGCGACCTGATCGTCGGGCCCGATGTCGACCTGCTCGACAGCATGCGCCGCATCACCGGCCTTGAGCAAGGCATCGAGAACCCGATCCTGCGCCTGACGCTCTACCAGGGAGCGTTCTTCACGCTTTTGATCTTCTTCGGCTTCGCGCTGTTCATGCACGAGGTCGCGCGCCGCTGCCATTCGGGCATCTGGCTGCCGATGCTGGGTTGGCTCATCCTGCTCAACACCTCCGAAAGCATCGCCTCCAAGACGACGCTGATGACCAAATTCGTGGTCATCGCGCTGGCGCTTTATCGGCCGGCGAGGCCTGTTGCGCGTCAAAGGACGCAGGCGAAGGAACGCGGCGAGTCTCGCTATGCATTCGCCGCCAGATGGAAACCAAACCCTTAGCGCGGTTTGGTGATTCAGCAAGTCAAGCGCGCGGCATCCTCAGCCCGAGCGCCTCGACCATCGCGGGATCGAGCGCGCGCGTGGTGTCGTCCATCATGCCCATGCCGTCGAACAGGTCCCAGAATGCCCAGGGAAAGCCGAATGCCTCGGCGCTCTGCCGGACATCGCCGATGTAGCGGGCGCGGTCCGGGTTGGGCGCGGCTGTGTATCGTGCATCGGTTCGCAACGCGCCGAACTCGCCCATGATGATGCGCTCGCGCGCGATGCGATGGGTCTGCGCCCAGTCACTCACCTGCTTGAGGTAGCGGTCGATGAAGCGGCGGTCGGGCTGCGCATCGAAATAGACCTTTAACACCTTCTCTGTCTCGGCATAGGCGGCCTTCTTGGCTTCGTTGGACCTCTCGGAATCCTGCGCCATCCTTGTCCTGACAGAGGCCAGCGTTCTTTCCAGCGTCCCGGCGGAGGCTGGCCACGGCACATTGTTCAGCGCCCGGTAGACCGGCTCGCGCATCCACGGCGCGCCTTGATGGCTGAACAGGTAGGGCTCGTAGAAGTGGAACGTGAACAGGATCGGCTCGAAGGCCGCCAGCGGCGCCGGATCGAGCGCGGCGAGGCCCCGCACCATCGAGCCGCAGCCGCCGGTGGCGAGCAGCGGCAGGTTGCGCGCCGAGACCCGAGCCGCGCTCAGCAGAGCCGCCTGCACCTTGGGCCACAGCCCGGAGGAGCAATCCTGCGGCGGCTCGTTGATCGGCTCCAGCGCTATCCTGCCGGGCGCCATGTCCGCCAGCATGCCGGCAACCTCGCCGACGAAGACCCGGTAGCGCGCGAATTCCGGCGCGCCGGTGCTGGAATACATGCGATCGGGATTCCAGTAATGTGTGGCGCCGTTAGCCTGTATATTGACGATGACGCCGAGATCGGCGCTGAGCGCTGCCTCGACCGCCGCGCTCAGCATTGCTATGAGGTCGGCGCGCTGGCCCGCGTCGGCGGCCAGGAACGGCCCCGGATCGACAGGCAGGCGGATGAAGTCGAGCCCGCTGGCGCGCAGGCGGGCAAGGTCGGCCGGCGTCGGCACCGGCCGCTGCGACTGGAAAGGCGGCCAGTCATAGTCGGCGCGGGGGGCAGGAAATTCGCGCGTCAGCGCAAACCAGGGCCAGGTATTGACGCCGCGCCTGAAAGGCCATGCGCCAGCGGCACGCGCTGGAGATGACATTGGCGGAAGCGCGCTCGCCAGCGGCGCTATTGCCGCGACCAGCGCCGCGCCGAGGAGCCGGCGGCGCGACCAGCCGGTCATGCGTGCTTGGCGCGGTCGGCTTTCGCCGGCGCGGCGGTGGTGACGCCGAGTTGCCGCAGCGCTTCCTTCTCGTAGGCAATGAGCACGTCTTCCCAGCGGAAAGCCTCGCGGGCCCGCGTTCGCGCCGCCTTGCTGCAGCGCGCCACCAGCGCGTCGTCGGCCAGCGCCTCGTCGATCCGCTGGCTCAGGCTGTCGGTATCACTGAAGTAAATCGCCGCCTCGCCGGCGACCCAGCGATTATAGCGGTTATCATGCGCGATCACCATGTTGCCGGCGGCAAGCGCCTCGACCAGCGAGGGGTTGGTGCCGCCCACGGTGTGGCCGTGCATATAGGAGCGCGCGTGGTAGCGCAGCGCCTTCACTGTCGCCTGATCGTAGATCGCGCCGGGCATGATCACCGTGGTCCCTGCCGCCGCGCGCACGGCGCAGTGGTAGGGAATGTCGTCGTTGAGCGTGCCGAGCACCACCAGCTTCATGTCGCCGCGATCGCGGCTGCGGAAGGCTTCGATGATCGGCAGGATGTTGTTGTCGGGTTCGATCCGCGCGATCGAGATCAGGTATTTACCGGGTTCGAGCCCGAGCGCGCGAACGGGTTCTTCCGGCGCTGAGGTCACCGGGTCCGCGCCATAGGCGATCGTGACGATGGCGCCGCGCGGCCGCCTTGTTGCCAGATGGTCGGCGATCGCCGGGTGGTCGGCGATGAGCCGATGCGAGAGCCAGGCGCCGATCCATTCGTTGAGCCAGAACCAACTGCGCGCCGCCGGCCCCCATTTCGGCCGCCGCCACTCGATGCCGTCCATATTGGTGAAGATCTTGCGCCGCATGAGCCTGAGCCAGGTCAGGAACACCGCGCCATTGTAGCCGAGCACCAGGCACACGCCCGGCCGCCTGGCGGCGTCGAGCACGCATTGCCAATCGAATTCCAGTGTCGCGCGGGGACCCTTGGAGGCGACCTCGATGGTGATGAGCTCGATGCCGCGCCAGGTCTCGCTCGTCACCCTTTGCCCGACGCGCTCGACCTCCTTCTGGCAGTAGACGCCGACCTTCCAGCCGCGTCCGGCCAGGAAGAGCGCCAGGCGCTCAGCGAAAGTCTCGAAGCCGCCGTGAGAAGCCGGAATGCCGCGCGTCCCCAGGATCAGGATCGAAGGCTTTTCGATCAGGGTGGAAGGTCGTTCCGGTTTCAAAATAAAGGAATCCCCAGGGTCCGGTCATAGTTGTTGTTACGGCAATGACACGCCCAGCAACTTCCGTGCCAGGGTACCCCCAGGGCGAATATTCACATGAAGGTGTAAAATTTCTCTTCAAGCTACATAGCTTGCTTCATCATCGGTCAACTTTCGCGACGTATCTGTATCGATA
This sequence comes from Mesorhizobium sp. CA12, assembly GCF_020165255.1. Taxonomy (NCBI): domain Bacteria; kingdom Pseudomonadati; phylum Pseudomonadota; class Alphaproteobacteria; order Hyphomicrobiales; family Phyllobacteriaceae; genus Mesorhizobium; species Mesorhizobium sp. CA12. The sequence continues at coordinate 43,135 of NZ_JAIUHT010000004.1, forward strand.
TGGGGCACGGCTGGGGTTCGTGGGTCGCGGCCGGACATTCGAGACCCGGCATGATCCTTGCTCCCGGCCTGCAGTGGCCATCGCCGGGTAGAGCGGCGTGCGGATTTGGCATGAAGTTCCTTCCGCGCTTTGAAAGGTCCGGTGCTGAGCGGACTCGGGGTGCAAGGTGGAAAGATAGCAATGCGCATAGCCTGCGTTCATCAGGGCTACGAGCTCTATGGTTCGGACCGCAGCTTCGCGGAGAGCGTGGCTGCGCTGCGCGCCGCGTTTCCGGCCGCCGAGATCGAGGTCGTGCTGCCGCGCGAGGGACCGATTGTCGATATCCTCAAGCCGCATGCCAGCCGCATCGTGTTCGAGCCGCTCTGGGTGCTCAGGCGCCAGGCGATGCTCAAGCTCGCCACCGTCGAGATGGCGCGGTTGCCGACGGCGCTCTGGCGCGCCTGGCGGCGCATGCGGGGCAGCGACCTGACCTACATCAACACCTCGATCATCGCCGACTATGCGCTGGCCGCGCGTCTCCTGCCGCGCAAGGCGCTGCTGCACATCCATGAGATTCCCGAGGGCATCCTGCGCAAGGTGCTTGTCGCGCTGATGCGCTGGAGCAAGGCGGATCTCATCTTCAACTCGCGCGCAACGCGCGCCACCTTCGGCGATCCGCCGGCCCTCGATGCCAAGGGGCGGCGCACGCATGTCGTCTATAACGGCGTTGCCGGTCCCGTCGCGGCACTGCCGATGACTTATGACGGCAACCGGCCGCTCAAGGTCCTGCTGCTTGGCCGCGTCAACCGCATAAAGGGGCAGGAGGTGCTGCTCGAAGCCGTCGCCTCGCTCCCCGCCGAGTTGCGCGACCGTGTCGAGGTCCGCCTCGTCGGTGGCGCCTTCGAAAGCGTCGAGCGCGAGCAGGCGTTGGCCGAGTTGGTTGGGCGCATGGGCCTGACAGGGCATGTCGAGGTGCTGCCTTTCGTCTCCGACCCAACTAACCATTATCGCTGGGCCGACATCGTCGCGGTGCCGTCGCGCCGCCCGGAATCGCTCGGCCGCGTGGCCATCGAGGCGATGGGCTGGGGACGGCCGCCGCTGGTCTCGGCGATCGGCGGACTGGTGGAAGTGGTGGCCGACGGCGAGACCGGCTGGCATGTGCCGCCGGGCGACGCGGCCGCCCTCGCCGGCAAGCTCAGCGAGATCATCCTGCGGCCGGATCTGTGGCGCGGCTTCGCCGCTGCCGGTCGCGCGCGCTACGAGGCGCTCTTCAGCGAGCCGATCGCCGCCGCCGCGATCGTGGCGATCGTGGCCGACAAGCTGAAGGCGACGCCGCCGCGGCAGGGGCGGGCGCGTGTCGCCCGCGAGGCGGAGACGAGCCCGTGAAGTTCACCTTCCCGGCCCATCTGGTGCGGCGCCTCATATTGATGATCGGCGGCGAGGCGATGCAGAGCGGTTTCCATTTCGCCCTGAACATCGCGCTGCTGCATCTTTTGTCGGCCGAAGGTTATGGGCTCTTCGCGCTGGCCATGGTGATGGGCGGCGTCGGCTTGTCCTATATCCGCTCGCTCACCGCCGTTCCCGCCACCATATGGATGAGCAAAAGCGCCAACAGCGCCGGCGTCGACGCCTACGACGTGACCTTCGGATCGGCGGCGCTTGTGGTGGCGCTGCTGATGGGATTGGGCACCGGGCTGCTGATGCGCCTCCTGGGCGACCCGAGCGGCATCGGCGCCGCCTGCTTCGTCGGGGCCTGGTCGCTGCGCAGCCATATGCGCACCGCCTTCTTCGCGCGCCGCATGCAGCTCGTCGTCTCCATCAGCGACGCCGCGTTCACGATCGCGGGCATAGTGCTCGCAGGAGCGGCGATCTGGTTCTTTGCGGACGCGCTTCAGGTCACCTTCTATGCGCTTGCCGTGGCCAATGTGGTCGGCATCGCCGTGCTGGTGAGACTGGCGCGCCGCAGGCTGCGTATCTCCTTTCGTGCGCCGACCTTGCGGCGCTATGCAAAGCTCTGGCCGCAGCTTCGCTGGTCGGGGTTCAGCGCCACAACCACCAACATCCAGGGACAATGCCTGGCCCTGCTGGTCGCCGGCATCGCCGGACCCGCGGCCTATGCGCCGCTGGCGGCGGTGCTGGTGCTGTTTGCGCCGCTGCGCATCTCCAGCCTTGCCTTCTCCAACATGACCCAGCCGGAACTCGCAAAGCTGGTGCGCAACAAGGAGTTCGACCGCGTGTGGACGCAGGCCAAGATCTGGGCGCTCGTCATGGGGCTCGGCAGCCTGGCCTATGGTTGCGGCATCCTGTTCATCCTGCCGATGATTAAATCCCAGGCGCTGCAGCATGCCTCGGTCGGGTTGATCGGGCTTTTCGCCATCGCCAACTTCGTGCCGATCATGGCCTATATCATGCCGCGCGTGGTCCTCGAGATCCTTGGCGATTTCCGCATCGTCGCCTTCATCACCATGGCCGGCGCGATTATCGGGCTGGCGGCGATTGGGATTCTGTTGGCCGTCGCCCCGTCGACATGGTCGCTGGCCGGAGCCGCGGTCTCCGAGATCTTCGTGCTAGTGGCCTCATGGTATTTCGCTGCTCACCGTATGTGGAACTCCAAGCACCCGAACGAGCAGCGCCCCAGCGTGTTCGGCGCCTGGCGCCGCGCGGCCACGCTGGCAGTGCAGAGACGATAGGAGAATGATGTGGCAAGCCAGGCAATGCCGATGGCCGCGATGACGACCGGCTTGGCCGGTGACGAGGCTGCAGTGCACGCCACCGGCGGCGCTTATGTGGCGCAGCTGCACACCAGCCTCGAAGCGGTCAAACCGCTCTGGCGGCGTCTCGAGACAGAGGGCGTGTGCACCGGCCACCAGCATTTTGCCTGGGCCGAAGGGATCGTCGAAGGGCTTGTGCCGCCAAAAGCCGATCTCGCCATCGTCGAGGTGAGGGACGCCGCTACGGGCGAGCCGAGGACGCTGGTGCCGTTGATGCGGCGCCGCGCATTCCAGCATTGGGTGATCGAGTGGCTGAGCTGCGGGGTGTGCGATTATTCCGCGCCGTTGCTCGCCGACGCGACGCCCTGGACCAGGCAATCAGCCGAGGCCGCATGGGCGGCGGTGCTTGCCGTGCTGCCGCCGGCCGACCGCATCCACATCGTCGGTATCCCGAAACAGATCGGCGGCATCGCCAATCCCCTGGCGCTGCTTTCTCCGGCGCGCGATTCCATACATTCCCACTACGGCATCGCCATGGATGGCGATGCCGAAACCGTCGTCAAGCGCATCTGTCGCCCGTCCTTCGTCAAGGCGCTCAACAAGGACCTGCGCCGGCTCGATCGCAATGGCGGCCTGGCCCTGGTCGAGGCCGACACGCCAACCCTGGTGGATTCCACCTTCGACAAGCTGGTCGAGATGCGGCTCAGCCGTTTTCGCGAGCTCGGCCGCTTCGATCTGCTGGCGCAGCCGCCGGTCGTCGATTTCTACCGCAAGGCCGCGCATCGCGGCCTGACCGACGGTTCGGTGCGGATCTTTGGCCTGCGCGCTGGCGACGTGACGGTCGCGGTCCAATATCTGGCGGTCCATCTGGGCACCCTGCACGCGCTGCTGGTCGCGATCGACCAGGGTGCGGTTCCCAATGTCTCGCCGGGACTTTGCATCATGGGCGAGCTGATCAGATGGGGGCGCGGGCAGGGGTTCGACTATTTCGACCTGTCGGTCGGCAACCAGAGCTACAAGGAACATATGGGCGCAGTGAAGTCGGTTCTGTCCGAACTTTGCTACGGCATCACGCCGAAGGGCATGGCGGCGAGCGAGGCCATCAAATACCGTGGCTGGGGCGTGGCTTTCGTGCGCGCCAACCCGCGCCTGTTCAAGGTCGCGCAGGAGGCGATGCAGCGCTGGCGGCGGCTGCGTGCGGGGCGGTGAATGGGCCGCCTTCACCCGGCAAATTGACTCACATCCCGCTCTCCGCCATCCTTATGGGCAGCCGCTATCGGAGCGGCAGCGTGCTCGAGTGAGGCCATGGCCAGTCCCGTTGCCAGAGAAAAGTCCCGCCGCGCCGCGGTGAAGACCGCGCTTGAGCGCCACAAGGTCTATGTCACCGCGCAGCGCTTCTCCGGCGGCTCCTACAGCGCCCGCGTGCTGGTCGACGGCGAGGCCTACTGGGTCGACGAGTTCCGGCTTTCGCAACTGAGGCAAGGGCTGACGCCGGCGGAGCTGGAGCTGACGCCGGCCGCCGACGATTGATCCCGCTCCCTTGCTCCGCATCGATGTAGAAAAATCCGAGATGCTGGCGGGACAGCACCCCCCTCTGTCCTGCCGGACATCTCCCCCTCTAGGGGGGAGATTGGCTGTCACGCCGGCTTTCGCCAATCGCCGACGTTGTAAGGGAAGCGCGAACGCGCGGTCTGCTAATCTCCCTGGAGGGGGAGATGTCCGGCAGGACAGAGGGGGGCGCGAAGGAACGAGGCGGTTGCCACTGTCCGCTCTGCGCCTCGGCGTCTGACTCATGCCCGCCAATCTCAAACCCTACCGCGCGAAGCGCGAATTCTCCCGCACCCCCGAACCGGCAGGCACCCTGTCCGCCGGTGCCGGCAACCGCTTTGTCGTTCACAAGCACCACGCCACCGCCGACCATTACGATCTGCGCCTGGAAGTCGGCGGCGTGCTCAAAAGCTGGGCGGTGCCGCGCGGGCCCTCGCTCAATCCGGCCGACAAGCGCCTCGCCGTCGAGACCGAGGACCATCCGATCGAATATATCGATTTCGAGGGCGTCATCCCCGAGGGCGAATATGGCGGCGGGCCGATGATCGTTTGGGACACCGGTACCTGGGCGCCGATGGAGGATGTCGAGAAAAGCCTCAGAACCGGCGCGTTCAAGTTCCGGCTGGCCGGGCAAAAACTCAATGGGGGCTGGATGCTGACCCGGCTGAAGCCGAAGCCGGGCGAGGATGAGAACAAGAAGAACTGGCTGCTCTTCAAAGAGCGCGACCTCGCCTCCGATACAAAGCTCGACATTCTCGAGGCGCGCCCGGAAAGCGTGAAGACCGGCCGCCGCATCGAGGAACTGGCGGCGCCGCCGAGGAAGCGCGAGCGCCTGCCGCCGAAAGCCGGCTCGCTCAAACCGGGCGTGCTGCCCGGCGCAATTAGGGCTGAGCCACCCGCCCGCATCGAGCCGCAACTCGCCAGCCAGGTGCCGAAGCCGCCGGGCGGCACGAGCGTTGCCGAGGACACGGGCGAGCTCTGGTTGCATGAGATAAAGTTCGACGGCTACCGCACCATGGCGCATGTCGTGGGCGGCGAGGTGCGGTTGATCACCCGCGGCGGCATCGACTGGACGAAACGCTATGGCGATCTGCCGCAGGCCTTTTCGCGGCTGCCGATCGCCCAAGCGATCATCGACGGCGAGATCATGGTGCTCGACGACAAGGGCATCTCGCGCTTCGCGCTGCTGCAGGACGCGCTGGCCGAGGGCGCCGGCTCCAAATTGCATTTCTACGCCTTCGACCTGCTCCATCTCGACGGCTGGGATCTGCGCAAGGTGCCGCTGCAGAAGCGCAAAGCCCTGCTCGCCGAGCTGCTCGCCGGTCAGCCCGCCAATTCCGCCATCCAGTACAGCGACCATGTCGAGGGCGACGGCCAGGGCCTGTACGATCAGGCTTCGGACCTTGGGCTGGAAGGTGTCGTCTCCAAGCGCGCCGATGCAATCTACCAGAGCGGCCGCACCAAGAACTGGACCAAGGCCAAGGCACAGAAGACGGACGATTTCGTCATCGCCGGCTATACCGTTTCCGACCAGGCGGAAGGGCTGGCGGCGCTCGGCATGGCTGAGTTCGAAAATGGTGAACTGCACTATCGCGGCAAGGTCGGCACCGGTTTCGACGCAGACATGGCGACGGACCTGCTCGCCCGTCTGGAGCGGCTGACCGCCGGCGCGACCCCGCCCGAAGGCGTGCCGCGCGAGATCATGCGCGAGATGCATTGGGTGAAGCCGCTGCTGTCGGCACGCGTCCGCTATTCGAACCGCACCGCCGATAATGCGATCCGGCACGGCGTCTTCCGCGGGTTGCGCGATATCGGCGGGCTGACCACGCCGGTGCCGGTCAAGCGAAAACGGCTGATCGCCGAATCCGACCTCGCCACCATCTGGGTCACCAATCCGGAGCGGCGGCTATTCGGTAGGACCGGGCCAACAAAACTCGACATCGCGGTGTATTACGCGCTGGTCGGCGATTTCATGCTGCCGCATATCATCGGCCGACCGGTGTCGCTGGTGCGCTGCCCGACCGGCAAGCCGCAGGACTGCTTCTTCCAGCGCCACGCCTTCACCGGCATGCCGCCTTCGGTTGCCGTGTTCGAGTCGATCAATTCGGAAGGCGAGACAAAAACCTATCTCTCGGTCGAGGACGCCAAGGGCTATCTGGCGCTGGCGCAATTCGGCGTGGTGGAATTCCATACCTGGGGCACGCACCGGTCAAAACTCGACAAGCCCGACCAGATCGTCTTCGATCTCGACCCGGGCGAAGGGATTTCCTGGCGCGAGGTGGTTGAAGCCGCGGTCCACATCAAGGCCGGGCTGGAGAGCCTGGGACTGGTCCCATTCGCCAAAACCTCCGGCGGCAAGGGCATCCACATCACCGTACCGGTGACGCGCAAGCAGAACTGGAAGAAGCTGCACCAGGCTTCGAGCGCGATTTCGACTTTGCTGGCGGCAAGCGCGCCCGACACCTTCACCACCACGATGGGCAAGGAAAACCGCAAGAAGCGCATCTTCATCGACTTCCACCGCAACGCGCGCGGCCACACTTCAGCCGCCCCCTATTCGCTGCGCGCCCGCACCAATCTGCCGGCCTCGACGCCGGTGAGTTGGACCGACCTGGAGACGATCGACGCGCCGGAGGACCTGAATTACGCCTCGCTGCCGGGGCTGTTGGAGACATCCGGCGATCCCTGGGCGGAGATCGACGAGGCGGCGCGGGATTTGCCTGTGTTTGAGCGCTAGTTCCTCGCCCCCACAAAGTGGGGGAGAGTTGGCCGCGTAGCGGCCGGAGAGGGGGCAGCGCCAACGTATGTGATCGAGGCGCCAAAAGATATTCAGCTCCGCGCCATTCCCCCTCTCCGTCTCGGCTTCGCCGAGCCACCTCTCCCCCGCCTCCGCGGGGGCGAGGAACGGCGTCAGGGCATCGACGCTTTCTACAATTTGAATTATTCTCCGCGCCAACCGTCCCCAGAACGTTTCGCTAGGAATTCGGCACTATCATCAGGGGTCGGTGTAGGATTTCCACGGCGCTGATCGTCCTACGGACGAAGCGCTGCAAAGAGCATGGTCCTAAAAAGGCCGGAACCGGTTTTTGGACAAGACCATGCTCCAACATAGTGTCAGTGCATGGCCGCGTAGGAGTTCATCATGGCGCCCAGGGCAAGTTGGAAAGGTTACCTCAAGCTCAGCCTCGTCAGCTGTCCGGTCCGGCTTTACCCGGCCACCAGCGCGAGCGAGCGCATTTCGTTCAATCAGCTGCACAAGAAGACGCACAACCGCATCAACATGAAACCGGTCGATCCCGAGCTTGGCCTTGTCGAGCGTTCGGACCTCGTGCGCGGTTACGAGTACGAGGACAAGCAGTACATCATCATCGATGACGCCGATCTCGATGCGGTCAGGATCGAATCCAACCACACGATGAACATCGAGGCCTTTGTCGACGAGGCCGAAGTCGACGTCATCTACCAGGACGCGCCCTATTATCTCGCGCCCGACGGCGCCATGGCGGAGGAGACCTTCGTCGTGCTGCGCGAGGCGATGCGCAAGTCCGGCAAGCTGGCGATCGCCCGCCTGGTGCTCTCCAGCCGCGAGCGCGTGGTGACGATCGGTCCGCGCGAGAACGGCATGTTCGTCTGCACCTTGAGAAACCCCAACGAAGTGCGCGGCACGGCTGAATATTTCGGCAACATCCCGGCCGGCAAGCCGGATCCGGAAATGCTCGAGCTGGCCCAGGCATTGATAAAGCAGAAGGAAACCCACTTCGATCCGAAGAACTACGAGGATCGCTACGAGGTGGCGCTGATGGCGATGATCCGCGAGAAGCTGAAGGGCCACAAGCCGATCATCGCGGCTGCGCCCGAGCGCGGCAATGTCATCAACCTGATGGATGCGCTGAAGGCGAGCCTGTCGCAGCAGGCGAAACCCCCGGCCAAGTCGAAGAGCAAGGCCGAGGAAGCGCCGGCGAAGCCGTCCAAGAAGGCGGCCGCGGGCGGTGCGCCTGAGAACCCGCTGAAGGCGAACCTGTTGAAGGCCGTCGGCAAGAGCAAGAAGTGACGGGAAATGCTGGGCCAGTGATCGTTCCCGGCGCCGTCTTCGGCGTCGTCGGCGCGCTGGCCGCCTTTCCATTGCGGCTCGCTGCCCGCGAGGTCGGGCGCCGCCATGCGGAGCTGAGGCGCGGCGTCACGCGCCGCACCACGCACGTCGTGTTCGGCCGCGCGCTTCTCGCCAAGGCGGCGAAATCCGGCGATGCCGAGATCGAGCGCCGCGTGAAAGCGGAGCGCGAAGCAGGCCGCCAACTCATCAGCGAGAACGGCTTCCTGCGCCTGCTTGGACTGATGAAGGCGCCCGATGCCTCGTCGCTCTCCAGGCAATCGCTCGTCGACCAGTCGCGGCTTGGCGGCGACGATCTCGACATGCTGTCACTGTTCGACGCCTTCGAGCATGATGGCGAACCTTACTCCTTCCGAGACCTGATCCTGGCCCGCAAATATGCCGGGCTGATCGCCAGCGGTGCCAGCTGGGGCGCGATCGCGCGCTCCGTGCATCGCTCCGGCCCGGTCGCCTCGCTCACGGCAAAATCGCTCAATCTCGGCTCGCAGCATGGCCGCCCGGATGCGATCTATCTCGACGAAGGCAGGAGCGAGCTCGACGGCCAGCTTTTGTTCGACCTCGGTTCACCCGAGGATGACACGCTGGAGGAATTGTTCGCCGAGGCCGAAATGGCAGAAGAGGAGGGGCGCCACGACGATGCGGCCGCGCTCTACCAGCGTTGCCTGGCGATCGATCCCAAGGATGCGATTGCCGCCTTCAACCGCGCCAATTGCCTGCGCGGCGCCGGCCGGGTTGCCGAAGCCGCGCATGATTATGCCCGCGCGATAAAACTCGATCCGGGTTTCGTCGAAGCCTGGTTCAACCTCGCCGGCCTGATGAGCGACGAGGGCAAGGTGGCATCGGCGCGAAGGCACCTTCAGAAGGCTGTTGCGCTCGACAAGAGCTATGCCGATCCGGTGTTCAACCTGGCTCGGCTGGAATTCGATGCGGGTAATCTGATGGAGGCCCGCCGGTTGTGGGTCCGCTATCTGGAATTGGATGCCGAGTCCGAATGGGCGCGGACTGCGCAGAAGGGAATCCAGTTCGTGGACCTGCACATGGCGCGCACGGCGGGGTGAGCGCCTTTTCCTTCTCCCCTTGTGGGAGAAGGTGGATCGGCGCGCCAGCGCCGAGACGGATGAGGGGTGCTGGAAGGAATGAGACGTTGGTGACCTTGTCGCAAGTAGGAGTATTGAAGGGCGTATCCGCCAAGCTGGAGCACCCCTCATCCGTCCGAGCTTCGCTCGGCCACCTTCTCCCACAAGGGGAGAAGGAGAGATTGGCGCTCCCATGACCCACTTCCTCTTCGACGGCTTCGACACCGCTCCCGTCACCGTCCTGCTCGCCCACGGCGCCGGCGCGCCGATGGATTCCGCGTCGATGGCCACCACCGCCAAAGCGCTCGCGGCCGCCGGCTTCCAAGTCGCACGCTTCGAGTTCCACTATATGGCCGCGCGCCGCTACGGCCATCGCAAGCCGCCGCCGCGCGCCGAGACGGTGAACCCGGAATATGTGAAGGCGATCGCCGATCTGCGCGCCAAGGGCGTGACCGGAAAGCTGATCATAGGTGGCAAGTCGATGGGCGGCCGCGTCGCCTCCATGGTCGCCGACGAGATGTTCGCCAAGGGCGAGATCGCCGGGCTCGTGTGCCTCGGCTATCCGTTCCATCCGCCGGGCAAGCCGGAGCAATTGCGGACGAAGCATCTGATCAACCTGAAGACGCCCACGCTGATCTTCCAGGGCACGCGCGACGAGTTTGGCACCAAGGAGGAAGTCGCGACCTACGGCCTTTCTCCTGCCGTCGAGGTGATCTGGCTGGAGGACGGCGACCATGATTTGAAACCACGCAAGGCGATCTCGGGTTTTACGGCGGGCGATCATCTGAAGACGGTGGCGGAGACGATCAAAATCCGGATGACGGACTGACTACGCCGCCAAGTCTGCCGAGATTCAGGTCAGGCCGAGTCGAAAATGGGTGGTTTCCGAGAACCGGAGCGGAGCGTACCTAAAGTACGTGAGCACCGGAAGCGCAGGAAGCCGCCATTTGCAGGCCGGCATCACCTGAATATCGACGGACTTGATGAAACTCGCCACCTTCAACATCAACAACATCAACACCCGGCTGGACAACCTGCTCGCTTGGCTCGCCAAGGCAAAGCCCGACGTCGTCTGCCTGCAGGAGTTGAAGGCGCGCGACACGCAGTTTCCGCTGACCCGGCTCGCCAACGCCGGCTATGGCGCTGTGTGGAAGGGCGAGCCGACCTGGAACGGGGTCGCGATCCTCGCGCGCGGCGCCGAGCCGGTGCTGACGCGCGATGCGCTGCCCGGCGACAATGCCGACCGCCAGGCGCGCTACATCGAGGCGGCGGTCGACGGCGTCGTCATCGCCTGCCTCTACGCGCCGAACGGCAATCCTCGACCGGGGCCGAAATTCGACTACAAGCTCGCCTGGCACGACCGCTTTGCCGCGCATGCGGGTGAGCTCCTCGACACCGGCCTGCCGGTGGCGCTCGCCGGCGACTTCAACATCGTGCCCGAGCCGCGCGACATTTATGAGACCCGCTCCTATGACGACAACGCGCTGGTGCAACCCGAAAGCCGCGCCGCCTTCGCCGCGCTGATCGCGCAGGGCTGGACAGACGCGTTGCGAAAGGTTTTTCCCAAGGAGGAGAGGCTCTATACTTTCTGGGACTATCGCCGGAACCGCTGGCCACGCGACGCCGGCCTGAGGCTCGACCACATTCTGTTGTCGAAGAAGCTCGCTCGAAAACTGAAAGGGGCGGGCATCGACCGCGAAGTACGGGGAGGGGACAATCCAAGCGACCACGCGCCGGTCTGGGTGGAGTTGGCAACCTGACCTTCTCCCACAAGGTGAGAAGGGAAAGCTGGCGCTGTCCCGCCAGCATCTCAATCCTGACTCGTCCATCGCAATGACTTGCGGCATCGATGCCCAACGCTAATCTGCTGCAAACTTGGATGGGGGGACAATTTCATGCACGCGGTCTTGAACGGCGATCTCCAGCCATCGCCTCTCCGCCATGGCTGACACCGCCCTCGTCGCGCTTATCTCAGCCCTTGTCCTTGCCGGCGCCATCGCTCTCATTGCGATCGCGCTGCGCCGGCGCCGCAAGCGCCGCAGGGCGCGCGGCAATCCCGATCCGGCGGGCGACTACGCGCCGCGCGCCGCGTGGGCGCCGACATCCGGCAAGCTCAACTTCTCGTCCTTCGTCTACATGGATGTCGACGGCGACGGCACCTATGGTCAAGCCGACCGGCCGATGGCGGGCATCGTGGTGCGGCTCTATGACGAGCGCGGCATTTTCCTGGCTTCGGCGCGCAGCAACGCCGCCGGTTTCGCCAATTTCCCGACGTCGTCGAAGCGCCGCAGCGCGGCGATCCAACGGCCCGGCAGCTACCGCTTTTCCGTCTCGGTGCCGTCCGGCTGGCGCGCCAGCAGCGCCAATCATGACCAGGCGGTGCGTATCGCGGATGCCCCCGGATCCATGGTCGGCCTCGCCGGCGAGGCCTTGCCGAAGCCGGTCGGGCTCGCGCCGGGGCGGACGTTGAACGGCAGGACGCCGGCCGCGACGGGCGTCACGCTGTCGGTCAAGGCCAAGGGTCAGTTGCTTGAGAGCCGGGCGCTGCCCGCCGACGCGGCCTTCCGCTTCCCGCTCGGCGTCGAGGCCGATGAAATCGTCATTGCCGGTTCGGGGCTCGACCGAAGGCTCAAGCTGTCGGCTTACCCGGTCGATCTCGGCCTGTTGGCGCGCGGCGCGCTCGCGCCCGACGCTGCGCTCAACGCCATCGGCTTCGACGACATAACCCCGCGCGGCCTGTGCAAGGTGCCGTCCGGCCATGCCGGGCTCGACTGGCGCAATCTCAACGCCATGGCGCGTGACCACACCGCCAACAGCGAGGGCTATGTCAACGGCAATGTCTCGGGCGCCTACATCGCCTATACCAGCAGCGGCCATCCGGCCGAGTTCGGTCGCGCCACACCCTTCGGCTTCCACTCGGTGATGCTGACCGCGGCCTGGCTGGCCTCGGAAGGCGAGACCGCGCTTGTCGAAAGCTGGTTAGGGGAGGAGCTGATCGCCAGCGATGAGATCGCGCTGTCGGCGCTAGCACCGGTTCAATACGCGCCCATGCTGCAGGCGGTGACGCGTGTCCGCATCTCCACCAGACACCACTGGCAGGCCGTGCTCGACGATCTGATCGTGGCGCTTTGACATATGCCGGCCAAAGCACGGCAATTCTTGCGAGTTCTCAAGCAAGACTAACCCGCGCCGCCTGAAGGCCTGTGCAAGGCGCCTTTGGCTCAGAATACGACGGAAGCTGCGCCGTTAGCGGTGATTGCCGAAAGCCTATCCTTCTTGACCAGCGTCGGCCTCACATAGGTCTTCCTCATCCACGCTCTCCCGAAAATTCCGCCGCATGATCTCATACGCACGTCTGCCATCAAGCAAACGCCCGAGCAAGCGCTTCCCCTTTGCGTATTCCTGCTACTGCACTGAAATTATATCGTCAGGTAGCGCCATTGGTGATGGCGAGCGACGGACTTGCCACCACCGTCGAAAGCTTGCCCTTGCGGACGAGAATCGGCTTCTCGTAAATCTTTTTCATCCCAAATTTCCCCCGTTAATCAGTGTCGGCAAAAGCACCGATGATTTCATCAAACCGGCGAAGGCAGCGAACCCGCCACAACCGCTGAAAGCTTACCCTTGCGGATCAAAACCGGCTTCTCGTAAGTCTTCTTCATAAGATTGCTCTCCTAGAAATCCCCGGCGGATAATCTCACATAGGCAATTTCTGTCAATCACCGGCTCCAGCGGGCTGTTCTGCTCCCGGGATAGCGTTCTACTGATAGAGCCGCCGCCCAATAGTGGGCGACCGCGCCGGCCGGAACCGGATGCGAAGGATATCGCCCGGCGAAGCTGTGTGACGTCTTGCACTTAGCCTTGGCCGCAAGCTCGGCTAGGATGCCGGGGCCGGCCCGCTGCCGCCGGTTGCAACGTGGCGGGGCGATGGGGGAGACCGATGAAGAGATCGACCGAAAGGCTGCTGGCGCTGGCGATGCTGATCGTCGGCATTGCCTGTTTCGCCAAGCTCTATGCGGCGCTGGACGGCAGGCCGCCAGCGACGGCGCGCCTGGAAGTCTTCGGCGCAGCCGGCGTGCTGTCGGTCCTTGCCGGGCTGCTTATCCTCGCCGGTCTGCTGCCGGGCGCCGTCAGGCACGATCCGGCCGCCCCTTTGTTCGGCCGCGACGCCGGGATCGCGCCGGCCGGCCATCCGCGGCTGCGCCGCGCAGAGCTCGCTTTGCCGCTGTTGGCCCTGATCGTCATCGTCGCCGACCAGTTCGGTTGGCGGGCGCCGGGCGCCGAACCGGCGAAGGAAGTCGCCACCGTGCCGGCAGATCCGGCGCCTCGATCGCCCAAACCGAGGCCCGAGCCGGAGGCGAGCGCAAAACCTACCACGCCCGAGTCGAGCATCGAGCCAGCCTTGCCCGCACCCGCACAGCAAGAGGCTGCAAAGCCCCCGTTGCCCGAGCCGGTTGCGGCTCCCGTTCAGCCGGCGCCGACAGCCGCTCCACCGGCCGAGTCCGCGCCGCCGCGGCCTGCCCAGCCGGCAGAGCCGGTCCAGCCAACCCAGCAGACGGCGCTCGCTCCCGCAACGCCGCCGCAGACGGTGGCGCCGCCTCCACCGGCGCCCCCGGCCCAGCCGACCGCGCTGGAAGGCCACCGCGACGCCGTCGTCTGGCTGGCGGTGTCGGCCGACGGCCACCAGATCATGAGCGCCAGCACCGACCGCATAATCAAGCTCTGGGATATCGAGGGCAAGCGGCTGATCCGCGACCTTGGTGAGCACAAGGACATGGCGCGCAGCGCGCTTTTCATGCCCGATGGCAAGACCGTGCTCACCGCCGGCGACGACGGCGAAATCGTGCTGCGCCAGCTATCCGACGGCACGGTGCTGCACGTCTTCTCCTCAGGGGCGAACGGCGGCGTCAGGCAACTGAAGATAAGCCTGAACGGCAAGCTCGCCGTTAGCGGTCACGACACCGGTTCCGTCGTCGTTTGGGACCTGGGGAAGGGAGCGGTCTTGCATGTGCTGCCGGGCCACGACTGGTCGGTGAGTTCCGTCGCCATCTCGCCCGACGGCACCAGGGCGCTCACCGGCAGCATCGACGGTGAGCTGAAACTCTGGGACATCGTTGCGGGCAAGCAACTGCGCAGCTGGCTCGGCCACGAGCGAGGCGCCTATGGCGCGGTCTTCCTGGCCGATGGTCACCACGCGGTGACCGGCAGCGGCGATTACACAATAAAGCTTTGGGACCTCGACACCTTCAAGGAGGTCCGCCGCTTCGAGGGGCATTCCGGCACGGTCTATGCGCTGGCCTTGTCGGCCGACGGCAAGCGCCTCGGCTCCGTCTCGCTCGACGGAACCGCGCGGATCTGGAACGTGGACACCGGCGCCGAGATCGCCGAATTCGACCCCGGCACTGGTCCCATGTACGCGGTCGCCTTCGCCGCCGACGGCACGCTATTGACCGGCGGCATCGACCGCGCCATCCGCGACTGGCCGGCGGCGGGCGGGGAGGGCACGGTGCTGTTTGCCGGGGCGCCGGAGTGAGTGTGACGTTAGAGGTGGGCGAAAAGCGGCCTCGACAGCCAATCTCGCCCAAGTGGGGAAAAATGCCCGGCAGAGGAGATGGGGCGCCACGAACGGCGCCTGTCAGAAGGAGACCTGTACAAGGACTCTCCGAGCAGCCATCGTCGCCGCATGAGCAACACTGCCGAATCCACTTATTTTGTCCTGCAGCAGATCGATCCTGCGACCGGTTCGGCTATCGCTGAGGCTCGAATCCGGGTCTTGGACCTGAAAAAGCTTGGCGCGGTTCTGGGTTGCGACAACACACAACTATCAGGCTCATGGGAATTGGACCCGGGAGATATTCAAAGGCTGGGCGCGATATGCATCCCACCTCGCGAGCTTGATCCGAGGCTCAATCGCATCGAGCCCTGGCATCCAATCCGCGAGACACCGTATCTCGTTCACACGAATTTCGAGCTGCCGCTGATGCTTGAAGGTCGCAAGCCTCTGGCGGTGTTCCAAGACGCCTATCCGGTGGAGTGGTTGACGGAAATGCTGGCCCGCTTCGACCCGTTCGTCCGTTCGGGTCGGTTGGTGCGCCGCATAATCGACACGCCCTTCACCGAGGCCGAGCGCGCCCGCTTCCCAAAGTTCGAAAGATGGCGACGCGCCTTCTTCGCACTCCCCTGCGAAGAATGGCGAATAGACGCATATCTGCTGGCATCGAAAGTCTCCGCCAAGACCGGCTGGAACGAAGCCCTCGATCGCATGGAGGGCTCGCTTCTCGGCTATGAGGATTGGCAGAATGACTGGTGGGTTGAGCGTAGAGCACGAGGGCGAGAGGCGGGCATTCGTCCGGAAAAATGAATAGCGCCCTTGGATTACCTGACAGGCCGGCTGGACAGCCCCCCTTGGCCTGCCGGGCATCTCCCCGCAAGGAGGAAGATTGGCAGTTCCTGCGACGGCACCCTCTCTGCAGCGTCGCCGATTGGCGAAGCCGTCGCGACATCCAATCTTCCCCCTTGCGGGGGAGATGCCCGGCAGGGCAGAGGGGGGTGTGACGGAACGCAGCTTCTGTAAGGGAATTCGCTCGCCATCATGCTCCACCTCGTCGAAGCCTCGATCGCCGATCTGCGCCGCGCGCTGGAAGATGGCACCGTCACCAGCGTCGAGCTTGTCGCTGCGTATCTGCGGCGCATCGCCCATTACGACCGCCACGGCATCGCGCTCAACGCCGTGCCCATCCTCAACCCGAAGATGTTCGAAGAGGCGGAAGCATCCGACCGGCGCCGGCGCGAGGGCAAGACGCTCGGATCGCTCGACGGCATCCCCTACACCGCCAAGGACAGCTACAAGGCCAGGGGGCTGGCGGTGGCCGCCGGGTCGCCGGCCTTCGAGCATCTCACGGCGAACGAGGACGCCTTCACCATCGCCAGGCTGCGCGCCGCGGGCGCGGTGCTGATCGGCCTCACCAACATGCCGCCGATGGCCAATGGCGGCATGCAGCGCGGCGTCTATGGTCGGGCCGAAAGTCCGTACAACAAGGATTTCCTCACCGCCGCCTTCGCTTCCGGCTCCTCTAACGGCTCGGGCACCGCGACCGCAGCCAGTTTCGCCGCCTTCGGGCTCGGCGAAGAAACGTGGTCGTCCGGGCGCGCGCCCGCCTCCAACAACGCGCTGGTCGCCTACACGCCTTCGCGCGGCGTGATCTCGGTGCGCGGCAACTGGCCGCTGGTGCCGACCATGGATGTGGTGGTGCCGCATACGCGCACCATTCCCGACATGCTGGAGCTGCTCGACGT
The DNA here is from genome assembly GCF_020165255.1 of Mesorhizobium sp. CA12. NCBI lineage: Bacteria > Pseudomonadati > Pseudomonadota > Alphaproteobacteria > Hyphomicrobiales > Phyllobacteriaceae > Mesorhizobium > Mesorhizobium sp. CA12. The sequence continues at coordinate 59,853 of NZ_JAIUHT010000004.1, forward strand.
CATCGTCGCCGACGATGCCGAGACGCGCGGCGATTTCTGGCGCGTGCAGCCCTGGGTGCAAATCCCGAAAGCCTCGGCGCTGCGGCCGGCGAGCTACACCACGCTTGCCGTGCAGGGTGCGTTCAAGGGCAAGCGGCTCGGCGTGCCGAAAATGTATATCGGCAAGGATGACGGCGCGGAGCGCCCGATCGAGACCCGCGCCTCAGTACTTGAGCTCTGGCGGCAGGCGGCGCGCGACCTTGAATCACTCGGCGCCGAGGTGGTCGAGGTCGATTTCCCTGTCGTCTCCAACTACGAACGCGACCGTCCGGGCGCGCTGTCGATGGTCGACCGCGGCTTGGTGCCGCCGGAATTCGCCGAACGCGAGATCTGGGACCTGTCCATCTGGTCCTGGGACGATTTCCTGCGCGCCAATGCCGATCCGGCGATCCCCGATCTCGCTTCGGTCGACGGCGCAAAGATCTTCCCGCAGCCGCCGGGCACGTTGCGCGACCGTTACGGCGAGGCCGATTTCGATCTGGCGAAGTATGTCGAACGAGCGAAGCGCGGGGTGGCGTCGCTTGCGGACATTCCCACCATCGAGGCGGGCCTGAAAGGCCTGGAAGCAACGCGCCGCGCCGACTTCGAAGACTGGCTCGATGCCAACCGGCTCGACGCCGTGGTGCTGCCGGCGGTCGCCGATGTCGGTCCGGCCGATGCCGACATCAACGAGGCTTCCGCCCGGCTTGCCTGGCGAAACGGCACCTGGGTCGCCAACGGCAATCTGGTCTGGCGGCATCTCGGCATCCCGACGGTGACGGTGCCGATGGGCACCATGGCCGATATCGGCATGCCCGTCGGCCTCACCTTCGCTGGCAAGGCTTATGACGACGTGGCATTGCTGACGATCGCCGGCGATTACGAGCGCTCCACAAGGCGCCGCACCGTTCCGCCGCGCACGCCGGCGCTGGCCGATGATGTGTTCGAGGGCAGGGGCGCGGCGAGTCGTGTTGGCGATCCCCCGCTCACGCTGACGCTCACGGCTGAGACGACCCGCGCCGGCGACACCGATGAGATCGCGATCGCGCTGGAGACCGGCGACGCGGCGGTGGTGAAAGTCCACGTCAACGGCGAGCCGGTTTCCATGCAAGGCAGCGCTAAGCGATTCACCGGTCGCGCGATCGTGCCGGCCACGACCCATCAAGGCTTCCACAGCGTCTGGCGCGGCGCCTATGGCTCCATCGTCACGGCCATCGCGCGCCTGCCCGACGGTTCCTGCAAGGGAACCTTCACAATCACCGGCGGGATCGGGTAACAGGCTGCGGCCGATCTGACAGAGTCAACTCACGAGGCCGCTGGACCCGCGCCCTGGGCGGCAGCGAGGGCACCGAGATGAAGCGCATCAGCGCCTACTGCCAGAATTTGCGCCGGCCTTCGGCAGTGCGAGGCAAGCTGGTCGCCGCCACCCGCGCGAATCCATAATGCATGGCCGATCCGAGGAGCGTCGGAAACGGTTGGCGACTACTCCGGTCCGCCCGCCAGATCGGCCGCCAGCGCGATGTTGTCGAACACAGCGCCCGCCGCGCACACCGCGTTCCGGCGTGACGATCGCCTCTTGCTCCGCCCTACGATGACGAACTCTGGGCCTGATGCCTGCAAGCCATCATTCCTCCTCGGGCTCTTTCCGCGCGCGGTGCCACGGTTGGCCCTTGCCTTCCCGCCATGCGCACCAGCCATAAGGAAGGTCCCAGAGTTCGCGGAGCGAGCTATCGAATTTCACCATCTCAGACAGCCCGATGAGCATGGCATCGGCCATCTTGAAATCGACAGCTCGGTTCAGGAACTGCCAAGCGCCATCATCGTCGTCGTGAGTAACGCAATCTACAATGTGCTCGCCCCTGATTATCTGATGAATCGTAATGACGGCCACATTTGGCGGATCGTCAAAAGGCCAATCAGGATCAGTGGCAGTCATACGCAAAATCCCGTGGGTTGGCGTATCGATGCTTCTCGTCAGGAAGGCAATGAAGCGAGCCAGGCGTCCCAGCATTCCTGTTGCATTCGTGGAAAGACAGGCACCACATCGAGGCCGTCGGCAAAGATGTTGACCAGATCGGTCCCTTTCGGCGGCTGCCCCATCTTTGCTTTGCAGGCAATTAGTCCGCGGCTCATCTCGATCACTGTTCCTTCCGGGTAGACTCTCCCGCTGGCGCCGTAACAGAAAGGCAGCAGTCCATCCAATTCAAGGCGCAGGCGAATCTGGAACAGCGCTTCGAAATAGTCGTCCTCTTCGGCCTCGATAACCTTGTCCTGATAACTGCAGATGAGTCGGCATTTTGTCCTCGCATCATGCAGCGTAAAGACAGCCTGCTCGTCATCGCCCTGTGTGCCTGCCCCGATCAGGAACACGGTGTGTTGTTCCATCATCTTCCCTCCTTGCTTTGGTGACGATAGTTGTATCGTGAGCAACTCAAGATTGTTTGTAGATCGCTTGTGTGTTGTACCTCGTCCTTGACCCGCCCCCCACCCACGCTATCTTCGCGCCATGCCAGGAACCGCCCCCTCCGCCGCCGCGCCACTGATCGTCATCGACCTGCAGACCGGCATGTTCGACGGTCGGTTCGATCCGCCGATCCATGACGCCGACACGATCGCCGAGCGTGCCCGTCGGCTGATCGACTGGGCAGGGCGTTCCGGCCGCAAAGTGGCGTTCATCCGCCATGACGGACCGGAAGGCGATCCGCTGGCGCCGGGCGCTTCCGGTTGGCCGGTGTGGCCGCTGCTCGGTCAGGCCGCCCACGAACCGACCTTCGGCAAGACCGTCGGCAACGCCTTCTCGAATCCCGAACTCGTTGAATGGGTGGCGGGACACGGCGCGAAGGACGTCGTGCTCCTCGGCGCCCAGACTGATTTCTGCGTCGCCGCGACCGTGAAGGGCGCCTTTGCCGAGGGATTTGGCGTCACCGTGGTTTCGGACGCGCATTCGACGCTGGATTCCTTGGAGGAAAACGCGCCAGACATCATTGCCCGCCACAACAAGGCTTTCGCGGGGCAGGGCGTGCGGATGGCGACGACGGCGGAGTTGATCGAAGGCTGAGCGCGCCTTCCCCTTCTCCCCTTGTGGGAGAAGGTGGCCGCGAAGCGGCCGGATGAGGGGTGTTCCAGGGAATGCCAGCGTCTCACTCCCCAGGAACACCCCTCATCCGTCTCGGCGCTATCGCGCCGATCCACCTTCTCCCACAGGGGAGAAGGGAGAACACCCAACCCCAGGAGCCCATCTTGCCAAGTCTTTCTCTTCCCGCCGAAGGAGGCTGCCGCTGCGGCCGCGTGCGCCTGAAAATCTCGGCAAAGCCGCTGCTCACCATGGCCTGCCATTGCACGGGTTGCCAGTCGATGTCGTCCAGCGCCTATTCGCTGAGCGCGGCGATCCCCTCGGAAGGTTTCGAGGTGACGAAGGGCGAGCCGGTGGTCGGCGGCCTGCATGGCGCCTCGAAACATTATTTCTGCGGCTACTGCATGACCTGGATGTTCACGCGGCCGGAGGGGGTCGACTGGTTCGTCAACCTGCGCCCGACCATGCTCGACGACCATGCGTGGTTCGCGCCCTTCATCGAGACCTGGACATCTGAGAAGTTGCCCTGGGCGGCGACGGCGGCCGTGCACAGCTACGAAGCGCTGCCGTCCTTCGAGGAATATGAGCCGCTGGTCGCCGAATACGCCGGCATCCAAGGCTGACTAAAAGCCGGGCCGGTCGAAAAACGGTGACCTAGGGCAAGGTCGCCATTACCATTTCCGTTCATGGTCGACGCGGCCGTTGGGGGCGCATTGTTGGGGATGTGCTTGGGCGTCCGCGTCGACCACGGCGGCCTCGTACCGCAGACGTCACCATGGCACATTTGCAGCCGGCTGAAACTTCCGCGAAAACGGTATATGGCGGGCGTGGAGCGCGAGGCTTTCATGGCCGCTATAGGTCGACGCCCAATGTGAGACGACCCCTCTGGCCGCTCCGCGGCCATCTCCCCTCAAGGTCCTCTCGGGGAGATGAATCAACCCATCAGGCGACGAGCCCAAGCGTCTGACATTGCAGGCCACGCAAGCTCTCAATTTTCACGCAGGCCGCGGGGCCGATCCCACAAACTAATTTGCATGCATATGTTTCAAGCCGTTCCGGCTTCGTGAAGCATTTCACCGTTCGCGCGCAATCCACCGGTTACAGACGCATCGCAAAAGCGACGCCGGGAAGAGGCGGCACCGGTTTTCCGCCGCTGATTTAGGAGGTTTTTCATGTTCAAAAGTCTCAACCGAATCCGCGCCGCCTTCGCGCAGGCCAGCAAGCGCCGCCGCACGGCGCGCGAGCTTAACGAGCTGCCGACGGAGATTCAGAAGGACATCGGCTGGCCTGACAGGACCGAGCCTGACGAGATCCGTTTGCCGTTCTAATCACGCGGCCGCCGGAGCCGGAGCGCCGCGGCCCTGGCAGGCCGATCCGGGTGGCCGCTACGCCAGCCACCACCACAGGGCGCCGATGGCCAGCGCGATCAGGACCGCCACGCCGGCAAGCATCAGATAAGATCCCACGATCATCTCGTTGATGATCTTCTTGATGCTGGCGCGGTCATTGAGATTAGGGAAGGGTTCGTTGGGCATCGCGACGCCAAGGAAATCGCAGAGCGGCGCCCAGCCGTCGCTGACCTTGAAGACAAGCAGCTTCTCAGGCGGCACCGCCGCCTTCACCTCGTCGACATAGGAATTGTAGCGCGCCACCGCTTTGTCGCGGTCGTTCATCACGCCCTTCAGCGTTCGGCCCCAGACCAGCTTGCGCGACATGTCGCCGAACTTGCGGCCGAACGGCGTCAGCCATTCCAGCACCCTAAACTGCCAGACATTCTCGGTGAAGTAGATCGTGTCGATGGTGCTGTCGTACCAGGCTTCGGCGCCGCGCGGATGCAGCGTCAGAAGCACCTTGGCTTCCGGATAGGCGGCCATCAGCTCGCGCCATACGCAGCAGCCCGGATTGTCGACGGTCGCCCGATAATTGGCGAAGACCCGGTTCCAGTCATGCTGCGCGCCGGGCGGGCTGTTCGCCACCTTGCGCCAGAAGTCGAGATGGCCCTTGTTGGCCTTGTTGATGATGACTTCCTGCATGTGGTAGCTCGGAAAGCCGAGCCTGTTCAGCGCGGCGAAAGTCGACCACGTGCCGGTGCGGCCAAAGCCGGCCCCGATGACCTCGAGCGTCATACGCGTTCCCCCATTTGTTCCGGATTGATTTTCTATCAACTTCCAGTTTCTGGTCATAATCGTGCGCTGGCCTTGCCGAGCGTGCAATGGCTTTTCATTAGCATTTGCGAAAATCTGTGGGCCAAATGTTGCCTGGACGATGAGCCATGACCGTTTTGTGTATTCACGCGAAAGGCCAGGCCTGATAATAGGTCAACTAAGCTGACCTAAATAGAAGCACGCTGCGGGAGGTGCGTCTTGACCCTGTTGAACCTTCTGGCCTCGCGTTCCTCGCGCATGAAGGCTTCGGAAATCCGCGAGCTGTTGAAGCTGCTCGACCAGCCCGACATCATCTCCTTCGCCGGCGGCATTCCCGACCCGTCGCTGTTTCCGGCCGAAGCTATCGGCGATGCCTACCAGGCCGTGCTGGGCGGCAAGGAGGCGGGCGCCGCGCTGCAGTACCAGGTCAGCGAGGGTTTCCTGCCGCTGCGCAAATGGCTGGCCGCCTATATGGGCAAGCTTGGCGTTCAGTGCGACGACGGCAACATCTTCATCACCTCCGGCTCGCAGCAGGCGCTCGACTATCTCGGCAAGCTCTTTTTGTCCCCCGGCGACACTGCGCTGGTGACATGGCCGACCTATCTCGGTGCGCTGCAGGCCTTCAACGCCTATGAGCCGCGCTACGACCGGCTGAACCCCGCCGGCGGCAACATGACGCCGGAAGCCTATCGCGCGGCAGCGGCGGCAAATGGCGGCAAGGTGAAGTTCGCCTATCTGGTGCCGGATTTCGCCAATCCGACCGGCAATACGCTGGATACCAAGCAGCGCGAGACGGTGCTCGACCTCGCCGGCGAGCTCGACATCGCCGTCATCGAGGATGCCGCCTATCGCGCGCTGCGTTACGACGGGGAGGGCGAGCCGCCGATCCTGGCGCTCGACTGCGCCCGCACCGGCGGCATCGATCATGCGCGCACGCTCTATTGCGGCTCCTTCTCGAAGATACTGTCGCCCGGCATGCGCGTCGGCTGGGTCTGCGCGCCGCGCCATGTGGTGGAAAAGCTGGTCCTGATGAAGCAGGCCTCCGACCTGCACAGCCCCTCGATCAACCAGATGGTCATGCATCGCGTCGCCGAAACCATTTTCGACGCCCAGGTGGAAAAGCTGATCGGCGCCTACCGAAAGCGCCGCGATGCGCTGCTTTCCTCGCTGAAAGCCGACATGCCCGCCGGCATTTCCTGGAACCGTCCGGACGGCGGCATGTTCGTCTGGCTGACGCTGCCGGAAGGCACGGATGCCACCGAGCTGCTGGCGCGCTCGATCAAGGAGGCGCGCGTCGCCTTCGTGCCGGGCAACGCCTTCTACGCCGACGGCACCGGCCGCAACACGCTGCGCATGTCATTCACGCTTGCCGACGACCGCGCGGTGAACGAAGGCGTGCCGAGACTGGCAAAGCTGCTGCGGGGCTGATCCTCAAGGAGAGATCAGCAGCCGGCCGTCCACTCGCGCAGGCGTGATTGGTCGTGCGCAGGCGTGATTGTCCGCGCGCCCGATTCCTCGGCTAGTGTCGCGATCGATCCAACCCCCTGGATCGACCCGGCCGTGGGGTCCCACCTCTACGGTCCGAACGAAAGAGCCCCGACGGCCTCCACCGGCGGGGCTTTTTCATTGTCCCGGCAGGCGGCCGCGCTAGCTTGCCCTTTTTCGGGCCGCTTTTCGGCTACGCTGCGTCATTCAGGGAGGATCAGATGACCTTGCGCCTCGGCTTCACTTTGCTTGCCCTTGTCGCCTTCGCCAGTTAGGCGGCGGCCTTCGAGATATCCAGCCCGTCGGTGTCGAACGGCAAATGGGACGCGAAATATCTCGGCGACAAAGCCGGCTGTGGCGGGCAGAGCGTCTCGATCGCGCTTGCCTGGAAGGATCCGCCGGCCGGAACGAAAAGCTACGCGCTGACCATGTTCGACACCGATGCCAATGGCGGCAAGGGCTTCTGGCACTGGCTGGCCTGGAACATCCCGGCGAGCGCCAAGGGTCTGCGCGAAGGCGCCGGCGCGCAGGGCGGCAAGCGCATGCCCAAGGGCTCCGTGCAGGGCAAAGGCGGCGTCGGTCGCGCCGGCTATTTCGGCCCGTGCCCGCCGCCCGGCAGCGGCGACCATCACTATGTCTTCACGCTCTATGCGCTGGGTGAAAAGACATTGCGCATACCGGCCAACCCCTTGCCGGAGATGATCTCGGTCGCCGCTAAAAGCTCTGCGCTCGGCCAGGCGACCGTGACATACACATATGGGAGGTAACGGGGCGGCCAATCTCCCGCACGAGGCGAGATTACATTACTCCGCCGCCTGCAGCTTATCCTGCGTCTTGGTCTCGAAGTCTCTGGCGTCGTGGCGCTCGCGCAGCTGGAAGGCCGGATCGCCGGACATGCGGTTGACCATGCGGCCGCGCTTCACCGCAGGCCGCGCGTCGATCGCGTCGGCCCAGCGCTGCACATTCTTGTATTCGTGCACCGAGAGGAACTCGGCGGAGTTGGTGTAGCTGCGGCCCTTGGCGAGCCCACCATACCAGGGCCAGACCGCAATGTCGGCGATCGTGTAGTCGGGGCCCGCGAGATATTCGCTCTCCGCCAGCCGGCGGTCGAGCACATCCATCTGCCGCTTGGTCTCCATGGCGAAGCGGTCGATGGCGTATTCGATCTTTTCGGGCGCATAGGCATAGAAATGGCCGAAGCCGCCGCCGAGATAAGGCGCCGAGCCCATCTGCCAGAACAGCCATGAGAAGGTTTCCGCGCGCGCCGCGCGTTCTGTCGGCAGGAATGCGCCGAACTTTTCGGCGAGATAGGTCAGGATCGAGCCGGATTCGAACACGCGCACCGGCTTTGGCTCGCTATGGTCCATCAGCGCCGGGATCTTCGAATTCGGATTGACCTCGACAAAGCCCGAGCCGAACTGGTCGCCGTCGCCGATCTTGATCAGCCAGGCATCGTATTCCGCACCCTTGTGCCCGAGCGCCAGAAGCTCCTCCAGCATGATCGTCACTTTCTGGCCATTGGGCGTGGCCAGCGAGTAGAGCTGCAGCGGATGCTTGCCGACCGGCAGTTTCTTGTCATGCGTCGGGCCCGCGATCGGCCGGTTTATCGAGGCGAACTCACCGCCATTCGGCTTGTTCCAGGTCCAGACTTTCGGCGGGACATATTGGTTCATGTTGAAGGCCTTGTGTTTCGTGAAGGGCGGCATCTGCCACGGATGCCGATAGACTTAGGTGCGGTTCCGCGCGCGTCAAAGAAAAAAGTTCAATCTTCATTGAACTAGCGCTTATGCCAGCTTGGGCGAGGGGAAATCCGCCCTTGCACGGCGCTCCTTCGGCCATACTTATAGGCAGAGACCCGCAATGCAGGATGGATCGATGACCATCGAGAAAATTTCGCGCTCCGTAATCGCCGTGCGAGCCACGGTTCCGGACGACGCCTTCACCGCCAATGCGCTGGGCACGCGCCGCGAGGGCAGCGGCGTGGTGATCCGCGACAATGGGCTGGTGCTCACCATCGGCTATCTCATCACCGAGGCCGAGGAAGTGTGGCTGACCGACCAGGATGGCCGTGTGGTGGCCGCGCATGCGCTGGCTTACGACCAGGAGACCGGCTTCGGCCTCGTGCAGGCGCTGTCGCCGCTCGGCCTGCCGGCGGTCCAGCTCGGCAATGCCAGGAAAGCCAAGATCGGCGATGCCGTGACGCTCGCCGACGGAATCGGCCAGCAGGTCGATGCCCACATCGTGACCAAGCAGGAATTCGCCGGCTATTGGGAGTATCTGATCGACGAGGCGATCTTCACGGCGCCCGCGCATCCGTCCTGGGGCGGCGCCGCGCTGTTCGACCGCGCCGGCAAGCTGCTCGGCGTCGGCTCGCTGCGCCTGCAGATGAGCCGCGCCGGCGAGGTGGCCGACATCAACATGGTCGTGCCTATCGATCTTCTGACGCCGATCCTCGACGATCTGATCAAGCGCGGCCAGGCGGCGAAGGCGCCGCGTCCGTGGCTCGGCGCCTTCTCGGCCGAGTCGAACGGCATGGTGGTGGTGATGAGCGTCGCCGAAGGCGGCCCGGCCGCACAGGCGGGCTTGCGCCAGGGCGACATCATCTCCGATGTGCGCGACGGCGAAGTCGATGGTCTGGCCGATTTCTACAGAAAACTCTGGCAGAACCCGGCCGGTGCGGAAATTCCGCTGCGCGTCGTGCGCGACGGCCGCGAGACCTGGCTGCGCGTCAAATCCGCCGATCGCAATTCCTTCCTGAAGAAGCCGCAGCTGCAGTAGGCACGGAGCGCCGGTGCATCCCAGGCTGCTGAAGACCTTTCTGGCGGTCGCGCGTACCCGCAACGTCACGCGCGCGGCGCGGGAGGTCAATCTCGCCCAGTCGAGCGTCAGCGACCAGATCCAGGCGCTGGAGACCGAGCTTGGCGCCAGCCTCTTCACCCGCTCGCGGCAGGGGCTCTCCCTGACGCCGGCCGGCGAGGCGCTGAAACCCTATGCCGAGGAGCTGCTGGCGCTCGCCGGCGACGCGCGGGCGGCCATCGATGCCACGAGGGCCGGGACGGCCGGCACAGTGTCGATCGGCACGCTGGAGACGATCGCCTCGGCAAGGCTGGCCGGCTGGCTTGCCGGTTTCCGCGCCGGTCATCCGGACATCGACATCAAGCTGAAGATAGCCGGAAGCTGCGAGTTGCTGCGCAGGCTGGGCGACGGCGAGATCGACGTCGCTTTCTGCTTCGAGCGGGCTATTGAGATCGATGCCCGTGAGACGGACCGTCGCCTTGCCAGGCGCGTCGTGGCGGTCGAGCCGCTGGCGCTGATAGTGCCGCCCGGCGACAATCGCGCGGATGTCGATCTGGCGACGCTGGCCGAGAAGCATTTCGTCGCCACCGAGACAGGCTGCGTCTACCGCGCCATGGTCGACAAGGCATTCGCCGAAGCAGGCCTCGGCAATCCCAACCTCGCCGCCGAAGCCGGCAGCATCGACGCAATTGCCGGGCTGGTGGCGGCCGGCGCCGGCTTCGGTCTCGTTCCGCGGATCGCGGTCGTCGCCGCGATCGATCGCGGCGAGGTGTCCGAGCTTGCCTGGCCTGGGCCGGTCCGCTCGGCGGACGTGGTGATGATCTGGCGCCGCCGGCGCGTCCAGCCGCCGGCGCTTAAGGCACTGCTCACCGCTTTAGGGGAGGGGTTCGCCTTGGTCACACCAGGCGATGCCCGCCCTCGACATGCAGCGTCTCTCCCGTCGTAAAGCCATTGCCGATCAGGAAGCGGATTGCGTCGGCGATGTCCTCCGGCTTTCCGACCCGACCCACCGGCAGTCGTTTCGCCATCGCCGCAAGCGTGTCGTCCTTTTTGTCGCCGGCGACGAACTCCCAGATCGGCGTGTCGACCCAGCCGGGCGAGACGGCGTTGACCCGGATCGGCGCCAGTTCGACGGCCAAAGCCCGCACCAGCCCGTCCAATGCGGCGTTGACGGCGGCGACGACCGCGCCGCGCGCCGCCGGCCGGTGGGCGGCAATGCCCGAGACGAAGGTGAGCGAGCCGGCTGGCGGCAGCTTCGGCGCGCCGTGCTTGGCGAGCAAAAGCGGCCCGTAGAACTTGCTCTCCACCACCTTTTGCGCGGCTGAAAGCTCGATCTCGGGCAACAGCCGGTAGGCGCCCTCGATATCGGCCGCCGTGCTGACGATGTGGTCAAGCCTGCCGATGCGCTGAAACAGTGCGGCGACCTCATCCTCGCGGCTGATATCGACCACGGCTGTTTCGAGCGTGCCCGGCTGGCCCAGTCCTTCCCGCGCCGCGTCCAGCTTCGCTTCGCCGCGCCCGGCGATGATGACGCGCGCGCCTTCCTCAAGGCATCGCCTGGCGAGCGACAGCCCCATGCCCGAGCTGCCGCCGGCGATCAGGATTTTTTGCTTCTCCATGTCCATGCCTTTCCTTTGCATGGACATGGCTTGGCAGGTCGCCGCGCGAAGCGGAAACGGAAGAAACCGATGGTGATATCGGCGCCTCCGATGGCGGTTCAGCCGATCTCTCCCCTTGTTGTGGGGGAGATGCCCGGCAGGGCAAATGGGCGAAGGAATGCGACCTTTCAGTTTCATCTCGATCGGATAGAACGAACGTCATTGTCGGTCGGCGGGACAGCGCCCCCCTCTGGCCTGCCGGCCATCTCCCCCACGAGAGGGGAGATTAGCAGCTTCGGCGCCGCGCAAGGAGAAACAACGATGGCCCCCATCAAGGTCGATCCGGGCAAGGTGCGCGAATTCGCGGATGCCGAAAGCTTCTATGCCTGGCTTGCCGACAACCACGCCAGCGAAAGCGAAGTCTGGATCAAGATCCACAAGGTCGGTTCTGGTCTCGCCTCGATCACGCCGAAGGAGGCGATCGATGTCGTGCTTTGCTTCGGCTGGATCGACGCGGTGCGCAAGTCGCTCGACGAGAAGAGTTTCCTGCAGCGCTACACGCCGCGCGGCAGGAAGAGCATCTGGAGCAAGATCAACATCGACAATGCCGCGCGCCTGATCGAGGCGGGCCGCATGACCGAGCATGGCCTCAAGCAGGTCGAGGCCGCCAAGGCCGACGGTCGCTGGGACCGCGCCTATGGCGGATCGAAGGAGATGACCATCCCGCCCGACCTGCAGGCCGCGATCGATGCCGAACCGAAGGCGAAAGCGGTGCTGGAGAAGCTTTCGGCACAGAACCGCTTCGCGCTCGCCTTCCGCGTCCACAATATGAAGACCGAGGCCGGCCGCAAGAAGAAGATTGCTGATCTGGTGGCGATGTTGAAGCGCGGCGAGACGATCCACCCGCAGAAGAAGTAAGGCATGATCCCGAAATGGTTGCAGGGTTGCCCACTAAGTCCGCAAACAAAAACGCCGCCCGGGAGGGAGGGCGGCGTTTTCGGGAAGCGATGATCCTGAACCCTTAGCAAGCGGTCTCGGATCATCCGGTCATGAAGGCCGCAACGCGTCAGGCCTTATGCGGCCTTCTTCGCAACATGCTTCTTCATCACATGGTGCTTGCGCACGTGGTGCTTCTTCACGTGATGATGCTTGCGAGCATGATGACGGTGGTGCTTCCTGAGCTTCTTGTGCGGGCCATTGGCGGCAGGCTTCGCCGTCTCGGTGGCCGAGGCCGGAGCAGTGGTCGTGGCAGTCGTCGTGGTCGCAGCGGGTGTGATTGCTGCGGCGTTGGCTTCGGTGGTGCCGAGCGCCGGCACCGCGAAAGCGAGAGCGACGGCGAGGCCGAGCGCGGAAAGAAGGGTCTTTTTCATAATCGGCATTCCTTGGGTTCGGATCAATGTCTGTTGTTGCGCGCCGTAGTGGGTCGGCTGCTGCGGGTACCGTTATGACACCGGCTCTTTTCGGGAGTTTTTCCCCACTGTTGAATCTTGTTTCCGGATTGTGTCTGGCGCTTTCCTCTTGTGGAATGGGATGGCCGCTTCGCAAGCGCGGGCCGCAACGGTCGCCTGGCGATCAAGCACCCACTTGTGATGAAGGCGGCGGTGCCCGGCTGGGAGCTTTCATGAACCCAATCGCACGACGCGTGCGAATTCCGCGCCCTAATCATTCGATCCGATCGATGCCATCTTGCTGCCGACATACCGAACAGGAGCAAGAACAATGACCCCCAACACAGATCATTCCGGCAAGGTGGCGCTCGTCACCGGCGGCAATCGCGGCATCGGTCTGGAGACGGCGCGCCAGCTTGCGGAACTCGGCTTCACCGTGCTCATCGGTGTGCGCGACCTCGCCAAGGGCGAGACGGCGGCAAGGACACTTGGCAGCGCCGTCGAAGCCATCGAGCTGGATGTCGCCGCGTCCGAGGCCGCAGACCGCGCCGCCGCCGAGGTCGAGAGCCGGTTCGGCCGGCTGGACGTTTTGGTCAACAACGCCGCCATCCATTACGACCCCTCGGCGCAGGCGCTCAGGCCCGACTGGACGGTGATCCGCGAAGCATTCGAGACCAATGTCTTCGGCGCCTGGCGCGTCGCTGCCGCCTTGGCGCCGCTGCTTGGCGCTTCCGGCCACGGCCGGCTGGTCAACGTCTCGTCGGAAGGCGGCTCGCTCGCTTCGATGGGCGCCGGCGCGCCGGCCTATTCGACCAGCAAGGCGACGCTCAACGCGCTGACCCGCATCCTGGCGGCTGAGCTGCGCGGTGCAGGCGTCCTGGTCAATGCGATCTGCCCTGGCTGGGTCGCGACCGACATGGGTGGCCCCGGCGGCCGTCCGGTCGCGCAAGGGGCGGCCGGCATCGTCTGGGCCGCTACCCTGCCGGACGACGGTCCGACCGGCGGCTTTTTTCGCGACGGCAAGCGGCTGGCGTGGTGAGCAGAAAATAGAAACTTAAGACAAGCCGTTGAAAAGTATAAATTTTCCACTCGGGCGTCGAAAAGTGAGCGTGAGGGTGGGAAAAGCCAGCCAATGCAATCACTTAGCCTGCATGTCGCCTGTCTGTTTTGGTAAACGCTGGTCTGCCGATAGCCATGCTACGAAAATAGCATTCTCGGCCCGCGACATGTGGTGCTAGGCTCGCGCCCGTGCACCCAAGGCACGCTGCGGCCCAGCCCGCAAACAGGAGGGCCCGCGAGAGGAGGAGCGGCAGAGCGGGATCGAGGCTCCAATCCAAAATCCGAAGGAACTGTTGAACCATCGCGAGGCAGCCGCGTTTCCCGTGGTTGCCACATGGGAGGAACCACAAGTGAAAGCATCCTATCTCGTCTCGGCCGCGCTCCTTGCGGCATCCGCAATGCCGGCCGCGGCTGGCGAAATCTCCGATGGCAAGGTCAAGATCGGCATCCTCAACGACCAGTCGGGCGTCTATGCCGATTTCGGCGGCAAGTGGTCGGTCGAGGCCGCCAAGATGGCGGTCGATGATTTCGGCGGCAAGGTGCAGGGCGCGCCGATCGAGATCGTCAGCGCCGACCATCAGAACAAACCTGACATTGCCTCCAACATCGCGCGCCAGTGGTACGACACCGAGCAGGTCGACGCGATCATGGAGCTCACCACCTCGTCCGTGGCGCTGGCCGTGCAGGGGCTTTCCAAGGAAAAGAAGAAGATCGACATCGTCACCGGGGCGGCTTCCACCGACCTCACCGGCAAGCAGTGCTCGCCCTATGGTTTCCATTGGGCCTACGACACGCACTCCCAAGCGGTCGGCACCGGCGGCCAGCTGGTGAAGCAGGGCGGCGACAGCTGGTATTTCATCACCGTCGACTATGCCTTCGGCTATTCGCTGAAGGACCAGACCGCCAAGCTCGTCGAGGCGAGCGGCGGCAAAGTGCTGGGCGAGGTGCGCTATCCGCTCGGCTCCACCGACTATTCCTCCTTCCTGCTGCAGGCGCAGTCCTCCGGCGCCAAGATCGTCGGGCTCGCCAATGCCGGCCTCGACACCTCGAACTCGATCAAGCAGGCAGCCGAATTCGGCATCGTCGCTGGCGGCCAGCGGCTGGCCGCGCTCCTTTTCACACTCGCCGAAGTGCACGGGCTGGGCCTGCAGGCGGCGCAAGGCGTGGTGCTAACCGAAGGGTTCTACTGGGATCGCGACGACAAGAGCCGTGAATTCGCCCAGCGCTTCTTCAAGCGCACCAACCGCATGCCGAACATGATCCAGGCCGGCACCTATTCGGCGGTGACGCAGTATCTGAAGGCCATCGACAAGGCAGGCACCGACGGGACAGAGGCGGTTGCCAAGGAGCTGCATGAGATGCCGGTCAACGACGTCTTCACCGCCAACGGCAAGGTGCAGGCCGACGGCTCGATGGTGCACGACATGTATCTCTACCAGGTCAAGAAGCCGGAAGAGTCGAAGAAGGACTGGGACTATTACACCTATCTGGCCACCATTCCGGGCGACAAGGCCTTCATGAAGGCCGAGGACAGCGGCTGTCCGCTCGTCGCCAAGTGACGCTCGACACCGCCACCGCTGTCCTCCCGGACAGCACGGACCAGATGCCGCGGGTGGTGCTTTCCGCCCGCGGCCTGCGGCGCGACTTCGCCGGCTTCGTCGCGGTGAAGGATGTCGACCTCGACGTCCATCACGCCAAGATCCATGCGCTGATCGGCCCGAACGGCGCCGGCAAGACGACCATCTTCAACCTCTTGACCAAATTCCTGCAGCCGACCAGCGGCAGGATCGAATTGCTCGGCACCGACATCACCCGCACGCCGCCGGCGAAAGTGGCGCGCATGGGGCTCGTCCGCTCCTTCCAGATATCGGCGATCTTTCCGCACCTCTCCGTGCTCGACAATGTTCGCGTGGCGCTGCAGCGTCCAAGCGGGCTGGGCTACCAGTTCTGGCGCCCGGTCTCGGCGTTGGATCGGCTTACGCCGAGGGCGCGCGAGCTGCTCGCCATCGTCGGCCTCGATGACGCCGCGCATCGTCTCGCCGGCGATCTCTCCTATGGCCGCAAGCGCGTGCTGGAGATCGCGACCACCTTGGCGCTCGACCCGAAGGTGCTTCTGCTCGATGAGCCGATGGCCGGCATGGGGCATGAGGATGTCGGCACCATCTCCGGCATCATCCGCGCGCTGGCAAAAGACCGCGCC
This sequence comes from Mesorhizobium sp. CA12, assembly GCF_020165255.1. Taxonomy (NCBI): domain Bacteria; kingdom Pseudomonadati; phylum Pseudomonadota; class Alphaproteobacteria; order Hyphomicrobiales; family Phyllobacteriaceae; genus Mesorhizobium; species Mesorhizobium sp. CA12. Next base: position 75,614 of record NZ_JAIUHT010000004.1, read on the forward strand.
GTGCTGATGGTCGAGCATAATCTGACCGTCGTTGCCGATCTCTGCGACTGGATTACCGTCATGCAGCGCGGCCAGGTCCTGGCGGCCGGCGACTACGCCGCCGTCAGCAAGGACGAGCGTGTGCGCGTCGCCTACATGGGGACCGAGCATGAATGAGCCGCTGCTTGCCGTGCGCGATCTCCACGCCTGGTACGGCGAGGGCCATGCGCTGCATGGCGTCAACCTCGACGTCATGCGCGGCGAGACCGTGACGCTGCTTGGCCGCAACGGCGTCGGCAAGACGACGACGCTGCGCGCCATCATGGGCCTGATCCGCAAGCGCACCGGCTCCGTCACCTTCAACGGCAAGGACCTGATCCGCCTGCCGTTGCACCGCGTCGCGCATCAGGGCATCGGCTTCGTGCCGGAGGAGCGCGGCATCTTCGCCACTCTTACCGTCGACGAGAACCTGATCCTGCCGCCGGTCGTGGCCAAGGGCGGCATGAGCGTCGAGGAGATATTCGAACTTTTCCCGAACCTCAAGGAACGCCGCAACAGCCAGGGCACGAAGCTGTCCGGCGGCGAGCAGCAGATGCTGGCCATCGCCCGCATCCTGCGGACCGGCGTCGAGATGCTTTTGCTCGACGAGCCGACGGAGGGCCTGGCGCCCGTCATCGTCCAGCGAATCGGCGAGTTGCTGGCGACGTTGAAGAAGCGCGGCATGACCATCTTGCTGGTCGAGCAGAACTTTCGCTTCGCCGCCCGCATCGCCGACCGCTTCTACCTGATGGACCACGGCAAGGTGGTGAAGGGTTTTGCCGTCGGCCAGCTGACGGCGCATACCGACAAGCTGCACGAGGTGCTGGGGGTATGATGGTGCCATGACCATGATCTTCGGCATCCCAATCCAGGCGCTCCTCGGCCAACTCCTCGTTGGCCTGATCAACGGCTCTTTCTACGCCATGCTCAGCCTCGGGCTCGCCGTCATCTTCGGCCTGCTGCGCATCATCAATTTCGCCCATGGCTCGCTCTATATGCTGGGCGCCTTCATCGGCTATCTGCTGCTGGTGCATTTGGGCATCGGCTACTGGCCGGCGCTGGTCCTGGTGCCGCTTGCCGTCGGCCTGTTCGGCATGGCGGTCGAGCGCATGGCCCTGTCGCGGCTCTACCGCCTCGACCCGCTCTATGGCCTGCTCTTCACCTTCGGCCTCGCCTTGGTCATCGAAGGCGTGTTCCGTTATTATTACGGCGTCTCCGGCAATCCCTATGCCGTGCCGACGCTGCTCGCCGGCGGCACCAATCTCGGCTTCATGTTCCTGCCCAATTATCGCGGCTGGGTGGTGGCGGCTTCGCTCATCGTCTGCATCGGCACCTGGCTGCTGATCGAGAAGACCAGGCTAGGCTCCTACCTGCGCGCCGCCACCGAGAACCCGGAACTGGTCCAGGCCTTCGGCGTCAACGTGCCGCTTCTGCTCACGCTCACCTACGGGCTGGGCGCGGCGCTTGCTGGGCTCGCCGGCATTCTCGCCGCTCCGGTCTACCAGGTCAGCCCGCTGATGGGCTCGGACCTGATCATCGTCGTCTTCGCCGTCGTCGTGGTCGGCGGCATGGGCTCGATTCTCGGCGCCATCGTCACCGGCTACTTGCTCGGCCTCGCCGAGGGCCTGACCAAGGTCTTCTATCCCGAGGCCTCGAACCTCGTCGTCTTCGTCATCATGGCGATCGTGCTTTTGCTCAGGCCCGCCGGCCTGTTCGGAAGGGACGCCTGAGATGAGCCAAGCGACCCTTCACGCAGAACGCGCCGCCGCCTCCTTGAGGCTCGAACGGGCGCTGGTGGTGCTGGGCATCGTGGCGCTGATCGCCGCGCCCTTCGTCATTTACCCGATCTTCGTCATGAAGATGCTGTGCTTCGCGCTGTTCGCCTGCGCCTTCAACCTGCTCTTGGGCTACACCGGCTTGCTTTCCTTCGGCCATGCCGCCTTCTTCGGCGGCGCGGCCTATTTTTGCGCCTATGCGGTGAAGGCCTGGGGCTGGCCGCCAGAGGCCGGCATCCTGCTCGGCACCGCAGGTGCCGCGGGCATGGGCCTCGTCATGGGCTTCCTCGCCATCCGCCGGCAGGGCATCTATTTCTCTATGATCACACTGGCGCTGGCGCAGATGTTCTATTTCTTCTGCGTCCAGGCGCCCTTCACCGAGGGCGAGGACGGCATCCAGGGCGTGCCTCGCGGCCACCTGTTCGGCGTCTTAGACCTCAACGTCACGATGAACATGTATTTCTTCGTGCTCGCCGTCTTCCTGATCGGCGTCTTCGCCGTCTGGCGCATCGTCAACTCGCCTTTCGGCATGATCCTGCGCTCCATCCGCGAGAACGAGAACCGCGCCATTTCGCTCGGATACTCCGTCGGCCGCTACAAGCTCGCCGCCTTCGTCATGTCGGCCGCGCTCGCCGGCTTTGGCGGCGCGACCAAGGCGATCGTCTTCCAGTTCGCCACGCTCACCGACGTCACCTGGCAGATGTCGGGCGAAGTGATCCTGATGACGCTGCTCGGCGGCATCGGCACCATGGCCGGCCCGGCGGTCGGAGCCGGCCTCGTCGTCGGACTGGAGAATACGCTCGCGACATCCGGCTTTCCGGTGACCATCGCCACGGGGCTGATTTTCATGGTCTGCGTGCTGGTATTCCGGCGTGGGATTGTCGGAGAGATCTATGCAAGATGGCTGGGGCGCGTCGATGCCGGCAGCGACAAGCCTTGATGCCCTGAGCGATCAACTGGCGAACACCTGGAGCTAGGCCGCGCGCTTCGGTTCGACCGCGAACGGGCTGAGCCCGAGCCAGCTTTGCATCTTCCTGCCAATGGCCTTGTCGCCGGTCAGGACGACCTTCACGCCGGCCTTCTCGACAGTCAGCACGCCCATCCAGATTGCGGTCATCGTGTGGAGATCGGTCGAGACGTAGAGGTCGACCTCGAAGCCCGGATCATACCAGCACAAATCGACCTCGCCATGCTTCTCGACGATCAGCCACCACGAGCGTTTCGAGGCTGGGAGGTCCTGATACAGAAATTGTATCACGGTTCTTCCATCGGGCAGCGGCGAGGGGTTCAGATTACGCCGCATATCCCACATCAGCAGCGATGGATCGAGGTTCTTCAACGACAGCCGGGACTCGACCCATTTCTGTCCCCAAAAACCCATCGCTTCGACAACAGGGCGCAAGTCGCGTCCCGCCTCGGTCAGCCGGTAGTCGAAGATACCCTTCTCGCCCGGGACTTCCCGGCGCTCCACGATCCCTGCCAACTCCAGCTCCTTCAGCCGTTGCGACAGAAGGGTCGGCGACATTTTCGGCACACCGCGGCGCAGGTCGTTGAAGCGGGTCGAGCCCGCCACCAGCTCGCGCATCAACACCATCGTCCAGCGGGTGCACAGCACCTCGGCGGCCATCGATAGCGGGCAGAACTGCTTGTAACCGTGCTGGGTCATGATCGGCGCCTCCTCCAGAGTTGGCCGGACATTAGACCTTCATGAATGAAGCGGCGAGTACAGAAACTGTACCGGGCCGGTACAGATCCAGGACTGGTTGGCGCGAGCCCTGTCGTGCGAGCCGTTTGGCCGACGCACGGGATATCCCTGTGCGCAGCAACCAGGAGAATGACCATGACCGCTTACCTTATCGCGGATATCAAGGTGAAAGATCCGAAATGGATACCGGACTACGCCGCTACCGTGCACGACCTCGTTCACAAGCACGGCGGCAGGTATCTGGCGCGCAGCGGCAATGTGAAGACGCTCGAGGGCAAGCCGCTCGACACGACGCTGATCGCGCTGATGGCCTTCCCATCGGAAGCGGCGGCGCACGCCTTCACCAATGATCCGGCCTACGCCCCCTTCGTGTCGGCCCGCCAGGGCGGCAGCGACAGCCGCTTTCAGCTGTTCGACAACACCGACCTAGCCGGAACGATTTCATACCTGCCGAAGGGATGATCGGCGGCCGCCGCATCGAACCCGGGATCATCAAGCACAAACAGCCACGGCGCTTGCACCTTCGCCGACATGAACCCGAAGGTGTCGTGCGAACACGCGGCGTCGCCGACCCAGTAGAGGTTGGAGATTAGCGAAAACCAGGACGGCAGCCGATCTCCCCACTTGTTGGGGAGGTCGGCAGCTTCGACGACTCACCCCACCGGCACTTCCAGTCCCACCTTCACCCGGTTCATCGCCACGAACGTGCGAAACCTTTTGACGTTGTTGTTCTCGAAGAACAGCCGCCTGGTCAGCGCCTCATAATCGGCCATCGTCGCCACCGTGACGACGAGGATGAAATCGGCCTCGCCGGTGACATAGTAGCATTGCTGCACTTCGGGCACTTGGGCAAAGCCGCGCTTAGCGGCGTCGATCAGCTCGGCGCGTTCGCTCTCCACCTCCACCTCGACGAAGATCGTGATCGGGTGGCCGACCTTGGCCGGATCGACCAGCGCTACATTGGCGCGGATGACGCCGGTCTCCTCCATGCGCTTGATGCGCCGCTGAACGGCGGGCGCCGACAGGTTGACCCTCTCGCCGATCGTGCGCTGCGGCGTGGCGTTGTCCTTCTGCAGGATGGTGAGGATGGCGCGGTCGAAGGCGTCGAGTTCGGGCGAAATGGACATGGCGGCGTTTCCCAACGAAACAAACTTGCAATTCAAGCGCCAAAACAGAGCGCCTTTCTCGCTTGGCCTGCAATAAATTTCAGTCGTCAAGAGGAGAAAGCCGACCATGTTCCTGCTCAACCGCCACCCGGACCATCGCCATCCGCTGACCGAGGAGGACGCCGCGACGCTTGGGCTCGCCGGGGCCGACGAGGCCGAGCGCTTCCTTGCCGCGCGCGACAACCATGCCGAGACGCCGCTGCACGCCCTGCCGGCGCTGGCGGGCGAACTCGGCATCGGCGCGCTGCACGTCAAGGACGAGGGCAAGCGCCTCGGCCTCGGCAGCTTCAAAGCGTTGGGCGGCGCCTATGCCGTCATGCATCTGGTGCTGGAGCAGGCAGGCAGGCAGCTCGGCCGCGCCGTCGCGGTCGAGGACCTGCACAAGCCTGAGGTGAAGGCGATGGCCGGGCAGATGACTTTCGCCTGCGCCACCGACGGCAATCATGGACGCTCGGTGGCGCAGGGTGCCGGCCTTGTCGGCGCGCGCTCCGTCATCTTCGTCCACTCCGGCGTCAGCAACGAACGCGTGGCGGCCATTGCCCGCTTCGGCGCCGAAATGGTGCGCGTCGCCGGCGATTACGACCAGTCGGTCAGGGAGGCCGCCCGCGTCGCCGCCGAGCGCGGCTGGACCGTCGTCTCCGATACGTCTTGGCCGGGCTATGAGCGCATACCCGGGGTTGTGATGCAGGGCTACACGGTGATCGTGCGTGAAGCACTGAAGCGTTTGCCTGAGCCACCCACCCACGTCTTCCTTCAGGCCGGCGTCGGCGGCTTCGCCGCAGCTGTGGGTGGCCATCTCGCCATCATGCTTGGCGAGGATCGCCCGAAGGCAATCGTGGTCGAGCCCACGCGGGCGGCCTGCGTCTATGAGACGGCCAAGGCCGGACGCCCGGTCACGATCGCGCACAGCAAGCCCACTGTCATGGCGATGCTCGAATGCTACGAGCCGTCTCTGGTCGCCTGGCGCGTGCTGTCGCGGATCGGCGATGCCTTCATGACCGTGGACGAGGAAGATGCCGTCGCGGTGATGAACCGTCTGGCGAGACCTGCCGGCAACGATCCGGCGATCGTCTCGGGCGAGAGCGGCGGGGCAGGGCTCGCCGGTCTGATCCGCGCGGCCGCTGACAAGACGATGCGCGCGGCGCTTGGTCTCGATGGGAATTCCCGCGTGCTGATCATCAATTCAGAAGGCGCGACCGATCCCGGCCGCTATGCCGAGCTGGTCGGAATGGCGCCGGAAGAAGTCGCGCAAGCGAGGCTGCCGGCATGAGCAATCTGATGATCAACGCCGACCGGCTTCTCGGCCGTATCCAGGAACTCGGCAGTATCGGCCGCGATGCGCAGGGGCGGCTGGTCCGCGTCGCCGCCTCCGAGATGGACCGGCTCGGCCGCGACCGCTTCGTCGGCTGGCTGGAAGAGGCAGGGCTCGAGGTCGCCGTCGACCGCATCGGCAACATTTTCGGCGTCTGGCGGGACGACGCCAATGCGGGCCAGCCGCCGGTCATGCTCGGCTCGCATATCGACACGGTGATCGACGCCGGCATCTATGACGGCTGCTATGGCGTGCTTGCCGGCCTCGAAGCGATCGAGAGCCTGAGGGAGGCCGGCTTCGCGCCGGCGCGCCCGATCGTGGTTGCCGCTTTCACCAACGAGGAGGGCGTGCGCTTCTCGCCCGACATGATGGGCTCGCTGGTCTTTGCCGGCGGTCGGAACCTTGAGGAAGCGCTGGCCTCGGTCGGCACCGACGGCACGGTGCTGGGCAAGGAGCTGGAGCGCATCGGCTATGCCGGTCGGCATCAGCCCGGCTTCCTCAAGCCGCATGCCTATGTCGAGCTGCATGTCGAGCAGGGGCCGGTGCTCGAGCGCGAGGGCATCGCCATCGGCGCGGTCGAAAACCTGCAGGGCATTTCCTGGCAGCGCGTTACCATCGACGGCGAGGCCAACCATGCCGGCACCACGCCGATGTCGATGCGAAAGGACGCAGGCGTCGCCGCCGCCCGCGTGATCGGCTTCTTGGCGGACCGGGCCAGCGCCTCGTCGACGCGCACCGTCGCCACCGTCGGCACCATCGCGTTCGAGCCGAACGCCATCAACGTCATCCCGTCGCGGGCGATCTTCACCATCGACCTGCGCGATCCCGACGAAACGCATCTTCGCGAAGAGGAGGCGGCGCTTGCCGCCTTCCTCGACAAGCTGGCCGCAAGCGCCGGCGTCACCGTCCATGCCGAAAGCCTGGCGCGTTTCGAGCCGGTGACCTTCGATGCCCGCATCGTCTCGCTGATCGAGGACGGCGCCAGGGCCGCCGGCCTTTCGTGCCGGCGCATGACCTCGGGCGCGGGCCACGACGCACAGATGATCGCCCGCATCGCGCCGTCCGCGATGATCTTCGTGCCGAGCCGGGGCGGCATCAGCCACAATCCTGCCGAGTTCACCGGTCCCGACGAGCTGGTTGCCGGCGCCAACATCCTGCTTAGCGTCGCCGCCCGGCTGGCGGCCGACTGATCGCGGGAGGAATCAGATAGGCGTGCCGCTGGGGGTGAAATACCACCAAAAATAGTCATGTTGGCTGGATCTGGTCGTCCGAAGTGAACATCCGGCGACATCCAATCGAAACAAACTTCAATCACTTAGCCAATTAAAGCATCCAAAATCGCGCCCGAATCGCTCCCGCCGACAGAGTTCAGTGCCTCGCAGGAAGACTAGCATGCTGCTTCTCAACCAACGTCCAGAACACAACCAGCCGTTGGTTGCCGCCGATGCCGAGTCGCTCGGCATCGCGGGGGGCGAGCGGGCCGAGCGTTACCTCGAGGCGCGCGACGATCATGTCGAAACGCCGCTGCACGCCTTGCCGGCGCTGGCCGATCACCTCGGCGTCGCGGCACTTTATGTCAAGGACGAAGGCCAGCGTCTCGGCCTTGGCAGCTTCAAGGCGCTGGGCGGCGCCTATGCCGTCATGCGACTGGTGCTGGAGGAGGCGGGCAAACGCTTCGGGCGCGATGTCGATATCGGCGAGATCAACGATCCCAAGCTGCGCGCCATCGCTGCTCAGATGACATTCTGCTGCGCAACGGATGGCAACCATGGTCGTTCGGTGGCGCAGGGGGCCGGCCTCGTCGGCGCGCGTTCGGTGATTTACGTCCATGCTGGCGTAAGCCGCGAGCGTGTTGCGGCCATCGCTCGCTTCGGCGCCGAGATTGTCGAGGTCGAGGGCGGCTATGACCATGCGGTGCGCGAAGTCGCCCGCGTCGGTGCCGAGCGCGGCTGGAAGATCGTCTCCAACACGTCCTGGCTCGGCTATGAGCGCGTCCCCGGACTGGTCATGCAGGGCTACACGGTGATCGTGCGCGAGACACTGCGGCGCTTGGCCGAGCCACCGACGCATGTCTTCCTGCAGGCTGGCGTCGGTGGCTTCGCGGCGGCGATCGCCGGCCATGTGGCGGTCATGCTTGGCTCCAGGCGGCCGAAAGCCGTGGTGGTCGAGCCGCGGCGCTCGGCTTGCCTCTATGCTTCGGCTGAGGCCGGACGTCCGGTGACGATCGCCCAGCAGCAGCCGACCGTGATGACGATGCTCGAATGTGCCGAGCCGTCCTTGGTCGCCTGGCGCGTGCTGGCGCGCGTCGGCGATGCCTTCATGACGGTCGAAGAAGAGGACGCGGTCGCCGTAATGAAGCGGCTGGCGCAGCCCTTGGGCAACGATCCGGCCATCGTCTCCGGCGAGAGCGGCGGCGTCGGGCTCGCCGGACTGGTCCGCGCTGTGGGCGACGGGCAGATGCGCGCGGCGTTAGGTCTCGATGCCGGCTCCCGCGTGCTCGTCGTCAACTCGGAGGGCGCCACCGACCATGGCCGCTTTGCCGAGCTGGTCGGGATGGCGCCGGCAGAGGTGTTCCTGCAGACTGCCTGAGAGCAATTCCAGGAAAACTTGCGACGGTGGTGCGAAGAAGGTTCGCAGTGGCTAGGCGATCGGCGACGGCGGTCGAGCGCTAAATTCCCTCCAAGAGGGGAGATGCCCGGCAGGCCAGAGGGGGCGCTGTCCCTCCGGCGTTTCAGTTTTTTGCAGTCACAGCCAAGCCGGTAGCGACCAGCTCCACCCCAACAAAATCAGCGCCGCGATCCTTCACGCCCCCCTCTGGCCTGCCGGCCATCTCCCCCTCTTGGGGGGAGATTAACTGAACCACTCCCGGTAACCCTTTTTTCTCTGCTTTCATGCAATATTGCCCGGACGGGATGGCAAGAACAAAGAATGGCGGACGACGATAAACGCAACGGTAAGTTCTGGGCGCTGGCGCTTGATCGCGCTCATCTCGGCCTATGGGACTGGAATTTGTCGACCGCCGATTGCTACTATTCGCCGACCTGGTCGAAGATGTTGGGCTATGAGGCGAACGAGCTCGCCAACACGCCCGATCTCTGGCTGAAGTTGACCCATCCCGACGATCGCCGGCGCGCGCAGGAAAGCGGCGACCGGCATATTGCGGGCCTCGTCGAATCCATCGAGACGGAGCTGCGCCTGCGCCACAAGGACGGCCACTGGGTCTGGGTGCTCGACCGCGGCGGCATTGTCGAGCGCGACGCCGACGGCAAGCCGCTTCGGATGATGGGCGTGCAGACCGACATCACCCGGCAGAAAGAGGCCGAGGCGGCGCTCGAGCAGGTCAACATCCGCTTCCGCCTCGCGATTGCCGCCAGCGGCACGGGCATCTGGCACCACGATATCGGTACGAAGAAGAGCTATTGGGACGCGCGCACGCGCGAGATCTTCGGCCTGATTGCCGATACCGATGAGGTGACGGCCGACCTCTGGCACACCTACCTTCATCCCGACGACAAGGAAGCTACCGAGCGAGCGCATCTGATCGCCCCCGGCTCGAACAGCGTCGTCGCCTCGCAATACCGGATCGTCCTGCGTGACGGCCAAGTCCGCCATCTCGAATCGCTGGTGCGTTTCATTGCCGGCGTCGGCTCGGCCGGCCAGATTTTGGGCACGGTACGCGACATCACCGAGGAGAAGACGCGCGCCGAGGAGCTTGCCTTCGCCGCGCGTCACGACGCGCTGACCGGGTTGCTCAACCGTTCGGCCTTCGACCGGCTGCTTGCCGAGAACATCGCCATGGCCGGGCGGCTGCCGCTTGCCGTGTTCTATGTCGATCTCGACTACTTCAAGGCGCTCAACGACTATGCCGGCCATGCCGCCGGAGACCTCGCGCTGAAGAGCGTCGCGGCGGGCATCCTCGCCAGCCTGCCCGCGTCGGCGCAGGCGGCGCGCCTCGGCGGCGACGAATTCGCGCTTTTGGTGCCGAACTGCAATGACGCCTGTGCCGAGCACCTTGCCCGCGCGGTGCTTGCCGCGGTGCGCGACGCCGATATCGGCACTGCCGTCACCTCGCGCAGGCTTGCCGCCAGCATCGGCATCGCCTTCGTGCGCGACCCCAACATGAGCGTGGCCGACGCGCTCGCCTGCGCCGACGATGCCTGCTACGCCGCCAAGGCCGGCGGCCGGGACCGCTTCGCGGTGTTCTCGCCGGAAACGACGTCGGGCGCCGGCCTCAATGCCGCGCGGCTGGCCGCGGACCTTGTCGATGCGATGGAGGACGGCCGGTTGAAGCTGTTCGGCCAGCAAATCCATCGGCTCGGCCAGCCATGGGAAGATAGCCGCCACGTCGAGGTGCTGGCCAGGCTCGAGGCCCGCAACGGCAAGATGATCCCGCCCGGCGATTTCATGCCGGTCGCCGAACGCTTCGGCCTTGCCGCCCGGCTCGACCGCTGGATCATCCGCACCGCGCTGACGCGCCACGGCGAGGCGATGCGCGCGGGCGCCATCTCGCTCGACTTCAATTTGTCGGCGCAGACGCTTTCCGATCCGCAGCTCTGGGATTTCGTCGACGATGCGATCGCCGACAGTGGCGCGCCGGCGCCGGCCATCGGCTTCGAGATCACCGAAACCGCCGCCGTCACCAATTTCGATGCCGCGGCCGAGTTCGTGCGCAAGGCCAGGCAACGCCGCTGCCGCGTCAGCCTCGATGATTTCGGTGCCGGGATGAGTTCGTTCGAATATCTCAGGCGCTTCCCCGTCGATGCTATCAAGATCGACGGCTCCTTCGTCGAGCACATCGCCGAAAGCCGGTTCGACCGCGAGATCGTTTCGGCGATCACTGGTATCGCCCGCTCGATGGGCGCTGCCGTGGTTGCAGAGAAGGTCGAGGAAAAGAACGCGCTGGAGATCCTCATGGGCATGGGCGTTGCCTATGGCCAGGGCTATTTCCTGCACCGGCCCGAGCCGCTGGAAGCAATCGCGGCAAGAGCCATAAGCGGCACTGTGTCACCGGCACGGCCGCATGCCAGTCGGCACAAATAAGGCATCCCTAAAATTGCAATCACTCACTTAAGGGCGCCGTAATCCGGCGCGACGATGATCCGATCTCACAAAACGGACCGGAGCGCGTGGATGAAAACCCTTCCCTTGTTTGCGGCAACTGCAATCGGCCTGCTCGGCATCTTCGCCACGCAGCCGTCTTATGCCGGCTCGGACCACGGTGGCGGGGTGACGCCATCCACGATCGAAGGTGACGACGATCAGGTCAATACATCCAGCGTCAGCGACGATCATGAGGCCGCGGAGAATGATGAGGCCGGGCACAAGGGTGACGGCGCCGCTACCGGCTCGCGTGAAGGCGACCAGGACGGCGATCATCAGGGCGACGATCATGACGGCGATCACGAAGGCGGGGACGGTGCCAGCCATGACGGCGGCGCAGACAGCGGCGGCCACGACGGCGGCGCAGACAGCGGCGGCCACGACGGCGGCGCAGACAGCGGCGGCCATGACGGTGGCGGGGACGACTGAGTCTTGGGGTGATAACACGCCCATCGTTAAAAGGTGAGCCATCCTTCTATCGAACTCTTAGGACAACTGGGCTAATTGCCTGTGAAACGCTTTGCTCGGAATATGACGTCTTGGCTCGACTGTCCGGCGTCCGAACCATGACGGAGGGCCGCCTGCGAGACCCGTAATGTCCTCGACCGTCAACATCGCCCTTGTGACCCTGCAGCCGCAGCGCCTGTTGCCGACGGCCAGGCCGGCTGCCAGTAGCCACAGCGCCGTCGGCGCCGCGGCTTCGCCGCTCATGCAGGCGGAGCCCACGGCCCCAGCATCCAAGTTCAGCCTCGACAACCTCAATATCACAGCGACGAAGGTCCGACTGATGGAACGTGCGGGCAATGAGTTCCGCATCGATCAGGCCGAATACGACTCAGTGTCGTCCTACGGTACGGCGATCAAGAACGCCGTCGAAGCGTTGAAACGGCAATCGCCGTCGGTGATCGCCGAGATCGAGAGACAGCTTGGCCTGGACCAGCTTGGCGTTTCTCTCGATACGCTCGTTGACGCGATAGTCGATCCGCGAGGCAGCGATAGCAAAAGGCTGGATGCCGCGTTGAAGCAGCATGCGGACGGACCGGGCGCAGGCAACGCCGCTTCGATCCAGCCGGGCGAGCTCGGGCTTTACGGCGGCTGAGGCAGCTAGCCTATAAGCCATCTCAGCATGCCCGCCGAAGCCACCCCGATCACCACCGTCGGCAGCATCGACAGCCGTGTCGCCGCCAGCACCGTGATTGCAAGCGCCGCCAGATCGGCCGGATTCTTCGAGACGAAATCCGGAGCGATCACCGAGATCAGCACGCAGCCGGGCGCGGCTTCCATCACCGCCGTGGCGCGCGGGCCGAGCACGCGGTTCCTCAGCACCACATAGCCGCCGACGCGGGTGAGATACGTCACGCCGGCCATCGCCAGGATGGCGAGCACGGTCATCGGATCGATCATCTCTCACCTGCCAGGAACCACGCGGCCATCAGGCCGGACAAGGCACCGGCCGCCACATACCAGGCGCCAGGCACGACGAGATAGGTGAGCGCCGCCACCGCCAGGCTGACCAGCCAGGGCCGCGCCGCGGCAAAGCCCGTCCACATGCCCCGAAGCAACACCAGGAAGACAGCAGGGAAAGCCAAGGCAAAACCGTAGGTCTCGACGTCGCCGAGCACCGGCCCGAGTGCCGCGCCGCAGGTCGTGAACGCCACCCAGGCGAGATAGAAGGGCAGGGCGGCGCCCAGATAAAAGGCCAGGCTGAAGGCCGGCCGCATGCCGGCGTCGGCGCGCTGCCGCGCATCCGCGAGGCCTACGGCCCAGCTCTCGTCGCACATCAGGAACAGCGCCGGAAAAACCTGCCGCTTCGGCAGATGGTTGATGAACGGCGCAAGTGCGGCGCCCATCAGGAAATGCCGGCTGTTGACCAGAAAGGTGATGGCGGCGATCAACAGGATATGCGGCGGCGAAGTCCAGAGCTGGATCGCGGCGAATTCTGAGCCGCCGGCGAAATTGAGGCCGGTCATCAGCGGCACCTCGGCCACGCTCAGGCCCTTCTGCGCGGCCTGCGCGCCGAGCACCAGCGCGTAGGGGATGATGCCGAGCAGCACTGGCGTCGAAGCGGCGAGCCCGCGCCGGAACTCGCCGCCGCGTCCATCGGTGCTTTGACCCTCGGCGAGGGCGATCTCGGAAACGCTCATGGCTTTGCTTTCGGCTGGCCTCGCGGCCGCCGTTCTCCCGCTCGGTTGTGGGTTGCCTATCGGTGGGGCACTATAGCCGAACGGCCTCGCAATCGGATTGCGAAGATGCCCCATTTTTGTCAAAATTCAGCATTGAATGGCGCATTCAAGCAAAAGATTGGAATTTGGCACTATGAAGCTAGATGAGATCGACAGGCGCATCCTGCGCGCCTTGCAGCGCGACGGGCGCATGGCCAACAACGATCTGGCCAAGGAAGTCGGCCTCTCTCCGTCGCCTTGCCTGCGGCGCGTCAAGTTGCTGGAGGAGGCCGGCGTCATCGACCGCTACGTCGCGGTGCTCAACCCGGCCAAGATCGGCCGCGGCCAGACCTTCTTCACCCGCATCTGGCTGAAGCAGCAGGATGAGGACACGATCGAGCATTTCGCCGCCGAGGTGGCGAAATTCCCCGAAGTGATGGAGTGCTATCTGATGCTGGGCGACTGCGACGCGATGGTACGGATCGTGGCGGCCGGCATCGACGACTACCGCCGCTTCCAGTCGGAGCATCTGAGCCGCATCAAGGGCGTGCAGAACGTCAAGACGGATGTGCCAAGCCAGACGATCAAGCAGACCTCGGAGATGCCGCTGTGAGGCTCTTGCCTTCTCCACAAGAAGGGGAGAAGGCAAAGTCCTCAATGATGGGCGTGGTGCTCCGCATTGCGCTTGCGCGTGGCCGCTGCCTTCTTCGCGGAAGCGGAGCGCGCGGCCGCCGATCGCTCGCCCGAAGCCTTGCCGCCAGCTTTCCCGCCCTTATGCGCCGCCGGATGGCCAGTGTGCTTGCCGCGGCCGGAGCCGCCTGCCTTCTTGCCGCCGGCGTCGTCCTTGTTGACCGTCGCCCAGGCGCGGCGCTCGGCTTCTTTCTCGGACACGCCGCGCTTCTCGTAGCCTTCGGCGATATGGTCGGCCTTGCGTTCCTGCTTGTCGGTGTATTTCGATTTATCTCCGCGTGGCATTGTCCTGCTCCTTGTTGCGCTGAGTGATTGAGAGTCTCAGGAACCCTTTTTCTTGGCGACGTCGCCGAGGTCGGCCCGTTCCGGATCCTTGTTGTTCTCGTCGGCCGCGTCGCGATCCTCGTCGGGATCATCCTTGGCCGGTAGATAGCCGCGCGGCTTGTTGGCTTTCGGGCCTTCCCAGCGCGGCCATTGATCGGAGGTTCCGGGACGTCCGGTATTGGGTGAATTGCTCATCTTAACCTCGCTTTCGAGAAGGCCGGTTGCCTCCGTCCTTGGAGAACCGTCAGCCTTCCGCTTTCATGGTCCGTGCGATCTTCAAGAGTTTGTCGCGGTCGTGCCCGTGCTCCCGGATCAGTTCACGTGCCTGCTTCGGCGACAGATCGGTGTTCTCCGCCAGGAAGCGCACGTCGGGATCGTCGCCGCCCTTGGTCGGCAAATTGCCGGTCGCCGTCGCATCGGCGGCGCCCGGCCGGTTCGGTATATTGTCGTTCGCCTGGGTCATCGCAGGCCTCCTTCGATTTCCGCCGTATCAGTTCGCTGTCTGGGAGTGCCTGCGGCGCGCTTCCTTCTTGCGGCGCAGCACCTCGTCGGTGCCGACGATGTCCTTCGAGCCGCCGGTGATCGCAGTCGAGACCACGGCCGGCGGATCGCTTGCCGGAAAGGAGTCCTCAAGGCCGGACTGCAACTGCTCCTCCAGCGTATCCGGGTCTTCCGAACGGCCTTCGGCGCGACGTCCGTCGATCTCTTCCAGATCTTGCTTGGCGTCGGGATGCTCGCGCACATTGCGCAGCGTCGACACGACGAGTTCTACGGCGAATTCCTTCATCTCCTCGCCGTGCGGGGCGGCGACGTCGGTCTCCTCGACCAGGCGAACAAGCGATTGTTCGAGCTTGTCCAACTCGCGCATGCCCTGGCAGTGCCCAAGTTTCTGCGCCAGTGCTTGGATCAGCAACGGACCGAAGGTCGAGTAGGCTTGCATGCGGGTCTCATCCACCTGTTCGGGATGAAGTGTTTGCAGCGACATTGATGCCTCCGTTCAAACATCCTGCGGCGGCAGCCTGGGCAACCGACTGAAGAGGAACTGGAGGGCGGGGCAGAAGTTCCATCGCGGGGTCGATCCCGCGGGCAGATGAAATGGCGTCCGTGAAGGACACGGACGCCATTGAATTCAGCGCTGACCGCCTTTACGGCCGGCCTCGGAGGCGCGCTGGCGGTCTTCGGCGAAGTTGCCGCTGCCACCTCGGTGCTGGCCGGCGCTCCGCTGACCCATGTTGCGGTCCTCGGCCTGCTGCTGCCCGCTGCCGCGATGCTGGTCTTCGCGGTTCTTGTGGCTCTGCTGGCCGGCCTTGACGTGCTGTTCGTGGGTTCCGCCTTGATTGGGCATATCGAATTCTCCGTTAATTCGGATTTTTCTTGAGGGTGAATTCAAGGACGCGTCCAACATCCCTGAGTAAGGGCAACAGGCGTCGGCAACCGATGTTCCGGTCGAAACATTTTGTGACTCGTCAGACTGAAGTCCGATCCGGCCAGCGCATTGGGCTGGCTTGTGCAACCAAACCTCCTTTTGCGAATTGGTGAGCGGCCGACGAGAAAGCCCCCTCCATCGCCGGCTATCATGGTGCCCGCCGGTCAGCCCCGCGCAATTCCGGCGGGCACCGTTATCCATAAACAGAAGGCCGCGCAGCCGACCTCGGAGCGAGACGACGTTTTGACCTATATCTCTGCAAAGCCCGCTCGGCAGGATGCCGAAAGCCTGCCTGCCAATGACAACCAGCGTACCACCCTTGCCGATCTTTCGTTCCTCGACATCATCAATGACGAGGACGAGGTCGCCGATATTGCCAGGCGCGCAGAGCGTCTCGGCCATGCCGCGCTCATCACAATGGCGATCGGCCTGGCGGCCCTGCCGTTGCTCTGGCTGATGCTGAGGTGAGCCAGGCCGACCGGCCGCTTGGCCGGCCGGCGCCATCTGCCGGAAAGGATCGTCTCTATCTTCCGGAAAAGAAGGCGTCGAGCGTGGCCGCCGTTTCGATCGGCGATTCCTCCGGAAAGAAATGGCCGCCGGGCATCGCCCCGCCGCTGGCATCGTCGGCCCAGTTCCGCCATATGCCCAGCGGTCCGTCTTCGTCCCGATACCATTCGGCCAGCGCGCCATGCTCGCTCCACAGCGCCAGCACGGGGCAGGATATACGCCGGCCGGCCTCGCGGTCCGCATGGTCGTGCAGCCGGTCGAGCGAAGCCGCCGCGCGATACTCTTCGCAGATGGCGTGGATATGCGCCGGATCGCGCAGCGCATCGACATAAGCCTGCCGTACGCCGGGCGGGAACGCGTTGGCTGCGGATCCCCAGCCGGAAAGCGCATTGTCGACGATTGCTTCGGCCGTCGCCGCCAATATCGTCTCCGGCAGCGGCTCGGGCTGCGCCAGCAGCGACCACGGCCAAAAACTTAGCGCCAGCCTGCCATCGGCCCGGTCCCAGACCTCGGCGGTAGGGACGATGTCGAGCACGGCGAGCTTCTCGACGCGGTCCGGATGATCGAGCGCCAGCCGGTAGGCGACGCGCCCGCCGCGATCATGGCCGGCGACCAGGAAACGTTGGAAGCCGAGGTCCCCCATGAGCGCCGCCATGTCGGCGGCCATGGCGCGCTTGCCGTAGGGCGCATGGTCGGTGGCCGATGGCGGGCAGGAGCTTTGCCCATAACCGCGCAGATCGGCACAGACGACGCTGAAATCCCGCGCCAGGCTGGGCGCCACGTCGCGCCACATCGCATGCGTTTCGGGAAAGCCGTGCAGCAGGAGCAGGCCGGGCCCGCTGCCGCCATGGCGGACGAAGATACGCGCCTCGCCGGTGTCTACTTCCAATGTGTCAAAATCGGCGAACATGCTTGGCTCCGGCGGGATGCGATGCTGATGGCAAAGGCCTCACTTCCAGGCCGAGTCCAGCGTCAGCGACGCCTCGAATATCTGCTCCTTCTCGGTGCGCAGCTTCACGGTGATCTTCAACTGTTCGGTCCCGGGCGCCTCGTCGCGGGCAATGTCGTGCAGGATGCGCAACGCCTCAAGACGGGCACGCTCGCGGTCGGCAAAAAGCTGCCCGTGGTCGTCAATCTGGCCATGCTCGGCGTTATGGAGGTCGAAATAATAGCGTTCCATCGGTGAAGCACTCCGGGCGTTTGGCAAGTTCAATCCCTGGCCCCGATCATGGTTCCAAGCGGTTGATCCTCAGGGAAATCCGCGGCGCGCCGGCCCTTGCTGCGCGGCCGCCTGCAACCGGCCCAGCCCTGCGGCGTTAGCTGTTGCCCATGGAGAACCGCGGATGCTGGAATCGCTTTACCTCAACCTCGGCCAGCATGACGTCCTGTCAGAAGAAGAGAAGGCGCTGCTCGCCGGCGCCATGTCGCTCGAAAGATACGTCGCCGCCGGCGAGGATATCGTCACGGAAGGCAGGCGGCCGACCTACAGCACGCTCATCATCGACGGGTTTGCCGCCCGCTACAAAGTGTTGGAGCACGGCGGCCGCCAGTTCACCTCGCTGCAGGTCGCGGGCGATTTCGTCGACCTTCATGCTTTTTTGCTGAAGACGATGGACCATGGCATCGTCGCGCTATCTCCCTGCCATGTCGCCGCAGCGGAGCATAGCAAGCTCAAGACGATTACCGAGCAGGCGCCGCACCTTACCCGGCTGTTGTGGCTGGACACGCTCGTCGATGGCGCCATTCACCGCGAATGGATCGTGGCCATGGGCCGGCGCTCCAAGACCTCTCATCTCGCGCATTTGATATGCGAGCTGTTCGTCAGGTTGCAGGTGGTGAAAAAGACGCGCGAGATGAGCTTCCATCTGCCGCTGTCGCAGGCCGAGCTCGCCGACGTGCTCGGCCTCTCCGTCGTCCATATGAACCGGGTCATCGGCACGCTGCGCCGCATGAACGTGGTCAACTGGACGAACCATATGATCACGATCCTCGACTGGGAGCGGCTGGTTGCGATTGCCGAATTCGATCCAACCTATCTCAGCATGACGCGCGAGCCGAGATAGGCATCTAGCTGCGCGGAGTCTTGGAGCGCGACCACAGCTCGTCCAGCATGGTAAGCGCGGCACTCGGCTGGGCAGGCCTCAGCAGGCCCTGCTGCGCGGCGACCTTCTTGAAGGCGGCAAAGGCGATTGCCGGACGGCAGGTGCCGGCGATCGCGTCGTCCACCAGCCGGGCCGCCTCGAGATAGGCCGGCGCCTCCTTGTTCTTCCATGCGCCTCCAAGCGCCTTCTTGGCCTCGGCAACGGTGGTGACCACCATCGTGCCGCCGCTGACGAAGCGTATGGTGAGGGGCAGGAAACGGCTCATCGGTCCTTCACCATCCGAGCCATTCGCGCGTGCGCCAGGCAAGACCGACAAAGGGAGCGGCCGTGATCATGGTGGCGGCGAGAATAAAAAGCGGACTGTTCGTACGCATGGATTTCATGTTTCACCGTAAAAATTGCGGATGGCAGTAAACGATGACTTCGGCAGTCGGTTGCATCCGGCCGGCTGGTCCGAGGCTGCAAATCCGAGGCTACATATTGCTCGCGGGCCGGGCCGGCGGCGCCGGGCGGTGCGGCGGACGTGGGCGCGGCCTGAGCGGCACCTCGGCCAGCGAAGCGCGGATCACCCTGACGGGGACTGGTGGCGCTGCGGCGCGCCGGCGCAGCATTGCGGCCGAGAGACTGCCGATGAGAGTTCGAACGTCCATGTGGACTCCTCCTGAAGAGTCCCCCAGCGACCAAGCGTTAGCACCGCGGCCGGGCGGCCGCATTTAACTTTGATGTACGCGCAGGCATCTCGGCGAGGTGCGGCGATCCAAGGGCCAACCTTTTCCGTTGGCATGCGTTGTCCTCCGAAAGGAGATGACCATGCCGACCAGCAGCCGAACGAAAATCGACACAGCCAGAAAATCAGCGACCGCCAAGAAGACAGACACGGCGAAGGCCGCGAACAGGCAGCGCGGCGTGCAGCGCAAGGTCGATGCCACGGACCGCAGCAAGCCGAAGCCGGAAGCGCCGGGCGCCATGCAGGCCGGCGCGCGCAAATACCCCACGCCGCCTTTCCCCAGGCAGCATCATCCCAAGCCCGGTGAGGAATGGGCGATCGAGCCCGCGCCGCTTTATGATGCGCCCTTCTGGCAAGGGTCGGGCAAGCTCAAGGACAAGGTCGCGCTGATCACCGGCGGCGATTCCGGCATCGGCCGCGCTGTGGCCGTGCTGTTCGCACGCGAGGGTGCCGATGTCGCCATCGCCTATCTCAGCGAGGACCGCGATGCCGAGGCGACTAAGCATGCGATTGAGGCGGAGGGCAGGCGCTGCATCACCTTGCGCGGCGATGTCGCCGAACGCGCCTTCTGCCGCAAGGCGGTGGCGGAGACGCTCAAGGCCTTCGGCAAGCTCGACGTGCTGGTCAACAATGCTGCCTTTCAAATCCACTCGGCCGATTTCGCCGATCTGACCGAGGAGCATTTCGACACCACGCTGAAGACCAATCTCTACGGCTATTTCCATATGGCTCAGGAAGCCGTGCCGCACATGGCGCCGGGTTCTGCCATCATCAACACCGGTTCGGTCACCGGCATCGAGGGTTCGAAGGAACTGGTCGACTACTCGATGACCAAGGGCGGCATTCACGCCTTCACCCGCGCTCTCTCCGGCAACCTCATCTCGAAGGGCATCCGCGTCAATGCGGTGGCGCCGGGTCCGGTCTGGACGCCGCTCAACCCATCCGAAAAACAAGCGGAAGACGTTTCGCAGTTCGGCGCCAAGACGCCGATGAAGCGGCCCGCCCAGCCGGAGGAGATCGCGCCGGCCTATGTGTTCCTGGCCTCGCCGCAATGCTCGAGCTACATCACCGGCGAAATCCTGCCGATCATCGGGGGTTACTGACACCCATGAGGAGGATCTCATGAAAAAAGCGCTTCTCATTGCAGCCGTCACCCTGACCCCGGCCCTGCCGGCGGTGGCCCAGAATGCCGCCCAGCCGAACGACCAGCAGGCGCAGAACTGCCAGGCCAAGCCCGACGCCAACGACCAGCAGCAGAAACAAAAGCAGCAGGCCGACACGGATGAGCTGTCGAAAAAACTCGGCAATTGCGGCGGCGTGCTGAAGCCGCCGCCGACCGGCGACAAGAACGCGACGCCGCCGCCCCCGACAGGCAGCGACATGCCGGTGATCAAGCCGGGCGAAATTCCGCCGCAGACCGGCCAATGAGGCCGTCTTCAACAACAAGGGTTCAATGCTTGCGCTTCTCGCCCTCGGTCGCCTTGGCGGCCGGCAAGTTGTGGGCCTCGCGTATCATCTGCAATGCCTCCTCACGCGTGAGGCCGCATTTGCGGGCAAAGTAGGCCGCTTCGAGGATCTCGGCCTCGGAAGCCACCGAAACAGTGGAAGCCGGCCGTCTGTGCTTCTTCTTGGCCATCGGGTTCACCGCGCCATGAATCACTTAGTCAGCTAAATATAGGCCCGTTGTTTCTCATTGCAAATTCACCGCTGCTTTTGGCGATCCTGCTGGGCTGCCTGTGCCATTGGGGAACCATTGCACCGGCACAGGATTGTGACTTGCGGGCCGCGTCAGCCGGACCTGGTGGCAAAGAGAACAGGGCTGGTTTCTCCGGCTTCCCGCCCTGGCCAACGAAAAGGCAGTCGAGCTCTTGTCCCACCCGGCCCGCTCCGAGCTTGGGGCAGTACATGGCAGTGGATACGGAATTAAACGGTGGCGGCGTCGAACCGCGCAAGGGCATGCCCAGCCCGCGTCTCGGCGAGAGCGAGTTCAAGCAACGCTACAGGAAGCTGTTCTACGATCCGGCCTTCGAGCCGGAGGCCGAAGCCATAGGCAGGCTGGCCGAAATCGCTTGGCAGGCCTATAGCGAGGAACGCAAAAGTCCGGTGACCCGCAAAGCGGGAGAGGGTTTTCACGACCCAAGCTACGATCTCTCCGTCGAATGGATCGCCGCTCACGATGCGGTCAAGGCCGCGCAACGGCGCCACGAGGACAGAACTGCACCCTCGCGCATCCTGATCATCAACGGCTCCTCACGCAGCGAGCATACTTGCCCGGGCGAAATGTCGAAAAGCTTTCGTCTCGTCGAACTGGCGCGCCGCGCCATTGCCGGCAGGCCGGGCTTTTCCGTTGAAGTGCTCGATCTGTCGCGGCTCGCTTCCGAATATGGCCGCAGGATCTACCCTTGCAAGGCCTGCTTCTCGACAGCGGCGGCGCTCTGCCACTGGCCGTGCTCGTGCTATCCGAACCATTCGCTCGGCCAGGTGCACGACTGGATGAGCGACATTTATCCCCTTTGGGTCGAGGCGCATGGCGTGATGATCATCACGCCCGTCAACTGGTATCAGACCTCCTCGCCGGTGAAGTTGATGATGGACCGGCTGGTCTGCGCTGACGGTGGCAATCCCGATCCGTCTTTGACGCAGGGCAAGGATGCAGCGCTTGCCAAGCAAGCCGAACTCGCTGGCTGGAGCTATCCCCGCCATCTCGAAGGCCGGTTGTTTTCGGTTGTCGTTCATGGCGATACGGAAGGCGCTGCGAACGTGCGGCATGCGCTTGCCGACTGGCTGCGTTCGATGAAGCTCGATCCCGTCGGCGAGATTGCCGAACTCGACCGCTATATTGGCTACTGGAAGCCCTATGCAACCAGCCATGACGAGCTCGACGCTGACAAGGACGTTCAGGTTGAAGTAACCAACGCCGCGCTAGCCCTGGCCGAAGCGGTGGCGAGGCGCCGGGCAGGGGAATTCCCCACCATCGGAGCCGACCTCAAGGATCCACGCCCAAAATAGAGGAAGAAGATGCCGCGCTGGGCCAACGAAGGCTGGACAATCCTCAAGGAAAGCGTCTCCGGCTATATTGCCGACAATGCGCTGAGCCACGGCGCGGCGATGGCGTTCTACGCCACCACCTCGCTGGCGCCGATCCTGCTGATCGTGGTCGCGATTGCTGGCTTCGTCATCGGCAATGATGCTGCGCAATTGGCGCTCTCGGCACAGATATCGGGCGTCATGGGACCGCAGAGCGCTGATCTTCTCAAGGCAACGGTCGAGACCGCCTCGCAGCGCGGGTCCGGTACTTTGGCCGCCTTGATCGGGCTGGTCACGCTTTTGATCACCGCGTCCGGCGTCTTCGGCGAGATGCAGCAGACGTTGAACGAGATTTGGAAGGTCAAGCCCACCAGCGTGTCGTTTTCGCGCCTGGTGCGGGCGAGGGCGGTGAGCCTCGGACTTGTGGCGGCGCTCGGCTTCCTGCTGCTGGTGTCGCTTGCGGCCAGCACTGCAATCGCCGCGCTTGGCGAAGTCATTAACCGCAGCCTGCCGTTTGGAACGCTGATCGTCAGCGGCATCAACACGGTCGTCTCCTTCGCATTGATCGCGCTGCTCTTCGCCGCGATCTACAAAGTCCTGCCGGACCGCACGCTCAAATGGCGCGATGTCGGCATCGGCGCTGCGGTCACGGCGCTGCTCTTCACCATCGGCAAGTCGCTGATCGGCTGGTACATCGGCACCAGCGCCATAGCGACGTCTTACGGAGCGGCGGGCGCGCTGATGGTGGTGCTGGTCTGGGTTTATTATTCGGCACAGATTTTTCTTTTCGGTGCCGAGATTACCCGCGCCTATTCGGTACGGCGCGGCAGCCGGCGCGACCTCGCGCCGGTCGTTGCGAATGCAACCGACCGGGCTGCGCCGCACCATGCCGAAGAAGTAGCCAAACCGGGGACGACGATGCCGGCCGACGCTGGTACAAGTGTCGGCGCGGCGGCGCCTCGGGCATCCGGCGGCGGGATCGTCCTATGGATTGTCCTCGGCAGCCTGATCACTCTGCTTGTCACGGGGGTCTTGCGCCGCTCAGGCTGACACGACCTCATCGCCGGGCTCGTGCCTTACCGCCGTTCTTCCTGCCGTTTCTCGATTTCGTAGGACAGCCAGCGGCAGAACATCCCGATAACCGAGCTAGCGGCTCCGCCGAGCAGACAAGCAATCAGCAACGGACTTTTCGAGGCATTGTCCCAGCTGGCGATCGCCAGCAGCGCCACGCTCACTGTGGAAATCAGATACCCTGTACCCTTGAGAAGATGAAGCGACGATCTGGTCATGTTGGCCCGCCTTCCAATGAACAGACAATCAGGATCGAGGTTCCATTTAGCCGATGTTCCTCCACGACGGTGGCGGCATGAGGCACTTGCTGGAAACCAGGGAAGGCAGGCTGGCCCGGCCGCGACATACAACTCACTTGGACTGAAGTCGCACGCAGCGCCGCTTTGGTCCAAGCAGTGAAACCTTGGCCCGCCGTTGGTGGTTGTGGGACGGTTTGACGGATATTTGAGTCCCTTCATCGTCAACTGTTTGAACGCCCATCATTCCCGCGACTGGTGGGCGTTCATTCGAGGCCAACGATCCAGTGCCAAGGGGCGGACCGGATGACATGCGGCACGCTGTGAGGCGCCCCGACAGCGGTCGCGGGGCGCGCGCCGATCCTCATCGATAATCTGACGGCCGAGCTTTTTCTATCGCGGGGGGGATTGGTCCGTCCTCGACAAGGATATCCTTCTTGCGCGCGAATGCGGCGAAAACGCCTCGCGCGGTTTCCGCGTCGACTTCGCCGACCAAAGCCGCCTTGCAGGCACGGATAGCCGCTTTCTGCTCCGGGCTATTGCCGCACCAGTCGGTCGCGAACTGATAGGCATCGACGACGGTGTTCAGTTGCCGGGGAAAGCCCAGTCCGACCCAAACGCGAAGGGGTTTCTCGAAAGGTTTGGAAAGCATCGCGAACTCCCATAACCGCGAAACTTTCAAACAGTCAGTCCGCCGCCGCGGCCGCCTTTGCCGGTCATCCATGGCAAGGGCATACTCACGTCCTCGAGAATTTTGACCGACCTTGCGAAACCGCTAAAGGCATCTCTGGCGGCAGTCAGCGGATAGCCGCTGTCGAATGCCCGCTGGCAGGCACGAAGTGCCGTTTCAAAGATGGTTCCGCGCCTGTTCTTGGGCCACGCGTAGAGAAATTCCAGGGCATCTTCCAGGCACGCGATTTCCTGGATGAGGCTGTCTTCGCTCTTCACGAAAACAGGGCTGTCGAACATGCGATCGTTCATAACGTCCTCCAATCGAACGAACAATTGAGTTCAGGCAACGGCTTGGTGCCGACAGCGGCCCAAGCTCAGCGGCGATATGGGTTTGTAGATCTTGACCGTCAAGAGGCCCGGGGTCGCTGCAAGAACCGGCGCGCCAATTCTGCCCTCCACGACGAATTATCAGTCCAACAAACAGCTAAGATCGTTGGTGGCGCGGGCAGCGGCCGCCGTCGTTCGATTAGACCTGCAATGTGGCAGAGACCCCTGGCAAGCTGCCGGGGCTCGGCGGCCGTCAGCGGATCGTCCGCTATGCGGCTTCAGCCGCGACGTTGACCGCGGATTCGGCAAGCTGGGTGAGCGCTGCGTCTGTTTCCTTTTCTTCGTTCAGCGTCTTGTCGAGCAAGGTGACGGCCTCCGTCAGGCCGAGTTCCTGCGCCCAGGTCCTGAGCGTGCCGTAGCGAGAGATCTCGTAATGCTCGACGGCTTGGGCGGCAGCCAGCAGGCCGGCGTCGAGCGAGGGCGAGCCCTTGTACTCGTCCATGATCTCGGCACCTTCCTCGGTGATGCCTATGATGGCGGCACAAGTCTTGCCCGCCGGTTTCTTATCGATCACCTCGAACACTTCCTCGAGACGGGCGACATGTTCCTCCGTCTGGTCGCGATGCTTCTCGAAGGCCATTTTCAGCGCGTCGTCCTGCGCCGCCTTCGCCATCTTGGGCAGCGTCGTCAGGATTTTCTTCTCGGCGAAATAGATATCCTTCAGCGTGTCATGGAAAAGTTCGTTGAGGCCCTTGTTCGAGGCCGCTTTCGTCGTCGCCATTCTGAATCTCCTGGTGCGGTTGGATTACCACCAACACGGCCCGACCAAAGTTGTTCCAGAAAGAATACATGCGGCGACACAGCTAAAAGCATCAATTGTTATTGACGGCGACGAAGCACCGCCGCGGCCAGGCAATTGGCCGGACCGACGCATGAATCGCCTGACTGTCGCATCTGAAAGGCCGCTTTCCCCTGCTCAGGATTCACGCAAACCACTGCGCGATGAGGCCCACCGACGAGGCTGCCATTGTGATTGTCGTTAGCCATCCCATCGCGCGCAGCCAACCCTGAACCGGGAATTCACCCATGATGTCCTTGCGGCCGGCCATTCGCATCATGACGATCAGCACGGGAACGGCGCATATGCCGTTGATGACGGCGCTCCAGTAAAGCGCCTTGATCGGGTCGATCGGGGTAAACATGATCCCGGTGCCAAGAGCGGTCGCGGCGGCGAGTGTGACGTAAAACGCCAACGCTTCCTTCGGCTTGCGCTGCAGGCCCACCGTCCAGTGCAGGGCTTCGCCGACGGCAAAAGCCGCTGACCCCGCCAGCACCGGCACAGCCAAAAGCCCGGTGCCGATAATTCCCATCGAGAAAATGATGAAGGCGAACTTTCCGGCGGCTGGCTCCAGAGCCTTGGCTGCGTCGGTGGACGAAGCAATGTCGGTCACCCCCGCCTTGTGAAGCGTGGCGGCCGTGGTGAAGATGATCGCGACGCCTATCAAATTCGAAAACGCCATTCCGACCAGCGTATCGGCGCGTATCCGCCGGAATGCCCTGGAAGCTTGCCACGGCGCCCATCGCAGCGGCTTGGCGCTTGGCTTGAGTTCCTCCTCCTCGACTTCCTGCGAGGCCTGCCAGAAGAACAGATAAGGCGAGATCGTCGTGCCGAGGATCGCGAGCAGCGTGGTGAAGAAAGCGCCACTCCATTCAATGTGCGGAACAAGCAGGCCTTTGGCCGCATCGGCCCAGGCTACATTCGCGGCGAACATGGCAATGACGTAGGCGAAGAGGCTCAAAGTTGTCCATTTGAGCACTTTCGCGTATCGGCTGTAGTCGATGAAGACGATCGCGCAGATACAGGCCATCGCGAATGCGATGACATAGAGCGGGCTCGGCCCGCCGATGAGCAGCTCCAACGCGTCCGCCATGGCGCTGAGGTCGGCACCAATATTGATGACGTTGGCGACGGAAAGCAGCACCACCACGACGTAGAGCAGCGGCGAGGGATAGTGTCTGCTGAGGTTGCCGGAAATCCCCCTGCCGGTGGTGCGGCCGATGCGGGCGGCGATCTCCTGGATCGCCGCCATCAGCGGGAAGGTGAACAGCATGGTCCAGCCGATATCGAAACCGAGCTGCGCGCCGGCTTGGCTGTAAGTTCCGATACCGGAGGGATCGTCGTCGGATGCGCCGGTGATAAAACCGGGGCCGATCATACGCAGGAACCGTTGCAGAGGTCCCTTCGCCGACGTGTTGCTTCGTTCTCTCTCGATGTGCGAACCGACTTCGGCCATCGTTGGTTCTTCCATGCCCGGGCGAGCGCTAGCGCAATGGCAGCCGAGGCCAGGGGTAATCGGAGCGACTTGCACGACAGGCTCGGACAGGTGTTTTCCGTAGATAAGCAAGAGCTAACGAAGATGGTGAGTAACTGGCGGCGATGACGTCGGTTCCGCGTCATCATCACTTTCGCATCAGAGGGCGGATCCGGTCGGGTGCCGAAAAGGGTCCTGCATAAATATATCGGGGGTTGTCTTGCCGGGAGTCAGTTTAAACGCTATATGTGTGACATCGATCTTGTTGAACGAACGTTGTTTCAGGGCCTTTGCGCCCGACGATCTTCCCTCTCAATTTCGAAAACCGTGACGTTTGGCATTCGGCCAAGCGGCGGTAATTTGCGTCGATTTGAAAGGAAATCGTATGACTACTGGAACCGTGAAGTTTTTCAACGCCACCAAGGGCTTTGGCTTCATCGAACAGGGCGGCGGCCAGCCGGACGTGTTCGTTCACATCTCCGCCGTGGAGCGCGCAGGGATGCGTTCTCTCGTCGAAGGCCAGAAGGTAAGCTTTGACGTCGTCAAGGACGCTCGCAGCGGCAAGAGCGCCGCGGAGAACCTCCAGGCAGCCTAAGCCATGCGTCGGCGCCTTTTACCACGGATGTACCGGCACTGGCGCTGGGGCTTTGAGGGAAGGTCGGGTTCGCCCGGCCTTTTTCGTTTGCATAGCGAGGTAGCACATGGCTGATACGAATGTGTTCAAGCCGAAAGGCGACGCCAAGAACGAGGCCACTACAAAAACCGCGCGCGCCATCATCGACAGCGAGGCGGCGGCCAGGGTTGCCAAAACGGCGCGTCTTCGCAAGGCCAGGCTTGCGCAGGAGCCGGTGGAGGAGCCGGCAAAGAAGGTGAAGAAGAAGGCCGCCGCCAAATAGGGGCGCGGCGTGAGCGGCGCCGTGGCGGCCGGGCTGGGTTCACCCTTTCCTGAGATGGTCGCCCCGGCTGCGGGAAAAATCCCGACAAGCCTTTGATCAGTGCCGTCCCTTGAGGAACCTCGCCTCTCTCACCAGTGAAGTCCAGTCAGGGCCGATAAGCTTGATCAGTTCGCGAGCTTCGTCCTCCGAGATGTCGGTATCCTTTGCCAGGCGGCGAGCAAGCAATTCCACATCGCCCTGTGCTGGTTGAGCCGCTTTGCCATCGCCGGGTTCGGCGCCGTCGCCTCGGTTGATCATGAGCCAACTCCTTCCGGTAGGAACTTTCGAGGCGGCGGCATGTTTCATGCGTTTCTGCAATTTTGATATCCGGGGGCGTCCCGCTGGCGGCGGACCATGAGATCCGTGGCTGATCCCCGATGCGGCGCCTTTCTGGAACTGGCGCAAGGCGGCGCGCCAGGCGCCTCGCGAAGGCAAGCCGATCCGGATAATCCAGCGCGCCTTCGGCGCGGGCGGAACTCGGCCATGGTAGCCCATCAGAGCCATTCATGCCGCCCGACCTGCAGGTCGAAACGGACACGCCGCCGTCGCGCGGGTGACCGGCTTACTCAAAGGCGCTGCCGCGAGGCAACGCCCTTCGTTTTGGGGAGCCGGCTGTCACCAGCCCTGCATCCTGTACCAGTCGTCGATGTCGCGGCGCACGCGATCCTTCTCCAGGCCGTAGCGTTCCTGGATTACGCCTTCGAGCTGGTCGCGCTTTCCGGCGATACGATCGAGATCGTCGTCGGTCAGCTTGCCCCACTGTTCCTTCACCTTGCCTTTAACCTGCTTCCAATTGCCTTCGACGCGGTTCCAGTCCATGGCCGGACCTCCTGTTGGACACGGAGGGCTAACGGCAACACGACCGCGAAGTTCCTGTCGAAAGCTCTTTCTGCGTCGAGGCAAGCACTGAGCACAACGACACGGACGAATGTGCCTTCATCTGGCCGTCATAATGAACCGCCAAATTAGCAAACGCTGAACGTGACCCCCGGTCAGCATGTTCCCAAGACCTCTCTTGCCCGGCTCCTGGTCCGGGCTTCTTTTTAATGCATGTCGCCCAGAATGCGCAGCGGTTCTGGGACGACGGGCATCAAAACAAAGACTTAAAGCGTGTCGTCTGAATTCATTTCAGCGACGCGCCTCCTGCTGGCATCCCGCCTGGAACGGGTGGCGCGGATTGGGGATGGCGCATCCTCAAAAATCCGGCAGCGTTGGAACATTAGGCCGGTGCCGAGGTTCTTGCGGCAGGGATGGCGCGCAGTTTCCCCGAAGGCCCGTCATCCGGACCGGGTTCCGACCCGAGCAAGCCCGCCTCGGCCGTCCCTCGCCGGGACGGGCTTTATCGTGACGAGATCGGAAGGACCATGCTTCACCAAGCCGCCAAAATCGCCGAGCAGGCCCATCGGGGTCAGAAAGACAAGACCGGCAGACCCTACATCGAACATCTGAGACGGGTTGCCGATGCGGTCGAAACGCTGGACGAAAAGACGGTTGCCTATCTGCATGACGTGGTCGAAAAAGGCGAGGGTTGGAGTCTCGAGCGGCTGCACGGCGCCGGCTTCGGCCTGCCGGTGGTGGCGGCGGTCGATGCGCTGACCAGGCGCATGGACGAGAGCGAGGAGGGTTTCATTTTCCGCGCCGCCTCGAACGAGCTTGCCCTGCCGGTTAAGATAGCCGACCTGCGCGACAATCTGTGGCAAGCTCATCAGGCGGGCGTTGCGCCGGACCGGTATGAGACGGGGCTCGACATTCTGGGCGAGTTGGCCGCCAGGGACTGAGCGGCGTTGGGGGCACCCGGCTGCTGCCGGCGTCGCCCCGCTATTCGTCTAGCTGCAGCAAATCGAGCCGCGCGTCGGGCAGCGCGTGCTCCCACAGGGCCCTTTCGAGGTCGTTGCGGTTGTCGCCGCCCGTGGCTTCCGGCAGATCGAGCGCCGTCAAGGCCTGGTCGTCGAACTCGATCGCCGCCCCGTAAAGTTGGGCGATTTGCATCACCAGGCTTTCTATGTCCTCGCGGGCGATGTTCTCGGCGAGGTTCTTGAGCCTGATTTCTTCCGCAACCCGGATAATGTTGACGATCCCGTCGATCCGCAGGGCCTGCTGGACCTTGCAGTGAGAGTCGTCGCGCAGCCGGTTGGAAAATCCTCGCATCATTGGAAAACCCTCCTTTCGCGGGGGTCTATCCCTCTGTTGCAACCATGCGCTGGAGCAGTGCGGTTGGCAATACACAAATCTTAAAAACAATAAATAAATCAGCCGGTTAGCAAAGTATATCAAACGCGGTTTCACCGCATCCTTAGCATCGTTTGCTTCATTGCCAGTCGGCAAATCATCCCCTCTTGACGCCTTATAGCCGCTTCCTATTTCTACTCACAGTTAGGCACATACTAACTCCCGGTATTCGGCTCGGATGGAGGCGGAAGTGGTTGAGCTTGAACGGCCGCAAAGGTTGCAGATCATGCTGACCGACGAGGAATTGGCGGCGCTGGAAAACTGGCGTTTCGAAAAACGCATGCCAAGCCGCTCGGCCGCCGTGCGCGAGCTTTTGCGCCGTGGGCTGGCGTCCGATGGGTTTCTGACCGCTGACCTGGGCGCGAAGTCGCAGGATTTCGGCGTGATATCGCTGGATCGGAAGGTCGCAGATGGCTCCAGCGACTCGAAACCCTGAGCAGATGCACGCTCGCTCGCGGCAGATTGCCTTGACCTCGGCCGGCCCTAATTACCGTCCATGACCAATCCCGGGGGGACGTTCCGACACGATCCGAACGCCGATGCGCGCTTGGCCGCGATCGTCGATTCTTCCTACGACGCCATCGTCGGCAAGACTCTGGACAGCGTGATCACCGACTGGAACCACGCGGCCGAACGCATGTTCGGCCATACCGCCGAAGAGGCCATCGGCCGGTCGATCCTGATGCTGATCCCAGAGCATATGCAAGACGAGGAAACCGAGATCATCGGCCGCATCCGCAAGGGGGAGCGCATTCCGAGCTTTGAGACGGTGCGCAGGCGCAAGGACGGCTCGCTGATCACCGTTTCACTGACGATTTCGCCGATCAAGAACAATGCGGGCGAGATCATCGGCGCCTCGACGATCGCCCGCGATATCAGCGCTGCCAAGGAAAGCGAGCGCCGCATCCGGCTCTTGATGCGCGAGGTCAATCACCGCGTGAAGAACCAGTTCGCCGTGATCCTGTCGATGATCAGGGAAACCAGCAAGCGCTCCACCGATCCGGGCGAGTTCGAGGAACTGATCCGTTCGCGCATCATGGCGCTGTCGCGCTCGCACGATCTCCTGGTCACCTCCGAATGGGCCGGCGCCAGCCTGTTCGACCTGATCCAGGAGCATCTGAAGCCTTTCGGCCATGAGGAGCGCATCTCGCTTTCCGGACCGCTCCTGACGCTGCAGTCCAACGCCGTGCAGAATCTCGGCATGGCCTTCCACGAGTTGGGCACCAACTCATCCAAATATGGCGCGCTGGCGGGCGAAGGCGGCCGTATCGAAATCACCTGGCAGGTCGAGCCCGGCCCCCAAGCGCAGCGGCGCTTTCATCTTCTGTGGCACGAGACATCCGGCGCGACGGCCGCTGGAGCTGAGCAGAAGACGAGTGAGCGCAAGGGTTTTGGCACCGTGGTGCTGCAGCGGGTGGCGCCGCAGTCGCTGAGCGGTTCCTCAAGCCTCGAACGCTCGCCCGGCAGCGTGAAATGGACGCTCGACGCGCCGCTCGAGGCAATCGTCGTTCCGCAGCTCGGGGCAGAGGGCGACACCGACTTCAGCGTCTGAGCGGCAGGCGGCGGGATTTCTGCCGTCCCACGCCGGCGACGCGCGTTTCGGGCCTGCCCGCCCGCCACTTGCAGCCTGATAGAAACGTAATTACATCAATCGCTAAGCGTGCAATGTCCACGCGGATACAGTTGCTTTGGTCAAGCTTCGTCTATGGAGGTTGTCATGCCAAGCAAACTGATGGAAGCAAGAAAGAGTCAGGACTGGATCACCCTGATCCTGGCGATTTGCCTGTTCATCTCACCATGGGTCATCGGATTCACCGCAGCGACGGTGCCCGCGTGGAACGCCTGGATTGTCGGCGTTCTTCTCGGCGCGCTGGCGCTCGCGACGCTCTCGGTGTTCGCCGAATGGGAAGAATGGGTAAACGTCGTCCTCGGGCTCTGGCTGATCGTGTCGCCCTGGTTGCTACACTTCGCGGCTGACACGTATGTCATGGCCACGCATGTCGTTCTCGGCGTGCTGGTGGTCGCGGCATCGGCCTGGGCTGTCTGGGACTTCCGTCATCCCCACGCTCATGCGTGAGCGGTGATTGAGCGGGAGCCCGCCGCGCAAGCGGCGAGCTCCTGCTACTGCGGCGTCTGGGCATCGGGCTGAGCGGCCATTGCAGCGTCTTCACGCGATTGCTGCAACGGGAAGCGTTTTGGTGCATTCTTGGGAATGGTCTCGATGCTTAACCCCGACACCCCGGCCAAGTGCTGCTCATACTGCGGCGGCCGCGACCATGATTTCGAGGAATGCCCGAAACGCAAGGCCGACGCTGAGAAGGAAAAGGTGGAGCGGGAGCCGGCCGTGATCAGGCTCCCATATTCTCGTCACGCGTCCTCCAACCAGTAGATCGCGCCTTGCGTCGCCATAAAGACACCATGCGGCGCGGGCCTGCGCGGCCCGCGTCCACGGCTCGATTGCCGACAGGGATACCGTCGAGCCGACGTCTCAATTTGGCGCTCGCCTTATCCCCTCAGCGCACGCGCCGCCGCCTCGGCGAACGAGATGTCGCCCTTGATCTCGCGCATCGCCATCGAAGTTACCGTGCGGCGCACGCCGGGCAGGCGGCTGAGTTCCTCGCGCAGCATCCGGTCGAGCGCCATCATGTCGACGGTGACGATCTGGAGCAGATAGTCGGCTTCGCCCGTGGTGGCGTAGCAGCGGCGGATCAGCGGGTGCTTCTTCACTGCCGCCTCGAAGGCATCCGACAGCTCGAAGTCGATCGACACCTGAATGAAGGCCTCGATGCCGAAGCCGATCCTGGCCGGGTCGATGCGGGTCGAATATCCGCGGATAACGCCGGCCTCTTCCAGCGCCTTCACCCGTTTCCAGCAAGGCGTCTTGCTCAAGCCGACCTCCTCGGCGAGTTCGCCGAAAGAGATGCGTGCGTCGCGCTCAAGCGCGGCGACTATTCTGCGGTCGAGAGCATCCAGCGTCATTCGTTCTCCAATATGACAGGATATGTCGACGATCGTCCTTCATTCAACGTCATTTGGATAACAGAAAGGAACAATGTTCAAGCCGAGAGCGCTATCCTTGTCGCCCGGTCGAAAAACCTGCCGCGAGGAGGAGAAGCCATGGACAAGAACGATTACCACGCCCGCATCGAGGCCCCCGAGATGCGCGACTACGGCGTCTATCTGAAATGCGATCAGCTGCTCGCCTGCCAAAAACCGCTCTCCGACATGGTCAACGCCGACGAGCTGCAGTTCCAGATCGTGCACCAGGTCGAGGAACTGTGGATGAAGCTCATCGCCTACACGCTGGTTGACGTCCTCGACTATCTGGAGAAACAGGACACGCATCGCATCGTCACGCTGATGGGCCGCGTACACCGGCTGATGCGCATGATGACGGCGCAGCTCGACCTCCTGGAGACCATGTCGCCCAAGGAGTATCAGCAGATCCGCCTGCAGCTCGGCAATGGCAGCGGCCAGGAATCGCCGGGCTACAAGCTTTTGCTGCGCCTGCCGCCGGACCTTTGGCGGGCCTTCAGGCATGCCTATCTCGACGGCCGCGGACTGACCGTGGAGGATATCTATGACGAGCATTACGACCACGGCGATTCCTACGTCGTCGCCGAGGCGCTGGTCGAGTTCGACGAGCTGTTCCAGAAATTCCGCGCCAATCACCTCTATCTGATCCACCGCTCGATCGGGCTCGGCGCGAAATCGCTGAAAGGCAGGCCGGTGGAGATCCTCGAAGGCGGCGCCCGCCACCGCTTCTTCCCCGAGCTCTGGGACATTCGCTGCGCCATGACGGACCGCTGGGGCGCCGAATACGGCACCGTTCGGGATTCGATCAGCCATCCGCCGCAACTTTCTCCTTCTCCCCTTGTGGGAGAAGGTGGCCGCGAAGCGGCCGGATGAGGGGTGTTCCAGGGAAAGCCAGCGTTTCACTCCGCTGGAACACCCCTCATCCGTCTCGGCGCTGAAGCTCCGATCCACCTTCTCCCACAAGGGAGAAGGAGAAAGTTGTGGCGCCCCGCCAAACAATTTTTCCGGCGCCTGTCGGAACCATCTCTCTCCGCCCGTCCTTGGGGCATCAACCGCTTCAACAATCCGGAGGACATCGTGGAAATGCAGTCGACCTGGCAGACCGCCGCCATTCTCATCGCCCGCCTGATCTTCGCCGCCATGTTCGCGATGGCCGTCGCCTTCAAGCTGATGGATATCGGCGCCACCGCAGGCTACATCGCGGCCGCCGGCTTCCCGTTCCCGCTGTTCCTGGCCTGGTGCGCGGCGATCCTCGAAGCGTTGCTGGTGATCGCCTTCCTCACCGGCGCTTATCTGACGCCCTTGTCGTTGATCGGCGCCGTCTACGTCACCTTCCTCGGCTTCGCCTTTCACGGCCCGTCGCACTGGGCCGGAAACCAGGCCGAGTTTGGCGCCTTCATGTCGCATTTCCCGTTCGCCGCCGGGCTGCTCTACGCTGCCGTCCACGGCCCGGGCAGCGTGCTGGCCGTCAAGCAGGGTTGGCCGGGCAGGGCGTGAACTTTCCTTCTCCCCGTTTCTACGGGGAGAAGGTGGCCGAAGGCCGGATGAGAGGCGGCGTCAACATTTCAAGACAAGGCGCCTTCCCACATGCTCACATCTGATCGTTATACGGCTCTTTCATCTGGCCGACCATGCGCGCCAGCTTCGAGAAGGACGGCATGTCGGCCTCCGGCTGGCATTGGTTGGCGAGTTCGAGCAGCCGGATCGGGAAGTTGACGGCGTCGCGGCTCGAGGCCGACATGCCTTCCGAGCGCTCCTCGCTGGTTTCGCTGGCCTCCGCCTTGCGCAGTGCGATGTCGATCTCCTCGACCGTCAGCACGCCCTTGCGCACCAGCACCTGGTTGACCGAAGCGACGGCCATCAGGAGGCCCTCGAGCTGCAGATTGGCGACATTCATGGCTTTTGCTCCCATTGACCGGGGTGAAACGCGCGAGCCGGGGTTACGATCCGGAGATGCGCGAGCCTCGCTTAGGCCTCCATCCACCGCTCTCCATATTCGCTCCAAAGCCGCCTGATCTCGCGGTTGCCGAGCGGCGGCGTCTGGCGGTCACCGTAGAAGACAGCGACGGCGCTGAGGTCATATTGGCCCTCGGCCTGGGCGATGAAGCGGATCGCTTCGCCGAGCGGTCTCGAATGGAAGATCGGATCGGCCTGGCCCCGGCCCAGGCTGCGAACGCCCGAAATGCTTGCTGGCACATGCCGCATCCGAAAGACGGATGCCATGGCAGGTTTGTCCATGCCTGCTCTCCGCGATTCCCCTTAGGGAATGATCCCATAAGCACCGGCTAATGACCAGCCCGGGACGGCCGCCGAAACAGAGCGGGCCCCAGCACAACCTCGAAAACTAAAAAGCCGGCGGGGAAAGAAAAAGGCCGGGCGCGACGGCCCGGCCTTTCCGCGCGGTTGCCGCAAAGCAACCCTCGCTCACTATTGTTTTCCAGCTCGGCTCTCTAGC
The DNA here is from genome assembly GCF_020165255.1 of Mesorhizobium sp. CA12. Lineage (NCBI taxonomy): Bacteria > Pseudomonadati > Pseudomonadota > Alphaproteobacteria > Hyphomicrobiales > Phyllobacteriaceae > Mesorhizobium > Mesorhizobium sp. CA12. The sequence goes on from NZ_JAIUHT010000004.1 coordinate 110,928, forward strand.
CGGGCCGGAAATGTCTACCTGTGCCAACGATGCAGCCAGTCCGGCTCGGGGGCGGAGCTTCGGCTGATCGCCATGCCGGCCAGCAAGCCGACCAGCCCGCCGATCAACATCGCGGTCGAGAAGGTGCCGGGGTTCTGCTGCACGGTCTCCGAAACGCTCTGCGCCTGGCTGCGCAACTGGCTCGCCGCGCGCGACGCGCGGTCAGAGGCGCCGCTGTAGAGGTTCGAAGCCCGGTCGGCCGCGCCCCGATACCAGCCATGCGCGGTCTCTGCGGCTTCCCCGGCCTGTTCGGAAAGCGTGCGGTTCAGCCGGTTCACCTCACGCTTCAATTCGGCGATCTGCTTCTTCATCGCGTCTTCCGATGCCCGCGAGGCTCGTGCGCTGCTGCGGGACGCGGGACGGTTGCGCGTGGCGCGCGCGGCGGCGGTTTTCGCGTTGCCGTTGGCTGAATTGGTGGTGCTGGTGTCATTGTCTGCCATCGGTCTCTCCTTTTTGCCTCCTGGGAACGAACGGCCGAGCCGTGCCATTGTTCCCCCGCGGTTTTCCGCAGGCGCGCCGCCAGACCAAAAGACGAGGGCCGCGAAGCGAACTCCACGGCCCTTGGTCCAAGCCCGATGCCCTTGCTTGCCGCAGTTACTTGCCGCAGTTGTTGTCGTTCACGTTCGGCTGCACCGTGGTGGCGGTGCTGTTGTTGGCATCGCCCATTGCGCCCTGCGGATGATTCGCGCAGTTCTTGTCGGCGTTCGAATTCATGTCGCCGCCTGTGATGCTGCCGGTCGTGCCGGTATCGGGCGGAGCGGCCTGGTCAGGCGACGGCGCGGCCGGCGTCTTCGGCTCGACGGTAACGGCCCGTGCCGTCATTTCCGGCGGTACCCGCGTTCTGGGCTATCGCCGCCGTCGCGATCTGGCCCGGCGTTTCAATTGATAGGTGTGGCGCACAGGGCGCTTTGCTGCCGGTATTTTGAGAAATTTAGGAAAATGTACCTAGAAGCTATTGCCTCATGAAGGCAGCTATGCTACTATTTTGTCCATGGTGCTGATTTGCGCCAACGACCCGCCGCCGGCGGGTTTTTTGTTTTTCGCGCCATCCATTCTTTCGAAGCGCTGGCGGCGCCTTCCCTGTCCTGCGGCGCTTTCAACATTCTGCTGGAGGCCCAGATGCCACGCTATGCCACCATCGTCACCGCCGATGACGGCGCCGAGATCGTCAGCGCTATCGGCGAATTCGAAGGCACAAGCCTTCCGCACCGCTCGGGCCGTTTCGAGCAGGTCGCGCCGGGCGTGCGCATCGGTATGGTTCGCGGTTGCCTTGATGAAGCCGTCGCCGGTTTCGGTTTCCCGCGCCAAGTCCTCGGCCCGGCTGCGGTCCGCACAGCCACGGCGGGGCTGAAGGCAATGGCCGCGCCGTCCGCCGATGCCCGGCCCGCTAGGCCGGCCATGGCAAGGCCGCGCAGGAAGCCGGCCCGCAAGGTCCGCAAGGCGAAGGCGGCGAAAGCAGCGCCATCGGATTCTGTCACCCATGGCTGACGAAAACAGACGCCGCGAGCCCGTCGGCGCGAAGCCGGCGAGGCGAAAGCCGAAAGCTACCAAAGCCGCTGCCGCTCCGTCCCCCCGCCCCAAGCGCTCGCGAAGGACGCTCGTCGACGATTTCGCCGCCGCGCTTCGCGCCGATTTCCGCGTCCATGGCGCCGGCGTCATCGCCGCGGTGCGCGCCGAAAAACCCGAGCAGTATCTGAAGGTCGTGCTGACGCTGCTACCCAAGGACTTCTCGGCCAAGGATTTCTCGGAACGTGTCGATGCCAAGCAAACCAGCCTCGGGCAATTGAGCGATGAGGAGATCCGCAGCCGTATCCGCGGCCTCGAAGCGAGCCTCCGGCCGCTCCTGGACAGCGATGCAAACCTATCTGGCGCTTCTGGAGGAGATGGACCGTAGGCGTCGCCGTAACCTTCTTGCAGCCTACGCGCCATACAAGCGGCAGGCCGAATTTCATTCGGCAGGCGCGACGCACCGCGAGCGTCTGTTCATGGCCGGAAACCAGCTCGGCAAAACCAGGGCAGGGGGCGCGGAATGGGCCATGCACCTCACCGGTCGCTATCCGGGCTGGTGGAAGGGCAAGGTGTTCGGCCAACCCGTCAGGCTCTGGGCCGCCGGCGTCACCGGCGAGGGCACGCGCGACAATCCGCAGCGCGTGCTGGTCGGTCCGCCGCAGCAGCAAAGCGAGTGGGGCACCGGCATGATCCCGGCCGATGCCATCGCCGACACGGTAATGGGCCGCGGCGCGCCGGGAGCGCTGGACAGCGTCGTCGTGCGCTGGGGCGGTGGCGGCGATGTGCAGACCGGCGAGAGCGTGCTTTCCTTCAAGAGCTACGAAAAAGGCCGCGAGAAATGGCAGGGCGAGACGCTGCACGGCGTCTGGTTTGACGAGGAACCGCCGCTGGATATCTATTCCGAGGGCCTCACCCGTACGAATGCCATGGATGGCATTACGATCGTCACGTTCACGCCGCTGCTCGGCATGAGCGACGTGGTGTTGCGGTTTTTGAGCGCGGAGGCGGTTCAGGACTTGGGTTCCTCGCCCCCGCAAGGCGGGGGAGAGGTGGCCGCGCAGCGGCCGGAGAGGGGGGCTTCGTAGGGCGATAAGCTCTACGAATAGCTTTCCGCTCTTGCATCGAAGGCCGGCGCTGCCACCACTCCGTCGCCGCTTCGCCGCGCCATCTCTCCCTCACTTGCGTGGGGGCGACGAACTGGAGCTTGCCGTAGGCCCTGTCAAAACGATTTCCACCGCTTATGGTGCGCGAACGCGCGGTCGCGCGACTTGCATGCCGTAAGGGATTCCAGGAATGTATGTAGGCCGTTCTTACAGGTTGCTGGACTTCGCGCTCTGGTCGCGGCGCAGCGTCATCTACATGGTCGTGGTGAGCGGGTTGGCGATCGCCGCCTACCGCCTTCCGGCGACCGCGGGCTTCTCGGTGCCGTGGTCGGTCGTGCTGGTGCTCGGCACCACGGTGTCGCTCGTCGCCGGATTCAAGAATTCGCAGGTCTTCACCCGCGCCAACGAGGCTCTGCAGGCCTTCTCGCAGATCACCGCCAGCAGCCGGATGCTGTCCGGCTTCTGCCGGGATTTCATGGATGCTGCCACCGCCCGCCAGCTGATCTACCGTCATCTCGCCTGGCTGACGGCGCTGCGCTTTTCGCTGCGGCGGCCGATGCCCTGGGAATCGCTGGCGAAAGCGGCCAACATCGAGTTCCGGCGGCGGCGCTATCACATCCAGGAGGATAAGACCTCGCTTGCCGAGGAACTGCGTAGGTTGCTGGGCGAGGAAGCCGAAAGCGTGCTGAAATCGCCACAGCCGGCGATAGAGCTTCTCGACAGGCAATTGGCCGAGGTCAACGGCTTGTTGAAGAGTTCAGCCGTTCCGACGCAGGTCTACTCCGAGCTGATCAAGCTGATACGCGACTTGCAGGACCAGCAGGCGCGTTGCGATCGCATCAAGAACAATCCCTATCCCCGGCAATACGCGATCGTGAGCTCGATGTTCATGATCATCTTCTGCACCTTGCTGCCCTTCGGCGTTGTTCCGGTCTTTGCCGACATGGCCAAGCTAGGCGGCGTGCTCGGCTGGATCTCGATCTGGCTGACCATCCCGTTCAGCGCGCTGCTGGGCTGGGTCTACATGTCGCTGGACCTGGTCGGCGAAAGCAGCGCCAATCCGTTCGAGGGCAACGCCAACGACGTGCCGATCTCGCAAATCTGCCGCGACATCGAGATCGAGCTGCGCCGTGGCCTTGGCGAGGCCGCGCTTCCCGCGCCGCTGGCGCCGGTCAACGACATCGCGACGTGAAGTTCTTTCCTTCTCCCCTTGCGGGAGAAGGTGGCCGCGAAGCGGCCGGATGAGGGGTGCTCCAGGGAATGCCAGCGCGTCTCTCCGCTGGAACACCCTCATCCGTCTCGGCGCTGCGCGCCGATCCACCTTCTCCCACAAGGGGAGAAGGGAAAGGTTTGCCATGTCCCGACACGTCACCTTCATGACCATCGACGATGCCGGGCACTATTCGTCCGAACAGCGCGCTGAGATCATCGCGGCCTATCCCGAGCACGAGCGCGAAGCCCGCGCGAAGGGCATTCCGGTGCTGGGTTCCGGGCGCATCTTCCCGGTGGCTGAAGAGCTGATCGCCTGCGAGCCGTTCAAATTGCCGCGCTGGTGGCCGCGCATCGGCGCACTCGATTTCGGCTGGGACCACCCTTCCGCTGCCGTCGAGCTTGCCTGGGATACGGAGGCGGATGTCGTTTACGTTACGAAGGCGCATCGCGCCTCCCAGCAGACGCCGGCCATGCAGGCGCTGGCGCTGAAGGCCTGGGGTGACTGGCTGCCCTTCGCATGGCCGCGCGACGGCCGGCGCGAAACGCTGGAAGGCGCCGGCGTGGCGCTGGCAATGCAATATGCCGCCCACGGGCTGAACATGCTGACCAGCCACGCCCGCTTCGCCGACGGCTCGGTTTCGGTCGAGGCCGGGCTGATGGAAATGCTCGACCGCATGCAGTCCGGCCGCTTCAAGGTGTTTTCCACCCTTCACGCATGGTTTGAGGAATTCAGGCTTTTTCATCGAAAGAACGGCCAAGTGGTGAAGCTGCGTGACGATCTCATGGCCGCGACACGCTATCGGAAGCTTACGCTCGCCTATGTCAGCGGCGCCGGCACCTTGCCGACCAGCACCGACGGCATCTGGCTGATCTTCACCCGCGCTGGCGACAAGGGCGCGGATGGCACCGGCGTGGGTGACTTCACGGGCCCGGCCTCCTCGGTGACCGATAACATCGTCACCTTCGCCGGCACCACGGGGAAGGCCGGTAAGGACAGTGGGGTGGCAGTGGGAAGCCTGGTGGCAGGACCGGCCTCGGCCGCGGCCGACAACATCGCCACATTCAACGGCACGACGGGCAAACTGGTGAAGGACAGCGGCGTAGCGGTGGCAAGCCTGGCGCCGAAAGCCAATGCCTCTTTCACCGGCACCTTCAGCCCGCCGGCGAACGCCATAGCACTGAACACCCTGGCTGACAGCGCTGCGGTGTCGGTCCTCGGCCGATCGGCCAATTCGAGCGGCACGCGCGCGGATATCGCGGCCGGGTCGGATGACACTCTGCTGCGGCGCGTGTCCTCGGCGCTGGGTTTCGGCCAGTTGACGGCAGGCATGGTGCCGGCCGGGCTGGTGACCTATGCCATGCTCGCTTCGGCGGCGATCGCTTCGAACAGCGAATTCCAGCTCGGCACGGCAAACAAGCTTCTCACGGCGGCCGCATTAAAGTCGACCGTAGCCTACCAGACACTTACGTCCGGCGCGTCGGTCTCGTGGGATATGTCGCTTGGCAACAACGCTTCATTGGCTGCGTCGACGAACGTGACGATCGGCAATCCGACAAATGCGGTGCCCCAGTTCGGCTTCGTACTCAAGATCACCGCCGTGACGTCCGCACGCACCGTGAGCCTAAGCGCAAATCTTGTGCCAGCGGCCGGCGTCGAGAGCTTTCCGATCACCATCCAGACGACGGAAACCGTCTTCCTGGCCGGCTTTGTCGACACGGCGAGCCGCCTTGTCATCACCAGCGTTTTGAGAACCTAACAGGAGAACCCGATGTCCCTTCTCGTTCGCAAGATCAATGACGTTTGGCAGGAGTGGCACGCCTCCTCGATCGTGACTCAGATGGTCGGTACCTATACCGCCATCTACGGGGATGGCCGGCAAGTGGAGACGCCATGCGATCCTTATCCTGTCGAAATCCAGATGAACGGCGACAGCCTGCGCGGCTTCTACGACCAGGGCCTTTGGACGATCGACGAAGTCGAGGCGGTGGGCGGCAGGATTGCCGTGCCGTTCGTAGTGCCGGAAGGAAAACAGGTCGTCGGCGCACCGTCCTATGTGGAAACCGGTGAAGTGATCCAACAGGTCTACCAGGTCGAGGATACCCCGCCGCCACCGGAACCGCCGACGGCAGAGGAGAAGGTGGGTGCTATGCTGGCGGGATCCGGCGTCTCGATCAGCGAACTGAAGTCGGTCCTCGGGCTGGGCATCTGATGTTGCTTGGTCTAACTCCTCTCACCGCAAGTCAGCAAAACCCGACCTTCTATGACGCGCTGCGACAGGTCGGCCTCGCTACCAGCCTTGGCCTCGTGGTCGATAGCGGGGATATCAAAAGCTATACAGGAAGTGGCCAAGTCTTTACCGACGTCTCGGGAAACGGCATCAACTTTAATCTTGGTGCAACGTCGTCATCGGAGACCTCCGATCCGACGTTTGGCGGAACAGCGGGCAGGCGCTCGCTTAGTGAAGTCTTCACTCTTGATGGTGCCGACTACTTCACCTTGGCTGCTTCAAACCCACCTTGGGTTCAGAGTATGCACAAAGATAATGCCTTGTGGTCTGCTGCGTTTTGGTTCAACAACGCCACTTGGGCTAACGCTCTTTTCGGCACCCTCGGTAGCACAACCGGCAACACCGGCGTCCGCTATGGCTATGACAGCCTTGGAAGGGGGACTCTATATATCCGCAACGCCGGCAATGGCCCCCTCACCATATCAAGCACAACCGTCATCGTCGCGGGCTCATGGAACTTTCTAGGGCTGTCTATGAACGAAGCACTTGGAGTGAACGGGTGTCTCGTTAATACCAATGGGACACAGGAGAGCTTTACGTCGACCTATTCGTCGCCGGCTACCGGTAACGCTACGTTCACACTTCAGCTTGGCTGCGGCGGCAACAACCTGATCCCATTGGCGAACGGTAGTCAGATAGCTTGCGCGGCTTTCTGGACAAGCAAAGCCCTGACACATAGTGAAATGGAATCCATTCGACAGATAACCCGCGCTCGTTTCAAGGTCTAGATGCCGCTTGCAGGGTTTGTCGGCCCTTATCGCTCAGCACAAAAAGATAGCTTGGGCCGAGGTCTCCTTCTACATCAATAGCATCGACGAAACCGGCATCGGACAACCTCAACCAGTCCCGGACGGCACCGCCAGATAGTATCTGCTGAGGTAACTTTTGCAACAGATCCAGGTCGCCCGCCTGGAGCTTTGACTTTGCATTGGACCGCCGCAACGACACGATAGCGGCCACTATTATTACTGCTATCACTGCGGTTGCGGTAAGCAAAAATGGATTAGTGAGCATCCGTTTTATCTAGGCTTTGGCAGCGGCCAACGCAACCAGAACTCATAACACCCCACCACAAATCACTTTGATCCGGCTCGCTCCCAGCGGAAAGGAACCCCCATGGACCGCAACTTTGCGCGTGCCCTTTCGCTCGTTCTCACCTCTGAAAGCGGCTGGTCCGACAATCCCGCCGATCCCGGCGGTGCGACCATGAAGGGTGTCACGCTCGCCAATTTCCGCCGCTACGTCAAAGCAGACGCCACGAAGGCCGATCTGCGCGCCATCTCGGATAACCAAGTCGCCACCGTCTACCGCCGTTTCTATTGGGATGCTGTAATGGGCGCTCAGCTCCCCGGCGGCATCGACTACGCGCTCTTCGACTTCGCCGTGAACAGCGGGCCGGGCAGGGCTGCGAAGTATCTTCAGGGTGTGCTCGGTGTTGTTCAGGATGGCCGCATTGGCCCGGCCACGCTGGCGGCGATGAGGGCAAAACCTGCCGGCGTCGTCATTGATGCGCTGTGCGACGCGCGGCTCGCCTTCCTGAAAAAACTGTCGACCTGGCCGAGCTTCGGCCGGGGCTGGAGCGCCCGAGTCGCCTCCGTGCGCCGGCAGGCGCTGCTGATGTCGGCCGCGCCGTCGGCGACTGAGGGATCCGCTTCGCCGGGGCCTGCATCCCCCGATGATGTCCCGCTAGCCGCAACCCCTGCCGGCGCCGGATTGCCTGCCGCCGGCGAGGCGCCCGCTGCGCCACACAAATCCGCATCAGCTGCCAAGGCAGCCGGCGTCTTCGCGCTGATCACGCTGGCGCTCGGCTCGCTCACCGCCTGGACCGCGCATCTTTCCTGCAATCTTTTCGGAGTGCTCTGCCAATGATTGCCGTCATCATCCGCGTCGCCCTGCGCTATTGCGCGGGCGTGCTTGTCGCGCGCGGCCTTCTGGGCGCCGACGACGCCTCGGCATTCTCCGCCGATCCCGACATTCAAATGGCGCTGGAGACCGGCCTCGGTCTTGCCATCGCCGCCGCGGCCGAGTGGTGGCATCTGCTCGCGCGCCGCTTCGGCTGGGAGCATTGACCATGGAAAATCTGAAAGGTCTGCTCACCGCCTGTATCGAAGCCGCCAGCCCGTATGTCGTCATCGGCGCCGCCTGCTTTATCGCCGGGCTTCTCATCGGAGCGCTGCTATGAGCGCGCTGCTGGCGTGGTTTCTCACCAATCCGTCAATCCTGGCGATCGGCGCCGGCCTTGTCGGCGCGCTCGGCTGGGGCTTCCGCCAGCGCCTCGCAGGCGCAAGGGCTGAGCGCAGCAAGCAGGCCGACGCCGAGGCCGCGGCCCGGGATGCCGCCGACCAGGTCGACAACGATGTCGGCGCTTTGCCGGCTGACGCGGTCAGAAAGGAGCTGAAATCATGGGCAAGGGATTGATCGTCGCCGCCATCGTCGCCGCGCTCGCCGGCTGCACGACGGCCAGGGGCAGCTTCTGCGCCGTCGCGCCGCCGATGCGCCTCTCTGCCAGCGCGGTCGATGCCTTGTCCGACCAGGAGGCGAGGGCGCTGCTTGCGCACAACCGCAAGGGCGAAAAACTCTGCGGCTGGAGGCCGTGATGCATGACATCTTCGATCTTCTCGGCATCAAGGGCCAGGTCGTGGCAGCGGGGCTCGCCGGCGGCGTGCTGCGGGCGCTGTCGCGCCATCGCTACAAGCTGCGCGAGATGATTGCCTCGCCCATCTGCGGCGCCTTGGCCGCCGCCTATCTGACATTGCCTGTCGTCGCCTGGGTCCGGGCAAGCGGCCTGCCAATTCCCGCCGCCGACGACACCACCACGCTCGCCGCAGCCTTCCTCATCGGAGTCTCGGCAATGTGGATCTCGGACATCGTTTTCGAGGTGGTCGTGCGAAGATTCAAACAAACGCCGGATTCCTGATCGCGGCGGGCCGAAGCCGCGCGGGCATCGAGACATCGACCGGCGGATCGTCCACACCGGACCAAGATGCCGGTGTCAGCGGTTGGCCCGCTTGAGCCGCTGGAAGAATCCAGGTGCAACGCCTATCTATGGAGAATCCAAAGGAGGTACGACATGGCTTCTTCCACCGAGCGCGCGGTCCTTGCCGGCGGCTGCTTCTGGGGCATGCAGGATCTGATCCGGCGCTTGCCCGGCGTGATCTCGACGCGAGTGGGCTACAGCGGCGGCGGTGTCCCCAACGCCACCTACCGCAACCACGGCACCCACGCCGAGGCAATCGAGATCATCTTCGATCCGGCCAAGACCAGCTTCCGCACGCTGCTCGAATTCTTCTTCCAGATCCACGATCCGACGACGAAGAACCGCCAGGGCAACGATATCGGCGCGAGCTATCGCTCGGCGATTTTCTATACCAGCGATGAACAGAAACGGATCGCCGAGGACATGATAGCCGATGTCGACGCGTCCGGCCTGTGGCCTGGCAAGGTCGTCACCGAGCTCGCTCCGGTCGGGCCCTTCTGGGAAGCCGAGCCCGAGCATCAGGACTATCTCGAGCGCTATCCCAACGGCTACACCTGCCATTTCGCACGGCCGGGCTGGAAGCTTCCGGTTCGTCAACAGGCGGCCGCGTCATAATCAGCGACCGCGGTGTGTTGACATAGTCTTCACGCGCTTTGATCTGCCCGCCGTGCCGGAAGGCATGGCGGGCTTTTTTGCGTTCCGGCTGGTTGTCCCGGCCCGGCAGGCCTTAGCCCTTGGCTCGGCGGCCTTCGTGTTCGTGGTTGCCGATCCAGTGGGCGCGGATGCGGTCGCTGGCTTCGAGATAAGCCATGTCGATCAGGTAGGTCAGAAGCTTCTCGCCATCGGCCTCCGCCTTCTGGCGAAGTTCTCGCAGGATTCCCTGCGCAAATTGCAGGTTTTCCATTTTGCTAGGCTGGTCCATGGGTGCCCCCAAATGTCGGTGCGGTAAGTTTGGCTCACTATGCTTGTACGAAGATTATCGCCTCGCTCGCGGTGAAGCTGTACTCGGTTGCACTGAGGACGCCCGATCAACGAAGCTGTTGGACATCGCGCGGAAATGTCGATATTTTACGCGCCCAATCGGATGGCGACCATGCACGAAGACGAGGGCAGCACTCCCGACAAGTTGCAAGCCATGCTTGACGTGATCGCCAGGAGCGAGCCCCCAAGCGAGAGCGGGCAAGCCGATTTCGGCCGATTGAAAGCCGACGCCGCCAAGGCTGCCGGCGTGTTGATCGAATTTTACGGCGATGCAGCCCTGGAGCGGGCCAAGCTCATAGAGCGCCGGTCGCCCCAGTCGCATTTTGCGCGCATGGTCGTGGCTGAAGTCGGCCGGCGCGGCAAGCGAAATTGACCCGCGAGCAATCGGCGAAAGCTGCTTCAAGACGATCTTCGCCTCCCCAGCCTTGCGCTAAGCCGCTGCTCGACCTCTTCCTCGATGTTGTCCAGGAGATAGGACATCAGGTCGTGTCCGATCGACCGCGCTAGGTCCTTGGCTTGCCCGACATGGTTGCGGATCTCGCGCAGCGCCTGCTCTTCGCACGCGGCGTCGTCCGTCAAATCGACGAACCAGCCGGGATAGAGCGCTGCCTCGCCCGTCCCGTCAACATAGCATTGGCCGACGGCCAGGATCTTGCGCAACCCCATCTTTTCGGAATGGACCCTATAGACCTCCCTGAATGCGGACCTGCGCTCCACGGCCTTGCGGATCGCCAGCCGAACCCGTGAACGATCGTCCTGATCGATGCTTTGCATGCATCGTTCAAGCGAAGCGCCATGAGAGAACTCATCGAGTGTCAGACCGAAATAATCTGAAAGATTGGCGTCGCCATAAACGCGGTCGCGCTTGATGTCCCAGGTCCAGAACCCGTCGATCGGTGGATACCGCATGTGCATGTTGCGGCCGTGTTCAGGCGCCGACGTCATGAAAACCGCCCCGTCCGGTTTCAAGCTTTGGCAGCACTATGTCGCAAAAACGGTAAGAAACAAACATGGCCTTTTGTACAAGGCCGGAAGTCATAAGACTTGCTGCCACTGGCAATTCGGGGATGTCATGCTGATATAACCGGAAAGACGGCGAAGAAAAATTTCTCGAGCCGAAAGAATTTTCACTTTGATGTTGCAACTGCCGCCTGGCGTTTTACGCGAAAACGCGGCGGACAAGCAGGCGAAACAACCCCAGAGGCTGTATTTCCGCAAAAGGCATGGTTGAAAATTCTTATATTTTGTAAAAAGAATAAAACTCTTTGCGTGCTGCTGCAGGGAGCCAAGCCGGCTTGCCGCCTCATATTTGCAGCATATCTAAATGCTAGCGTCAGCCGATTGACTGGCAAACCGACCGGTGGTTGAAAAACGCGAAACTTCGAGAAAAGCCCGCGCATATCAATCCGCGGCTGGGCGTCCTCCCGGACGTCCGAAGCCGTCACCAGACTGAAGGTTTCTGTCGTTCAGACTAAAGTCTGCCAAGAGATCAACCTAAGCCAGTCTTTGCCGCGGCTCCAGGTCGGCTTCAGCGCTTGCGGCCGAATCATCGGCGATTCGGTCATGCTCGAACTGGCGCGCCGTGGGCAGGGCCTGCAACCAGGGCTCGCGGCGTCCGATCCAGAGTTCATAGCTCGGCACCAGCCCTTCGGTTGGCGCAACGTCCAGGCTACCGATCGTCACTTCGGCCTCGTCGTCGCCAACGAACGGAACGCGGCTTCCGCAGGTGGGGCAAAAGCTCCGAGCGCCATAGCTGCTGGTGATGCCGGTGGTTTCGAACGCTTTTAGCGGCCATACGGCGTAGGCATGGAAGGCCGATCCGCTTGTCTTGCGGCAGTCCTTGCAGTGACAGAGGCCGACCCGGAGCGGCTCCCCAGTGACGCGGAACTGCACCCCGCCACACAGGCAACTCCCGCTGCGCGCGATTTCAGGCATTGCTGTTCCTCCTGCGGCTATGCACAGAGCCAATTTCGCTCGCCCCGGCAGGTCCCGCTGCCCGCTGCTAAAACCCGCAACAAGTTGCGATGGTTCCACGCCTGCGTGCAAGAAGCACGGTCAGTCGGGGAGGTTGATCGGCTCCTCGCACCGATAGACGCGGCACTCGCCGTCCTTGGTGGGAACAGTCGTCGACACAGGCACTTCCGGCCAGTCGCACTCATTGCCGAATTGCCGAACGAATCGGTCATAAGTATCCGCGCCTGTGCTCAAGACCACGGCACGATCACTTTTGATCAGCGTCTGCGTCTGCTCGCAAGTCATCGCGCGTGTGTCCGGCCGGGCGTAGGCGGCGCTCACGGTGCACAACATTGGGCCGGCGCACAACATTTTGCCTGCGGCAAGTGCAATCAACAGGGTTCTCATGGGGACGCCAGGTTTTTGAAGTTTCCGGGTGTCGAATATGGATCGCGGCTAGAACACCGCAAGATATTTGAGCAGCGAAACGATTCCGATGATGATGACGATGATCTGCGCGATCTGGCGCGCGCGGGCATCGAGCGGCAGGCGTTGCACGAGGTAAAGCACCAGGATCACCACCAGGAAAGTGATCAATATGCCGATAAGGATCGATACGCCCATTTGCCTGCCTTCTTATCAAGATTGCCCGGATGGGCAGGCTCCAACGTTGCCGGCTGCGAAATGGTTCCAAGCGGATTGAGCCACCGATCGTGTCGTCCGAAAGCAGAAGCCGGCTTCGACGTCGGCGGAACATGCGCGCGGCTTGCGAGTTCACTTCCTCGATAGCAATGCGCGGGATCGCACTGTCAGAGAGGAAGAAACCATGGGCCTCGGCACGATTCTCATCATCATTCTCATTCTTGCCCTGCTTGGCGGCTTCAGCGGCTTAGGCGGAGGGCCTTTCTACGGCACCGGCTATTATGGCGGCGGCGGCCTCGGACTCGTCCTGGTCATCGTGATCATCCTGGTGTTGCTCGGCCGCATCTGACGGCCCACGATGCGACCAGGCCTCGGAGTGTCGCCAGCGCGTCCCTCAGCTTCGCCGCCGGGCGATTGCCTCGCGGCTGGCGTCGCGGTTCCCGATCTGCGTTTCGGCGAGTTTTGGCGGGCTAGGCGGCGATCAGCGCGACTACGGCAAGGAGCGGAAGCATTTGCCGTCGCAGGGCGCATCGCAGGCAGATGATCATTGCTGCCACAGAACAGGATTCGGCAGCGTTGCGGTCGACCGGCGGCAGATCGGCGAATCCCGCTAGCCCTCGCGCCCACTGCATTCGAGGCACACGATACTGTGTCCCGGACAATTCAGCCGGTGCGTGCCCTCTGGGCAGCAATGGCCGTTCGAGCTCAGCCAGCGCGCGCAAACGAAAACCTTCTTGGCCCCGTGACAGCGGGAGCATTCCTGCGGGCGCATCAGTTCCTCCCGTGACGGGACGCCATGTTCCGCTTCAACGACCGTGTTCATCCGTTTAGACCCCAACGCCTGGATTATCGGTCACATATGTTAATTCACTATTCTTTACATTAGGGTTTATGAATGTGAAAGGCGTGAAAGCGACATAAGGCTTTCACGCGCTTGTGCGCTTTCCCTTTGCGCTGGCGTTGTTAAATGTGGTGCCGCCCCGATGCGTCGACGGATCAGGGCACGCAAAGGGAACCTTCTTGCAATGACATGGACCGGCGCGGGCGCGCTTTTCATCCTCGTGCTCACCTATGCCGGCGTCGCCGTCGGCCGTATTCCGGGCCTGCGGCTCGACCGCGCCGGCATCGCGTTGCTGGGCGGCGCCGCCATGATCGCAATCGGCGCGATCGGCATCGAGGATGCCTACAGAGCCATCAATTTCGACACCATAACCTTGCTGCTCGGCATGATGATCGTCGTGGCGCATCTGAAGGTCTCGGGCGCGTTTCGGGCGCTCGGCGGCTTTGCCATCGAGCATGCCCACGCGCCCTTCATGCTTTTGGTAATGGTGACGCTGCTGACCGGCGCGCTCTCGGCCTTCCTGGTCAATGACGCGATCTGCCTGGTGATGGCGCCGATCGTCGTGCACGTCACACGAGTCATCAACCGCAACCCTGTGCCTTACCTCATCGCTACCTGCACGGCCTCGAACTGCGGCAGCGTCGCCACCATCACAGGCAACCCGCAGAACATGGTGATCGGTGCGCTGTCCGGCATTTCCTATCCGGCTTTCACGCTGGCGCTCGCGCCGGTGGCGCTGTTCGGCCTGCTCTGCGTCATCGTCATCGTGCGCATCGTCTACCGGGCCGAATTCTCCCGCCCTGCCGAGCTCAGCCCGGAAGTCTATCGCGGCCGCATGCTGCCCGGGCAGGTCCTGAAGGCCACCATCATGTGCGTGTTGCTGGCGCTCGCCTTCTTCGCCGGCGTTCCCGTCGCGAAGGCGGCGCTCATTGCCGGCGCCTTCCTGCTGGTCACGCGGGCAATCAAGCCGCGGCGCATTTACCGCGAGATCGATGGACCGCTGCTCTTCATGTTCGCCGGCTTGTTCGTGGTGGTGGCGGGTGCCGAGCGCACCTTGCTCACGCCCGACATGATCGCCTGGGCCAAGAACATCGGACTCGACGATGTCTGGCGGCTCTCCGGCTTCACCGCGGTGCTTTCCAACATCATGAGCAATGTGCCGGCGGTGCTGGCGCTCCGGCCCTTCGTTCCTGGGCTGGAAAACCCGGCGCGCGCCTGGCTGGTCGTGGCGATGAGCTCGACGCTTGCCGGCAATTTCACGCTGCTCGGCTCGGTTGCCAATCTGATCGTCGCCGAGCAGGCAAAAGCTGCCGGCAAGGAGCTTTCCTTCTCGGCTTTCTTTAAGGTCGGCCTGCCGCTGACGCTGGTGACGCTTCTTGCCGGCACCGCCTGGCTAGCCTGGGCCTGAAGACGCTGTCCCTTCGGACCGCCTGATCGAGGGCGCCGCGGCGACATGACCGGCGGCAGCGTCTCGACCTGGCAGCCGGCTTGCCGGGTGAGGGCCTTGCTTAGGCCACCGCTTTCAACGGCGCCCTGTCTGCCTGCTGCAGGCGTGCGGCGGCCGCGAGCAGGTCGGTCTGGGTGATCAGGCCGAGGATGCGCCGCTCGGCATCGACGATCACCACGGCATGGCTGCGGCCGTCGGTCAGCACCGGCAGCAGACTCATCGCCGGGGTGTCGGGTGAGGCTGTGCCGGCCTTAGACATCACCCCTTTGACCGTGTCGGTCGCCCTTGTCAGCTCGCGCAGACCGACCGCGCCGGAGAGCCGTCCGTCCGCGTCGATCACCGGCAAGGTGCGGATGTTGTGGTCGATCAGCTGTTTGCGCGCGTCGTCGGCCGACGCCTTTTCCGCCACGGAGATCACATCGCGCGACATGATGTCTTTGCAAAGCAGCGTACGCTGCGAGCGCACCATGGCCTGCAACTCGACCTGGCGCAGCAGGCGCTCCAGGTCGTCACGGTCGATGTCGAAGGTCTCGTCGAGCGCCGAGAGGGCGGCGTCGACATCCTCGGGCCGGAAGCCGACGCGCTCGGTCGGCGGCCGGTCGGCGGTGCCGTGGCCGCGGGCGGCGGGCACGTGCACATGGGGATAGTTGCGCCGCGACAGCTTGTGGAAAAGGAAGCCGAGCGCAACCAGGATGGTCGAGTTGAGTGCTACCGGCACGAAGGGAAACAGGAAGCCCGCGGCGGCGACGGCCGGCCCGCCGAGCACGCCGGTAAGCGCCGCTGCGCCGCCCGGCGGGTGCAATGAGCGCGTGAACGACATGGCGGCGATCGCCAGCGCCACCGCTAGGCCGGAGGCGACCACCGTGTCATGCACAAAATGCGCCACGGTCACGCCAACCAGCGCCGAAATCGTGTTGCCGCCGATGATCGACCAGGGCTGCGCCAGCGGGCTCGAGGGAACGGCAAAGAGCAGCACTGCCGAAGCGCCCATTGGCGCCACCAGCATCGCCACAAGCGGGCCGCTACCCATGGCGAGCCCGCTAATCATGCCGGTGAGCGCGATACCGATGGTAGCGCCGATGCAGGCAAGCAGCCGTTCGCGAAGCGTCGCACCGGCAAGGATCGGAACGAAAAGGCGAAACGCCATGGCAGGCCCTGGATCGAAGAGGTGGAATTGCGTTGCCCGCAATGCCGCTGAAGCCGCGGATTTGAAAGCCAAACCAATCCGTAGATTCGCCGCTGAAGAGAATATTATTGCACAGCGATCCGCGCCGGACGCGCCGCCAGCGGCCTCGGCTTTCTCAATCGCGCCAAGCCTTTACGACGGTTTGCAGAGTCGGTTCGGCAATTCGCCCGAATGAAATTGTACGAATGCGGCGCGTGGCGCTGAGGCTGCTTTCGGCATGGGATTGCTGCAAGGTCAAGCGAGGCGCTGCGCGCGCCTCGCTCTCGGATAGCTAGGGCGCCACCTCGACATGGCCCTTCATGTTGGGATGGAAGCGGCAGAAATAGTCCGCTGTCCCCGCCGCCTCCAGCGTAATCTTGCCCTTCGACTTTGCCGGGATCATCACGTCCCAGCCGCCTTTCACTGTCGCGGTGTGGGCGATCACATCCTTATTCGTCCACTCGATCGTATCGCCGACCTTGGCCTGAATGTTTGCGGGCGAGAAGACCAGCTTGTCGATCGTTATCTCGATCGACGCCGCGAACGCCGGCGATGCGATGAGCGCCAGTGCTAGGGTGACCGGAGCAATTCCTGGAAAAGTGTGGAACGATTGGGCGCAGCGACTTCGCCGTAGCCTTCCGTCAGGAATTGCCTCAAAACAAAGCAAAAGCGGCCTCATTTCAACATGCCGGCGACGTGTTCGGCATGCTGCTGATGTCCCTGGAAAACCTTGAGGCCGGTCTCCAGCAGGCTCTTCAGCTCAGCATTGCTGGCCGAGGGGATGAGCAAGGTTTCGAGCGCGCCGTTGACCTGTTTGTGATAGGCCACTTCGTTCTCAATATAGGCCTTGTCGAAGGCGGCACCCTTGAGCTTCGCCAGCTTGGCGTCCTCTTCCTTCGCAGCCTTGGTCAGGGCCTTGCTGGTGTCGTTGTCCTCGGGCGTGACCTTCAGCTTCTTCACGAGCTCGAGCGCCTGCTTGTTCACCGCCTCGTGGTCGCGCTCCATGTCTTTGGCGAAGTCGACGACCTCCTTGTTCTTGGACTTCTTGATCGCCAGCTTGGCCGCTTCGATGTCGAGCGTGCCGGCCGTATAGGCAATGTGGGCGATCTGCGGATCGGTGGGCTTTTCGGCGGCTAGCGCCAGCGGCGCCGTGCTCACGAAGGAAAGGGCGGCGAGGGCGGCGGTTAATCGCATGAACATGGCATCTCCTTTGCCCGACGGCGCTTGCCTCGGGCTTCATTTGAGGTTGACGGTAGATTGGATGCCGGACGCGTCGAAACGTTCCCGGGAAGTTAGAGCTCGAAATCCAGCCTTTTCATCACCGCCTGCGTCAGCCGCTCGCAACGCCGGCCTGCAAAGGGGAAGGCGTCGAGCAGCACCGGACCGATCTCGTCGTCCAGTGCCTTTCGCACCAGCGTTCGCGCCCGGTGCAGCCTGGTCTTCACCGTCTCGGGCCTCACGCCGAGAAAATCGGCGGTTTCCTCGATGCTCAGGCCCTCGATGACGCGGGCGACGAAGACGGTGCGATAGACATCGGGGAGGCTGTCGGTCGCCCGTTCGACAAGCCTCAGAATCTGCCGCTGCGCCATCGTCCGCTCCGGATCGTCGCCTGGGTTCAAGTCGGTTGGATTCAAGGGAAACCGGATGATCTGCGCCTCCGGGTTCTCATGCATGGCCGCGACGCGCTTGCGCTTGCGCAGCCGGCCGAGCGCTTCGTTGATGACGATGCGCGACAGCCACGTGGAGAGCGAAGCCTCGCCGCGAAAGCTGCTGAGACTGGCGAAGGCGCGCAAATAGGCCTCCTGCACGATGTCCTCGGCCTCAGCGTCGTTGCGCACCACGCCGCGCGCGATGCGGTAGAGTCGCTGATTGTACGTCTTGATGATGGCACGGAACGCATTCGGATCGCGCGCAAGCGCCCGGCGAACCAATGCCATGTCGCCGGCTTCGGCCATACCGACCTCGGCGGTTTCGATGGCGGGCTTTATCATCGCGCCCGATCTCCCGACAGATGTAGCACCCACGGTTGGATGCGCCTGCCGACAAAAGGTTCCCGAGCTGGTTGCACGGACCATGCTACCGCTTCGACCGGGGCTTGTCTGCCGCCGGTGCGGATTCCCGCGCCGATCAGCCTGTCATCCGGCTGCGGCGGCCGCCGCGAGCCCGCGCAGAATGTCGGTCTTGAGATCTTCGACATCCTCGAGCCCGACCTGCAGGCGGATCAGCGAGCCGGCATACGAGCCTTTGGCAAGCATGCGGTCGCCGAGGAAGACCGGAACGGCGAGGCTTTCATAGCCGCCCCAAGAATAACCGAGGCCGAAGATCTTGAGCGCATCGAGAAAGGCGTGCTGGGCCTTCTGGCCGCCGCCGTTGAGCACGATCGAGAAGACGCCGCTCGAGCCGCAGAAATCGCGCTTCCAGAGCGCATGGTCGGGATGGCTTTCCAGCGCCGGATGCAGCACCTGCGCGATGCCAGGCTGCTCCTCCAGCCAGCGCGCGATGTCGAGCGCGCTCTTGCGGTGATGCTCGAGCCGCACGCCCATCGTGCGCAGGCCGCGCAGCACTTGGTAGATATCGTCGGGACCGGAACAGCAGCCCAACGCGCAAAACCCATCATAAAGCTTTGTCCAGCAGGCGTTGTTGGCCGAAACCAGGCCGAGCAGCACGTCGGAATGACCGGCCGGATATTTCGTCGCCGCGTGGATCGAGATGTCGACGCCATGGTCGAGCGGCTTGAAATAGAGCGGTGTCGCCCAGGTGTTGTCCATCATCACGATGGCGTTCGCCGCATGTGCAGCCTTGGAGATCGCCGGGATGTCCTGCACCTCATAGGTGTTCGATGCCGGCGATTCGGTGAACACTACCCTTGTGTTTGGCTTGATCAGCGAAGCGATGCCGGCGCCGATGCGCGGCTCGTAATATTCGATCTCGACGCCGAGCCGCTTCAGCATCGTGTCGGCGAAGTGGCGCGTCGGGTGGTAGACGCTGTCGACGATCAACAAGTGATCGCCCGCGGCAAGGAAGGTGAGCAGCGGCACCGTCACCGCCGCCAGTCCGGAAGGCACCGCGATCGTGCCGGCAGAGCCTTCCAGCGCATCGACGGCGAGCGTCAGCGCGTCCATCGTCGGGGTGCCGCGGGTGCCGTAAGTGTATTTCTGGCTGCGCCCAGCCATCGAAGCGGCGTCGGGATAAAGCACTGTCGAGGCATGCACGACCGGCGGGTTGACGAAGCCGAAATAGTCGCGCGGGTTGTTGCCGGAATGGGCAAGCAGCGTGTTGATGCCCATCTCGATGCCGTCTCTAGCCATGGTTCGTCGCCTATCGAATGATGTCAGGGGACCAGCCATAAAGCGGCTGCAAAGCCGGCGCAACCGCGCCGCGCCATCCAAAAGTCGGTCTTCCGCTGGGCCAATCCAAAGGCGCTCAAGCCCAGTAAAGAACGCTATTGCCGCAGCGGATTCTGCCGCAGGAGCACGGATTCGCGACGCCGCGACTTGACTGATTTGTTCGCATCGCCTGCCGGTTTCATGTGCTCTTGTCCGCAATTCTGGCATTTGCGGCAATTGCTTTCAAACCTCTGAGGAATCGGTCATTTCCCTTGACCTCACAGGAATAATCGCCTTCGATGCGTTTCGTGAATGGGAGGCAGCGCATCGCAACCGATGCGGGTCCCGGGAGTGGGCCTTGGAGTGGGAGCTGCATTCACAAACGAAAAAAGATCAAGCGTCGCCTGGCGATAGGGGCGCCTGTAACAGAAAAGGGTCTGTGGGTCATGAAACACATTGCAATCGGCATTCTTGGCGTCGCCGCGCTCGGGTTCATGGCGTCTGCCGCCTCGGCCGGCACGCTCGATACCGTGAAGCAGAAGGGCTTTATCCAGTGCGGCGTCTCGACCGGCCTCGCCGGCTTCTCGGCGCCGGACGACAAGGGCGACTGGAAGGGCATCGACGCGGACTTCTGTCGCGCCGTTGCGGCCGCTGTCTTCGGTGACGGCTCCAAAGTGAAGTTCACGCCGTTAAGCGCCAAGGAGCGTTTCACCGCCTTGCAATCGGGCGAGATCGACATCCTGTCGCGCAACACCACCTGGACCAGCAACCGCGACAGCGCGCTCGGCCTCGATTTTGTCGGCATCACCTACTATGACGGCCAGGGCTTCATGATCAACGCCAAGAAGCTGCCCGGCGTGAACTCCGCGCTGCAGCTTTCGGGCGCCGCCGTGTGCGTGCAGAGCGGCACCACCACCGAGCTCAATCTCGCCGACTACTTCAAGAAGAACAAGATGGAGTACAACCCCGTCGTGTTCGAGAAGCTCGAAGAGGTCAACGCCGCCTATGACGCCGGTCGCTGCGATGCTTACACCACCGACCAGTCCGGCCTTTATGGTATCCGTCTGACGCTCTCCTCGCCGGCCGACCATGTCGTGCTGCCCGAGATCATCTCCAAGGAGCCGCTCGGCCCGGCCGTGCGCCAGGGCGATGACCAGTGGGCGCATATCGCGCGCTGGACGTATTTCGCGCTGCTCAACGCCGAAGAAGCCGGCATCACGCAGGCCAATGTCGATGAGATGAAGACGTCAACCGACCCGAACATCCAGCGCCTTCTCGGCACTGAACCGGACGGCAAGTATGGCGCCGATCTCGGCCTCTCCAACGACTTTGTCGTCAACATCGTCAAGGCTGTCGGCAACTACGGCGAAATGTTTGAGCGCAATGTCGGCTCGGGCAGCCCGCTCAAGATCGCGCGCGGCATCAACGCGCTGTGGACCAAAGGCGGCCTGCAATACGGTCCGCCGATCCGCTGATTGAAACGTGATCCGGGAGGCAGGTCGTCTGTCTCCCGGTTTCTCTTTCCAGAGGACGGTCCATGGCTTCGCAGGAAATCCTTCGCGAGGAGCCGAGTCGCGGCTCCTTCATCAATGACCCGAGAATTCGCAGCCTGTTCTTTCAGACGCTGGTCGTGATCCTGCTGTTCAGTTCGATCTGGTGGATCGTCCACAACGTCATCGAAAACCTCCAGCGTCTGCACATCGCGTCGGGCTTCGGTTTTCTCAGGAGCAGGGCCGGCTTCGACATTTCCGACACGCCGATCGCCTATACGTCCGATTCGACCTATTTCCGCGCGCTGGTCGTCGGTTTGCTCAACACGATCATTGTCGCCGCCGCCGGCATCGTGCTTGCGACCATCGTGGGCTTCGCCATCGGCATCGGCCGCCTGTCGCAGAACTGGCTGATCCGCAAGATCTGCACGGTCTATGTCGAGATCTTCCGCAACATCCCACCGCTGCTGGTCATCTTCTTCTGGTATTCCGGCGTGCTGGCCGTGCTGCCGCCGCCGCGCGAGAGCATCCACCTGCCTTTCGGCTCGTTCCTCAACCAGCGCGGCTTCTATTTTCCGCGCGCCGTTTGGGGCGATGGCTCCTGGCTGATCGGCGTCGCACTGCTGCTCGCCATTGCAATGGTCTGGTTCGTCGCCCACAGGGCGCGACAGCGGCAGAAGGCGACGGGCCAGCAATTTCCGGTCTTCTGGACATCGGTCGCACTTATCGTCGGCCTGCCGGTGCTGGCCTTCCTGCTCGGCGGCATGCCGCTCACCTTCGATTTTCCGAAGCAGTCGACCTTCAACCTGACCGGTGGCTTCTGGGTCAAGCCGGAATTCCTGTCGCTCTTGCTGGCGCTCTCCTTCTACACGGCGGCCTTCATCGCTGAGATCGTGCGCGCCGGCATCAGGGGCGTCAACAAAGGGCAGAGCGAAGCGGCGGCGGCGCTGGGCCTCCGCTCCGGTCCGATCCTGCGGCTGGTGGTCATCCCGCAGGCGATGCGCATAGTCATCCCGCCGCTCACCAGCCAGTATCTCAACCTGACCAAGAACTCCTCGCTGGCGATCGCTATCGGCTATCCGGACCTTACCGCCACCGCCGGCACGGTGCTCAATCAGACCGGGCAGGCGGTGGAGGGCGTTTTCATCATGATGATCGCCTATCTGGTGCTGAGCCTGGTGACGTCCTTTGTCATGAATATCGTCAATGCCAGAATGGCGCTGGTGGAGAGGTAGGGCCATGCAGGAACATGACATGTCCTGGGTGCGCACCGAGATGGCGCTTGCCCAGCCGGCCCCGCCTACCGAACGCGGCGCCTATGCCTGGGTGCGCAAGAACCTGATCGGTTCGGTCGGCGACACCGTCCTCACAATCCTCGGCATCGCCATCGTGCTTTGGATCCTGCCGCAGGTCATCAGCTGGGCCTTTCTCAATGCCCAGTGGACCGGGCCGGATCGCACCGTCTGCACCACCGTCACGCAAGGCGGCATCCAGCCCGACGGCTGGACCGGTGCCTGCTGGGCTTTCGTCAACGCCAAGTTCGGCCAGTTCATGTTCGGCACCTATCCGATCGAGGAGCGCTGGCGGCCGATCCTGGTCGCCATCCTGTTCGTGGCGCTGTTGGTGCCGATGCTGATCCCGCGCGTGCCGCGCAAGGGATTGAATGCGGTGCTGTTGTTCGTAGCGCTGCCGATCGTCGCCTTCTTCCTGCTGCTTGGCGGCGTGTTCGGCCTGCCGGTTGTCGAGACCTCGCGCTGGGGCGGGCTTCTCGTGACGCTCAGCCTCTCCTTCGTCGGCATTGCGGTGTCGCTGCCTTTGGGCATCGTGCTGGCGCTCGGGCGCCGTTCGAAGATGCCGATCATCAAATGGCTTTGTATCGTCTTCATCGAGACGGTGCGCGGCATTCCGCTGATCACGGTGCTGTTCTTCGCCAGCGTCATGCTGCCGCTGTTCCTGCCCGCGGGCGTTACTTTCGACAAGTATCTGCGTGCGTTGATCGGTGTGTCGCTGTTTGCCGCCGCCTACATGGCCGAAGTGATTCGCGGCGGCTTGCAGGCGATCCCGAAGGGCCAGTATGAGGGCGCCGATTCGCTCGGCCTCGGCTACTGGCAGAAGATGAGCCTGATCGTGCTGCCGCAGGCGCTGAAGCTGGTCATTCCGGGCATCGTCAACACCTTCATAGGCATGTTCAAGGACACCAGCCTGGTCCTGATCATCTCGATGTTCGACCTGCTCGGCGTGGTGAAGCAGAATTTCGCCGATGCCAACTGGGCAACCCCACAGACCGCGAGATCCGGCCTGATCTTTGCCGCCTTCGTTTTCTGGCTGTTCTGCTTCGGCATGTCGCGCTATTCAATGTACACCGAACGCCGGCTCGACACCGGTTATAAACGATAAAAAGGGAACAGGTTATGGCCACCGAAAACGCCGTCAGCGCGGAAGAAATCAAGGTCAACGCCGCCAAGATGCACATCTCCACCACCGATGTCGCCATCGACATCGTCGGCATGCACAAATGGTATGGCGAGTTCCATGTGCTGAAGGACATCAACCTCAAGGTGATGCGTGGCGAGCGCATCGTCATCTGTGGTCCGTCCGGCTCCGGCAAGTCGACCATGATCCGCTGCATCAACCGGCTGGAAGAGCACCAGAAGGGCAAGATCATCGTCGACGGCAAGGAACTCACCAACGATCTGAAGAAGATCGACGAGGTGCGCCGCGAGGTCGGCATGGTGTTCCAGCATTTCAACCTGTTCCCACATCTGACCATCCTGGAGAACTGCACGCTGGCGCCGATCTGGGTGCGCAAGATGCCGAAGAAGCAGGCCGAGGAAATCGCCATGCATTTCCTTAAGCGCGTCAAGATACCGGAACAGGCCAACAAATATCCGGGCCAGCTCTCCGGCGGGCAGCAGCAGCGCGTTGCGATCGCGCGCTCGCTGTGCATGAATCCGCGCATCATGCTGTTCGACGAGCCGACCTCGGCGCTCGACCCGGAAATGATCAAGGAAGTGCTGGAGACGATGGTGGGGCTGGCGGAAGAGGGCATGACCATGCTTTGCGTCACCCACGAGATGGGCTTTGCCCGCAAGGTGGCCAACCGCGTAATCTTCATGGATCAGGGCCAGATCGTCGAGCAGAACACGCCGGCCGAATTCTTCGACCATCCGCGCCATGAACGCACAAAGCTTTTCCTGTCGCAGATCCTGCACTGAGCGGGCGCAACGCTAAATTTTCGGAAGCCCGGCTGGAAACAGCCGGGCTTTTTTGCATTCGGGCGATCGGACAAGGATCGGCTCATTTTTGGTTGACGCTGCGAAATCGTCTAGCCTGATCGTCCAGGTTATCCTGGGGTTGACGCAGACGAGACGGAACGAACGCACCCGATGAGACGAGTCCTGCGATATATGGTGATGCTGTTGGGAGCGGCGGTGCTTGCCGCCGCGCTCGGCACGCTGGTGCCGCGTCCGTTCTGGCCGGCGGCACGGGCCGAAGGCCAGGGGACGCGGCACATATTGGTGTTGAAGAACCCGATCCACACCGACATCGCCGTGCCCCTCGATGACGGCGTGCGCCGGCGCTTTGCCTTTCTCGCCGATACCGGCCTGCCGATCGAGGCTCCGGGGGCGCGCTACATCGTCTTCGGCTGGGGCGGCCGCGCCTTCTATCTGGAGACGCCGACCTGGTCGCAATTGAAGACGATGCCGGTGCTGAAGGCGCTTACGCTCGACGCCTCGGTGATGCATGTCGATGCTGCGGGGGCTATTCTTGAGCCGCATCCGGATGTCGCCGGTTTTGACGTCGATGAGGAACATTTCTCGGCGCTGCTCGACTATATCGCGGCAAGCTTCCGGCAGGGAGAGGCGGGCGGGCCGAGGGCGATTGAAAATGCGGGCTATTCAACTTTCGACCGTTTCTACGAGGCCAACGGCCATTTCAACGCGCTGGTCGGTTGCAATACGTGGACCGCGGCGGCGCTGCGCACCGCCGGTCTGCGCACCGGCTGGTGGAACCCGCTGCCGGTATCGCTGGGGTGGTCATTGAGGTTGTATGATTGAGGGTTGATGGGAATTTGCAAACGCCGTTCCGTCACACCCCCTCTGGCCTGCCGGCCATCTCCCCCACAAGGGGGAAATCAGCTGTCGTGGCTGCTTTCGCCAATCATCAACGTCGCAAGGCGGGAGCCAGCGCCCAAGCTGCCAATCTCCTCCCTTGCGGGGGAGATGCCCGGCAGGGCAGAGGGGGGGTGCTGTCCCGCCGGCCTATCCAGCTGGTGGCAGACGCTACCGCCGCACAACCTCCCGGTCCTCCCACCCATAGAGCCAGTCCAGGTCCGCCGCGAGCTTTTCCGCCGGTCGCGCCGCCAGCACGAGATTGCGTGTGATCGCCACCGGTCCCCACGCGTGCCAGGCCAGCCGATTGAGAGCGCCGCGTTTCAGCACCTTCTCGACGCGCGGGCGTCTGAGATTTTCCCATATGGCAAGGCCTTGAGCTGGATCGCCGGGGAAGTCGGCAACGAGATTGGCGAGCATCGAGGCATCCTCGATCGCCATGGCCGCGCCCTGCGCCGCGAACGGCGTCATGGCGTGCGCGGCATCGCCGATCAGTGCCACTCCCTCCGACATGGTCCAGCGCCGCTGCGCGACCGTGTGGATGGGGAAGGCCGTCCACGGCCCGGCCAGCGCCGCCAGCTTCGCCAGCGTTGCCGCCGTGCCCCGCATCGCTGCCGAAAGTACGGCGGGATCCGCATGCCCGGACCAGCCTTCGGCGATGCGCTCGCCCCTGGTGAAGGCTGCCAGATTGAAGGCGCTGCCCTTGCTCACCGGATAGGCGACCATGTGGAAGCCGGGATGCAGGAAAGTGGTGACGCTGTCGGTGGCTCCGATTTGCATAAAAGCCTGGCCGGCGGCGCTTTCCGCCGGGACCGTCGCGCGCCAGGCGAGTTCGCCCGAAAAGCGGCTTGCCGCAAAGCCGGCCGTCCGGGCAAGCTTGGCGCGAACCGACGACCAGACGCCGTCGGCTGCAACCAGCAAACCGCATGCGACATCCGTCGCCTTGCCGTCGATCTCGACCGTCGCGGTAACCCTTTGCGGGTCGACGGCAAAGCCGGTAACGCGCGCACCGGTGACAAGCGCGATACCGGGCCGTTCCGCCACTGCCGCCTTCAGCGCCGCCTGCAGGTCGGCGCGGTGCGCCACGAGATAGGGCGCCCCCCATCGCTTTTCTGCGGTTTCCCCAAGCGGCACGCGCGCCAGCTCTCGCAGGCTCCTTGCGTCCTTCAGCACCACCGCTCGCGGCCGGATCGCGTTGGGCAGCAGGCGATCGAGCACGCTGAGCCGCCGCAGGATCCGGGTCGCGTTGGGGGAAAGCTGGAGGCCGGCGCCGGCCGCTTCGAGTTGCCTGGCCTGCTCGAACAGTGTTACCGGGAAGCCACGCTCGGCAAAGGCAAGCGCCGCCACGAGCCCGGCAATGCCAGCCCCGGCGATGACGATCTGCCGGGACCTTATTTCAGTCATGGTTGATCGGGGTGATCAGGCGGCCTGATCGACATAGAGGCAGCCGGCCGGCTGCGTTTCCGTCGCCTTCAGCGACGGTGAATAGCGGTAGAGCGTCGAGCAGTAAGGGCAGACCTTTTCATTGTCGTCGCCCATGTCGAGGAACACGTGCGGATGGTCGAAAGGCGGGTTGGCGCCGGTGCACATGAATTCCTTGACGCCGATCTCGATGACCGGATGGCCCGCGTCGTTCTGGAAATGGGGAATGCTGCCGCCTGCCATCGTCGTCTCCAATTGGTTCGGCCAGTGGGTGTGACCAGTTTGCATCTGGAGCATAACAGGCCAGTTTGCAAGATCGATGAAATCAAACTGTCGCAAAAGGCTGGCAGAGGATAAGTTGAGCCGGTTAAGCGCATGGGGCCGGTGCCGGAGCGATTCCGTGACGATCATGCGTCATAAAGACATGCTAGAGCGTCGTTGAACGGCAGTATGCGGCGCCTCCTGGGAACGGTTGCGGGCAAGAGCAGGAAACCATGAACGAACTGAAGCCTGTGCAGAGCGAGTTCATCACCGTCGAGGCCGCAAGCCCCGACGGCGGCAATCCCGATCGTTTCGTCAACCGCGAATTCTCCTGGCTGCAATTCAACCGCCGCGTGCTGGAGGAATCGCTGAACGAGCATCATCCGCTGCTTGAACGCGTCCGCTTCCTGTCGATTTCTGCCGCCAATCTCGACGAGTTCTTCATGGTCCGCGTCGCCGGCCTTGCCGGCCAGGTCCGCGAGGGCATCGCGCTGAAGAGCCCGGACGGCCGAACGCCCGAACAGCAGCTGGAACAATTGCTGCGGGAGGTCGAGCGCCTTCAGGAAGACCAGCAGAAGAGCCTCTCGGCGCTGATGACGCTGCTCAACAAGGAAGGCATCGAGAGCATCACCCGCGACGCGCTGAGCAAGGATGAGAAGGCTTGGCTGGAGGAGCATTTCCAGGAACAGGTTTTCCCGGTGCTGACGCCGCTGTCGATCGACCCGGCGCATCCGTTTCCGTTCATCCCCAATCTCGGCTTTTCCATCGCCCTGCAATTGCGCCATCGCAAGAATGGCGAGGAGATGAGCGCGCTGCTGCGCCTGCCGGTGGCGCTCAGGCGTTTCATCCGCCTGCCCGACCGCAAGAACCATGTCCGCTTCATTCCGCTGGAGGAAGTGGTCGGCATCTATATCGGCAAGCTTTTCCCCGGCTACGAGGTCAAAGGCTCCGGCACGTTCCGCATCATCCGCGACAGCGACATCGAGGTCGAGGAAGAGTCGGAAGACCTGGTGCGCCTGTTCGAAACGGCGCTGAAGCGGCGCCGTCGCGGCTCGGTGATCCGCATCGAATTCGACACGCTGATGCCGGCTGCGTTGCGGGACTTCGTCGCCGGCGAGCTCGGCGTGTCATCGAGCCGAATCAGCGTGCTCACCGGCCCGCTGGCGCTCAACCAGATCTCCGAGATTGTCGCCATTCCGCGCGACGACCTCAAATTCACCCCCTACAATCCGCGCTTTCCCGAGCGCATCCGCGAGCATGGCGGCGACTGCTTCGCCGCCATCCGCGAGAAGGACATCGTCGTCCATCACCCCTACGAGTCCTTCGACGTGGTGGTGCAGTTCCTGCGCCAGGCCGCCGCCGACCCGGAAGTGGTGGCGATCAAGCAGACGCTCTACCGTACCTCTAACGACAGCCCGATCGTGCGCGCGCTGATCGACGCCGCCGAGGCCGGCAAGTCGGTCACGGCACTTGTCGAGCTCAAGGCGCGCTTCGACGAGGAAGCCAACATCCGCTGGGCGCGCGACCTCGAGCGCGCAGGCGTCCAGGTCGTGTTCGGCTTCCTGGAGCTGAAGACCCACGCCAAGATGTCTTTGATCGTGCGCCGCGAGGATGGCCGGCTGCGCAACTACGTGCATCTCGGCACCGGCAACTACCACCCGGTTACCGCCCGTATCTACACCGACCTGTCCTTCTTCACCACCGACCCGACGATCGCGCGCGATGTCGCGCAGCTCTTCAATTTCATCACCGGCTATGCCGAGCCCGCCGAGGAGATGCGCCTTGCCGTATCGCCCTTCACGCTGCGCAAGCGCATCCTGAAACACATCTCGGACGAGATCGTTCATGCCCGCGACGGCCGACCGGCGCGCATCTGGATGAAGATGAACGCGCTGGTCGATCCGACCGTCATCGACGCGCTTTACGACGCCAGCCGCGCCGGCGTCGAGGTCGACCTCGTCGTGCGCGGCATCTGTTGTCTGCGGCCGCAGGTGCCGGGTCTTTCCGAGAACATCAGGGTGAAATCGATCGTCGGCCGCTTTCTCGAGCACAGCCGCATCTTCTGCTTCGGCAACGGCCACGGCCTGCCGTCCGACGAGGCGGTCGTCTACATCTCGTCGGCCGACATGATGCCGCGCAATCTCGACCGCCGCGTCGAGACCCTGGTGCCGATCACCAACCCAACTGTGCATGAACAGGTGCTTGGCCAGATCATGCTGGGCAACATCATGGACAACCAGCAAAGTTTCGACGTATTGGCTGACGGCACCTCCCGGCGCGCTGTGCTGGAGGAGGGCGAGGAGCCGTTCAACGCGCAGGAATATTTCATGACCAATCCGAGCCTCTCCGGGCGGGGCGACGCGCTGAAATCGCATGCGCCCAAGCGCATTGCCCAGTTCAAGCGCCGCAAGAAGAACAGCGCCGCGTGACTGCAGTTTCCCAGGGCCGGCTTCAGGACCGGCGGCCGCTGTCGATCATCGACATCGGATCGAACTCGATTCGCCTTGTCGTCTATGAGGGGCTGGCGCGCTCGCCCACGCTTCTGTTCAACGAGAAGATGCTGGCCGGCCTCGGCCGCGGCATCGTTTCGACGGGCAAGCTCGATCCCGAGGCGGTGACGCGCTCGATGGAGGAATTCCGCCGGTTCCGCGCGCTCTCGGACCAGGCGGGTGCCGAGCACATCTATGTGCTGGCGACAGCCGCCGCGCGCGAGGCGGGCAACGGCCCCGATTTCATCCACCGTGCCGAGGAGGTGCTGAAGACCGAGATCCGCGTGCTCACCGGCCGTCAGGAGGCCTATTATTCGGCGCTCGGCGTCATTTCCGGTTTCCATCCGGCCAATGGCATCGCCGGCGACCTTGGCGGCGGCAGCCTCGAGCTGATCGACATCAATGGCGAAGCGATAGGCGACGGCATCACGTTGCCGCTCGGCGGCCTGCGCCTGCAGGACATGGCCAGGAACTCGCTCGTGCAGGCCCAGAAGATCGCGCGCCAGGAACTGGCGCGGGCGAAGCTTCTGAAGGGCGGGCAGGGCAGGGTTTTCTACGCAGTCGGCGGCACCTGGCGAAATCTTGCCCGGCTGCATATGGAGATGAACAACTACCCGCTCGGCGTCATGCATCACTACGAGATATCGGCCGACAGCGCGCAGACTTTCCTCAAGCAGGTCGCCCGCAGCGAGGTCGAGAAGGTGAGGGGCATCGAGGGCGTTTCCAAGAACCGCCGCTCGCTCTTGCCCTACGGTGCCGTCGTGCTGCAGGAGATCATGTCGGCCATGCAGCCGTCGAAGATCGTCGTCTCGGCGCAGGGCGTGCGCGAGGGTTTCCTCTACTCGCTGCTCGACGCCGCCGAGCAGAAGGCCGACCCGCTGATCTCGGCCGCCGAGGAACTGGCGCTATTGCGCTCGCGCTCGGTGCATCACGCGCACGACCTGGTCGAATGGACCGGCAAGGCCTTCAAGGCCTTCGGCATTGATGAGACGGAAGACGAGGCACGCTACCGCCATGCCGCCTGCCTGCTTGCCGATATCGGCTGGCGCGCGCATCCGGAATATCGCGGCCGGCAGTCGCTCAACATTATCGCGCATGCCTCCTTCACCGGCGTCGACCATCCGGGCCGCGCCTATCTGGCTCTGGCCAACGCCTATCGCCATGACGGCGTCTTCAACGACGGCATCGCACCCGAGATCAAGGCGCTGGCGCCGCCGCGCCTTCTGGAACGCGCCCGCACGCTGGCGGCCATGATGCGCGTCGTCTATCTGCTGACGGCGGCTATGCCGGGCGTGATGCCGAGGCTGAAATGGGAGAACCGCGGCAACGGAGCGCTCGCGCTGGTGCTGCCGGCCTCGCTTTCCGACCTCTATGGTGAGCGCCCGGCCGGCCGGCTGGCGCAACTGGCGCGTATCACCAATCGCCGCCTGGTGCTCGCGGTCGAGGGCGGGCCGAGCGTCTCGGTGAAATAACGGATCAGCTGACGTCGGCGCCGATTCCGAAGCCACGCCCGTCCGCCGACCATGCGCCGGCGCCGGCCATGGCCAGCGCCAGAAAGCCGCCGGCAATGGCGATGTCCTTCATCAGCATCTGCTGGTGCATGAAGGACAGCGTGGCGTCGTCCGCGCCCTGGCCGTAATGGCCGATGAAACCGGCGACTACGCTGAAGGCGGCAAGCAGCAGCGCCACGATCCGCGTCTGGAAACCGACGAGGACCAACAACCCGGCGATCAACTCGAACAGGCCTGTGCCCCATGCCGCCAAGGTCGGCAGCGGCAGGCCGAGGCCAGCGAAGTAACTGGTCGTGCCGGCGATATTGGTGAGCGCCTGGAAACCGGAGGGCACGAACAACGCGGCGAGCAGGAGCCGCGAGACGAGAAGCAATGCGTTGCGGGGCATTGGTCATCTCCCTTGCCGGCATCAGGCCGGCTGCCGGCGCAGTCTACGCCTACAACCGGAAAACGAAAAAGCGATGCGGAAAATTCCGCACCGCTTTCGTTTCAGTTTGGGAGGATTGCTTCAGTATGGGAGGAAAAGATCAGCCGCGCTTGGCGTCGATCGAATAGGCGCCGGCGCCGGAGGAGGCGAGCAGGATGAAGCCGCCGGTGATGGCGAGGTTCTTGAGGAACTGGATCATCTGCATCTGGTCGGCCCAGCCGGTGTGAGCGACCAGCCCAGTGGCGATCGTGAAGATGGCGAGCACCCAGGCAGCGATCCGGGTCTGGAAGCCGACGAGAATGGCAAGGCCGCCAAGCAGCTCGATCAGCCCAACAACGACGGCCGTTACGGTCGGCACCGGCAGGCCGAGAGCGCCGAAATAGCCGGCGGTGCCGGAAATCGCTGTGAGCTTGCCGAAGCCGGAAAGCAGGAAGATGATGGCAAGCAGGACGCGACCCAACAGGATTGTCGTGGAGCTGCTGGATGTTGCGCCGTTGCCGGCGACGGAAGAGTTGATGGACATGGCGGTTCTCCGAACGGTTGAATGGCCCGTCAGATAAACGATAGAGACTGTTCACCAGAAGCCGCCTATGTGGCGACACATTGTTCACAGAATCTTCATTCTTAGATTACGCGGCGCGCGCGAAATTCATGTCGCGAGAATCGGCAGTGGGAGCAAATTCTCCCCCTGCAAAATGGTTCGTACGCTTCTTCCTAAGAAGAGATGCAATCGTCAGCCCGGATGCGTCATATCCTCGGGCCGCACCAGCCGATCGTAATCGGCTTCGCTGACCAGCCCGGTGGCCAAGGCCTCCTCGCGCAAGGTCGTTCCGTTCTTGTGCGCGGTCTTGGCGATCTTGGCGGCGTTGTCGTAGCCGATAGTGGGGGCCAGCGCCGTCACCAGCATCAGCGAGCGTTCGAGCGCCGCCTTGATATTGTCCTCGCGCGCCTCGATGCCGACCACGCAATTGTCTGTGAAGGAAACGGAAGCATCAGCCAGCAGCTGCACCGACTGCAGGAAATTATACGCCATCAGCGGGTTGTAGACGTTGAGCTCGAAATGGCCCTGGCTGCCGGCGAAGGCAAGTGCTGCATTGTTGCCGAACACCTGGACGCAGACCTGCGTCAGCGCCTCGCACTGGGTCGGGTTGACCTTGCCCGGCATGATCGAGGAGCCCGGTTCGTTTTCCGGCAGCGAGAGCTCGCCGAGACCCGACCGCGGGCCGGAGCCGAGCAGGCGGATGTCGTTGGCGATCTTGAACAGCGCCGCGGCCGCCGCGTTGATGGCACCATGCGAGAACACCATGGAATCATGCGCCGCCAGCGCCTCGAATTTGTTCGGGGCAGTGACGAAGGCGATGCCGGTGATGGCGGCGATACGGTCCGCCACCTTTTCCGCGAAGCCGACCGGCGCGTTGAGGCCCGTGCCGACGGCGGTGCCGCCCTGCGCCAGCTCCTGCAAACCGGGCAGCGTCAGCTCGATGCGCTTGATCGAGGAGGCGACCTGCGCGGCATAGCCGGAAAATTCCTGGCCGAGGGTCAGCGGCGTGGCGTCCTGGGTATGGGTGCGGCCGATTTTGATGATATGGTTGAAGGCGCGGGCCTTGGCGCCGAGCGCCTTGTGCAAATGGTGCAGTGCTGGGATCAAGTGGTGCGCGACCCGCTCGGCGCAGGCGATATGCATGGCCGTCGGATAGGTGTCGTTGGACGACTGGCTCATATTGACGTGGTCGTTCGGATGCACCGGCTTCTTCGAGCCCATCACCCCGCCGAGCATCTCGATCGCCCGGTTGGAGATCACCTCGTTGGCATTCATGTTGGACTGCGTGCCCGAGCCCGTCTGCCAAACCACCAGCGGGAAATGATCGTTAAGCTTGCCGTCGATCACTTCCTGCGCCGCCTCGACGATCGCTTTGCCGATGACCGGATCGAGCCGTTTCATCTCCATGTTCACTTCGGCCGCGGCGCGCTTGACGATGCCGAGCGCGCGCACGATCGAAGCCGGTTGCTTCTCCCAGCCGATCTTGAAATTGCCCAGCGAACGCTGCGCCTGCGCGCCCCAATAGCGGTCGGCCGCCACCTCTATGGGGCCGAACGTATCGGTTTCGGTTCTGGTCTTTTCAGCGCTCACGGCAAGTCTCCGTCTGTCGATTTGGGCAAGGGCGTATCGCGTTGCACAAACCGCTTCAAGCGGAGATTGCGGTCGGGGAAGATGCAAATCGGTTGAAGAGAGGCCTCTTCTTCTCGCTCTGGGCGAGACGGCGGTGACGGCCAATCTCCCCCTTCTTATGGGGAGATGCCCGGCGGGAGATCAGCGCTTCAGCGGCGGCCCGACAATATCGATGCCGTTCTCGGCGCACAGGCTCGTCAACACCTCAATCATCTCCGGCGTCGGCGCTGCCGCCGGCGGCAGTTCGGCTCGCTCCGCAGGGCGACTAGCCTTGCGCACCATCGTCTCGAAATCCGAACCGCGCGTGACGGTGAGCGTATGGGCGCCTTCGAGAGACTCGACCTTGTAAGTGTGCGGCAGGCCTTTCGGAGCGAGCACCGTTTCGCCGGCGCCGGCAAGCCGCTCGCGGCCGTCGACGACAAAACGTATCCGGCCTTCGAGGATATGAAACACCTCGTCCTCATTGCGGTGCACGTGCAGCGGCGCGGAATCGCCGTAGGGCTGGCGGTGCTCGATGATGCAGATGCCGTCCTCGCCGTCGGCCGACGAAACCTGGATGGTAACGAGCGTGTTGTTGAACCAGAGGAGTTCCTTGCCTGCGATCGTCGTGTTGATCATTGTGATCATTGCTCTCCCTTATTGAGTGCCGACAAAGCGGCTTCGACGGCGACCTAAGCAAGGACGAGCCGGTGATGGAAATCGAATGATCGTATGGGGCGGATTGATGCGATGAATTTGAACGCGCTCGACCTCAATCTGGTGAGGGTGCTCGACGCGCTGCTGCGCGAGAAGAGCGTGACGCGCGCCGGCGAGCAGATCGGCCTCAGCCAGCCGGCTGTTAGCGCCGCGCTCAACCGCCTGCGCCATGCGCTCAACGACCAACTCTTCGTGCGCCGCGGCAACGACATGGTGCCGACGCCTCGCGCCGAAAGCCTCGCGGAGCCGGTGCGTGCAGCGCTGCGCGAGATCGAGCGCGCCTTTCAGCCGGCGACCGATTTCGATCCGGCAAGGCTGGAACGGACCTTCACCTTCATGGGCGCGGATTTCTTCTCAATGCTGCTTATGCCGCCCTTCGCCGCGCGCATTGCGGCGGTGGCGCCCGGCATATCGTTCCGTTTCCTCGACAGCGCCATCGGCGACGTCTCGAAGCTGTTGCAGGACGATCGGATCGACCTTGCGCTGGAGCGCCCGCTGGAGGTCGCGGAGTGGGTCTCAAGCGTGGCGCTGTTCGGCTCGCCCTTCGCCATTGTCGCGGCGAAGGACAATGCGGCGCTCGGCCAGGCCGGCATCGCCGAGGGCGAAGAGGTGCCACTCGACCTGTTCTGCGCGCTGCCGCATGCGCTGCGCTCCATCGATGGATCAATGTCGGGCTTCACCGACGATGCGCTGGGCAGGATGGGCCGGGCGCGTCGCGTCATGCTTGCTTTGCCGCACTTCCAGGCCGTCGCGCTGGCCGTGGCGAACGGGCCTTATCTGGCTGCGGTTCCAACGCAGTTCGCTGTAGCGGCGGCAAAATCCCTGCCGATCGGCATCTATCGGGCGCCGATCCCGATACCATCGCCGGCGGTCAGAATGTACTGGCACGCCCGCCGCGATGATGAGCCACCGCATCGCTGGATCCGCGAGCAGATACTCGATGAGGTGGGAACGCTCGGCTTCAAGGACCGGGACGGCACCGCAAGTGCTCTCCCGGGGGTATAGCTGCCGTTGGAGCGGGAGTGCAGCGCTGAGCAACGCGGACGGTCAAGCGCGGGAGCGATCGCCGGTATGAACCTTATCCGGCTGAGGCTAACCCGACCGGCGCGGGCTGGGGCAGGCCCAGCCGGCCCGCGACGAAATCCTTAACCTGGCGCACGGCCTGCTCGCGCGTGACGCTGCCCGGCTGCAGGCCAAGCCTGAGCCACAGTCCGTCGATCAAAGCGGTGACGCCGAGCACGATCTCTTCGGCCAGTTCGGGCGAAGCGAGGCCGCGCAGGCCGGACAAGAGGTTCGAGCGCATGCGGGCGTGGATGACCTTCTGGATGCGCGCCAGCTTCTCGTCGCGCGGCACCTCGGCGCAGAGCGACAGCCATGCGTGGCAAAGCGGCGGCAGGAACAAATGCTCCTCGAAATTGCCCTCGATCACGGCGTCCAGCCGTTCCGTCGGCGTTCGCGCCCGCTGAAGCCGGGCGACGACGGCGTGACAGAGCACGGCGTTCGCCTCGCGCATGGCGTGCTCGAAAAGCTCCTGCTTGTTGCGGAAATAATGCAGCACGATGCCCTTCGAGGCGCCGGCCTGGGCCGCGACCTTTTCCAGCGTCGCCCCGGCGATGCCTTCGCGCTCCAGCACCGCGAAGGCCGCCTGCCGCAGTTCCTTGCGGCGAATGTCGCTGAGACGGGTGAGTTTCACCGGACCGATCCATGCATAACGAATCCACGTTGACATTTTCGTCCGCTCAGATCAATGATTGACCAATGGGACAATAAAATGACCATAAGGTCAAAAAAGGATTGAAAGAGGAGAACCGGAATGTTGCGCATGCTTGCGAGAGGCGTCTGTGTCGCGGCGCTAATGGCGGCTTCCCAGGCGGCCGGCGCCGCCGAAGACGAAGGCTGCAAAGCGGTTCGCATGGCTGAACCCGGCTGGAACGATCTCGCCTTCACCACGGGTGTGGCCAAGGTGCTGCTCCAGGCGCTCGGCTACGAGCCGCAAAGCGAGGTGCTTGGCATCAACGTCATCTATGAAGGGATGAAGAACAAAGACCTCGACCTGTTCCTCGGCTACTGGGATCCGGCGATGGTCACCTATTATGAGCCCTACAAGAAGGACGGCTCGATCGAGAATGTGCGCGTCAACCTGGTCGGCGCCAAATACACGTTCGCCGTGCCGACTTATGTCTGGGATGCCGGCGTCAAGGACCTGTCGGACCTGCACAAATTCGCCGACAAGTTCGGCAAGAAGATGTACGGCATCGAGCCCGGATCCAATCAGCTCATGATGGATGCCATTGCCGATCCGCAATATGGTCTGGATGGCTGGCAAGTGGTGGAGTCGAGCGAAGCCGGCATGCTCTCGGAGGTCGGCTACGAGATCAAGGAGAAGCAGTTCATCGTCTTCCAGGGTTGGGCGCCGCACCCGATGAACACGATGTACGACTTCAAGTACCTGACCGGCGGCGACAAGTTCTTCGGCCCGAATTTCGGCGCCGCCACCGTGACCACCCAGGTGCGCAAGGGTTTCCTGCAGGAATGCCCCAAAGTCGCGCAGTTCCTGAAGAACCTTGCCTTCGACATCGACATGGAAAATGTCGGTATGGGCTATCTCATCAATGACGGCATGAAGCCGGAGGATGGGGCGCTGAAGTCGATCACCCTGCACAAGGATCGGCTCGATGCGTGGCTCGCCGGCGTCACCACCTTTGACGGCAAGCCCGGCCTTGCCGCGGTCAAGGAAAAGCTCGGACTGTGAGGTCGGCAGCCTTGGAACTGACGGATCAGGAGGTCGAGCAGGCGTCTTGGGCCGGGCGCAAGCGGATCGTCGATATCGGCGGTCTCGACCTTGCCTATGTCGAGATCGCCGGTGCGGAGCCGCCGCTGCTGCTGATTCACGGCTTCACCGACACCAGCCGCAGTTTTTCTCTGCTGGCGCCGCATCTTCCCGGCCGCCGGCTGATCATGCCGGACCTGCGTGGCCACGGCGGCTCGCAGGCGGGCGAGGGCTGCGGCGTCGCCGATTTCGCCGACGACATTGCCGGGCTGATCCGGCGCCTGCGGCTCGACCGGCCGGTCGTCGTCGGCCATTCACTGGGTGGCATGGTGTCGATCGCGCTGGCCACACGGCATCCGGAACTGGTCGGCGGGCTGGTGATCCTGGCAAGCGCGCTGATGCCCGGTTTCGAACAGGATCACCAACTGATCGATGAAGTCGCGGCGTTGCGCGATCCGATCTCGCCGGTCGATCCCTTCTATGATTGGTGGCATGCCTGCCGGCCAGGCGTGCCGCGGGCTTTTCTCGCCGGCCTGGCGAAAGACGCGTCCGCGATTCCCGCAGCGTGCTGGCGCGCCGTTCTCGAAGAAGTCCGCCGCACCGATCTGACCGCCGCGGCGCGCGCCGTGCAGGCCCCGACGCTGATCATTGCAGGCGGGCGCGATCCGCTTTTTGGCGAAGCGCATCAGCGGGCGATGGCAGGGGCGCTGGCCGGATCGCGCCTGGTGTGGGCACAGGATTGCGGCCACAACCCGCATTGGGAAGATCCGGCCTTTGTCGCCGAGGCAATAGCCGGCATGTTGCCGGCAGCGTGACTATCGCAACAGCGACCGGGTCGTGGGCATCAGGCGCAACGTCTCGGTCGGCTTCGTCGAAACAGCTTGCAGGGTTTCGCGAACCACTTGCCATTCCGGCGAAGCGGCGAGAGCGGCCTGATGGCCCGCGTGGGCATCGCCATCGTCGAAACCGGTAATGGCGATGAAGACATTTTCGCCAGCCCGCACGGGCAGCCGAGGAAATGTGTTTTCGGAACGCTCGCTGACGAAGGCGCCACGCAGCCGGGCGCCGTTTGCCGCAAGCAACGGAACGGCCTCAGCCTGGAAGCGTTCGGCAAAGCCGGCCTCGGCACCTGGCCGCAAATGGTGAATCGAAATCTCAACAAAGCCGGGCAACCGGCTCCCATTGCTCATGGTTTCGGCCTCGGTGGCTATCGGCCGCTGCAACCCTGACAGGTCGAACCCCGCGCCCCGCCAAGCCGGTTTGAGCAGCAACACGTCGTCGGAATCGATCATCGTCGCATTGGCGGCATCGCGATGCGCTGCCCACACCGGGCCGCCATAGAAGGCGCTCAGCGCGTCCTTTCTCGTTGCCATGTCCTCAAAACCGCGCAGCCAGACGAACATGTCGGGGCGATCGAGATCGCGGAACTGGCCGATGACGGTCATGCCCGTCGCTTCCTGCATTTCGACGAGCTCCCGCTCGAACAGCGCGATCAGCGTTTCGCGCTGTCCGGGCTTCAACGTGTATTGCCGAAGCTCGACGACGGGCGAGGCAAGGCGGGAAGGTCGGTTCATGGCCAGAATCGCAAAACAGGGTGATCGTCCTGTTTATAAACAGACCGGTTGTCCTGTTTTGTCAATCTGCTATCTTCTTCCCTTCTCCCCCTGTGGGAGAAGGTGGATCGGCGCGTAGCGCCGAGACGGATGAGGGGTGGGTGACGGATCGCCGTCATGGCCAAGCTGGAGCACCCCTCATCCGTCGCCTTCGGCGACACCTTCTCCCACAAGGGGAGAAGGCGGAGATGGCGATAGGCAAAAAGCGCACCAACGATCCGGAAGGCATGCGCCGGCGCGTCCTCGACGTGGCGGAAGGCGCCTTCCAGGCGCGCGGCTATCACGCCTCGAGCCTTGGCGATCTGATGGCGGCGGCCGGTGTCACCGGCGGCGCGCTGCACCACCATTTCCCGACCAAGAAGGCGCTGGCGCTCGCAGTGATCGAGGAACGAGTGGCGGCGGCGGTCCAGGAGACCTGGATCGACCCGATGCTGGCGGCGTCATCGGCCCGCGAAGGCGTGCGGGCCGTGTTCGAGGCGGTGGCTGCGGAGCTAGAGCGACAGGGCTATGTCCGCGGCTGTCCGCTCAACAATCTCGCGCATGAACTGTCGCTGGCCGACGACGAGTTTCGCCTGGCGCTTGCCAAGATTTTCGCCGGCTGGCGGAGGGCGATCGCCGACAAGATCCGAGCCGACCAGCAGGACGGCGGGGAGGGTGGGACCGATCCCGACCGCTTCGCCGCGCTTGCGGTGGCTGCTTATTCCGGCGCCATGTCGATGGCCAAGACATCGCAGGATGCCGGGGTGTTGCTGGAGTGCTTGACGGGGCTGGAAAGCGTGCATCCGTCTTCGGGCGGATTGGCAACGAGACGACGCCGCAGGGTGTTGTTGCGATAAATGCTGTCAGGACAGAGGGAGTCGGTCCGAGGGTGTTTAATCGGGTGACGATGAATCGCTCTTCGCCAGCAACCGTTTCGCGCCGCGTCTTCATCGCCGGAGGTCTCGCTGCTGCCGGCGCGCTGCCTCGCGTCGCCTTCGGCCAGACCGGCAGGCGCATCCAGCCGATCGACGCCACTTTCCTCTTCATCGCCGATATTCATGCCTGCCGCATGGCGAACGGGCTCAGTCCCAACTGCCTGCAGGAAGGCAAGACCGATGCAGCACTTCTGCGCAACGTCGCGGCCTTGAACGCGATTGCCGACAAGAAGTGGCCGGCCGAGATCGACGGCGTTGCCACTGGCCTGCATTCGGCCGGCACCCGCATCGGCACGCCGCTCGGCCTCGTCACCGGCGGCGATATCACCGACGATGGCGGCGGCCAGGTCACCGAGCCTAGCGAAGGCACGCAGCTTCTGCAGTTCTCCAAGCGCTATCAGGAAGGTGTCGGGCCGGACCGGATCCACATCCCGGTCTATGTCGGGCTCGGCAATCATGATCTCGACCAGAACGGCTCGCCGCCGCACGTCGATTGGTATCGCCGCGAATTGCGCGATTATGTCGAGGTCAACCATCGTCCCGGCGTGTTCTTCAAACCGCCGGTGCCCGCTACCGAATACGATGTCGATACCGACTGCTATTCTTGGGACTGGGGCGGCCTGCATCTCGTCCAGATGCACCGCTTCGCCGGCGATACCGGCCATGGCGCGCCAAGCAGCCTGCCTTGGCTGAAGCAGGACCTCGCCACTTATGCCGGCGACGGCCGGCCGGTCATCCTGTTCCAGCATTATGGCTGGGATTCTTTCTCTACGGAGCGCTGGGATCCGGTGAAACGCACCTATGATGACGATGGCTCCGGCCGCCCGCATTGGTGGGGCGAGGCCGACCGCCAGGCGCTGCTGGCCGCGATCAAGGGCTACAATGTGATTGCCGTCTTCCACGGCCACCAGCACGAAGTGCCGATGATCTACCAGCGTGACGGGCTCGACATCATCAAGCCGAAGGCGGCCTATATGGGCGGCTTCGCGCTGGCCAGGGTCACTGCCGGCAACATGGATGCGGTGTTGGGCGAGGCGGCCGGTGACCACGGCGAGATCGTCTTCACTAACGCTTTCGCCAAGCAATTCCAGACATGAAAAGGCCGCCTCGCGGCGGCCTCTTGCCTACCTCGCCATCAAGACAAGACGGCCTCAGAACGCTTTGCGAACCTTCTCCTTCACGTCGCCATAAGCCTTCTGCATCTTGCCGGCGATGCCTTCAGCCTGGGTCCGCTTGTTGCCGGTGGCCTTGCCGGCCGTTTGCTTGACTGAGCCCTTCATCTGCTTGGCGATACCGGCGACCTGATCCCTGTTCACCATGCGTGCATCTCCTGGGTCTGGAAGGGAAACTGGACACGAGAACCGCATCCGGGTCTGACAACGTGCCGGATCCGTTTGGATTCCAGGCCGCGGCGATCTCTCTCTCGGTGCGGTTGCATCCGATAACGCAATCCGGTTAGGGTCTGCCGCGGCTGCGGAGAGGGCAGTCCTAGGGGAAACGAGTTTGCGTCTTCGTGTGGCCTTTGTCGCAGTTCTGGTGGCCGTCGCCGACGATGTCGGGCCGATCAACGTGCTGAGCACAGAAGTCGGCCACCCGTCGCCCACCTACATTCCCGTCGCCGATGTCGATCCGGCGGTGCAGACGAAGCTCAACGAGATCCCGACCAGGCTGCGGCTGCCGATCGACCAGGTAGATCTCGCGATCGAGGCCGGCCGCAAGGCGATCGAGGTCAACCCCGACATAAAGGCAGCGGTCGCTGCGATCCATGCCCGCGCCGGCGTCAGGCCGGCGGCGATCATGACGGCCGCAGCGAATTGACATCATCAGGAGACGGTCTTGGCGGAGTTCACCCTCTATATCGGCAACAAGTGCTTTTCCTCATGGTCGCTGCGGCCATGGGTGGCGATGAAGCACCTGGATATCCCTTTTGAGGAAGGCTTCGTGCGGCTGCGCACGCCCGAGACGGCGGCAAACCTCGCCAAGGTGTCGCCGACCGGCCTCGTGCCGGTCTTGAATCACAATGGAAGGATTGTCTGGGAAACGCTTGCCATCCTTGAATATCTGGCCGATCTCTATCCGGAAAAAAGGCTTTGGCCCACCGATCTCGGCGCCCGTCAACTGGCGCGCTCGGTGGCGACGGAAATGCATTCGGGCTTCCGCGAGGTCCGCTACGGCTGGCCGATGAACCTGCGCCGGCCGAAATCCCATAAGCCGCTCGATGCCGAGGGCGAGGCGCAGCGGGCGAGGATCGAAGCGATCTGGCGCCAGTGCCGCGAGCAATATGGCGAGGGCGGGCCGTTCCTGTTCGGCCATTTCACCGCGGCCGATGCCATGTATGCGCCGGTGGTGACGCGCTTCGACACCTATGGCGGCGAACTGGCGCCCGTCACCCGCGCCTATGTCGACGCGGTCTTGGCGACGCCCGCGATGCGGCACTGGTATTCGGAAGCCGCCAGGGAGCCCTGGCCGGAGCCCGGCCCGCACGAACAGGATTGAGCCCGGGGTCGGCTCGGCAAATTGCGTCGACTGCTCTGATGGGGTCTTCAAGCCCCGGCGGCGCGGCCTATGTGAAGGGGCGGGCCGGGCTCCTGGAGATTTCTCATGACAACCGCAAATTCACCACTCACGGGCAAGGTCGCGCTCGTCACCGGCGCTTCGTCCGGCATCGGCGAGGCCACCGCCGTGGTCCTTGCCGCGGCCGGCGCGAAAGTCGTGGTCGCCGCCCGTCGTGCGGATCGCCTCGAAGCATTTGGTTGCGCGCATCGAACAGGCCGATGGCGTCGCGCTCGCCATTGAAGCCGACATCGCCAAGCCCGGCGACATCACCGCGATGGTCGACAAGGTCGTATCCGAATGGGGGCGGCTCGATATCCTCGTCAACAATGCCGGCGTCATGCTGCTTGCTCCTGCGGCCGAAGCCGATCTAGACGACTGGCGCCAGATGATCGAGCTCAACCTTATCGGTCTGATGGCGACCACCAAGGCGGCGCTGCCGCACCTGAAGGCTTCAAAGGGTCATATCGTCAACGTCTCCTCGGTCGCCGGCCGGGTCGCAAATCCCGGCGCCAGCGGCTATGCGGCGACAAAGTTCGGGGTGGTGG
Organism: Mesorhizobium sp. CA12; assembly: GCF_020165255.1. Classification (NCBI taxonomy): domain Bacteria; kingdom Pseudomonadati; phylum Pseudomonadota; class Alphaproteobacteria; order Hyphomicrobiales; family Phyllobacteriaceae; genus Mesorhizobium; species Mesorhizobium sp. CA12. The sequence continues at coordinate 153,387 of NZ_JAIUHT010000004.1, forward strand.
CTTTTTCGGAATCGCTGCGCCGCGAGGTCTATGCCGATAAGGTGCGCGTCACCGTCGTCGAGCCGGCCTTGTGCGTACTGAGCTCGGCGATCATATCACCAACGTGCAATCCAAGGCCGGACTCGAACACCGTCTCGCCACGATGGAAGCGCTGACCGCGGAAGACATTGCGAACGCGATTTTCTATGCCGTCAGCCGCCGAGGGTCAATGTCAACGAGATACTTATCCGTCCGACCGATCAGGAGCGGTGAACAATAGAAAACGCCTCTCGCGCTTGTTATGGCGCGGGAGGCGCTTTTGCCGTCAACCGTTCTCGATTGCTCGTGAATTGCTGACGGCTTGAGTGAAAACGGCCCGCCACGACATTGGTTCCGCAGCCGACGAATTTTTTGCCCTTTTTTGCGGATAGCCCCAACGTCCGCCGCGATGTGATAAGGATGCTGCAAGGCCAGGGATGCGGACGTCCGCAATTTAATCCGACGCCAATGTTGCTTTGTGCGTGGTCATGGCCGAAAGACGCTCTGCCATTTCGGCATCAACCTGCGGGCAGGAGAAGATTTTGACCGCTAGCTCGAATGAATCATGTGGGCAGGCTTTGCCGAAACCGGCAGGCGCACGCTGATGGCCGCCAAACGCGTGCCATCTACGCCGATCGCCGCCGATGCGACCATCGCCGATATGGTCGACACCCTCGACAAGCCGATCGAATATGTTCGCCGAGTGCTGGAAAGGCTCGAACGCTGCAAGCGCGCGCATGGCGATGCTCAGGTGCGCGTTGGCGTGCGCGGCCGCGCCGAAGCCCCGAACTATCTGATCGAGTATGTACGGGAAGACGCCAAGACCCATCAACGCACCAGCTATCAGGATGCCGCCTACAGCGGCAGCACGCATCGTGAGCTGGCGCCGCACCACATCGAGGACGCCAGGAACTGGTCGCCCGAGGAAATGAACATCACGGCGGTCTCGGCGCTGATCGGCCGCTTGCGCAATCCGAATGCGCCATCATCGCGCTTTTCTGACGAGGACTGACATGGCCATAAAATTCTCCGCCAAGGACCAGCCGGCAGCTCCGCCCGCCGCGGCCAAGCCAGCCAAGCCGGCGGCAAAGCCGGATGCGCCCGCAGAGGTTGCGACCGATCTGTTCAAGTCGCCGGCCGAAGCGCCGCCGCGCAAGACCAGGAAGAAGTAGCGCCCTTGCCGCAGGACGGCGGTCGCACAGCCGGGCCGCTCGGCCTGCTCGGTCAGCCCTCTGTGTCTGTCGACGAGGATGGCGGCGCGGTCGCCGTCTTCGACTGTCAGAGCTGCGGCGCCTGCTGCTCCTACTCGGCGGACTGGCCGCGCTTTTCGACCGAGGAGGATGAGCAGCTCGACCGCATCCCGGCCGAGCTGGTAGCGGCCGACCAGTCCGGCATGCGCTGCGAGGGCGGCCGATGCTCGGCGCTCACCGGCGAGGTGGGCAAGCACACGGCCTGCGGCATCTACGAGCTGCGCCCCGACGTCTGCCGGGCCTGCATGCCCGGCGGCGGCGACTGCCTGATGGCGAGGGCGGCGCATGGGCTGGCGGTCAGCTAGTTTCCTTGCCCCCGCATCGCGGGGGCGAGGAAAAGCGCCCCGCTTGCCCTGTTGCACGCCTCCCGGTACCTTCCCGCCGGGCAGGGCAGCGGAGGAAATCCATGAGCATTGAATTCCTGTTGACGTCGTTGATCATCGTGGCTTCGCCCGGCACCGGCGTCATTTACACGCTTGGCGCCGGCCTCGCGCGCGGCGCGCGCGCCTCAATTGTCGCGGCCTTCGCCTGCACGCTTGGCATCATCCCACATATGGCGGCCGCCATCACCGGCCTCGCCGCAGTGCTGCACACAAGCGCCATCGCCTTCGAGACGCTGAAATATCTCGGTGTCGCCTATCTGCTCTACATGGCCTGGAACACATTGAAGGAAAAAGGCGGCCTCAGCATCGACGAGGACGCCGCGCCGCGCTCGACCGCCAGAACGATCACCTCGGGCATCCTGATCAACATCCTGAACCCGAAACTGTCTATCTTCTTCTTTGCCTTCCTGCCGCAATTCGTCAGCACCACCGAGCCGCACGCGCTGTCCAAGATGCTGGAGCTCTCCGGCGTCTTCATGCTGATGACGTTCATCGTCTTCGCCATCTACGGCGTCTTCGCGGCATCGGTGCGCAGCCACATCGTGTCGCGGCCGAAGGTGCTGACATGGATGCGCCGCAGCTTTGCCGCCGCCTTCGTCATGCTCGGCGCGAAGCTGGCGCTTGCCGATCGGTAGCCTTTTGGCGCCAACCCCACATAGCCAATGGTCGAGCCTCGGGGAGCTTTTGGGCTGATGGGGCTCGAGAGATTCAGAAATCCGGATAAGGCCGGAAATCCGAGTAAGAAAGGCGGTCGCAATGACGCTTGAATGCATCAATCCCCAGGATCTGCCCAAGCCTGACACATACAGCCAAGTCGTCGTGGCGAAGGGCACCAGGCTGATATTTATCGCCGGCCAGGAACCTGAAGACCTGAACGGCAAGCTTGTCGGCGAGGGCGATTTCACGGCTCAAACGCGCCAGGTATTCGCCAATCTCGGTCGGGCTATTGCCGCCGCAGGCGCCCGTCCCAACGACGTGGCGAAGATCATGATCTACGTCGTCGGCTACCGGCTCGATGACCATTACCCGATCATCGATGCCGCCCGCGTGGCTCTGTTCGGGGACCACAAGCCGGCCAACGTCGTGTTGGGAGTGGCCAGCCTGTCGCCTGGATATCTGATCGAGGTCGATGCGGTTGCGGTGGTCGACGCCTAGCCTTTCACATAGCCCATCGCCTCGACGATTTGCCCATCGGCGACACGCATCAGGTTGACGCCGCGCAGCGATCTGCCGTCGGCCATCCAGAAGCGCCAGCGGATCGTGGCGCGGTCGCCGGCGACGAACGTCTCTTCGATGTCGAAGCGGGTATCGGGTCCGGTAGCGATCGCCGACCACAATTCGACGCAAGCCGCCTTGCCGGTGCGGCGGGCGCCGTCGGGCGCCGGCGTGGTGTTCTCGATCACGCAGTCCTGCGCCACCAGTTCGTTCAGTGCCGAAGGGTCGTGGCGCTGGAAGACGTCGTTGTAGCGCCGCATGATTTCCGCCGTCTCGGCGGAGCGTTTGGCCGCGGCGATGTCGATGATGTGTTCATGGGTCATTTGATCTTCTCCTGTCGTTTCATTGAGCTACGAGGCTCGCCTTGAGCGTGATGGTGGCGACGCCCGCCAGCGCGCGCGAGACGAGACAGGCCGCCTTGGCCTTTTGCGCCAGCCGCTCGAAATCCTCGGCCGATATGCCGGCGATGCGCGCCTGAGTTTCGAGCTCGATGCGGGTGATCGTCGGCCCGGCCGTGGTCGCGCCGAGATGCACCTTGGCGATGGTGTGGATGCTCTCGGCCGTGTGGCCTTCGGCGCCGAGAATGGCGGTAAGCGCCATCGAAAAGCAGCCGGCATGGGCGGCCGCGATCAATTCCTCTGGATTGGTGCCTGGGCCGTTCTCGAAGCGCGACGGGAAGGAATAGGCGCCTTCGAAAACGCCGCTGCCCAGCCGCAGCCGGCCGGATCCTTCCTTGAGCGTTCCTTGCCATTGGGCCGAGGCTTCGCGGATTGTCATGGCTGATCTCCTTTCTGTTTGCGGGAAAGCATGATGGTCACGCGCCGTCGATGACGACCTTGCCGAAGACGTCGCCCAGCTGGAAATGGCGGTAAGCCTCGCGCGCCTCGGCGAACGGGAAGACCTTGTCGATGATCGGTCTCAGCCGGTGCGTGGCGACCGCGGCAAGCATCGTCTCGAGCCCGTTGCGGCTGCCGACAAAGAGACGGGCGATGGTAACGAGGCTGCGCTGATAGACGGCGCCCGGAATTTCGACCGACTTGCCGTTGCGGTCCTGCACGGTGAGCAGCACGATGCGCCCGTGAAGCGTGCTGGCGATCAGCGAATGCGCAAAAGTCGCCGGGCCGCCTGTTTCGACGACCAGGTCGATGCCGCCGGTCGCCTCGCGCAGCTTCATGCCCCATTCCGGTGTCTCGGCTGCCGCGACGACGAGGTCGGCACCGAGCGCCCGCAGCCTGTCGGTCTTCTCCGCCCGCGAGGTGACAGCGGCCACACGGCAGCCCATGAGCTTGGCGAACTGCAAGGCAAACAGCGCAACACCACCTGAGCCAATGGTGAGAACCCATTGCCCCGGCTTCGGAATCTCGGCGTGCGTCAGCGCGCTCCAGGCGGTCAGCCCGGCGCAGGTGAAGGTCGCAGCCTCCTGCCAGGAAAGATGGTCCGGCAGTCGCACCGCCCATTGCTCGTCAAGCAGCGCATATTCGCTCAGCACGCCGTCCAGTGTGCAGCCGAGCTGGTCGATCACGCCCGGATGGATGCGGCCGTCGATCCAGCGCGCGAAATAGCTGCCGGTGATGCGGTCGCCGACGGCAAAGCGAGTGACGCCGTCGCCGGCGGCCACGACTTCGCCGGCACCGTCGCTCAGCGGCACGATGCCCGCGCGGGGTGCCAAAGGATAAGTGCCGTTGAGGATCATCGTGTCGCGGCGGTTGAGCGAGGCGGCGCGCACTCGTACCAGGATCTGGTTTGCACCCGGCTTGGGCAGCGCTTCCTTGCGCATGACCAGTCCCTCGATGTCGCCGAATTCCTCGAGCCGGTAAGTCCGCATTTTTGTCTCCAGTATATGTAGACCGATTTACATATTATGTAGACCGATTGTCATATTCAGGGCAAGTCCTATAATGCGCGCTCCTGACAAAGGTTGACATTTTGAGAGGTCGACGTGGCGACTGACACACGCACCCGCATGATCGAGGCGACGGCGCTGCTCATCCGCCAGCGCGGCTATCACGGCACGTCGCTGAACGACATTCTAAACGCCAGCGCAGCACCGCGCGGCTCGCTCTATTTCCATTTCCCGGGCGGCAAGGACCAACTGGTCGTCGAGGTGACGCGCGCCAGTGTCGCCGACGTGACGGAGCGGCTGGGCGCCGCGCTGTTGGAGGAAAGCGATCCCGCCGTTGCCGTCCACCACATCTACCAGTCGGTCGGACGCATGCTGGAGGAGAACGAATTCTCGCTCGGCTGTCCGGTCGCGCCGGTGGTGCTCGACGCGCCGAACGACGTGCCGGACCTGGTTGAAATCTGCCGCTCAGCCTTCGAGCAGTGGATCGGACTGCTGCGTCAGGCATTCGTCAGGGCAGGGGTGCCGGAGCGGCGCGCTCAGGCGCTGGCCCTGCTGGTCGAATCCTCGCTGGAAGGTCTGATGGTGATCGCCCGCGCCACCCGCGACCGTACCCCGGTCCAGGCGGTTGCCGACGAGGTCGCTGCGCTGGTCGAGCAGGCGGTGCTTGCCGGAAAGGCAGCACGGCAGGCGGAGAGTGCCGCCTGAGGACTCGGATTTGATCTCCAAATGCAAAACAAAAAGGGCGCCTTTCGGCGCCCTTTCGTATGCATTGGCTTGGTAGCCTGGATTTAGAAGTCCATGCCGCCCATGCCGCCCATGCCGCCGCCGCCCATGCCGCCAGGCATGCCGCCGCCAGCCGACTCCTTCTTGGGAGCTTCGGCGATCATGGCTTCGGTCGTGACGAGCAGGCCGGCGACCGAGGCCGCGTCCTGGAGAGCCGTGCGCACGACCTTGACCGGGTCGACGATGCCCATGGCGATCATGTCGCCATACTCGCCGGTCTGGGCGTTGTAGCCGAAGGTCGCGCCCTTGTTGTCGAGGATCTTGCCAGCGACGATCGAGGCTTCGGCACCGGCGTTGGCCGCGATCTGGCGGGCCGGAGCCTGCAGCGCGCGACGCACGATGTTGATGCCGGCGGCCTGGTCGGAGTTGGCGCCGGTGGCCTTGAGGTTGCCCGAAGCGCGCAGGAGGGCGACGCCACCGCCGGCGACGATGCCTTCTTCCACGGCCGCGCGGGTCGCGTTCAGGGCGTCATCGACGCGGTCCTTCTTTTCCTTGACTTCCACTTCGGTCGCACCGCCGACGCGGATCACGGCAACGCCGCCGGCGAGCTTCGCCAGACGTTCCTGCAGCTTCTCCTTGTCGTAGTCCGAGGTGGTCTCCTCGATCTGCTGCTTGATCTGGGCGACGCGGCCCTGGATCTCGGCCTTCTTGCCGGCGCCGTCGACGATGGTGGTGTTCTCCTTGGAGATCGACACCTTCTTGGCGCGGCCGAGCATGTTGAGGCCGACATTCTCGAGCTTGATGCCGAGGTCTTCCGAGATGACCTGGCCACCGGTGAGGATGGCGATGTCTTCCAGCATGGCCTTGCGGCGGTCGCCGAAGCCCGGCGCCTTGACGGCGGCGATCTTCAGGCCGCCGCGCAGCTTGTTGACGACCAGCGTGGCCAGGGCCTCGCCTTCGACGTCTTCCGAGATGATGAGCAACGGCTTCGAGGTCTGGACGACGGCTTCCAGGACCGGCAGCATGGCCTGCAGGTTGGAGAGCTTCTTCTCGTGCAGCAGGATGTAGGCGTCCTCGAGATCGGCGACCATCTTGTCGGCGTTGGTGACGAAGTAGGGCGACAGGTAGCCGCGGTCGAACTGCATGCCTTCCACGACTTCCAGCTCGGTTTCGGCGGTCTTGGCTTCCTCGACGGTGATGACGCCTTCGTTGCCGACCTTCTGCATCGCTTCCGCGATCATCTTGCCGACCGACTCGTCGCCATTGGCCGAGATCGTGCCGACCTGGGCGACTTCCTCGGAAGTCTTGATCTTCTTGGCGGCCTTGCCGAGCGCCGTGACGACTTCGGTGACGGCGAGGTCGATGCCGCGCTTCAGGTCCATCGGGTTCATGCCGGCGGCGACCGCCTTGTGGCCTTCCTGGACGATCGACTGCGCCAGGACCGTTGCGGTCGTGGTGCCGTCGCCGGCGATGTCGTTGGTCTTCGAAGCGACTTCGCGGACCATCTGGGCGCCCATGTTCTCGAACTTGTCCTCAAGCTCGATTTCCTTGGCGACGGTGACGCCGTCCTTGGTGATGCGCGGGGCGCCGAACGACTTGTCGATGACGACGTTGCGGCCCTTGGGGCCGAGGGTGACCTTCACCGCGTCGGCGAGGATGTTGACACCGCGCAGCATGCGCTCACGGGCATCGCGGGAGAATTTTACGTCTTTGGCAGCCATGTTTTAGCTCCTGGCAGGGGCTCGGGAAGAGCCCGAAGATGAAGATTCAGGTGAGGCCGATGATCAGCCGATGATGCCCATGATGTCGGATTCCTTCATGATCAGAAGGTCTTCGCCATTGAGCTTGACTTCAGTGCCCGACCACTTGCCGAACAGGATGCGGTCGCCGGCCTTGACGTCCAGCGGCACGAGCTTGCCGCTTTCGTCGCGGGCACCGGAGCCGACGGCGATGATCTCGCCTTCCTGCGGCTTCTCCTTCGCCGTATCCGGGATGATGATCCCGCCGGCGGTCTTGGATTCGGATTCGACCCGGCGAACGACCACGCGGTCATGAAGCGGGCGGAACTTGGACTTTGCCATGTTTTCTTCCTCGAATGAGAACGGTGAGAACTGTTCCTCCATCCGGCGAGGCCGCCGGATATAAGTTAGCACTCACCAAAGGCGAGTGCTAACGTGGCGCTGAGATAGGCCGCTGGGTTGCCGGAGTCAAGGCGCGCGCAACGGGGCAGCGGCGCGAAATTTTTTTCGTGCGAGACGCAAGGCCGAAATGCACCGGCCATCGCGAGGCGCCGACGAGCAACCCGCCCGTTAGTCCAGGCGCCTCGGCGAACGCAGCACCAGCAACGGGCAGCGTTCTGCGAGCCCGTATGTGCCGGTCGAGGCCAGCCGGACGTCATCGAAGAAGGTCTGGGCTTCCTTGATCAGCGCTGCCGCCGGGGCGAAGCTGTAGACGACGGACGAGTTCCGGTAGACGTCGATGGTCCCGATGGTCGGCAGCTCCCACCCGGTTCGAGCCGACAGCTCCTCGCGGTCGGGAAACATCCTGTCGAATTGTTCGAGGATGCCCCTCACCGGTATCGTGTAATCAGGCGCTCCGCCGATGGCGGTCATTGCCACGCGCCATTTGAGTTCATGGAAGGTCGAGACGCCGCCGCTCAGCGCCAGGGCGCGGACATCCTTCGGGTCGTCTGGAGTTCCGGGGGAAGCATAAAGCCTGATGGCGGCACGGCCGACGGATTTGAGTGAACGCGCAATCGACGCGAACAGCGTGCGTCTGAGTCAGCGGCGCCGATGACGGAGAGACATCCATCGCCGATCAGCGCTTCGATGCTCGCGCCGGGAAACGGCAAGTCGAACCAGTCGCCCTGCACCGCCTTGCGCATATCGGTGTCGCCCGGCCAGATGCCGGCAATCATGTCGGGAGACTCGTCGACCGCCGTCATCGTGGCGCCGAGCCCGGCGAGCTCTGGCGTCACGCCGAGCATGACGACGTGCGATTGCGAAAGCTCGAGCTCACGTTCGTAGGCCTCGACCACCTGAGCCGGCGGCCGCAGCGGCGAGCCGAGCAACTGCCAGTGCTTGCGAATTGCATTCCAGTGCTCGGTCATGCAAACCCTGTATCGGTTAGGGCATTGTGTTCGTCGCATAATCGAAGGCGCATGATAAGCCAAGTGGGGCGCATGGCACGCATCGCCGTCATCACGCATGAACAAGACCGCTTCCACACCCGGCGCGGGCTGCTGCTGCGCCGTGACACCCGTATATGCTCTTCGACCTGCTGGAGGAGCTGAAGCGCCGCGGCCATTCGGTGCGGGTCCTGCGCGGCACCTCGGCGAAGCCGGCCGCCGACATCGCGGTGCTGCATCTCGACGCGACCGTGACGCCGCGCGATTATGTCGACTATGCGCGCCGCTTTCCCTTCTGCCTCAATCTTGGGGCCGCCGACATCTCGAAACGCCGCGTCAGCGGCGCCGTGATTGGCCAAGGCGACGACTGGCAGGGACAGGTCATCGTCAAGAGCAGCCTCAACCATCGGGGAACGCCGGAACAGCAGCTGAACCGGCGCGCGCGGCGAGCCGGCAGGCCGGAGCCGTTTCCCGGCGTCCAAGCCTTCGAAAAATACGAGATCCATGCCTCGCTCGCCGATGTTCCGGCCGCGGTCTTCGAACGCCGGGATCTGGTCGTCGAGAAATTCATTCCCGAGCCGGAGCCGGACGGTTTTGGCGCCCGCTTCTGGCTGTTCTGCGGCGAGCGCGAGCGCTGCACCCGTCATGTCTCGCCGCAGAGCCTGGTCAAGGGCGACGACACCATCCGCCGCGAGGCGGTGCCCGTGCCGGACGAGCTGCGCGCGCTGCGGCGCCAGCTCGGCTTCGATTACGGCAAGTTCGACTTCGTCATGCATGAGGGCAGGGCGGTGCTGCTCGATGCCAACAAGACCCCTGGGCGTGCCAGGAACCTGTCGAGCTTCATCGCCGCCGGCAATGCCAATCTTGCCGACGGCTTCGAAGGACTGATCCGCCAGGTCAAGTGACCGATCGTCTAGATATTCATGCCCCCAGACACCTCGATGCGCTGGGCGTTGACCCAGCGATTGTCGTCGGAGAGCAGCGAGGCGATCATCGGCCCGATATCGTCGGGGACGCCGACGCGGCCGAGCGCGGTGACGCCGGCCACCATGCGGTTGATCTCGGCATTGTCGCGCACATGGCCGCCATTGAAGTCCGTGGCGATCGCGCCGGGCGCCACGGTGTTGGCGGTGATGCCGCGCTGGCCGAGCTCCTTGGCGAGGTAGCGCGTGAACACCTCGATGCCGCCCTTCATCATCGCATAGGCCGACGATCCGGGAGCAGCAAAGCGGGCGAGCCCGCTCGAGATGTTGATGATGCGTCCGCCATCATTGATCAGCGGCAGCAGCGCCTGGGTGAGGAAGAACACGCCCTTCAGATGGGTGTTCATCAGCGTGTCGAATTCCTCTTCCGTCGTTTCGGCGATCATCTTGCGCAGGCCGGTGCCGGCATTGTTGACGAGATAGTCGAAGCGGTCGCGCTGCCAGGTGTCCTTGAGGGTCTTCTTCAACGCCGCAACGAAAGCCGGGAAGCTGGCGACGGCGCCGGCGTCGAGCTCAAGCGCCGCTGCTCGACCGCCGGCAGCCTCGATCTCGGCGATTGCGCTCTTCGCCTCGTCGGCGCGCGAGCGATAGGTGACGATGACGTCGACGCCCCTCCGGGCAAGGTGGATCGCGGTGTTGCGGCCGAGGCCGCGGCTGCCGCCGGTGATGAGAGCAATGGGACGAGTGGTCATGGCGAATCTCCTTCTTTTGGATGGAGATGCATATACTCGCCTGCCTGATCGATATAATCGGCCATGGATTGCCAACACTATTCAGTCTGTGCGAACAATCGGCGATGGACCGGTTCGACAGCATGCGGCTCTTCACTCGCGTTGTGGAACGGCGCAGCTTCACCGCGGCCGCCGCCGATCTCGGCCTGCCGCGCTCCAGCGCCACCGCCGCGATCAAGCAGCTCGAGGAGCGGCTCGGCGTACAATTGCTGAGACGCACAACGCGCCACGTCACCACGACGCTGGACGGCGAGGCCTATTACCAGCGCTGCATCGGCATCCTCGCCGACATCGAGGATGCCGAGGGCAGCTTCGGCGCGCATGAGGTGCGCGGACGTCTGAGCATCGACATCAACGGCAACATGGCCCGCACCTTCGTCATTCCGGAACTGCCGGCGCTGCTCGCCCGCTATCCCGGGCTCAGCGTGCATATCGGCGAGGGCGACCGCTTCGTCGACCTGGTGCGCGAAGGCGTCGATTGCGTGGTCCGCGCCGGCACGCTGCCCGACAGCGACATGATCGCGCGCCGCATCGGCATGGCGCGCGAGGCGACGGTTGCCAGCGTCGCCTATGTCGAGCGCTACGGCCTGCCGCGCACTCTGGACGAGCTTGCCGGGCACGTCATGATCGGCTTCGTCTCGTCCCGCACCGGCCAGGTGATGCCGCTGGAGTTCACCGTCGATGGAAAGATCCGCGAGATCGTGCTGCCGTCGCGCGTCACCGTCTCCAATTCCGACACCGCCGCCACGCTCGTGCGCCAGGGTTTCGGCCTCTACCAGGCGCCGCGCCGCCGCTTCGCCGCCGACATCGAAGCGGGCCGGCTGGTCGAGGTGCTGCCGGACAATCCGCCGACGCCGACGCCGATCTCGGTGCTTTATCCGCCGAGCCGCCAGCTTTCGCCAAGGGTGAGAGTGTTTGTGGATTGGCTGGTGGAGATTCTGGGGCCGAAGCTGGAAGCGGGCTGAGGCAGCCAGGCGCGGCCCCGAGTATGGCGTCGGCTACAAAAACAGCTTCAACTGCGTATGGATGATCGACCGATAATCCTCGATCGTCCTCCGTCCCTCCGCTTCGTCCTGTGTCAGCGCCAGCCGCACGACGCTGCCGGCGAGCTGGAAGATCAGGAACACGACACGTCCGAACGCCTCGCGCTGCTCCGCTTGGAGCATCGGCCCGACCTTATCGCAGAACATCTTCGCCTGTTGCCTCGTCTCGGCGATGTCGAGATGCTGCAGCGCCTTGTCGGCCTGGATGGCGTTCTGCAGGTCCTGGATGGCTGGGTCCGCGGCGACACGGGCATGATAATCGTCGAGCAGCTGGTCGGCCGCGGCGGTCACGTCGTCCAGCCGGGCTATCCTGGCGATGATCGCGCCGAAGCGTGCGCGGCTTTCCTCGGAGAACCGCTCATAGAGCATCGCCAGGATCGCCGACTTGCTGGGGAAGTAATGATAGACGGTAGCGATCGGCCCGCCGGCCAGCGCGCCGACTTCCTTCATCGTCACCGCGTCGATGCCCTTCTCGCCGATCAGTCGCATGGTCGTGGCGAGGATCGCGTCGATGCGCTCACGGCTGCGCTCCTGCTTCGGCCTGCGCCGCGGTTCCGTCGCTGTTCGCCTTGTCTGCGTCATGCGCCAAATCTCGTGAAAGCCGCGAATTCGCGGTTGACAAGAAACATGATCAAGTATCAGTTCCGCCAAATGCTGACAACCTGTCAGTTTTTCGAGCGAGCTGCAAGGGAGAGCGCCTCGTGACTGCATCGCAAGCCGCGCAAGCGGAAGATGGCGATTGGCTTGTCGGCAATCCGACGGGCCTGCAGCTGGCCTCGGCGCTGTGGATCGGCTCGGTCGGCCTCCTCATCCTCGGACTGCAGCCGGTGCTGCTCGGTGCGCTCTACAGCGAAGGCCATGTCACCGGCGACGAGCTGGCGCTGGTCGCCACCGCCGAGATGATCGCGATCGCTATCGGCTCGGGCGTGGTGGCGATGCTCTTGCCGGCGCGCAACATGCGCTGGAAAAGCACGGTGCTGCTTGTCCTGCTCGCGCTCGCCAATGTCTGGACCGCTTATGCCGGCAGCCCCAATGCGCTGATTGGCGCGCGCACGCTGGCTGGCCTGGCGGAGGGCGGGCTTGTCGCTGTCGCAACCGAGCTGATCGCCCGCTCGCGCCGGGCCGAGCGCATCGGCGGCTATTTCGTCACGCTGCAGACCTTGGCGCAGTGCGCGCTGGCGCTGATCCTCGCGCTCTTTGCCGTGCCGAGAGCGGGCTCGGCCGGCGGCTTCATCGCGCTCGGCATCGTCTGTCTGCTTTCGCTCGTCGTGGCATGGACCGTGCCCGACGACTATGCCGACCTGCCCAAGCAAGAACAGTTCGCCAACGTGGCGACCGTGCCGGCGATCGCCGCGCTGCTGTCGATCTTCTGCTATTTCATGTTCTTCGGCGCCGTCTGGGCTTTTCTCGAGCCCATCGGCGCACAGTTCGGCATCGATGGCCGCACCGTCGGCTTGATGGTTTCGGCGAGCCTTGCCGCGCAGGTGCTCGGCGCGATGACCGCGACAAGCTTCGAGGCGCGCATCGACTATCGTTTTGCCATCACCGTCATCGGGATCGTCGCGGCGATCAGCTCGCTGCTGCTTGCGTCCGGCCCGGGTCTTTCGGTGTTCTGGGCCGTGGCACTGGTGATGGGCTTCATCCTGCTCTTCATCGTGCCTTACCAGATCCGGCTGGCGATCACCGCCGAGGAGACGCGCACCGCGGTGCTGCTGGTGCCGGCCGCCCAGCTCTTCGGCCTCGCCATCGGCCCGGTCGCCGCTTCGCTGCTGATCGACGGCGCGGACTTCCGGCCGGTGCCCGAATTCGCCGCCGCCGCCGCTTTGGCGAGCGTGCTTTTGCTCGGCATTTTCGTGCCCGTCGCGCGGCGGCGCGGCCGGGTCTGAGCAAAGGGGTCAAGATGGCAACCGCCTGGAGCAACTGGTCTGGTTTCGTCACGGCTTCCCCGAAATTGATCGCGGCGCCCGCCGATGCCGGCGAGCTGGCCGAACTGGTGCGCTCGGCGCCCGGTCCGCTGCGCGTCGCTGGCGCTGGCCATTCCTTCACGCCGTTGGTGCAGTCCGACGGCACCATCGTCTCGCTGGAGAAGATCGAGGGGCTGGTCTCGCACGATGCCGCGAACAACCGGGCGCGGGTGAGGGCAGGCACGCGGCTCGGCGCCTTGATGCACATCCTGCAGGACATCGGCCAAGGCCTGCCCAACATGGGTGACATCGACCGCCAGGCGATCGGCGGCGCGCTGGGCACGGCAACGCATGGGTCGGGCCCGACGCTCGGCGCCTATCACACGCAACTCGAGGCGCTGCAGCTCATCGATGGGCAAGGCGAGCTGCGCGAGTTCAGCCGAGCAGACGACCTGGACATGATCCACGCCACGGGCGTCGCGCTCGGCGCCTTCGGCGTGCTGACCGAAGTGGCGATGAACAACATCGCCACCTACCGGCTGCGCCGCCGCAAATGGGTGCTGCCGATCGGCGACATGCTCAAAAATTTCGAGACGATGATGGCCGCGCATCGCTCGGCCGAGTTCTACTACATTCCATTTGCCGGGTATGCCCAGTTCATCGCCAGCGATCTCAGCGACGCGGCACCGACTATGCGGCCGACCGAGGACGACGAGGAAGGGCTGGCGACTTTACGCAAGCTTCGGACCGCGTTGCACTGGCTGCCGCGGTTGCGCCGCGCGCTGATCAGAGGGGCGGTGAAGAAGGTGCCGGCGGAAGACTATGTGCAGGACTGGCTCAACGTCTACGCCAGCGAGCGTCGCACCAAATTCAACGAGATGGAGTATCACCTGCCTTACGAGGAAGGTCCCAAGGCGTTGGCCGAGATCATTGCGCTTACGGAAAAGCATTTCCCGGAAGTCTATTTCCCGATCGAGGTGCGCTCGGTGGCGGCCGACGAATTCTGGCTTTCGCCATTCTACAAGAGGCTGACCTGCTCGATCGCAATTCACCACGATGCGGCGGACGACCCGCTGCCTTTCATGCGCGCCGCCGAGCCGATCTTCCGCAAGTATGGCGGCAGGCCGCATTGGGGCAAGATGCACAGCCTGAAGGCGGCGGACTTCAAGAAGCTTTATCCGCGCTGGGACGATGCGATGGCGGTGCGGCGCGACATCGATCCGCAAAACCGTTTCGTCTCGCCCTACATGGCCGGCCTGTTCGGCATCCAACAATGAGCGCCTATTTCGCCGCCCTGGCCGATGCATTGATGGCCGCCGAGATTTTCCGACCCTGCCTTGTCCTCGATGCCGACCGGCTGGACGGCAACGTCGCGCTGGTGAAGCAAAGGCTGGCGCCGGGCCTTGGCGTGCGGCTGGTCGACAAGTCGCTGCCTTGCGTGCCGTTGCTTTCGCATATCGCCAAGGCGCTTGGCACCAACCGCTTTATGACCTTCCATCCGCCGGTGACGCAGGCCGTGCTTGACGCGTTTTCCGAGGGCGATCTGCTCTACGGCAAGCCGATGCCGGTGGGTGCCGCCAGGGCCGCGCTGACCAGGGGTGGCGCCGGCTGGTGGTCGCGCGTCTGCTGGCTGATCGACACGCCGGAACGGCTGGCGGAATATGGCGCGCTCGCTGCCGCGCTCGACACAGAATTGCGCTTCGCTTTCGAGGTGGATGTCGGCCTGCATCGCGGCGGTTTTCGTGATCCCGCCGAGATTAACGCGCTCACGATTCCAAAAGGTCTGCTCTGCGACGGCATCATGGCCTATGAGGCGCATGCGCCGGAGATACCGGGCCTGTTCGGGGGCGCGGCCAAGGCGCTGAAGCAGGCCTCTGCAAAAGCCGCCGATTTTGCCGCCGTCCTCGATCCGGACCAGCGCCGCATCCTCAACATCGGCGGCTCCAAGACCGCGCTGCTGCATGGCGGCGGCGTCGCCAACGAAGTGTCGATCGGCTCGGCCTTCGTGCTGCCAAAGGATTTCGACACGCCTGGCTTGGAGGGCTTCCAGCCGGCGGCCTTTATCGCCACGCCCATCCTCAAGGCGCTCGATCCGATGCTGCCCGGCCCGCCGGCGGTTTCCAGGGCGCTGCAGGGGCTTGGCCTCTTCCCGCGCAAGGGCTGCTATCTCTATGGCGGCAAATGGATGGCCGAGCCGGTGTTTCCCGAAGGCATGAAACCGAACGGATTGATGGGCCTGTCGTCCAACCAACAATTCATGGGCCTGCCGGCGGGCGCAGATGTGAAGCCCGGCGACTATGCCTTCCTGCGGCCGACGCAGAGCGAGGCGGTGCTGCAACATTTCGGGGCGATCGCTGTGTTCTCGGCCGGGCGTATTGTGGAGTTTTGGCCAGTGCTGCCGTTGGGTTGAGAGGCGCTTCAGACGCTCGCGACTAGCGCCGGCTACCGTGACGTCGTCATTCTAGGGCGGAGCGACGCGAAGCGGAGCGGAGACCCTAGAATCCATTCCGTTCCACCTGCCGAAGAACGAATACGGCGCAGAAGAAGGTATCCTATGCCAGCGTTTTGGCGTCAGGGTCCGCATCGTTGTATCGATCGTAGGTAACGGCATGGATTCCAGGGTCTGCGCGCGTCGCTTCGCTCCTTGCTCCGCCCTGGAATGACGAAGGCGCGGTGATCATTTCATTGACTCAGTCAACTAAATGGTTGATCCTGTCCATGACAGGAGGACTTCCCATGACCATCCACGACCATCCCGGCAAGGAGCGCATTAATAGTGTGCGCGCCTTCAACCGCTTCTATACCCGCCAGCTCGGCCTGCTCGACGAGGGCCTCCTGAAAAGTCCGTTCTCGCTGACCGAGGCGCGGGTGCTTTACGAGCTCGCCCATCGCGATGGGCTGGTCGCAAGCGACCTGGTGCGCGACCTCGGCCTCGACCCCGGCTATGTCAGCCGGCTGTTGAAGAAATTCGAGGAGCGCGGCCTGGTCGGACGCGAAGCTAGTGAGACCGACGCGCGCCGCGCCTCGATCGCGCTGACGCCAGCCGGCAGGGAAGCCTTTGCGCCTCTCAACCAGGATTCGCATGACCAGGTGCGCGCGCTGCTCGATCGCCTGGCGCCGGCCGAACAGGAGCGGCTGGTCAACGCCATGCGCACCGTCCAGGACCTGCTCGGCGACAGACCTGAAGCCAAGGTTCCCTATATCCTGCGGCCGCTGCAGGTCGGCGACATCGGCTGGATCACGCACCGTCAAGGCCTCATCTACGCGCAGGACTATGGCTGGGACGAAACTTACGAGGCGCTGGTCGCAGAGATCCTCGGTGAGTTCGTCAAGAACTTCGTCCCGCAATGGGAGCGCAGCTGGATCGCCGAGCGCAAAGGCGAGGTGGTCGGCTCGGTCTTCGTCATGCGCAAGTCACCCAAGGTCGCGAAGCTCAGGCTGCTCTACGTCGAACCGTCGGCGCGCGGCCTCGGCATCGGTCGGCGGCTGGTCGACGAATGCATCACCTTTGCTCGAGCCAAGGGCTACAAGACGCTGACGCTCTGGACCAACGACATCCTTGGCTCGGCCCGCCGCATCTACCAGGCCGCGGGCTTCAAGCTGGTCGAGGAAGAACGCCATCATTCCTTTGGCAAGGATCTTGTCGGGCAAACGTGGAATCTCGAGCTTTAGCGCTTTTCCTTCTCCCCTTGTGGAAGAAGGTGTCGCCGAAGGCGCGGGGTGCTCCAGGCAATGCCAACGTCTCACTCCGCTGGAACACCCCTCATCCGTCTCGGCGCTGCGCGCCGATCCACCTTCTCCCACAGGGGGAGAAGGGAAAACCATCACCCCTTGACCGGCACCCAGATCTCCAGCCCGCCATTGCCGGTGCGCGCGTCGAATTCGGGCCCGTAGCGCTCGAACTCGGGCGCATCGGCGATCTCGTGGCCGGAGGCCGGCAGCCAGCTGTTCCAGATGGTGTTGACGGTGCGGCGGATGGTCGAGATGTGCTCGCGATGCGAGAACACCGCATATTTCTGCGCCGGCACCCGCACGCGTTGGAAATCTTTCGGCAGGTCGGAGAAGTCCGTCACCTCGACGCCGACGACATAGTCGAAATTGCCGGCATCGTCGCCATTCGTGCACACGCCATAGAAGACGCCGGGCACTTCGCCCGGAATGTTGCCGATATAAGGGGCGAAGCGCTGCCACTGCATCGGGATGCCGGCGCTGGTCTCGCAGCTGTAGCGCTCGCCGAGCCCGGCGACGAGGAAGGGGCGGCTGGTCTCGAAGCGCGGCGGCTCGAGTGTGGTGAGAAGCGAACTGTCCATCAGAATGGGCTCCACGAGGTCGAGGTTTTCGGTCGAGCCTCGGGCGCGCACCAGCTCCGGCGTGGTGCCGAACTCATCGCGAAAGGCCCGCGTGAACGCCTCATGCGAGCCGTAGCCGGCATCGAGCGCGACCGAAAGAATGTCGCGCGCGCCGCCGGCCAGCTTGCGCGCCGCTTCGCTCAAGCGACGCGCTCGCATATAACCCATCACCGATCGTCCCGTGGCCGCGCCGAAGGCGCGCGTCACATGGAAGCGCGACACGCCGCTGCTTGCCGCTATCTCGTCGAGGCTGATGGCGTCGGGCAAGTGGCTTTCGACAAACCATAGCGCCTTCTCGGTCGGGTTCATGGCTCCTCGCATTTGGCGGGACGATATTAGCCCTACGCCGCCGGCCAGTTTGATCGAAATTGCGCTCTGGGCAATAATGGTGATGTGCGAGCCGGGTCGAGCGGGAAGGGCTGACATTGTGCACGATAGGCGGGAAGGGGTGTTCCCGATGACGACGGCGACGGCCGATCAGGTGTTCCGGTTTGGCGGGTTCACGCTCGACCTTGCCATGGGTACGCTGCGCGGCGTCAACGAGCCGCTGTTCCTGCGCCCGAAAGCCTATGCGCTGCTGTCGCATCTTGCCCGCAACATGGGCCGCGTCGTGCCGAAATCGGAACTGATGGATGTCGTCTGGCCGGGCGTCTACGTCACCGAGGATTCGCTGACGCAATCGGTACGCGAAATTCGCAAGGTGCTGGGCGAGGATATGGTGCGCACCATCTCCAAGCGCGGCTACATGCTTGCCGCCGAGGCCGAAGCCGCGCCCGAGATCAGTTCGCAGCCGATCGTGGCCGTCGTGCGCTTTCGTAACGATAGCGGCGATCCGGCCGACGAGGCGATGGTCGACGGCTTTGCCGAGGACCTGATCAACGGCGTAGCGCGGTTTGGCACGGTCACGGTCCTGGCGCGCAATTCGAGCTTCTCTTTCACCTCCTTCGGCCGCGCCGAGTGGCCGCAGATCCGCGCCCGCATCGGCGCCGACTATCTGGTCGAGGGGTCGCTGCGTCGGCAGGGCGAGCATGTCGTGGTGGCCGTCAGCCTTGTCGACATCGCCAGCGCCAGACAGCTCTGGGGCGACCGCTACCAGTCCCAAGGCGCCGGGCTGTTTGCCATCGAACGCGAGATCGTCGAGCAGATCGTCAGCCGCCTGGTGACGCGGGTCACCAATGCCGGGCTGGAGCGAGCTTCACGCAAGCCGGTGACCAGCCTCGCCGCCTACGAGCTTCTGCTGCGCGGTTTTGCGCTGTTGCGCGATCCGGCTCAGACCGACCAGCGCGGCGCCGAGGCCTTGTTCGAGGCGGCGATCGCCAAGGACCCGAATTACGGGCTTGCCTACTCCTATCTCGCTTTGGCGCGCTCGCTGGACGGGGAGTTCGGGCGCGCCAACGATGCCGTGCTGGAGAACGCGCGCGACCTTGCCGACAAGGGCCTGGCCTTGTCGCCCGATCAGCCGACCGGCCATCGCGTGCAGTCCCTGATCCGCCTCTATATGCGCGATCACGAGGCGGCCGAGCATCACATGCGCATCGCGCTTGAGCTCAACCCCTACGACGCCGACAGCATAGAGCAGCTCACCATGCGCGGCCGGCCGCTAGAAGCGCTGACCTGGCTGGCCCGCGGCATCCGCATCGATCCCTTGCATCCGCACTGGTACCAGTTCGACCGCGCGCTGGCGCTTTATATGATGGGAGAGTACCGGCAGGCGGCAGAGGCGCTGGAATTGGCAACGCGCCCGGCGCCTTGGATTCGCACGCGGCTGGCGGCCTGCTATGCCCAGATGGGAGATATGGAGAAGGCGCGTCGGCAGATCGCCCTGATCGACGAGGGCGTTCCGTTCTCGCCGCTTGACTATGCATTGCGCGGCGTTCCGTTCGAAAGCCAGGCGGATGCCGAGCATCTCGCCGAAGGCGTTAGGCTTGCCCTCGGCTAAATGCATGTCGCTCAGACGTGCAGGGTTCCGAGACAACGTGCACCAGAAACAAAGACCTAAAGCGCGTCGCCCGACTCCGTTTCAGCGCGCGACGCGCTTTATGTCGTGCTCGGGACCAATCAATCGGCCACGACCACGACGTAGCGACCCTGGTAGGCGCGGTAGTAGGTGCCGCCGCAGCGCCAGACGTCAAAACCGTTGACCTTGGTGCGGACGCAGCCGGCGGGGAGCGTCGCGACCCAGGCTGTCGTATGCCGCAGCACGCGCCAGGTGGTGGTGCGGCGGGCAACGCCCGCTGCGCTGCGCGGCGTCCAGGGCGCGCCGATTCGTGCCTCGGCAGTACTGACCAGCGACAGGGCCGGAACGGCGCTGCCGACGATCTCGACGGCGGTGATCGCGAGGGCGAGCAACGCTGCCGCCGAACGGCATTTCCTGAGGGATTTCATAGGCATGTTGGTTTCTCCAGATGTTGGTGAGGTCTAGTGGGAGGATGCAGCGGCAAACCCGGGCCGAACCCGCCAATGCCGCCAGGTGAGCAACCACGAACAGCCAGTGCGCCGCGGTTGTGAGGTAGCCGACGACGAGCACGTCGGCGGCGATGAAGAACTGCCAGAACAGAAGGTTCGCCGTTCCGAGCAGCACATGCACGGCAGCCATCACGGCATGCCAGATGCGGGAGTAGGCGATACGCCAGAGCGTCACGCCGATGATCAAGGCGAGCCCATGCGCTTCGATAAAGCCGATGCCGGTGCCGGGCGCGTTGTTGAGCAGCACGGCCTCGGCGCCGCGGCCGAAGAAGGAGCCGGCGATGTCGGTGGCGAGCCCGCCGACCGATGCGAGGATTAGGAAGCCGGCGTTGAAGCGAACCAGAAGATTGCCAAAGAAGGGTGTCATGATCGTTCCTTTCCGTGTTGGATGAAGGGTCGCCACGGCGGCATCCGCCGTGGCTGTTGGAGGAAGCGCCGGTCAGGCCGCCAGCGGTTGGGGCTCGGCGGCGGCCGTGGTCGGCTCGGCCGCGGGAGCGCTCTCGACCGGCGCCTTGATGCCGAACCAGGTGACGTAGAGCGTCGGCAGAAAGACCAGCGTCAGCACGGTCGCGACCAAAAGGCCGCCCATCACGGCATAGGCCATCGGCCCCCAGAACACGGTTGGCGCGATAGGGATCATGCCGAGGATGGCGGCCGCCGCCGTGAGCAAGATCGGCCGCAAGCGATGCGTGGTGGCGCTGATCACCGCCGCCCAGGGTTCCTCGCCGGCGGCGATATGCTGGTCGATCTGCGCGATCAGAATGACCGAGTTGCGGATCACCATGCCGATCAGCGACATCACACCGAGGATCGCGACGAAGCCCATCGGTGCTCCCGACAGAAGCAGTGCGCCGGCCACGCCGATGATCGCCAGCGGAGCGGTGAGCAGCACCAGCACCAGGCGCTGGAAGCTCATCAACTGGATCATCAGCACGGTGGCCATGATGAACAGCATCAGCGGGAAGACCACGAAGATGCTGGCCTGCGCCTTGGCGCTGTCCTCGATCACGCCGCCCTGCTCGACGCTGTAGCGCGCCGGCAGCTCCGCCTCGAAGGTGGCAATGGGGCTCGCTAGCCGCTTCGACACGGTGGTGGCGTTCTCGCCAGGTGCGACGTCGGCCTGGACGGTCACGGTCGGCAGGCGGCCGCGGCGCCAGATCAGCGGCGGCTCGGTCTGGTAGCTGAGCTTCGCGGCCTGTTCGAGCGGCACCCGCCGTCCGCCCGAAGCGCCGATCGTCAGACCGCGCAGCGTGTCGATGCTGGCGCGTTCGCTGTCCACGGCACGTGCGACAATGTCGACGAGATAGGTGTCGTCGCGCATCTGCGTGATTTTGGAGCCGGACAGCACTGCGTTGATCGTCTCCGACAGCTGCTGCGAGGAGATGCCCAGCGCGCGCGCACGATCCTGGTCGACATCGACCTTGATCACCTTGGCCGGCTCGTTCCAGTCGTAGTTGATGTTGCGCACGGCGGCATCGCTGCCCAGCACCTGCGCGAACTGCTGCGCGAGGCTGCGCGTCATGTCCGGGTCCGGACCGCTGACGCGGAACTTCAGCGGCCAGCCGACCGGCGGACCGAGCTCCAGCGGCGTGACGCGGGCCATAACGTCGTCAAAGCCGGTCGACAGCTTTTTCTCCAGCCGGTCGATGACCGCCTGGCGTACGGCGTGGCCCTTGGTGACGACCACGGCCTGGGCGAAGAAGTCGTTGGCGAGCTGCGCGTCAAGCGGCAGGTAGAAGCGCACCGCGCCCTGGCCGACATAGAAGCTCCAGTGGTCGATATCTGGATCGGCGGCGAGCAGCTTCTCGACGCGCTCGACCACGGCATCCGTCGACTTGATCGAAGCAGTGCGCGGCAAGGTGAGGTCGAGCATGACCTCGGGTCGGTCGGACTTCGGGAAGAACTCCTGGTCGACGAAGCCCATCGCCACGACGGAGAGCGCGAACAGTCCGGCCGTCGCCGACAGCACCAGCCACTTCGCCCGCATCGCCATTTCGAGCAGCGCCTGGAAACCGCGGGCGATGCGCGAGGGATGATTGCTGCCACCATGACCCTTTATGCGATCGGGCAGCAGGAAGACTCCGGTCAGCGGTGTGAACAGCACCGCAACCACCCAGGATACAACGAGCGCGATCGCCACGACAGCGAACAGCGAGAAGCAGTATTCGCCGGCGCCGCTCTTGGCGAAGCCGACCGGCACGAAGCCGGCGATCGTCACCAGCGTGCCGGTGAGCATCGGGAAGGCGGTCGAGGTGTAGGCATAGGTGGCGGCCGAGATCTTGTCGTAGCCTTCCTCCATACGCGCGATCATCATCTCGACCGCGATCATCGCATCGTCGACCAGCAGGCCGAGCGCGATGATCAGCGCGCCGAGCGAGATGCGCTGCAGCGAGATGCCGAAATACTCCATGGTGACGAAGGTGATCGCCAGAACCAGCGGGATGGCGACCGCCACGACGACGCCGGGACGCCAGCCGAGCGCCAGCAGCGAGACGGCGAGCACGATGGCGATCGCCTCGCCGAGGCTCTTGGTGAACTCGCCGACGGATTCTTCCACCACATGCGACTGGTCGGCGACCAGGCCGAGTTCGGCGTCGAGCGGCAGCTCGCCCTCCATTTCATGCATCTTCTCCTTGACCGTCTCGCCCAGGGCCAGCGCGTCGCCGCCCGAAGTCATCGAGATGGCGATGCCGACCGCCGGCTTGCCGTTGAAGCGGAACATCGGCTGCGGCGGGTCGGAATAGGCGTGCTTGACCTCGGCGACGTCGCCCAGCCGGAAGTAATGGCCGTTGGCATAGAAGTTGATCGCCTTGAGGCTTTCCTCGGAGGTGAAGCTGCCCGAGACGCGGATGGCGATGCGCTCGGGGCCGGCATCGACCGTGCCGCTCGGGGTCAGCGCGTTCTGCGCCTGCAGCGCCTGCGACAGCGTGCCGACATCGAGGCCGAGCGCCGCCACCTTCTGCGTCGAGAATTCGAGATAGATCTTCTCGTCCTGCTGGCCGATGAGGTCGACCTTGGCGACATCTTTCACCGTCAGCAGCCCGGCCCGCAGGCTGGTGGCGAGATCCTTCAACTCGCGATGGCTGAGGCTGTCGGAGGTGAGCGCATAGATCAGCGAATACGTGTCGCCGAACTCGTCGTTATAGAACGGGCCCTGCACGCCTGACGGCAGCGTCGGCTTGATGTCGTCGAGCTTCTTGCGCACCTGGTACCAGAGCGGCTGCACCTGGTCGGCGGCCACCGTGTCCTTGAGATTTACGAAGACGACGGATTCGCCGGGTTTCGTGTAGCTCTTGACGTAGTCGAGGTCCGGCAGTTCCTCGAGCTTCTTCTCGATGCGGTCGGTGATCTGCTCCACCGTGTCGCTGGTGCCGGCGCCCGGCCACATCGTCTTCACCACCATGGTTTTGATGGTGAAGGGCGGGTCCTCCTCGCGGCCGAGGCCGCCATAGCCGTAGAGGCCGGCAAGTGCGGCCGCGATCATCAGATAGACGATGAAGCTGCGGTGGCGCAGCGCCCATTCGGAAAGATTGAAGCTGGTCATGATGCGGTTCCTTTTCAGGGCGCGCGCAAGCGCGCTCCGCCGGCGCTTGCCGGCTGGCCAAAACAAATGACGGTTTGGGTTCAGTCAGCGCCCGCCGCTCGGCGGGCGCCGTCGCAATTCAGGCCAGGCTGTGCATTGTGCCCGGCACACGGTAGGGCGCGCGTTCGGCGGTCCTCGGTCGGATGGCGAGGCCGGCGAGATAGCGCTGGAAAACGGCGGCTTCCTGAACCGGCGAGGCGAGCGCGACATGCCCGTCCGGCCTCACCAGATAGGCTGCGTCGCGCTGTAGCCCGGCTTTCCCGGCTGCGTCGGTCCAAGCGAAGGCATGCACTGCAATTCCTGTCGGCGCGAGCATCGCCCGGAAATCGCAATTGACCTCGCCATAAACATGGATCTGCCAGTCGAGCGACCGCAGCGGCTCGAAATTGTCGCCGCCCGCGCCCATGATGTTGCAAGCGACATAGGGCAGGCGATCGCCGCCGCTGACCTTGCCCGCCACCCCCGAGCTGATCGGCCCGGCGCGATACTGGATCGCCGCCTGCGAGATCACGCCGAAGAAGGCGCGCGAGCCGATCGAGGTGTGCAGGGCGATGTTCAGGATCTTCGGCATCAGGTAGCGCCGGAACAGGCCGACGAGCCGCGAGCGGCTGGTAATGAAACGGAAAGCGGTGTCGGTGCTCTCGATCAGCTTGTGCGCGAAGGCAATGCGTTCCGGTTCGTAGCTGTTGAGCAGGCGCGCATCGGCCCGGCCCTGTACGACCGCCGCGAGCTTCCAGGCGAGATTCACCGCATCGCCCATGCCGGTGTTCATGCCCTGGCCGCCGGCCGGGCTGTGGATGTGGCCGGCATCGCCGGCGAGGAAGACGCGGCCGACGCGGAAGCGCTCGGCGACCCGGTGATGGACGCGGTAGGTCGAGAACCAGTTGACCTCGTCGACCTTGACGCCGGTGTCGCGCTCGACATCGGCGCGGATCGTCTCGAAGCTGATCGTTTCGTCGGCTTCATGCGCCTTCGGCACGATGCCAATCAGCCGGACCGAACCGGACTGCCGCACCGGCATGACGATTGCGAAGCCGTAGGTGCTGATCGTCGTGTCCATGCCGTTGCGGGTGATATCGCCGCTACCTTTCACGTCTGCGACGTAGAAGGACTGCTCGTAGGTGCCACCGGGGAAGCCGATGTTCAGCCCGTGGCGCACCGCGCTGCGGGCGCCGTCGCAGCCTGCGAGATAGGCGGTGCTGACGGTCTCGATCCGGCCATTCCTGCTCAGCGTGGCGATGACCGCCTCGCCCTTGTCCTGGAAAGCGACGAGCTCCGTATTGCGCTCGATCTCGACGCCGGCGCGCTCCAGATGCGTGATCAGCACGCGCTCGTGGATGTCCTGCGGCAGCGCGAAGGCGAAGGAGTAAGGGCTGATGCCGCGGCCGAAATCCGACAGCGGCAGCCTGGCGGCGACGCCGGCCGGCGTGTGCACGGTAAGCCGCTCGAGCTTCACGCCTGCCGCCAGCACGTCGTCGACGATGCCGATCTGGCGGTGGAACTCCAGCGTGCGCGCCTGGACGGCCAGCGCCCGCGAGGTTTCGCCGGGAGCGGCGGCCTTGTCGAAGATGCGCACCGGCACGCCGAGCCTTGTCAGCCACAGCGCGAGCGTCAACCCTGTCGGGCCGGCACCGGCGATGAGGACCTTTGCCTTGGACATGGTCATTTTCCTTCTCCCTCGATGATACGAACTTTTTCGTGCTCCCGCAGCCGGTTCACGCCGGCGGTGACGACCATATCGCCCTTGGCGAGCCCGTTGCTGACCACCACGCGGTCGGTCTCGTAGCGGGCGACCGTGATGGGCTTGAGTTCGACAGCGGACGAAGAGGTGACAACCCAGACTGCCGGCTTGCCGTCCTTGTCGAAGAGCGCGCTGCCCGGCAGCACCATGACCGGCGCGCCACCACCCATCTCGGCGCGGCCGGCGACGCTTGCGCCGAAACGCATCTCGTCGGGTGCATTGTCGATCGAGACCTTCACCTGGAAGGTGCGGGTCGCGGCATCGGCCATCGGCGCGATCTCGCGGATGGTGCCGACGGCCGTGATCGCCGGATTGCTGAGTAGAGAAACGGTCACCTGCGGCGGCCGCTTGGTGTCGGGAGCGTTGGCGAAGGCGGCTTCCGCGATCGAGAACACGGCGTCGCGGCTGTCCGGATCGGCGACGCGCACCACCATCTGTCCGACATTGACTGACTGGCCGGCTTCGGCGCCGGCGGCGGTGACGATGCCGTCGAATTCCGCATGCAGCTCGGTATAGCCGAGCTGGTCCTTGGCCATATCGGAGGCAATGGTCGCCGATTTGAGCTTGGCTTGCGCCGAGCGCAGGTTCTTCAGCGTCGCGTCATAATTGGCCCGCGTCGTAAAACCCTTGGCGAGCAGCGCGCCGATGCGCGCCTCGGCGGCATTTGCCTCGACAAGTACGGCCTGCGCCGCCGCGACATCGGCCTCGGCGCTGGCGAGCCGGTTGCGATAGTCCTGATCGTCGATGCGGGCGAGCACGTCGCCCTTCTTCACCGTCGCGCCGATCTCGGCGATGCGTTCGATGAGCTTGCCGGATAAACGAAAGCCGAGGTCGCTTTCGAGCCTCGGACGGATCTCGCCGACGGCGGTGCGGGTGTCCGCGCCGAGCATCGGGGCGACCGCTATCGCCTTGACGAGCTTCGTCTCAGGCGTCGCGGGTTTGGCGTTCGAGGCCTCGCTTCTTGCGCCGTGCCAGGCCATTGCGGCGCCGCCGGCAAGAACGGCGATCGATCCGGCGACAAGGCGGCGCCTCAGCGGCCTATTGTGGAAGAGTGCGGCAATCATGTTGTCTCCATGCCCAGGGTTGCGGCCGCGCTGGGAGGATGCGGCCCGGGAAATATGTTGGCTGGAGAGGGGATCGGGCGTTCGCGGGCCTGTCTTTCACCAGCCCGATCTTCTTGCGGTTTCCGGCCTGGGAAATCCCGAACGGTTTCTGAAAATTTTCCGATGTTTGTCCGAGAGACAGGCTTGACGTCGGCGCTCCAAATGTATGGCGCCCTTCGATCGACATCATCACGAACTCGCTCGGCGCCTTCTTCGTCGTCACCATGCTGATGCGCAACCGGCCATGATCTCCTGGCCTTGGGATGGGCCTACCGGCACCGACCCCTGCACGTTCATCGATCGCTAACCGTAAGGGAGCTTGCCTTGCTGCAACGTCGATTTGCCGGCTTCTCGAACAACGCAGCCTCTTGAATAGTAAGCACGCTTATTATATATACCGCTCATGGTTTCCGACGGTATCGACAGATTGGGATTTTTGATCCACGACGTGCAGCGCTTGATGCGCAAGCGTTTCGAGGCGCGCGCCAGCGGGTTGGGTCTTTCCTCGGCGCAATGGCGGCTGCTCGTGCGCGTTGCCAAGGAGGCGGGCGTCGCGCAGGCGCGGCTTGCCGAGCTCCTCGAAATCGAGCCGATCAGCGTTTCTCGCCTGGTCGACCGCATGGAGGAGGGCGGCTGGATCGAGCGCCGCCAGGACGCGACCGACCGGCGCGTGCGCATGATCTTCCCGACCGAGAAGGCGAACGCGGCCTACGCCGACGTCAAGAGCCTTGCCGGCGAGGTCTATGAGGAATCGCTGACCGGCGTGTCGGCGGAAGAGCGCCGCGTCCTGATCCGAGTGCTGGACGCCATCGTGCAGAATTTGACGGACGCCGAGACGTCCCTGGAAAAGATGAAGAATACGGAAGGGGCAGCAGCATGAACGCGGCAGCCAAGATAGAAGACGACAATGTCACCAAGCTTGCGCCGGCCCAGCCGGTCGTTAATGCGCCGGCGCAGCCGGTCGCTGAAGCGCCGGCCCAGCCGGCGGCCGCTCCGGTTGCGGCGGCTGCCGAGCCGCGGCTCGCTCCGGCGCCGAAGAAGAAGCGCCGCCCCGGGCGCTTCCTGTTGATGGTCGCCCTGCCGCTGGCCCTGCTTGCCGGCGGCGCGTATGTCTGGATCACGGGCGGCCGCTATCAGGAAACCGAGAACGCCAACCTGCAGCAGGCCAGGATTTCGGTCGCCTCCGACACGGCCGGCCGTATCGTCCAGGTCGGCATAGCCGACAACCAGCTGGTCAAGCAGGGCGACCTTCTCTTCGTCATCGACCCCGAGCCTTACAAGATTGCGCTCGCCCAGGCCGATGCGGCGGTCGCCGCCGCGCGCCTCAATGTCGAGCAGCTGCGCGCCGCTTACAGCCAGGCGATGGCGCAGGAAAAGTCCGCCTCCAGCGAGGTCGACTATGCGCAGTCGCAATATGGCCGCGCCGCCGATCTCGCGCAGAAAGGCATCAACGCCAAGTCGTCGCTCGACGAGGCCCGCAACGATCTCGACAAGGCCAAGCAGCAGCTCGCCGTCGCACAGCAGGGCATCGTCAGCGCCAAGGCAGCGCTCGGTGGCAATCCGGATATCGAGACCGACAAGCATCCGACCGTGATGGCGGCGCTCGCCGCGCGCGACAAGGCCGCCTACGATCTGGCGCAGACGACAGTCAAGGCGCCGGCGGACGGCATCGTCTACCAGGCCGCGTCGTTCAAGGTCGGCCAGTATGTCGGCGTCGGCACGCCGCTGTTTGCTCTGGTCGAGACGGGCGACACCTGGATCGACGCCAATTTCAAGGAGACCCAGCTCACCAACATGAAGCCGGGCCAGAAGGCCGAGATCGTCGTCGACACCTATCCGGGCCGCACCTTCGAGGCGACCGTGAAAGCCATCGGCGCCGGGACGGGCGCGGAGTTTTCGCTGCTGCCCGCGCAAAACGCCACCGGCAACTGGGTCAAGGTCACGCAGCGCATTCCCGTGCGCCTGGAATTGACCGACCCCGACGCCAAGATGGCGTTGCGCACCGGCATGAGCGCCACCGTCACCGTCGACACCGGCGTGGCGCGCGGCCTGCCGTCGATCTTCGGTCCCGCCACGGCAGGGGAGCAGGCGCGGTAAGACAGCGAGCCCGTCGCGATCCGTCGGGCATTGAGGGGATTGGTCCGGTGGAGACGTGGCAAGGATCAGCAAGGCAAGCCGCATGGCGGCTCGTTCGAAAGCTGAGGCCCGGCCACGGACCCGTTGGTCCTCAGGTTTCCGGGCGGCAGGGATCCGCTCCAACAGAGACTTTCAGTCGATGTAACCCCCACATCGATAGTCGCGTCCCACCGCGATGAAGGTCTCTCAACGAAGGCTTGCCGCCCGGAAACCTAGAGCCGGATGATTTCGGGCCTGTTCGACCTGAAATCTGAATCCGCC
Source organism: Mesorhizobium sp. CA12 (assembly GCF_020165255.1). Taxonomy (NCBI): domain Bacteria; kingdom Pseudomonadati; phylum Pseudomonadota; class Alphaproteobacteria; order Hyphomicrobiales; family Phyllobacteriaceae; genus Mesorhizobium; species Mesorhizobium sp. CA12. The sequence continues at coordinate 182,246 of NZ_JAIUHT010000004.1, forward strand.
TCTAATCAAAGAGATAGAGCAGGATACTTCAGCATCATGCTCTAGCGTACATGTTTTTGTTACCTGCTGGAAGTTCAGCATCATGAGCACGCCCGAACCTTTCAAGGAAGTGCCGCACCGCGGACTGATCACAGTCGCGCTGATGCTGGCGACGATCATGCAGGCGCTCGATACCACGATCGCCAACGTCGCGCTGCCGACCATGACCGGCGACCTCGGCGCCTCGCCCGACAACATCAACTGGGTGCTGACCTCCTATATCGTGGCGGCGGCGATCATGACGCCGGTTACCGGCTGGCTCGCCGACAGGCTCGGCCGCAAGGAGCTGTTCCTCACCGCCGTCGTCGGCTTCACCATCTTCTCCATGCTCTGCGGTCTTGCCTGGAGCCTCGAGACCATAGTGCTCTTCCGCCTGCTGCAGGGCGTGTTCGGCGCGGCCATCGTGCCGCTGTCGCAGACCTTCCTGCTCGACATCAACCCGAAGGAGCGCCATGGCCAGGCAATGGCGATCTGGGGCGCCGGCATCATGCTCGGGCCGATCCTGGGGCCGACGCTCGGCGGCTGGCTGACGGAAAACTTCAACTGGCGCTGGGTGTTCTTCATCAATCTGCCGGTCGGCATCCTCGCCTTCCTCGGCATGGCCGCCTACCTGCCGGTCATCGCCAAGCGCGTGCGCGGCTTCGACTTCTTCGGCTTCGCCATGCTGTCGCTCGGTGTCGGCGCGCTGCAGCTTCTGCTCGACCGCGGCGGCGAGGTCGACTGGTTCAACTCGGCCGAAATCTGGATCGAGCTCGCGCTGTCGCTCACCGGCTTCTGGGTGTTCATCATCCACACGGTGACGGCCGAGCATCCCTTCATCGATCCGAAGATATTCCTCGACCGCAATTTCGTGACCGGGCTGGGCTTCATCTTCGTCATGGGCGTACTGATACTGGCCTCGATGTCGCTGTTGCCGCCGATGCTGGCCAACATCTTCGGCTATCCGACCGTGACCATCGGCGTCGTGCTGGGTCCGCGCGGCATCGGCACGATGATTTCGATGCTGGTCGTCGGCCGCATCATGCACAGGATCGATGCCAGGATCCTCGTCGCCATCGGCTTCCTGCTCACCGCGCAGTCGCTCTACACGATGGCGAGCTTCACGCCGCAGATGGACAATTGGCTGATCATCTCCTCGGGCGTCATCCAGGGTCTCGGCATGGGCATGGTGTTCGTGCCGCTGTCGACGGTCGCCTTCGCCACGCTCGACGCGCGCTACCGCACCGACGCCACCTCGCTGTTCAGCCTGGTGCGCAATCTGGGCTCCTCCATCGGCGTATCGGTGGTCGCGGCGCTGATGGTGCGCAACACCCAGGTCAACCACACCGAGCTGTCGGCGTTCATCAATCCATACAACCCGAATCTGTGGGCCGCTTCTCCGGCGGCCGCCGCCGGCGATCCCGTAGCACTTTCGCAGGTCGACCGCGCGGTGAATGCCCAGGCGATGATGATTTCCTATATCAACGACTTCAAGATCCTGATGGTGATGACGCTGGCCGCCATTCCTTTCGTCATTCTGCTGCGCAAGCCAAAAGCGGCACCGGCGGGCGGGGCGCCGGCCGCGCATATGGATTGATAAAGTCGCTGCTCTCAGCCGGCCGCCTTTTCAGCGGCCCAGCACCAGCGCCCAATAGCGCAACGCCGGATCGCGGCCGTCCCGCACGTAAGCCAGCCCGAAGCGGCTGAAGTCCTGATCGAGCATGTTGCGGCGGTGGCCGGCCGAATGCATCCAGATGTCGAACAGCTTCTCAAGGTCGAAACGGCCCTCGGCGATGTTTTCGGCGGCGGCGCCCCGCACGCCATTGTCCTTCATGCGCGAGGCGAAATCCTTGCCCCAGCCGGTGGTGTGGCTCATGCGCTCGCGCGAGGCCATATAGCCGGCCTGCTGCAGCGCCGCCTGTTCGAGCTGCGCGTCCGGCGTCAGCGTCGGCAGACCGGCGGAGCTGCGGATACTGGCCAACGTCGCTGTCGCGGACGAAGAGACACCCGCGCCTTCGCCGGTTGGCACGGAGACGGTGCTGCAGGCGGCTATGCCGGCAAGCGCCACCAGGCCGGCGGCCGCGAGCAACGTGCGGCGGTTGAAATCGGGGGAGGTGGTGATCGAGGTGGTCATGCGGCCTCTGATACCGGCGATCGTGGCTTTTGCCGGGCAGGGCGATGAAAATCGCATGAAGCGCGACATTCCCCGGAAGATCGGTTATCATCCCGGCGTTCTTGAAAGTGGCAGCCACGGGCGGCCACCCAGGCGGTGACCGCCCCCGGTATAAAACGGAGGACGGTTATGGCTGGTTTTCATGTCATGGCGGACGCGCGCGGGATGCATGTGCAGCCCACGGTGCGCCACATCACCACGTCGGATCTCTGGGATGCGTTGAGGCTCGGCGCCGAGGATTTCTGGGCCAAGCCGTCGCATTATGTGTTCCTGTGCCTGATCTATCCGATCGTCGGCCTGATCCTGACCCGGTGGAGCTCCGGCTCCAACGCCATCCAGCTCGTCTATCCGCTGATGTCGGGCTTCGCGCTGATTGGGCCCTTCGCGGCCATCGGCCTTTATGAGATCAGCCGCCGGCGCGAGCTCGGCATGAGCAGCCGCTGGCATCATGCGCTCGACGTGCGCCACTCGCCGGCGCTGCCGTCGATCGCCGTCATCGGCGTCCTGCTCTTCGCGCTGTTCCTGTTGTGGCTGTTCGCCGCGCAGTCGCTCTACACCAGCCTGTTCGGCGCCGAGCCGCCCGCTTCGGTCGGCGCCTTTTTGCGCGATGTGCTGACGACCGGCAGGGGCTGGACGTTGATCCTCGTCGGCAACGCCGTCGGTTTCGTTTTCGCCGCCGTCGTTTTGGCCACCACCGTCATTGCCTTTCCGCTGCTGCTTGACCGCGATGTCGGCGCCGTCTCGGCAATTGAAACCTCGGCCCGTGCCGTCATGGCCAATCCGCTGACGATGGCGCTTTGGGGGCTTACGGTCGCCGTGTTGCTGGTGGTCGGCTCGATCCCGCTGTTTGCCGGGCTTGCCGTCGTCATGCCGATCCTCGGCCACGCGACCTGGCATCTCTACCGCAAGGTGGTCGAGCCGGAGCAGATCCGGCCTGTACGCCGGCCGATGTAGATCTGATGGCTCGCCCTTAGGGTGCGTTGAGATTCAGGTCAGGCGGACCCGAGAATGATGGCCGTCGAGAACCGGCCTACGCCGGCCGTAGCCTTCATAGAGCAAAGACACTTATGAGGGCTTCGGCCGGCGAAAGCCGGAGCGGAGCGTACTGCTGTACGTGAGCACCGGAAGCGCAGACAGCCGTCATTCGCAGGCCGGTCTCACCTGAATATCAATGTGCCCTAGCGCTGCGCCTCGGTCGCCATCTTCAAGGCCAGGGCGGTCAGCACCGTGCCCATCATCCAGCGCTGCACGACCAGCCAGAACGGCCGTCCGGCGAGGAAATTCGCGATCGAGCCGGCCGTCACCGCAATGATGGCGTTGACAGTGAGGCTGATCGAGATCTGCGTCACGCCGAGCACCAGAAGCTGCGACAGAACATGACCCTTGGCCGGATTGATGAACTGCGGCAGCAGCGACAGGTAGAGCACGGCCACTTTCGGATTGAGCAGGTTGGTCATCAGCCCCATGACGAAGAGCTTGCGCGGCCTGTCCCTCGGCAACTCGCGGACCTGGAAGGGCGAGCGCCCGCCGGGCTTCAGCGCCTGCCAGGCGAGCCACAACAGATAGAGCGCGCCGGCGAAGCGAAGCGCGTCGTAAGCGTATGGCACGGCGAAGATGAGCGCCGTGATGCCGAACGCTGCCGAGACCACATAAAACAGGAAGCCCAGCGCCACGCCGCCGAGTGAGATCAGCCCGGCTTTCGGCCCTTGCGACAGCGAGCGCGAGATCAGGTAGATCATGTTTGGCCCAGGCGTGAGCACCATGCCGAGGCAGATCAGCGCGAAGGTAAGATGATTGGCGGCGTCGGGCATCGGAGTCTCCGGTGGCGACGTGACAATCATCACGCGCCTCGGCGTTAGCAAGAGCATGATTGCGGGAGCTTTTGCGCCAGCGCGGACAATTGGCGAAATCGGCGAAGCTGCCAATCTCCCCCTTGCGGGGGAGATGCCTGGCAAGGCGGAGGGGGGTGCTGTCCCGCCGGCGTCAACAATTTCATATGGTCTAAGCAGTGGCCGATTGACAAGGGATGGCGTTCCTTCACACCCCCCTCTGGCCTGCCGGCCATCTCCCCCGCAAAGGGGGAGATGGCAGCTCAGCGCCGGCCCCCTTACCCAACCACGCGCAAATTGGAAAGCTCGTTGGCAATCTCCTTGAAGTTGTCGGAGAGCGTTGCGCCGGTGGCGTTCCAGAACAGCTTGGCCGGTTTACTAGGGTCGGTCGGATCCTTGCGGAAGCGGGAATCGGAAGAGCAGGCCTTCAGCGCGGCCATCGCCTTCTGGTCGCTTGAACTGATAGACGACATGTCGAGCGCCACCGTCATCACCATGATGTTGGCCGCCTTGGCATTGTCGCACAGCTTCGCCATCTGCTCGTTCATCGCCGCGGTGTAGTTGCTCGACGAATAGTTGAACTGGCCGATGGCGCTCGACGTGCCGCCGAACAGGCGGGTGACCGATGTGCCGTTATAGCCGACGCCGGTGTAGCCGTAGGCGGCATAGGTCGACTTGTTGCCGGCCGGATCGGAACTGACCGTCGAATAGGTGTTCTCGCCGTCGGTGAGCACGATGACGACCTTGTCGTTGCCGCGCTCGGATTCCGGACGGCCTTCGGTGAAGGGTTCGGCGCTCGAAACCGTGCGCCAGCCCCAGGCCATGCCTTCGGGCACATTGGTGTTGCCGTTGGGCTGCATCAGGTCGATCGCCGCCTTGATGGCGGCAAGCCCATCTGTTTGGGTGACATCGGTGAGCGGCGTGATCGGTGTGGTGGTGCAGCTGTAATTCGGCCCGGCGCCCGAGCTCAATACCGGAGCATTGATCGGCCGTGGCATGAAGTATTTGGCCATATTGGACTGCCTGGTCTTGCCGGTGGTGCTCGACGGATCGTCGTTCCACCAACTGTTGGCGGCGCCATAGGTGACCGGCCTCGGTTCGTCAGGATCCTGTGTGACATACCAATGGTTGCCGGGCTCGTCGGGCGCGAACATCGGCACGAACATGGTCGCCGGATCGCCGACGCCGATGCCCGTGTTGTTGGGCCCGCCGGAGGCCGGCGTGTCGTTGACATTGTAGGGATAGGGCCGCACTTCCACGCAACCCTGCCAACTGGCGAACGGGCCATAGGTGTCGTTGTAGTCATATTCGTTGTGGCTGCGCTCGCAGGTATGGTTGTCGCGATATTCGTCGCAGACGACGCGCTTGCTGCCGGCGATGCGTTCGTGGCTGGTGACGACCTTCATATCCCGATAGAGCTCGAAACGGGTTAGTATTTGCCCTTCCTCCGCGCCCCAGCCGGTGCCCTTTTTATACCAGATGCCGTTGATTTTCTGGGCGTATTTGGCGGGAGCGTTCAGCGTCGACCAATCGAAATTCTCGTTGGCGATCGGCGACAGCCCATAGGTGTCCATCCAGGAGGCGTTGTCGTTGTTCGGCCCGACATTGACCGATGCCGCGAACGGCACGAGGCTGAACTGGACCGGCTTGTCGATCTGCTTAATCTGCGCTGCCTGCTGCCCCAGCGTGTCGACGAGCTGCTTGGCCGCCTGCTTGAGCAGGTCGATGCGCTTTTGTCCCGTGCCTGTGCCCGGTGTTGTCATGGAGCCCGAATTGTCGAGCGCCATCGCCACTTCCAGCGTGTTCTTCAGCCGCACCTGGGAGTTCATGGCGAGGTTGATCGGCTTGTTCGCATCGACCGTGGATGCGCCGACGAGCAGCGAGGAGGACGGGTAGAAGTAAGGGTGATAGTTCAGCGTCGCGCTCATCGTGAGCAGACCGCCGCCGGCCTGGCTGGTGGGCAGCGTGATGTTGAGCGAGATGTCGGCGGGATCGATGTTGTTCAGGTTGGCGTTGAAGAAGTCGACCGCATAGGCTCTGATCTGGTCATCCGTGGCGCCTTCGGCAAGCCGCCGCGCCGCGGCGAAATTGGCGGCGTCGAGCGCGTTGAGCACCATCTGCTTCTGGCGGTTGAGCTCGCTGAAATCGACCGCCATCGCCACTGCTCCCATCAGCGGCACCATGGCGATTGCGGTCATGAGCGCATAGTTGCCGCGGCGGTCACGGCAGAATTGATGCCAGAATTTGCGCATTTTTCTCGAGCGGCCCCCCGCCGGCGGATTCTCTGTCGGGCGACATTTCCACAAAACGCTGAAGGACCGGTTTGGCAAACCCCTCGATTGCTTAACGGCGACTTCACCAGCCGCTAACCAAATCATTTCCGATGGTGCGCTGCACGATGAAAACGCCCGCCTGGAGGGCGGGCGTCATCGATTGCTTGTCCGAGCAGATCAGCTGACGATGCGCAGGTTCGACAATTCGTTGCCGATCGCCTTGAAGTCGTCCGACAGCGTGGCGCCGGTCGAGTTCCAGAACAGTTTCTTCGGCGTCTTGCCGGTCGGGTCCGCTGGATCCTTAGCGTAGCGCGAATCCGACGAGCAGGTCTTCAGCGCTGCCATCTGCGCCGCTTCGGCCGTGTTGGTTGAATCGAGATCGAGGGCGATGGTCATAACGACGATGTTGGCCGCCTTGGCGTTGTCGCATAGCGTTGCCAGATGCTCGCTCATGGCCTTGGTGTAGTTGGCGTTCGAATAATCGCTCTTGCTGACATTGATGCTGGTGCCGAGGAATGGCCGGCCATAGGTGTAGGTGCTTCCGAACGGCTTGGTCTGGCTGCCGTAGGCAAGATATCCAAGCGCGGAATAGATGGCCTTGTTGCCGGAAAGATCGTTGCCGCCGCTCCTGTAGTAGGTGCCGGAGTACGACTGGGCACTCACCGAATCCGGCGTGTAATAGGTATTGGCCCCGTCGGTCAGCACAATCAGAACCTTGTCGTTGCCTTTTTGTGTTTCCGGGCGTCCCTCGGTGAAGGGCGCGGTGCTGGAAAGCGTCCGCCAGCCCCAGGCCATACCTTCCGGCACGTTGGTGGCGCCGACATCGACCATGGCGTCGATCGCGTTCTTGACCGTGGTGGCGCCGGCAGAGGTGGAGACATCGGTCAGCGGCGTGATCGCGGTCGTGCTGCAACTGGTGTTCGGGCCGGCATTGTTGCCGTAGGCGGGGGTGACCTTGTTGCCGTAGTTGAAATATTTCGGCATGTATTTCTGGCGCGTCGGTGTCGGGCTGTCGCTGCTGGACGTCACGTCGAGATGCCAGTTGTTGTTTGCGGGCCGGGAGTAGCCGTCGGTATAGTCGGTCTCGTCAGGCGCGAACATCGGCACGAATAACGTCGCCGGTGTGGAGGTCGAGGCGGCCGTATCCTGGATATTGTACGGATAGGGGCGCGACTCGACGCAGCCGCTCCAGCTCGCGATCGGCGCGTAGGTTATGTTGGACGTGCAAACATTGTTCGAATCTTTGGTGCAAGCCGAAATTCGCTGCATCCATTTGTAGAGCGAGAAGCGCGTCAGCGGCTTGTCTTTTTGGGTGGGATCCCAATCGGTGCCGCGCGCATACCAGATGCTGCCGACCTTCTCGACATATCTCTGGGGCCAGGGCGAATTCCCCTGGGTCATCGTTGTCCAGTCGAAATTCTCGTGCTGGATGGGCGAGATGCCATCCTGATCCATCCACGCCGCCGTCGAGTTGGCCGGGCCTATATTCACCGAGGCGGCGAACGGAACCAGGCTGAACTGAACCGGCTTGGAAATCTGCTTCATCAGCTGCGCTTGCCCCGACAACTGGTCGACAAGCTGCTTGGCGGCACTCTTCAGAAGGTCGAAACGTACTTGATTCGAGCCGTGGCCGAGTTCGGCCATCGAGCCAGAATTGTCGAGCACCAGCGACACTTCCAGCGTGTTCTTGAGGCGGATTTCAGATCTGGCCGAGAAGTTGACGTTCGTCTGGCCCGGCGTTCCGCCAAGCAATGCGACCGCGGCCGGCAGGAAGTAAGGTTGGTACTTCAGGGCGGCTTCGAGCACCAGCGTGCCGCCGCCCGCATTGTTGTTGGGCAAGGTGACCGTCAGCGTGGCGTTCGCCGGAAGGACGTGCCTCAGATTGGCCTCGAAAAATGTCTTGGCATAGGCCTTGGCTTCAGCGTCGGTGGCGCCGGCGACGATATGCTGTGCCGTCGCGATGCCGGCGGCGTCCAGCGCGTTCAGCGTCTCCTGCCGCTCCCTTATGAGCTCGGTATAGTCGACCGCAAGCGCCACGCCGCCCATCAGCGGTATCATGGTGACGGCCGTCATCAAGGCATAGTTGCCTCGTCTGTCGCGTAGGAATTTGCGGATCAATGCCCTTAGCCCCCGCCAGAATCCTATAGTTTCTCGTTTAGCATGATCCAAGAATCGTTAAATTTTAGCTCCCTCGAAGCGTCAAGATCGCACGGTCGTTTGACTGGGCATTAACCCTGTGCACCGACGCGCCGTCGAAGGCCGATGCCGGAAAGCTGGTGACAGGATGAAGCGCTTCGGTTATGCGGGACCGGCCGTGGCGTCCTCTGAACTGAAGAATGGCTGTCGCGGTCTTGTCAGGATCGAAATCAGGGACACGGCATGGCGGATTCGCCTGACATTATCGCTTCGCTCGATGATCTTGCAGGGCGCTACGCCGCCATACTGTGCGACGTATGGGGCGTCGTGCACAATGGCGAATGGCACTTTCCGGCCGCTGCCGCGGCGCTTGCAAGGGCGCGCGCGGCGAATGTGCCGGTCGTGCTCATCACCAATTCGCCGCGCCGCAGCGCCGATGTCGTCGCCCAGATGAAGGTCATCGGGGTACCCGCCGACGCCTTTGACCACGTCGTCACATCAGGCGATGTGACCCGCGACCTGATCGCAGAAGGACCGAGGAAGATCTTTCACATCGGTCCCGAGCGCGATTTCAGCCTCTATGATGGGCTCGACGTCGATCTCGTCGAGGAATTCGAGGCCTCGGGCATCGTCTGCACGGGCCTCTATGACGACGAGGTCGAGAAGCCCGCCGACTATGCGGAAATGCTGCACCGGCTGCGTGCCCGCAATCTGCCGTTCATTTGCGCCAATCCGGATATCTTGGTGGAGCGCGGCGAGCGCACCATCTGGTGCGCCGGCGCGCTCGCGCGAGATTACGCGCAGCTGGGTGGCCGTACGTTGATTGCCGGCAAGCCCTTCGCGCCGATCTATGATGTCGCCATGAAGGAGGTCGCCGGCCTTCTTGGCCGCGCCGTCGAGCGCAGCGAGGTTCTCGCCATCGGCGACGGCATGATGACCGACGTCAAGGGCGCGGCCGACAACGGCTTTGACGTGCTCTATGTTTCGGGCGGCATCCACGCTCGCGACTATGGCGATCCGCTCCGCCCCGATCCTGAAAGGCTGGCCGGCTTCCTTGAAAAGCACGGCTACCGGCCGGTCGCCGTCATTGCGCGTCTGCAATAGGTTGGTGGTCTGGCCATGACGGGCGCCTCGACATGAACCAAGCCTTCCAACGTCTTTCGGCGGTCGCGCCGCTGCCCGCGCATCTGCGCGGCGGCGTCGTGGCGATCGGTAATTTCGACGGTGTCCATCGCGGCCATCAGTCCGTCCTGGAACGCGCGCTGAACGAAGCAACCCGCAATGGCGTGCCCGCTTTGGTGCTGACTTTCGACCCGCATCCGCGCAAGGTATTCCGGCCACAGGTGCCGCTCTTCGTGCTGACGCCGCCGCCGATGAAGGCGCGGCTGCTCGCCGGGCTTGGCTTTGCCGCTTTGGTCGAGCAGCCGTTCACGCGCGATTTTGCCTCGCTCTCGCCTGAGGCTTTCGTGACCGATGTGCTGGAGAAGAACCTCGGCATCCGCCACGCCGTCACCGGTTTCGACTTTCATTTCGGCAAGGACCGCCAGGGCGGGCCGGCCTTTCTGATGGCGGCCGGCGAACGGCACGGCTTCGGCGTGACGCTGGTCGACGCCTTCCGCGATGAAGGCGCGGAGGTGGTTTCATCGAGCCGCATCCGGGACCTGCTCGCCGAAGGCAAGGTGGAGGAGGCCGCCGGCCTGCTCGGCTACCGTTTCACCGTCGAGACTGAGGTGATTGGCGGTCAGCGGCTTGGTCGCACTCTCGGCTTCCCGACCGCCAATATGCGGCTTTCGCCGGAAGCGGCCTTGAAGGAAGGGATTTATGCCGTCCGCTTCCGTCGCGCCGACGGCGCGCTTCATGACGGAGTTGCCAGCTTCGGCCGGCGTCCCACCGTGGACGACAATGGCGCGCCGCTGCTCGAAACCTACGTCTTCGATTTTTCCGGCGATCTCTATGGCGAGACCTGCCAGGTGTCGTTCTTCGGCTTCCTGCGCCCGGAGCTCAAATTCGATGGTCTCGACGCGCTGGTGGCGCAGATGAAACAAGACGAGGCCGAGGCGAGAGCGCTGCTCAAGGGCGTGCGCCCGCTCTCGCAGCTGGACGCCGAAATCGCGTTCTAGGCTGCGTTGATATTCAGGTGATGCCGCCCTGCGAACGACGGTTTCCTGCGCTTCCGGTGCTCACGTACGAAAAGTACGCTCCGCTCCGGTTCTCAGAAACCACCGTTCTCGGCTCGGCCTGACCTGAATCTCAACACACCCTAGATCGCCGCTTGCTGCTACCGCTTCAGCGCCAGCCCGATGGCAATGAAGCTCCATCCCTGGAACACCAGGTCGATCGCCAGGAAGAGGCCAAGCACCCAAAGGCTGTTCACCGGCCAGCCCATGGCGATCATCAGGCCGAGCAGAATGGTGATGATGCCGGCGGCCAGCAGCCATCCCCAGCCTTGCTGCGGCCGATGATTGAAGGCCACCCAGGACCGCAAAAGTCCCGAAGCGACGAGCGCGATGGCCAATAGCAGCGTCAGCACCGCCGAGGCGAGCAACGGGTTGTCGAAGGCGAAGAAGCCGGCGACGGCGTAGAGCAGGCCGCTCAGCAGCCAGTAGAAGAAACGTCCCCAGGTCTTGACCCCGAAGGCGTGGATGATCTCGATGACACCTGCCATCAGCATCAGCCAGCCGACGACATAGACGGAAGCGACGGTGGCGATGAACAGATTGCCGAAAGCGATGCCGCCGAAGATCAGCAGCAACACGCCGAGCGCCACGAACCATCCCCATTTGTCCCGCGTCTGGCCGATCGCGTCTTTCAGAGCATCGCCTTGCAAGGTCATGATCTTTCCCTCCGATGTCGCCGCGCCGCTTGCGGGTGAAAGGAAGGTAGTCCCGATGAACTTGAGCGTCCAGCGAGCAGCGCGGCGCGTGCGAAGCGCCTTCGTCAGGCCGCCATTTGCCGACGAACCGACTTGGCCGGCGTCGGCCGGATGACCGCGATCGGCGGGCGTGCAGAGATCGTCAACCTGGCGGCGGCTGGACTTCGTCCGGGAAGGGCGCCAGCGTCGCCTCCAGCGTCTCCCGGCCGGCCTGCCCCCAGCTTCGCGCCACGAAATCTGTGGCCTTCGCTTCGTACGGAGCACGGGCCGCGGGCGAAGTGATCCACTCCCGCATCGCGTTTTCCCATCCTTCGACGTCGAGCGGATCAAGGCAGAGTCCCGACGAACCGACTACTTCGGCAATGGCTCCGCCCGTCGAGGCGATCAGCGCCTTGCCGTAGGCCAGCGCCTCGACAGGCGGCAGCCCATATCCCTCATAGAGCGACGGGTACACGCAGAACGCGCTGTTGCGGTAAAGAAGGGACAGCGTACCGTCATCGACGTTGTCGAGATGAACGAGGCTCTTGCCGTAGGCAGGATGGCCGTGAAGCTTGGCCAGGATGCCGTCGACCATCCAGCCGCTGCGGCCGACGAAAACCAGCTTCATGCCGCTACGCGCGACTGTTCCGTCCAGGACGAGGCGCGTCCAGACATCCATGAGCAGCGAATGGTTCTTGCGCGGTTCGATGGTGGAAACGAAGACGACGTAGCGATCCGTCTCGAGCCCATCCGGCAGGCGGCCGTCCGCCTTCGATTTGCGGGCACTGTCGCAGCCGAGAGGGACATGCTCCAGCTGCGGCAGGTGGATGCCGCGCTTGGCGGCATATTCCTCGACATCGGTGGTGACGCGCCTCGAGGTCAGGATGAAACGGTCTGCCAGCCTCATCGCCAGATCCACATAGTCCGTGAATCTCTTGACGTCGTGCGGCTTGTACCATTCGGGAAACTGGATCGGAATGATGTCGTTCAACAGCACGATCAGCTTTGCGCCGGCCAAGCGCGCCTCGCGCGAAATGACCTCGATATCGGTGTGCGCCCAGTCGTTGTTCATCAAGAGCAGATGGTCGCCGGGCGAAAGATCGTACTTGTTGCCAGCCACGGTCCTGAGCGGGACGATCCGGGCGCGTGAACCGCCCACGCCAGCGACTTGCCGCCGCTCGGTTTCCTTCATCAGCCGGTTTTCGATCCGCTCGAGGAAACGAAGCAAAGGGCTGCCGGGATTGCGCAGGCCGAACGCGCCGATTTCCATTATCAGGATCCGGCGCGGTCTGATGATCGCCATCAGCGACCGCCGTGCCCAGTTCGGCCAGCGATCGTAAAAACGCGTCTTGAAGCGGGCAGGGTCCGGGTAAAAGCTCATGTCGCACGAAATGTCGCCGGCGATGATCTCCGCCGCCATGGTCGGCGAAACCTGTCTAAGCACCCGCTCGATCGGGTCGAACACCGTGAATGCCACCTCGGAGGCCTTGAATGCGGCCGCCGCGGCTGCGTAGTGGCGTTGCACGCGGACCAGGCCGACCGGGGGGCCGAGCCAGCGCACCATGCTCGAGAGATCGACGACGAGCCGCATCAGCTGGGCCGAATTCTTGCAGGGCGCGCGATCATCCTGCGCCAGGCCAGTCGAGGTCCCAGCGCAAGCGTCCTGAAGGAAGGGGCGCCGACAGCCGCCAGGAACAGCAGCTTGCAAGTGACGGCCATGGGTATGCCCGCGGTTCGCAACAGCAACTCGATGTCGCGTCTTTCCAGGCTGGAGATGCCGGCCCCTGTGGCGGCGCGCGATGCCAGAAAGCTCGCGATGGCCTGCGCGGGTTGGCTGTTGGCGTCGAACGGCTCGGCGCGATTGCGGCGCAGCAACGCCGACTGCCGGGCCAAGGCCGCTGCCGCCTTCTGCTGATCCTGCTTCATGCGCGATACCTGTCCCGGATGCGATCTCAGCTTCACGAGCCGCGCATCCATGTTGGCCAGTTTTCCGGTCTCGGAAAGCCGCAGCCAAAGATCGTAGTCCTCGGCATAGGTGAACGCCCGACGGTAGCCTCCCGCGCGCCGGACAGCCTCGGTCCGGAACATCACCGTCGGATGAAGCATCGGATTGTACCTGGCAAGCGCGTCCCGCAACTGGTCGTTGCCGGCCGGAACGTCTATCGGCCCCAACGGGTTTCCGTCCCGGTCGATCTGCAATCCCGCCGTGCCGAGCAACTGCAAATCGGCGTCGGCCTGGAAACACGCCACCTGCAGGCGCAACCTGTCGGACAGCGAGATATCGTCGCAATCCATGCGCGCGGCAAGAGGGGCCCGCGCGAGCGAAATCCCCATGTTCAGCGCATCGACGATCCCCTTGCCGTGATTGGCGACAACTTTGACGCGGCCATCACGGTTGCCGATCGATGTCGCGATCGCGGCGCTGTCGTCGCAAGATCCGTCGTCGACAACGATGATTTCGATATCCGCCAGATCCTGGTCCAGGATGCTTTGCAGGGCCTCGCCGACATATTGCGCGCCGTCTCGCACCGGAATGATGACGCTTACTGTCGGCAATGGAACTTTCCTTGCGATGATTGGTCGCGACCGAATGGCCGTTGAATTCTCGGATGTCGGCAGCCTGGCTTCAAAATTCCAATTCCAAAGTTTCCTCGGTCTGTCGACCGTCAATTTCCTTGTCGCGCCGATCCGAGCGGGACCTCAAGTGCGGGCGCGAGCAGCCGCAGCACCGCCTCACGCTTTTTCGCCTTCAACGAGAGGTCGCCATCGAGGCCGACTTCATGAAGCCAGCTTCCCCGCCATTCGCAATAGGCCCGTCTGAGTTCAACCCCAGGCAAGGCCGCGAAAGCGGTTATCGGCCGTTGCGGAACTGTGCTCGGATCCACATACCGATAGAGCACCTCCCAGTTGGCTCCGCCGGTGTCTAGGCCGGCGAACCAGTCGAGCCCGAAATCGAGAGGCTTGCGGCCGACGGCGTCGAATCGGAAGAAGCAATAGCCAGCCCACAAATACCATCGCGAGCCTGCCCTGCGGAGGTCGCCGTGAAACGGCGCAACTTCAAGAGGCTCGAAAGGGTCGCATGGCTGCGTCGGGAAAAGATCCTGGTCCAGGAATCCGAACGCGGTCGGCGCGGCAGGCTTCAGAATATTGTGCCACATCCAGTTGAGCGCCGCGCCATGGGACCGGCTCGGGCTTCTTGCGGTCCACGGATTGGTCGGCAGCCTGACATGGGCGGCGCCATGGGTTGCGCATACCTGCCTGTTGTCGCCTGCGGAAGCTTCGCTGATGCTGTTGTCGGCAACGATGTGGAGATCATGGCGAACGAATCGTCTCGTCAGCCGCAACTGCAATTCCAGGCACTGAGCATCGCCGAAAGCGACGGTAATCAGGACATGGCGATCGCGGGCGGCGGCACGGATCCCTTGGATGTCGCCATTCTTGAGCGGCTGACGCAGAAACCTTCGGTCGATTTTCCGGTAACGGGCACTCTTGACGGCATGCAGCAGCGGCTGCAGCCTCAGCCATTGCCGCAAGTCATATTCGCGCAGGGCCTTTGGCACGGCCGCCGCGGCTTTCAGTCGGACCCGGCTTGGTAGCCACGATCGCCGCGTGGAATTTTCATGCGCGCTCCAATTGAGTTTTTTGAAAAAGCTCGAATGCAACAGCATCCAGGTCTCTTGATAACGGGCTATATACAGCATATGCGTCTTTTCAACACGACCAACATTTGAGCGCCCGGTGTGTTTGTTTGAATGGGGAAGTCTGGGGCGCACCCGGGGTCTCTCTCCGATCTGACTTGGGGGTGGGGCGGCGCTCCGGAAAACGCGATGAGAATCTGTTGCGCAATCTCTACCCTCTTCATGAATGGGGGTCTGCAGAGGGATTGTCTCAATATCAGCGACCGATTGGTCGGGCGCGGCCACAGCGTGACGATCCTGACGACGCGCCAGGTCGGTCATGTCGAGAGTTCGGCTACGATAAAAATCCAGCCGGCAAGGGTTCTCTCCAATCCGGGCACCGAATATGCGCTGGGAAGGTCGGTGCTGACGGCCAGGCGCGACTTCGACTGCGTGGTCGGTTTCAACAAGATGGCGGGTCTGGACATCTACTATGCCGGCGATCCGCCCTATTTTGTGTCGAAGCTCGGATGGTGGCGGCCGTTTTCGCCCCGCTTCATGCGCCAGCAGAATCTCGAATCGATGATCTTTGCCCCTGGCAACACCGTGCAGATCATTGCGCTCAGCGAAAACCAGGCAGCGCTTTACCGAGACTTCTGGCGAACCGAGGAATCGCGCATTCACGTCGTCGGCCCGACGCTCGATCCGAAACGCCGCAGACCGGAACTGCTCACTGTCGACCGCAATGAGATCCGCGATCGTTTTGGGCTTCCCCGCAAATCCGTCATTGCCTTGACCATCGCCAACAGATTGAAGGTGAAGGGTCTCGATCGGGCGGTAAAGGGCCTGCAGCCGTTCCCGGATATCCATTGGCTGATCGCCGGTCTTCGAAAAGGCAGCGAGGAGGAAACGCGACTTCGCGCCCTGATTGCCAAATCCGGCATGTCGGAACGGGTTACCCTGCTGGGCATCCAGGAAGACATTCCGGCGATTGTGGTTGCAAGCGATTTCATGCTGCATCCGGCTCGTCTTGAAAATACAGGCACGGTGATCCTCGAGGCACTCGCAAACGGCTTGCCCGTCATCGCATCGGACGCCTGCGGATATGCAAAATATGTCGAAGCCAGCGGAGCGGGGCTGGTTGTGGCCAACCGCGACGATCCTGAAATCTGGCGGCAGGCAATCCTGAAGGCCGGCAACCCGGCGGTCCCCGCGCAATGGCACAAGGCGGCTCTTGCCTACGGGGCATCAAATCCGCTTACCGGCGGACTGGAAGCGGCCTGCGATCTGATAGAGACGTCTCGCCGCACCCGGCGTGTCGCCTAATTCGTCCGTCGATTCCGCTGGTTCCGACGTCATGACTTTAAGTCAAATTTTACCGAACGCACGGCATGGCTTGAGCGCTGGCAGGTGGTGCTGCCGGCGCGTTTCGCGTAAGGGGTGACGATGCGTATTGTCGGGACGATTCCGCTGGCCGTTGCCATGGGCCTGTCCACCGCGCCCGTCGCCCAGGCGGGCGAGGGCAGCTGGATATCCGGCGACTGGTATCTGACGCTCGGCGCCACAGCACTGGTCGCGCCGAATTTCGAGGGCGGCAAGAAATATATGCTCAGCGCCCAGCCGATCATTTCGCTCGGCAAGGTCGGTCCGGAGGCGCGTTTCACCTCGCGCAACGACAACATCTCGCTGGCGCTGATCGATGACGGTTCCGTTCGCGCCGGCTTGACCGGCAAATTCATATTCTCGCGCGAGAGCAAGGATGAGCTCAAGGGGCTCGATCCGGTGCGCTTCGGCGGCGAGGTGGGCGGCTTCTTCGAATTTTATCCGCTGGACTGGTTGCGCGCGCGGGCCGAGTTGCGGCATGGCATCCGCTCCCACAACGGCTTCGTCGCCGATATCGCGGCCGACGCCTTCTACGACATCACGCCGACCGTTCGCATTTCCGGCGGTCCGCGCGTTTCCTTCGCCTCGTCAGACTATTTCGACGCCTATTACGGCGTCAATGCCAAGGAAGCGGCGGCTTCGGGCTTGAGCGAGTACCATCCGGGCGGCGGTGTGAAGTCGACAGGCCTCGGCGGCGCGATCACCTGGAAGGTGACCGAGCCGATGACGGCGAGCGTCTTCACCGAATATTCGCGCCTGATGGGGCCGGCTGCCGATTCCAGCCTGGTCAAGGAACGGGGCGACCGCAACCAGTGGACCTTCGGTGTCTCGACCACTTACCGCTTCAATTTCACGATGTAGGTCGCGAAAGCGGCCTCATGCCTTGAAATCCGCGCTTTATTCCTGCCGCGCCATCCGCTAAAAGCCACGCCATGACGAGCTTTTCGCGCCTTTTCGCGATCGCGATACGAATTACGGGCCCGGTGTTCCGGGCGGCCTGAGCGCCGCTGGAGCCGCCGGGAGTTTTCGCGCGCGCCCCTCGCGTGTTTCATGAACATCAACGCATATCGCCCAAAGGTGGCTTCGTTTTTGGGAAAACGATATGCGTCAAGGCAAGACCTGAACGCCCGGCTTTTGTCGTCGGGTACCCTGAGATGGCAGATCAATGACCGACACTGTTGAGACGATCGACTATTCCAAAACGCTTTATTTGCCGCAGACGGATTTCCCCATGCGCGCCGGCCTGCCCGAGAAGGAGCCTGGCCTGGTCAAGCGCTGGCAGGACATGGACCTTTACAGAAAGCTGCGCGAGGAGGCCGCCGGCCGCGAGAAATTCGTGCTGCATGACGGCCCGCCCTACGCCAACGGCAACATCCATATCGGCCATGCGCTGAACAAGATCCTCAAGGACGTCATCAACCGCTCCTTCCAGATGCGCGGCTATGACGCCAACTACGTGCCGGGTTGGGACTGCCACGGCCTGCCGATCGAATGGAAGATCGAGGAGCAGTATCGCGCCAAGGGCAAGAACAAGGACGAGGTGCCGGTCAACGAGTTCCGCAAGGAATGCCGCGACTTCGCGGCTCATTGGATCAAGGTGCAGGGCGACGAGTTCCAGCGCCTCGGCGTCATCGGCGATTTCGACAATCCCTATACGACCATGGCTTACCATGCCGAGTCGCGCATTGCCGGCGAACTGTTGAAATTCGCCATGTCCGGTCAGCTCTACCGCGGCTCGAAGCCGGTGATGTGGAGTGTGGTCGAGCGTACCGCGCTCGCCGAGGCCGAGGTCGAGTATCAGGACTATGAGAGCGACACGATCTGGGTGAAGTTTCCGGTCGCGAGTCTTGCCCAGCCGGTCGCGGGCGCCGCGCCGGCGCTGGACGAGGCCGCGCTCGATCTGGTCGAGGCGCATGTTGTCATCTGGACGACCACACCCTGGACCATTCCCGGCAACCGCGCCGTGAGCTATTCGCCGCGCATCGCCTATGGCCTCTATGAGGTGACGGCGGCCGAGAACGCCTTCGGTCCGCAGCCCGGCGAGAAGCTGATCTTTGCCGACGCGCTGGCCGAGGACTGTGCGGCCAAGGCCAAGGTCACGTTCAACAGGCTTCATAGCGTCTCGGCCGAACAGCTTGGGAAGCTTACGCTTTCGCATCCTTTCAAAGGGCTCGGCGGCGGCTATGAATTCCCGGTGCCGATGGTTGCCGGCGAGCATGTCACCGACGATGCCGGCACCGGCTTCGTGCACACCGCGCCCGGCCATGGCCGCGAGGACTTCGATGCCTGGATGGAAGCCGCAAGCCAGCTGAGGGCACGCGGCGTTGATACCGCGATCCCCTTCACGGTCGACGATGCCGGCTTCTTCACCAAGGACGCGCCGGGCTTCGGCCCCGGGCGCGAGGGCGGTGCGGCGCGCGTCATCGATGACAACGGCAAGAAGGGCAACGCCAATCAGGCGGTCATCGACGAGCTGATCAAGCGCAACGCGCTCTTCGCGCGCGGCCGGCTGAAGCACAGCTATCCGCACTCCTGGCGCTCCAAGAAGCCGGTCATCTTCCGCAACACGCCGCAATGGTTCGTCTATATGGACAAGGACCTTGGCGACGGCACGACGCTGCGCGGTCGCGCGCTGAAGGCGATCGACGACACCCGCTTCGTGCCGGCGGCGGGCCAGAACCGCATCCGCGCCATGATCGAGGAGCGCCCGGATTGGGTGCTGTCGCGCCAGCGCGCCTGGGGTGTGCCGATCGCCGTCTTCGCCGATGAGGACGGCAATGTGCTGAAGGACGAGGCCGTCAACCGGCGCATCATGGACGCTTTCGAGAAGGAAGGCGCCGACGCCTGGTTCGCCGAAGGCGCCAAGGCGCGCTTCCTCGGCAATCACGATGCCTCGAAATGGCACCAGGTGATGGACATCCTCGACGTCTGGTTCGATTCCGGCTCGACGCATGTCTTCACGTTGGAAGACCGTCCGGATCTCAAATGGCCGGCCGACGTCTATCTCGAGGGCTCGGATCAGCATCGCGGCTGGTTCCATTCCTCGCTGCTCGAAAGCTGCGGGACCAGGGGCAGGGCGCCTTACGACACGGTCATCACCCATGGCTTCACCATGGACGAGGAAGGCCGCAAGATGTCGAAGTCGCTCGGCAACACTGTCGTGCCGCAGGACGTCATCAAACAGTCCGGCGCCGATATCCTGAGGCTCTGGGTGGTGACGACCGATTATTGGGAAGACCAGCGCCTCGGCAAGAACGTGCTGCAGACCAATATCGACGCCTACCGCAAGCTCAGGAACACCATCCGCTGGATGCTGGGCACGCTCGCCCATGACGACGGCCAGGATGTGCCGGTCGAGGCGATGCCGGAACTGGAACGGCTGATGCTGCATCGGCTGTCCGAGCTGGACGAGGTGGTGCGCCAGGGCTACGACGCGTTCGAGTTCAAGCGCATCACCCGCACGCTGCTCGACTTCATGGTGGTGGAGCTTTCGGCCTTCTATTTCGACATCCGCAAGGACGCGCTCTATTGCGACGCGCCGTCGAGCCTGCGTCGCAAGGCGGCCGTGCAGGTGGTGCGCCACCTCTTCGAATGCCTGGTGAAATGGCTGGCGCCGATGCTGCCCTTCACCACCGAGGAAGCCTGGCTCGACCGCCATCCGCAAGCCGTATCGGTGCATCTCGATCAGTTCCCGGCGATCCCGCAGAACTGGCGCAACGAGGCGCTAGCCGAGAAATGGCGCAAGGTAAGGCAAGTGCGCCGTGTCGTCACCGGCGCGCTGGAGATCGCGCGCGCCGAGAAGCTGATCGGTTCGTCGCTCGAGGCCGTGCCGGTGGTGACGCTCGACGACGCCGCGCTGGAGGCGGCGATCGCCGATGTCGACATGGCCGAGATGGCGATCACCAGCGATCTCGTCGTCAAGCATGGCAAAGCCCCGGAAGGCGCCTTCACGCTCGACGACGTCAAGGGCGTGGCGGTGGTGGTGGAGAAAGCCGAGGATCGCGGTCTGGTCAAATGCGCGCGCTCCTGGCGCTACACCGCCGATGTCGGCCAGGACCCGGAATTCCCGGACGTTTCGGCCCGCGATGCGGCCGTGCTGCACGAGCTGAAGGCGCTTGGCCGTCTATAAGCCGGTGCAAAAGCAGCGCGCCGGGTGGCCGGAAACCGCCCGTGCGTTGCCCTTGACGAGCGGTTGAGGTAAACACGCGACACTCCGGCAGACAAATTGTCGCCGGATTTCCATCGCAAATGCGGGGAAGCAGGGGACCGTGCCCTTGGCCGGTGGCGACCGAAAGGCTGTTAGAGTGGGACTTTTTGGCATGACCGACAGAACGTTTGCGCGCGCCGCGCTGATGGCGCCGCTTGTGGTATCGGCCATCGCAATGTCCGGCTGCGTGAGCTCGCCCACCTACGGGACCGGCAAGACCGCTGCCGCGCAGCTCTTCGATGATGTTTCCGGCGCTGCCGCGATCACGCCGAAGCGTCGCGATCCGATCGACTACAAGCCGCGTCCTGAACTGGTGAAGCCAGCTCCTGGGCAGAAGGAAAGCTTGCCCGCGCCGCAGCAGAGCATCCAGACGGCGAGCGCCGACTGGCCCGAATCGCCGGAGGCGCGCCGCGCCCGCATCCGCGCCGACGCCACCGCGCACCAGAACGATCCGAACTACCAGCCTGAAGCGGCCGAGGATGTCCAGACCGATCCCGAAGCGGTGAAGAAGGCGATGGCGGACTCGGGTTCCAGCCACCCGCCGCGCTGGTCGCCGGATGATTCCAGCGCCACGCGCCGCGCCGAGGTTCAGCGCCGGCTGGCCGAACAGAAGCAGGGCGATCCGACCACTCGCAAATATCTGAGCGAGCCGCCGCTTGCCTATCGCCAGGCGGCCGCCACCGCGCCGCAGAACGAGCTCGGCGAGGACGAGTACAAGAAGGAGCGCCGTCTCAAGGCGCAGGCCGAAGGCAAGAAGGGCGGCTGGTTCGACTGGCTCGGCCTGTGAACAGTCAGTAGTCAGTAGTCAGTAGTCAGTAGTGACCTACTCACTACTCACTAACCACTACTCACTACACCTCACTCGCCATCCCGTTTCTCGCGAAAAAAATCCTTGAGGATGAGGGCGGCGTCGCTTTCGCCGATCCCCGCATAGACATCCGGCGCGTGGTGGCAGGTGGGCGAGGCGAAGAAGCGCGCGCCGTTGACCACCGCGCCGCCTTTCTCGTCGGCGGCGCCGAAATAGAGCCGCCGCAGCCGGGCGAAGGAGATCGCGCCGGCGCACATCGCGCAGGGCTCCAGCGTCACATAGAGATCGTGGCCGGTGAGACGCTCGCTTGCGAGCTTCCGGCAGGCCTCGCGGATCGCCAGCATCTCGGCATGCGCGGTCGGGTCCGCCAGCTCGCGCGTGCGGTTGCCGGCTTTCGCGACCACCGTGCCGCCATTGGCGATCACGGCGCCGACCGGCACTTCGCCGCGGCCGGCGGCCGCTTCGGCCTCTTCAAGCGCCAGGGCCATGAAATCCGGTCGTTTCAAGCGGTCTCCATTCCGATTACTCCTCGCCACCCGACAGCGATCCTGTTATCTAGCGCGAGACCTTGAAAACCGGAATCGGTTTTTGCCGCGCTGGCATATGCGCAATAATCAAGATGACACCGCCTGCGCTGGGCGTCCGAAAGGGCGTGCTGCGCTGTAGCAGGTGAAGACGAGCGAAGTAATGAACGACGACAAGAAATCTTCACGCGGGCCGCGCAAAGGCGGCTCGAAACCGGCGGGCCGGCGAGACGGCAAGCCGGCCTATGGCACCAAGAAGCCGTTCGCCAAGCGTGAGCGGCCCGCGGCTGCCGAAGGCGAGCGCCGCTATGGCGAGCGTAGCTATAAGCCACGCGAAACGAGCGAGGGTGCCGGGCGCGCCGAAAAGCCGTTCAACAAAGGTCCGCGTCCCGACGGCAAGCCCTTCGAGAAGCGCGATGGCCGCAAACCTTACACGCCGCGCGGCGACCGGCCGATGGCGGCCGAAGGTGAGCGCCCGGCCCGCGACTTCAAGCGCAGCTACAAGCCGCGTGAAACGGGGGAAGGCGGGGAGCGAGGCGACAGGCCGTTCCGCAAAGGTCCGCCGCGCGACGGCAAGCCCTTCGACAAGCATGAGAGCCGCAAGCCCTATACGCCGCGGGGCGACCGGCCGGTAGCGGCCGAAGGCGAGCGGGGCGAACGACGTTTCGACCGCCCCAAGCGCGCGTTCGATGACCGCCCCAAACGCGATTTCGCCGACCGGCCGAAGCGAGACTTCAGCGATCGTCCGCAGCGCGATAGCGTCGCAAGAAAACCGGAAGGCGGCTTCAAGCCGCGGCCGCGGCCCTCGGAAGCCGCGCCGGAAAGCGGCGAGCGCATCGCCAAGCGGCTGGCGCGCGCCGGCATCGCCTCGCGCCGCGACGCCGAGGAATTGATCGCCGCCGGGCGCGTCAAGGTGAACGGCAAGGTGCTGGACTCGCCGGCCTTCAATGTCGGCGCCAACGACGTTATCCATCTCGATGGCACCGAGATCCCGCCGATCGAGCGCACGCGCCTCTTCCTGTTCCACAAGCCGGCGGGCGTCGTCACCACCAACCGCGATCCGGAAGGCCGCAGGACCGTCTTCGACGTGCTGCCGCCCGACCTGCCGCGGCTGATGACGATCGGCCGGCTCGACATCAACACCGAGGGCCTGCTGCTCTTGACCAATGACGGCGGGCTGTCGCGCGTGCTCGAATTGCCGGCGACCGGCTGGCTGCGGCGCTATCGTGCGCGCGTCCACGGCAAGGTCGAGGAGAGCGCGCTCGCCGGCCTGCGCGAAGGCATCGCCGTCGACGGCGTCTTCTACGGCTCGATCGAAGCCTCGCTGGATCGCGAGCAGGGCTCCAATGCGTGGCTGACGCTCGGCCTGCGCGAAGGCAAGAACCGCGAGGTGAAGAACATACTCGGCGCGCTTGGCCTCGACGTGACGCGGCTGATCCGCATCTCCTACGGGCCGTTCCAGCTCGAGGACCTGCCGGAGGGCCATGTGCTCGAGATCAAGGGCCGCGTGTTGCGCGAACAGCTTGGCGAGCGGCTGATCGAGGAGTCCGGCGCCAATTTCGATGCCGAAATCCAAAAGCCGTTCTCCAACAAGCCGGTGCGCGGCGGCGGGCCTCGCCGTGAAGAGACCGACCGGCCGAAATTCACGCGCGACGGCGACCATCGACCGATCGGCGAGGGCGGGCTGATCAAGGCGCGCAAGCGCCGCGAAGGCAGCCGCGACGAGGCGCTGAGCAAGCTCTCGACAAAGCCGGACAGGGCATTTGGGCCGGACAGGACGTTCGGCGAGCGCGGCCCGAAATCCGACCGTGGCGGTTTCGGCGACAAGCCGCGGTTTGGGGGCAAGAAATCCGAGCGCGAGCAGCGGCCGATCGAGCCGCCGGGCCAGCGCAAGGCCAATGTCTGGATGGCGCCGGGCGCCCGGCCGATCGGCAAGGGCAGGGCGGAGGCCGATGCCGCCAAGGCCGCCGAGGCGAAGGCGCGCAAGGCATCCTACAAGCCGGGCGGCAAGGGCAAGCCGGGCGCGAAGCCGTTCGGCAAGCCTCGCGGCGAGCGTCCTGAAGGCGATGGCGGCGACAGGCCGCGCGGTCCGAAGAGGGGCGGCGATGCGGATCGTGGGCGGTGAGTTCCGCGGGCGTCCGCTGGCGACCCCGAAAAGCAACGCAATCCGCCCGACCACCGACCGCACCCGCGAGGCGGTGTTCAACGTCCTGGCGCATCGCTACGCGGAAAAGCTCGAGGGCGGCCGCGTGCTCGACCTTTTCGCCGGCACCGGCGCGCTCGGACTTGAGGCGCTGTCGCGCGGCGCCTCCTACTGCGTCTTCATCGAAGAATCGACCGAAGGGCGAGGCCTGATCCGCGAGAACGTCGAGACCTATGGGCTCACCGGCCGCACCAAGATTTTTCGTCGCGACGCCGCTCATTTGGGCGAAGCCGGCACGATCTCGCCCTTCGGCCTAGTCTTCGCCGATCCGCCCTATGGCAAAGGGCTCGGCGAACGCGCGCTGCGCTCGGCCAAGGCCGGCGGCTGGCTGCTGCCTGGCGCGCTCTGCGTCGTCGAGGAGGCTGCCTCGGCGGCGTTCGAACCGGGCGCCGGTTTTTCCGTGATGGACGAGCGCAATTACGGCGAAACGGTCATCCGCTTCATCGAGGCCAACTAGCCTCGCCTCGAAAATGCCGAACAAATCACTTTGCCTCACCAGCGAACCTTGCCTATCGTCGCGCAACCGCGACCGGAGAACTTGATGAGACAAACAGGGATTGGGCTGCGCGCAGTGCTTCTGGCGGGCGCGCTGGCGCTTGCCGCGGCCGCTCCGGTCCGCGCGGCCGATGACGGCGAGGTCAAGGATTTCCTGCTCGACAACGGCATGGAAGTGGTCATCATCCCGGACCATCGCGCCCCGATCGTCACCCACATGGTCTGGTACAAGATCGGCAGCGCCGACGAGCCGCCCGGCAAATCCGGCATCGCGCATTTCTTCGAGCACCTGATGTTCAAGGCCACGACAAATCACGCCGCCGGCGAGTTCGACCGCGCCGTGTCCGAGATCGGTGGCTCCAACAACGCCTTCACCTCTTACGACTACACCGCCTTCCACGAGACGGTGCCGCCTTCGGCGCTCGAGCAGATGATGGGCTTCGAGGCCGATCGCATGCGTAACCTCATCCTGACCGACGATGTCATCAAGACCGAGCGCGACGTGATCCTGGAGGAGCGCCGCTCGCGTATCGACGGCAACCCGCAGGCGGTGCTCGACGAGGAGGTCGAGGCGACGCTCTGGCAGAACCAGCCTTACCGCATTCCGGTGATCGGCTGGATGCAGGAGATGGAGCAGTTGAACCGTCCGGACGCGAAAGCCTTCTACGACGCCTATTATCGGCCGAACAACGCCGTGCTGGTGGTGGTGGGCGACGTCGATCCCAACGCGGTGAAGGCGATGGCCGAAAGGACCTACGGCAAGGTCGCCCGCGGCCCGGACCTGCGGCCGCGCATCCGTCCCGTCGAGCCCGAGCAGAACACGAAGCGCACGGTGACGCTGACCGACGCGCGCGTCTCGGTGCCGAGTTTTTCGACGCAGTGGGTGGTGCCGTCCTATCACACGGCCAAGCCCGGCGAAGCCGAGGCGCTCGACCTGCTTGCCGAGATCCTCGGCGGCGACAACCGCAGCAGGTTATACCAGCAGCTCGTCGTCAAGCAGGGTATCGCTTCCGAGGCCGGCGCCTACTTCCAGGGCACCATGCTCGACGCTACCAACTTCACCGTCTATGGCGCCCCGCGCGGCGACGCCAAGCTTGTCGATATCGAGGCGGCGGTCGATGCCGAGATCGCCCGCATCGTCAAGGACGGCGTGAGCGACGATGAGCTGGAGCGGGCCAAGACCCGCTATGTGCGCTCCATGATCTTTGCGCGCGACAAGCAGGACGACATGGCCAACATGTACGGCTCGACGCTTGCGACGGGCGGCAATGTCAAGGACGTCCAGGAATGGCCCGACCGCATCCGCAAGGTAACCGCCGATGAAGTCAAGGCCGTCGCCGCCCGTTATCTTGTGCTCGATCGCTCCACCACCGGCTACCTCTTGCCGCAGCAGCAGGCGGGGAATTGATGATGAGCATGGTTCTTAGCCTCACGAGCACCTTTCCTTCTTCCACAAGGGGGGAAGGAGGGCGCATTTATCGCGCCTGCGTCACCCTTTGCTTCGCCCTGTTCTTCCTTTTGCTGCCGGCGCTGGCGCATGCCGAGATGAACATCCAGGAGGTGAAGTCCAAGAAGGGCGTCACCGCCTGGCTGGTGGAAGACCATTCGATCCCGCTGGTTGCGATCCGTTTCGTCTTCGACGGCGGCACGGCGCAGGATCCGGCCGGTAAGGAAGGCCTGGTCAACCTGATGACCGGGCTGTTCGACGAGGGCGCCGGCGACCTCGACAGCGAGGGCTTCCAGGTGAAGCTCGACGATGCCGGCGCCGAGATGAGTTTTCAGGCCGCCCGCGATGGCACCTATGGTTCGATGCGCATGTTGTCCCAGCAGAAGGACGAGGCTTTCGGCCTGCTGAAGCTGGCGGTGAACAGTCCGCGCTTCGACCAGGCGCCGATCGACCGCATCCGCGCCCAGATACTGTCCGGGATCCTCGCCAACGAACGGGATCCCAACACGATCGGCCAGCAGCGCTGGCTCCGCGCGATCTATGGCCAGCATCCCTATGCGCGGCCGGACGAGGGCAACAAAGACAGCCTCGCCACCATCACTGCGGACGACCTCAGGGCCTTCCACAAAGCAAATTTCGCCCGCGGCGGCCTGCATGTGGCGGTGGTGGGCGATATCGACGCCGCCACGTTGAGCAGCAGGCTCGACGAGGTGTTCGGCGACCTGCCGGACAAGCAGGCGCTGGCGCCGATTGTCGACGTCACGCCCAAGCTCGGCCAGCAGCTCGAAGTGAATTACGACTTGCCGCAGACCTCCCTGCAGCTTGCCTGGCCGGGCGTGAAGCGAAGCGATCCCGACTTCTACGCCGCCGCGCTGATGAACGAGATACTCGGCGGCTCGACATTCACGTCGCGTCTCTACGAAGAGGTGCGCGAGAAGCGCGGCCTTGCCTATAGCGTCAGCTCCGATCTCGTCGATCACGAGCATTCCAACGCGCTGCTGGTGACGACGGCGACGCGTTCCGACCGCGCGGCCCAAACGCTTGCGATCGTGCGCCAGGTGGTGAAGGACATGGCCGAGAACGGCCCCTCGGAGGAGGAGCTCGCGGCGACCAAGAAATACATGGTCGGCGCCTACGCCATCAGCAATCTGGATTCGTCCAGCTCCATTGCCGCGACGCTGGTGGAGCTGCAGATCGATCATCTCGGCATCGATTATATCAAGCGGCGCGCGGCTCTCATCAACGCGGTGACGCTGGCCGACGTCAAGGCGGCGGCAAAGAAGCTCCTGTCGTCCGATCCGGCGGTGATGGTCATCGGGCCGCCGCTGGTTCAGGTGGCGGGAGGCCGCAAGGGATGAGCCCGACCTTCGGGGTGGCCTTCGGCGGCGGCGGCGCGCGCGGTCTTGCGCATATCCATATCATCGAGGCTCTCGACGAGCTTGGCATCAAGCCGGCGGCGATTGCCGGCTCGTCGATCGGCGCCATCATGGGCGCCGGCATGGCGTCGGGCATGAAGGGCGCCGAGATTCACGATTATGCCCGGTCGATCCTCGGCAGCCGGGCCGAAGTAGCGGCGCGCATGTGGCGGTCGCGGCCGGGCACGATCGCCGAAGCCATGCAGGGCGGCATCCGCGTCGGCCAGTTCAATATAGAGCGCATCCTGAAGGCGTTCCTGCCTCAGGATATCCCCGCCACCTTCGAAGAGCTGAAGATTCCGCTCAAGGTGACGGCGACCGACTATTTCGGCCACAAGCTCGCCGTGTTCGCCGAGGGTGAATTGCATTCGGCGCTTGCGGCCTCGGCCGCCATTCCGGCGGTGTTCCGCCCTGTGGTGCGCAATGATTGCCTGCTGATCGACGGCGGCATCTACAATCCCGTCCCCTTCGATCTCCTCGAAAAGGATGCCGATATCATCATCGCAATCGACGTGGTCGGTGCGCCGAGCGACGCCGAGCGCAAGCATCCGACTACGGTCGACCTGATGTATGGCGCCTCGCAGCTGATGATGCAGTCGATCATCGCCAACAAGCTGCAGCAGTCCAGCCCCGACATCCTGATCCGCCCAAAAGTCTCGAAGTACCGCGTGCTCGATTTTCTCAAGATCGAGGCGCTGATGGCCGAGACGGCGGAGATCAAGGATGAGCTGAAGCGCGCCGTGGAGAAGGCCGTGGAAGCGCATGGCGGCAGGCAGGACAACAAGAAGGCGGTTTGAGAGCCTCCTCCAGCCGCCTCGGTTCAGGTGCATATGACGTCGACGAAGGTCCGACAACCGAAGCCTGAATGGTCGGCGCAAAGGTCCCTTATAAAATAAGACCTAAGAATAGAGCACAGTATTCTTTATGCCGAATGGTCGAATTCGCACCCGGATTTGAGTTCTGTCATTAACTCTTCATCGAATTGCCCGTTGACGCACGCTGCGGTAGAGTTAATAATATCCTAATATAGTAGCGTGAACAATCTCGAGATCGGCAACAACGAGATACTGCGCTACTGGGGTAGGGGAACGCAGCGCGGCATCTGTGCCGCTACAGCCATCACATCGAGCCACCAGCAGTCGTGAGCAGCCATCTTGTATGTGGCGCTTGCTGCCGGCCGGTGGTCGCTGCTTGCTGAATGCCACGTCGATCCTCCTCCCGCACGGAATTGGGCGCCGATCTCGGTGCTATTGGCATGGGGTAAATCAGCCGCCTTAGGCGGCCAACAAGTGGCGCGCCTAGGCGCTAAGGGAGTTGAACATGGCCACAGTGGTTGATCTGACCAACGGGACAACGTCGCAGACTTTGACCGACGGCACCGTATTTTCGGCTGAACAGCAAAGCGGTGCTGGCACGGGCAACTACAATAGCTTTCTCGTGCTTGGCGCGAACGGCACCGAGAGCGGCTTCAACACCGATGGTTCTCCGCTGCCGCTGGATGATAAGCAGCAGGAGCACACCAATGCGCTTCTCCTGAGCGATATGCAGGTAGTGTCCGTGAACGGCCACGATTACTACGTCTTCAAGCTCGACGCCAATGAGCCGAACAGCGACAAGGGATCGCTGCTGTCGCTCAACTCATTACAGATATATTCGGCGACGGATCCAAATATCACCACCCTTGCGACGCTTCAGGCGCAGCAACTACTCTATAATGTTGATGGAAATGCCACCGACGGTGACGTGACGGTTCAGTTGGACGCTGGAAAGGACGCGCCCGCAGGCAGCGGGGTGGGCGATCTGTTTGTCTACATTCCGACCAGTTTCTTCGCCGGGGCAACCGGTAACTACGTCTATCTCTATTCGGCTTTCGGGAACCCAAGTGACTCGGATGGCGGGTTTGAGGAATGGGGCGTCATCGCAAAAGCCAGCGTGGATCACGCTCCCGCGGTCGCGGTCGAGAAGACGGTCGATCCGACCTCAATAGATGAAGGCGAGTCGACGACGGTCACCTACACCTACAAGGTGACCAATACGAGCGCTGATGGCGCCGGTGATCCTCTGACGCTGACCTCGCTGGTAGACGACAATGCGACGCCGGGAGACACCAGCGACGATATCAACCTGTTGAGCGGTTTCGTCGCCAACAGCTCGCATGGCACCCACTACGTGTCGGGCGATACAGACAACGATTACCTTGTCGACAGCAACGAGACCTGGATATTCAGCGCTGACGTCAACATTGACGCTCATGCCACCGGCAGCACCATCACCAACACGGTGGTGGTACATGCTCACGACGACGACAGCACCAATGACGTGTCCGCCAACGACACTGCGACCGTGACGGTCAACGACGTCGCGCCATCGATCGCCATTGAGAAGACCGCCGACCCGATTTCGATCAACGAGGGCTCGGCCGCTGACGTCACCTACACCTACGAGGTGACCAACACGAGCGCGGCCGGCGCCTTCGATCCGCTGATGCTGACTTCGTTGATCGACGACAATGCGACACCCGGCGACACCAGCGATGACATCGACCTGCTGACCGGCTTTGTCGCTGGCTCCGACCATGGCACGCACTATGTGACAGGCGACACCGATGGCGACTATCTCGTCGACAGCGACGAGAAGTGGGTGTTCAGCGCCACCGTCGGCGTCGGTGCTCAAAATGCCGGCACCATTACCAACACTGTGGTGGTGCACGCCCATGACGACGATAGCACCAGCGACGTGCATGCCACTGACGACGCGACCGTGACGGTGAAGGACGTCGCGCCGTCGATTGCCATTGAGAAGACCGCCAACCCGACTTCGATCAACGAGGGCTCGGCCGCTGATGTCACCTACACCTATGAGGTGACCAACACGAGCGCGGCCGGCGCCTTCGATCCGCTGACGCTGACTTCGCTGATCGACGACGATGCGACACCCGGCGACACCAGCGATGACATCGACCTGCTGACCGGCTTTGTCGCCGGCTCCGACCATGGCACGCACTATGTGTCGGGCGACACCGATGGCGACTACCTTGTCGACAGCGACGAGAAGTGGGTGTTCAGCGCCACCGTCGGCGTCGATGCTCACAATGCGGGCAGCATTACCAACACGGTGGTCGTGCACGCCCATGACGACGACAGCACCAGCGACGTGTATGCTACCGACGACGCGACCGTGACGGTGAAGGATGTCGCGCCGTCAGTGGCCATTGAGAAGACCGTCGATGCCGATCATGACGGTATTTTCCACTCGTCCGAAACGGTCCAGTCGGGTGCACAGAACGTCACCTATCACTATGAGATAACCAACACGAGCGCAGCCGGTGCGTTCGACCCGCTCACGCTGACCTCACTCGTCGACGACAACGGCACACCGGGAAATACCGGTGACGACATCAACCTGCTCAGCGGCTTCGTGGCCAACAGTTCGCATGGCACTCACTATGTGTCCGGCGATCTCGACAACGACTATCAGGTCGACAGCAACGAGACTTGGGTCTTCACGGCCAACAGCTCGTTCAACTTGCTTCCCAATGCCGACTCGCGAACCAACACGGTCGTGGTGCATGCCCATGACGACGATACCACCAATGACGTTTCCGCCAATGATACCGCGACGGTCCAATCATTCGCAGGTCCCGGCGTGCGCACGCCGGGCTTCTGGACCAATCTCGGCAAATCATTCTGGGATGGCGTCGCAGGCGCCGACAAATCCGGTCCGAACTTCGCCTCCGGTGAATTGCGCTATGTTGTCGATGCCGATCACAACGGAACGCTGGATCCGGGCAAGCCAGGCCTCTTGATCGGCGACTACAACAAGAACGGCTTGACCGACGCCGGTGAGGATACGTTCTTCATTTCCTACGCCGATGCGCTCAAGGTGATCGATGCGTCCGTCAAGGATCAGCAGGATACACGCTTCGTCCTTGCCCGCGACGCGGTCGCGACTTGGCTCAACTACCTCGCCGGGAATCCGATCGGCGATGCCTCCGATCCCAACAGCCCGCACAAATATCTCGACCAGGCGATCGACTGGCTGCAGGTGACGAATGGCGGGAATTCTTCTTCTCACTTCGAGGACTGGGGCGGTGGGAGTGCAGTGAAGGCAAGCAGCACAGCCTGGAACGTGGGACTGGATGCCGAATCCGTCACTGCCGGGTCCGAGCTTGCCGGAAACCTCATCCACCAGGAGCTCGATTTCTACAACAATACCGGCATGACCTTCGAAGGGGCGATACTGCATGTCTACGCCAATGACGGCGGCTGAGGCAG
Source organism: Mesorhizobium sp. CA12 (assembly GCF_020165255.1). NCBI lineage: Bacteria > Pseudomonadati > Pseudomonadota > Alphaproteobacteria > Hyphomicrobiales > Phyllobacteriaceae > Mesorhizobium > Mesorhizobium sp. CA12. The sequence continues at coordinate 213,899 of NZ_JAIUHT010000004.1, forward strand.
CGGTCGGCCTGTCGAGCCATGACGTGCGACAGGCAGGTTGGATGACCGGAGTGTTTTGTTCAGTGTCGCTTCGACAATGGTAGCCAAGGCAGCATCTGGTTCAGCGCAGGCAAAGGTAAGGCTCGTCGGCCTCGTCCTAGTTGCTTGCGCTGTGCTGCTCCTTCTCGGCGGCAACGGCTGGCTTTCGCCAGGACGGCCCGGGTCGATGGGGGAGACGCTTTTTGGTGCGGTAATGGTGGGCTTCGGCGGCTTGGCTTTGTTTCGCGCGCGCCGGCCCACGCCGGACAGCAGCATCGGCGATATCGCCAGGCAAACCAATGCGCCTATAGGCGGCAAGCGGCCGGCAAAACCGACAGGCCGGCGAGCGCAATCCGCGCGCTCCGAACTCGCCGAGGCGCTTCGCTCCTGCCGGTCGGCTTTCCTCGCGGTCGGGTTGTTCAGCGGCGTGCTCAACGTGTTGATGCTTGCGGGCTCGCTCTACATGCTCGAGGTCTATGATCGCGTGTTGCCGAGCCGCAGCCTGCCGACACTCATCGGCATCACCGTGTTGTTGGTCATCCTCTATTGCGGCCAGGGCATTCTCGATTTCGTGCGCGGTCGCGTGCTTGTGCGCATTGGCGGAGCCTTGGATGAGGCGCTGGGCCGCCGTGTCTATGCGTCGATGCTGCAGTTGCCGCTGAAAAACGGGCGCGCGGGCGATAGCCTGCAGCCGATGCGCGACCTCGACAGCGTGCGTGCTTTCCTGTCCGGCATGGGGCCGACGGCGCTCTTCGATTTGCCCTGGCTGCCGCTCTACCTTGTCATCATCTTCATGTTCCATTGGTTGCTAGGCGTGACAGCGCTGCTTGGGGCGATCGTGCTGGTGGCTCTGACCGTGCTTGCCGAGCGATTGACGCGAAAGCCTGTGTCGTCCGGGACTTTGACCGGTATTCGGCGCAACGGTCTGATCTCGGCTGGGAGCCGCAACGCCGAGGTCGTTGCCGCCATGGGCATGGCAGGCGGTCTGACCGCGCGGTGGGAAGACGCCAACCTCGATTACATCGCCGAGCAGCGCAAGGTGAGCGACGTGGCCGGCGGCTTCGGCGCGATATCGAAGGTCCTGCGCATGCTGCTGCAGTCGTCGATGCTCGGCCTCGGCGCCTGGCTGGTCATCGAGGGGCAGGCAACGGCGGGTATTATCATCACCGCCTCGATCCTCAGCGGCCGCGCGCTGGCTCCGGTCGATCTTGCGATCGCCAACTGGAAGGGCTTCGTCACCGCGCGCCAGGGCTGGCAGCGGCTGAACAGGGTGCTGGCGGCGCTGCCGGCTGAAACCGAGCCGATGTTGCTGCCGCCGCCGAGCGCGAATGTCGGCATGCAAAACGTCTCGGTCGGCGCCCCGGGCACGCAGAGATTGCTGGTTCACGATGCAAGCTTCGCTCTGGAGGCGGGCCACGGCGTCGGCATCATCGGACCGAGCGGGTCGGGAAAGTCCACGCTGGTGCGCGCGCTTGTCGGCGCCTGGCAACCGGTCGCCGGCCGCATCAAGCTGGACGGCGCCGACCTCGATCAATGGTCTCAGGCCGAGCGCGGCCGCCATATCGGATACCTGCCGCAAGATGTCGAGCTCTTCGCCGGCACCGTGGCCGAGAACATCGCGCGCTTCGAGCCGGACGCGGACCCCGGCGCCATCATCGCCGCGGCGAAGGCAGCGGGCGCGCACGAGCTCATCGTCGGTTTTCGCGAAGGCTACGAAACCGAGATTGGCGAGCACGGCGAGGCGGTCTCGGCCGGTCAGCGCCAGCGCATCGCGCTGGCGCGCGCGCTCTATCGCGATCCTTTCCTCGTGGTCTTGGACGAGCCGAATTCCAACCTCGATATGGACGGCGAGCAGGCCCTGATCAAGGCCATGTTGGGCGTCCGCGAACGGGGCGGGGTTGTCGTGCTCGTCGCGCACCGGCCGAACGTGCTGGCGGCCGTCGATTTCGTGCTGGCGATGAATCAGGGACGCGTCCATGCCTTCGGCCCGAAAGACGAGGTGTTCGCCAAGATGTTCCCGACGCTGCGGCCGGTGCCGACCGGCGCCCCGCAACTGAGAGTGGCTTCCGACGGTCCCCATCTGGCCGTTGCCGACGGAACCGAGGCAGGGCGCTGACATGGCTATATCAGGCGCCTCGCATTTATCCATCCGCTTCTACACGCGGCTTGGCGTCGGCGTGGTGCTCCTGCTTGCGGGCGGCGTCGGTGGCTGGGCATCGGTCACCGAGATCGCCGGCGCGGTCATCGCCCCCGGCGCCCTCGTCGTCGATTCCCACGTCAAGGACGTGCAGCATTCCACCGGCGGCATCGTTGCGGAGATCGACGCCCGGGACGGCGACCACGTGAAAGCGGGAGATCTTCTGGTCCGTCTCGACCGCACCGTGCCGGCAGCCAACCTTGGCGTGGTGAGCAAGGCGCTCGACCAGCTCGCCGCGCGCAAGGCGCGCCTCGATTCGGAGCGCCGCGGCAGCGACGCCATCATCTTTCCGAACGAGCTTTTGGACCGCATTGCCGATCCCGACGTCGCCGAGGCGGTGGCCGGCGAGAAGCAGCATTTCGAGACACGGCGCACGTCCCGCGCCGGCCAGAAGAGCCAGCTGGAGGAACGCATCGCGCAACTCGAAAAGGAGATCGCCGGCGACACGGCGCAGGCTGAGGCCAAGAGCAAGGAGATAGAGCTGGTGCAGAAGGAGCTTGCCTCGGTGCGTACGCTCTGGGCCAAGAAGCTCATTTCCATCGACCGGCTGACCCAGACCGAGCGAGAGGCCACGCGCCTCGACGGCGAGCGCGGCCAGCTGATTGCGGCCCAGGCTCAGGCGCAGGGACGGATTGCCGAGATCAAGCTGCAGATCATCCAGATCGATCTCGACCTCAGCACCGAAGTGAACAAGGACCTGCGCGACGTCGACGGCCAGATGGGCGAGCTTCTGGAGCGCAAGGTCGCCGCCGAGGACCAGTTGAAGCGGGTCGACATCCGCGCGCCGCAGGACGGCGTCGTGCAGCAGTCGATCGCCTATACGATCGGCGGCGTGGTGAAGCCGGGCGAGACGATCATGCAGGTCGTGCCCGACAATGACAGCCTTGCGGTGGAAGCCAAGATCGCGCCGAGCGACATCGACCAGCTGTGGGTCGGCCAGCCCGCTTCGCTGCGCTTTTCGGCCTTCAACCAGCGCACTACGCCGCAGATCAACGGCGTCGTCGAGCGGACCTCGCCCGACATCACCACCGACCAGCGCACGGGCGTCAGCTATTACACGGTGCGCATTACCACGACGGCCGCGGAGGTCGCGCGGCTCGGCGAGGTCAAGCTGGTTCCCGGCATGCCGGTGGAATCCTTCATCAGGACCGAGGATCGCTCGGTGATGTCTTATCTGGTCAAGCCGCTGCAGGATCAGATCAGCCGGGCATTTAGACAGTAGGCCACTAGTGCGTTTCACCGTTTCACGGAAACGGCGAAACGCCTATCTCTTTGTTTTGACGCAATTCCGGACGGAAAACCGCCGCTCTAGAGCATGATCCCGAAAAGTGGGAACCGGTTTTCGGAGAAGATCATGCTCCAACAAAGAGTTAGATCAGGATGGCGATTCAACGAAACGTCATCCTGATCTAGTCTAAGCTTTCGCGACCGCCCTGTATTCCATCGCCACCACGCCATTGCTGAACGGCACGGCCGAGACAAGCTCGAGTGCTGTCGGTTTGTCCGAAGGAAAAAGCCCTTCGCCCTGGCCTGCGGCTGCCGGATAAACGAGCAGTCTGAGGGTATCGACAAGGCCAACGCCGAGCAGTTGCCGGGCGAGATTCACGCTGCCATGCACATAGATGTTGCCGCCGCTTCGTTGCTTCAGCCGGGTGACCGCATCGGTAAGGGGGCCTTCGAGCAATTCGGCCGGATGCCAATCGAGGCCTTTCAAGGTCGTCGAGGCGACATATTTCGGCAGTGCGTTGAAGCGGTCGGCGAAGTCGCCTTTTTCCGCAGGCCAGTGGCCGGCAAAGATTTCGTAGGTCACGCGTCCGAGAAGCATGGCGCCGCTGTCGGCAAGCTCATCCTCCTTGAAGGCCTGCATCTCGTCGGTCCAGGCGACGTTCGGCAGCCTCTCGTGCTCGGCGATTCCGTCGATGCTGATGAATTCGGTGACGATGAGCTTTCTCATGGCATCCTCTATTGGTTAGGTCTCGCACCATAGGACGGCCACGCCGGCGCGTTCCCGACAAAACAAAAAAGCCCGCCGGAATGACCGGCGGGCTTTCGCTTTGGCTGGAGGCCTTGGCTTAGTTGAACTTGTACTTGGCGTCGATCCGAACGGTGTGGAAGGACGGCGTCGCCATCGCGAGACCGCTCGGGATCGGCAATGCATCCGAGAAGTCTTCCTTCTCGAATTGCGAGTAACGGTATTCGATGCCGACGGTCATCTTGTTCGACAGGGCAGTTTCCAGGCCCGCGCCGACCGAGAAGCCACTGGAGCCCCAATCGGCGTCGAGCGGTGCCGGAGCATCGAGCTTGAAGTGCTGCCAGCTGTAGCCAGCGAGCGCGTAGGCCAGCGTCGCCTCGTTGACCTTCATGCCGATACGGCCGAGCACGTCGAAACCATAATCGGTATTGAGGTTGATCGAATCGACACCCAGGAACCCGCCCAGCTCAAGCTTCGACTTGATGCCGGAGAGACGAGCGTCGACGAGGCCGCCGACCACCCAGCTGCCCATGTCCTGGTCGTAGCCGATGCTGGCTTCGCCGAACACGCCTTCGCCGCCGAGGCCATTGAACTTGGCGCCGGCGAGGGGCGGAATCTCGATCTGGTGCACGACCGCGCCGGCGCCGAGCCCACCGCCGACATAGAAGCCGGTCCAGTTATAGGAAGGCGTCTCGAAGCTGGCGCCGCCGCCGTCATTGGCGTTGAAGCGATAGCTGGCGGCGACCTCAAACGTATGGCGCGAGGTGTCCAGGTTGAGCGTGCCGTCAGGCACCGGCAGGCCTGCATCCGAGAGCAGGCTGTCGTTGGTGCTGAAGCGGGTGTAGCGATACTCGCCCTTCAGCGTCCAGTTGCTGTTGATCGCAGTTTCGACACCGGCACCGACAAAGTAGCCGCCCTGATCCCAATCGAATCCAATACCGGCATTGCTGTCGAGCTTGTACTTCTGCCAGGCGTAACCGCCCAGAACGTAGCCCAGCGTGCTCGGCGTCAGCAGATAACCGGCGCGCATGCCGACGTCGAAACCGTAGGTCTCCTTGATATCGGCATTGAAGCCGCCGGCATCGAGCGAAGTCTTGATCGTGCCGACATGCGTGTCGATCAGGCCGCCGAGCAGAAAGCGCTGCGAGACCATGTAATCATAGCCGGCAGTCACCTGGCCGTAGACGCCTTCGCCACCGATGCCGTTCAGTGAAACAGGCACAAAATCGCTGCTGAGCTTGTGCACATTGGCGCCGGCGCCGACGCCGAAGCCGACATAGACGCCGCTCCAGTTGAAGCCCGGAGCCGCCTGCTCTTGGACCACGTCGGCGGCCTGCGCGGCCGACATCAAAGCGACGGCCGAAACGGCGCCCAGCAAAACGGATTTCGCAGAAATACGAAGAAGCATAGCCCATAACCCCAAGTTAAAACCCGACGAGGTTCTAGCAGGGGTTGCGGGAATTTGGGGTGGCAAAAATACCACACCCATGGGCAAACTGCCGTTACGACAGGTGCAAGCAGGCGATGTTCCCAAAATGGCCAGCTCGAGGCGGTAATCACTCCAGCGCGGGCGATGCGCAGGGCTCTTTAGACCTCGGATAGGTTTTGCCGGTATCTATCGGCAAAAAGGAGCTGGAAAGTCATGACCGAGATCTGGCGCTCACTCCTGGGCAATCTTGCCCTGCGGCGCGAAGAAATAGGCGCGGCCGACCCGCTCAGGCCAGCGCCATTCACGCCAGCGCCCGCTCGATCTCAGCGATAAGCGCATCCAGCGCCGCACGGACGCTTGCGCCATCCGCCTGCTCGATAAGCAGCGTCTCCAGTGTGGAAGCCCGCGCGCTGGTCTCCGCAAAACCGAACGTGCCCGCGGCGCCGGCGAGCGAATGGGCGAGCCGGACCAGCGGATCGTTGCCGGGGAGGGGAGCGGCCTGAAGCGCGATGGCCTTCAGCTCCGCGAGCTGATCGGCGCAGCGGGCGAGGAAACGTTGGCGCAGTGGGGCGAAGGGGTCGGTGGGGATGGCGATGCTCCATGCCGGAATATTGGCGGTATTCAAGCAGAAAGCGGGGTGGGGTGGAATGGCGGGCAGCGTAGCTTATCGCGACTTGCTTTTCGTAGACCCACCAAAGGGAAGCCCGATCGAGTCCTCAGGCCTCGTGTTGCCACTTTCGGAGCGAGATGCGTCGTCGGTTCTGTTCCATGACCAGTTCCCCCATTCCGGAACTGCCAATCCAATAGTGGAAATCAACCGAATTTCGATTCCGGTCATGGTCATCGAACTTCCGAAAATCATCAAGTAAAGTTTCATACATTTCGGGGTCCGGCAACTGATGCCACTCCCCTTCGATCCAACAATTCGCTAAACCGCACAGTAGAGTTCGCTCGGCCGTATGGATGTCCCAGAACGGCTTCATGCCAACCAACAAACCCTTTGGAAGCCAAGTGCGCGCCTCGCGTAGCCTCCGTGCGGGCTCCCTCGTTTTTCCAACTTTTAGAAGATCACCGTTAAGTATCATGTACAGCCAACCTGCATCGACCTGAGCAACCCGCGACCAGACAGGCAGCGGCGTGTTGGCAATCGAAAAGCTGTGCGGTGCTTCCATTCAACCTTCCGTTGAATTGACAGTCACATCGACCTTATTGCGAAACTTCAGGAACTAGCAGCCTCGATCACTATGCTACTTCGGCGCTTTCAAGTTTGGCTGCGCGGATCATGTCCCTTGCCCATTTCTTAGCAACGGATAATCCCTGAACATAGTCGTCCGCTGCCATGGAAAGTGATTCTGGCGATGTTGCACTTTCAAGGTCATCACCGGACCAATCTTCTGACAGGCGCTTGCTTATAGCGTAGCACGTGACTTTGCCCACGCGAAACGCTGCCGAGCGACGCGCCGCACGGAGGCATTCCGCACGGACAACTTCAGGCTCGCCGGTGCCTGCTAGGTCCTGCTCAAGTTCGGCGGCCATGCGTTCGACTATTGGGTATAGACCGTTTACGAATAGAGTCTGAGATTCGCTATAGTATCGGCCCGCTCGGCCTTTGAGGTTCTTTCCTGCAACTTCTTCAGGGTCGACTAGGATTTTAATATCCGGGACGCGCTCCAACGCCTGTAAAGCTCTGGATGGTTTGGAACCGGACGGCGCCTTGCGAACTTTGTCTGCCTTTGCCCGCGCGCTATGCGGCTGAATCCGTTGCTCGCCCCCTAGTTCGCCATCGCCCGGAAGGTCCAAATCGGCATCTAGTCGCTGCGATGTATCATTACCTTCAGAGTAATTCTCCATTTTGACCGCGTTGGGGTTTTTGGATGGGCTAAATGCGAGGGTTGGCACCCGAAACTCGTCCAGCAGCTTTTGAAGGTCTGTCTGTAGATCATCCAGATTCTCGTCCGACTCAGGAGATTCCGCCCGAATAACCTCCTTCACCCATTCCGGCATCAATGCGCGCACATAGTCGGCGAAGTCGTCCGCAGTCAGTGGGGAGCGATCATTGGGCCATAGGAGCCCATCGCGATACTGATTAGGAAGCGCCATGCTGTTGGGGATTTCGATCTCGATAGTTAGGACCTTAGAGCCGAAAGGGATGCCGAACTTTGGCGCAGCGGCCGACCAGGCTTTGCTGTTTTTGAAGTCATAGCGTTCGCCTTTGTGCACGACAGCACAAAATGTCGTGGATGAGGTGGCGGGATTGGCGCGCGCACTCAATGTATGGCTCGACAAAGGATGCTTGGGGTCATGAATGTAATGGATGGCCAAACCAGTATTCTGGTCGTGAACACGCTGTGTTTGCGGCAACCTATCCAACACATCGGCAAGCGGTCTTAATTGCCGGTATCTGCCGGTTTCGTCTTTGCCGCCGCCTTTGGTCATAGCCACATCGATGCGGACTTCGACTCCGTCTGAGAAGGCGGCAAAGCGCCGAAAAATCGCGCTGGGCACAAAGCTTCGGTCAACGAATTTCCCCTTGCCCAAGGGCTCTGCAACCGTATCATGATCGTCGCTCTCGCCAAACAGCACGACTTCTGTCCAGTCCAAGTCCGTTGGCTTGCCTTCAGCAAGAACGGCATCAGTTACGTCATAGACCGTATCACTGCTGCCGTCGGGCAATAGGGCCGGGAAGCGGACATAAGTTTCTTCGTGTTCGTCATAGCCTATCGTGACCTCTGATACCGATCCATTCTTGCACGAACGGTACCGGATGCCGGTCTTGGACATGGTTAGTCCGGAGACCTTGGCGCCGATGCCGAAATTACCATCCAAAGCCATCACCTTACCTATCGAGGAGGACAGGTCTGTCGCTCTCTTGAGTTCGGTGCCATCCATGCCCGGGCCTGTGTTCCAGAAGGCCAGCTTGCGCACCCCGTCGATCTCGACGGGGTAGATTTCGATTAGCCGGCTACCTTCGGGCGCAAGGGCCGCACTCTCGTCCGCGTTCTTGAAGAATTCTCGGATAAGTGTGTTGACTGGTGCCTGTTCAATAAGGCGATTGATGAGGAAGCGCTTGTCATTGATGTTGAGCGGTTCTGCCTTCACGGACTATCCCCTCAGTTTGAATTTGTTGATGGACTCACCCGAAGTCGGGTTGAACTTCCGCTCAATTTCTGACGTGGCTTCTCGAAGCGCTTTCATTATCGCTTTAACGTCCACGTCCGAGTATTCATAGGCTCTACTGTTCGAAAGATTGCCGATTTTCCTAATTGCGTCCAGCGCGAGCTGCGTACGCCCTTCCGCCAGTCTAACGAACTTCTCACGCTTCTCGCTCCGGCTCGCCAAGTTGCCCTCCGTGGTTCTCGCCGCATTTCATTCATATATTTATGACGAATTTCGAGTCAAGAAACTGGAACTATTCTATCCGAAAATTCTACAAAAAACGCAGCGAATTTCATGAAAATTCGTCTCTTGGCCCCAAAAGACCCCCTCAGTTAAGGGCGTTCAGGATAGAGTCCAACTATGCTGCCGAGGTCCGTTTGATGAAAAAACTCGCGCAAGCCTCTTCGCCATCCCCTTGCCAACCCCGCCACCTTCCCCTAATCTCCCTCTGAGAAAACCTTTTCCCAAATCGCCCCGCACTCGCTGATTTCACCCGTCATCACCGCGCAGGCGATAAGAGAAAACCTTTTCCCAGCCAAGGGAATCCGCCGCGCCCATGCCTTCAGACGCCGAGCCAGCGCCAGTTTCCGCCAAGCCGCCGGTCACGCTGCGCGAGGTCGCGGCCGCCGCCGGCGTCAGCGTTGCGACGGCGTCGAAGGCGCTGAACGGGCAGGGGCGGATGACGGCGGAAACGCGCGAGCGCATCCGCGAGACGGCGCGGCTGCTCGGCTTCCGGCCGAACAGCTTGGCGCAGAGTCTGTTGCGAAAACGCTCCTTCACCGTCGGCCTGCTCACCAACGATACCTATGGCCGCTTCTCGCTGCCGCTGATGGCCGGCGTTTCGGATGCGCTGGTCGACAAGGGCGTGTCGGTGTTCCTGTGCAATGTCGAGGACGATCAGCGGCTCGGCCAGCTGCATGTCGAGGCCATGCTCGACAAGCGCGTCGACGGCATCGTCGCCACCGGAAAACGCATCGACCGCCATCTGCCGGTCGATCTCTCCAACCTGCGCATCCCGGTCGTCTACGCCTTCACCCAGCCGGATCCCGGCGCGGTCGGCCTCGTTTCCGACGATGCCGGCGGCGCGCGGCTGGCGGTCGAGCAGTTCTTGCGGCTCGGCCGCCGCCGCATCGCCCATGTCAGCGGCCCGGCGAGCTTCGCCGTGGTGCACACGCGGGCCGAGGCCTATCGCGACGTCCTGAGGGAGAACGGCTTGCCCACAGCCGAGCCGCTGCTGGGCGCCTGGTCGGAGGCCTGGGGCCACGATGCGGTGGCAAGACTGTTCGGCAAGGCGGGCAGGGAAGGATGGCCTGACGCCGTCTTCTGCGGCAACGACCAGATTGCCCGCGGCGTCATCGATGCGCTGCGCGAGCGCGGTATCCGCGTGCCCGAGGATGTCGGCGTCATCGGCTTCGACAATTGGGAGATCGTGGCCGAGGCGACGCGCCCGCCGCTGACCTCGATCGACATGAACCTGGCAAGCCTCGGCCGCGAGGCCGGGCTTGCCCTGCTTTCGCTCGTCGACGGCCAGCCGGCCGCACCGGGCATCAGGAAACTGCCGTGCCGGCTGGTGGTGCGTCAGTCATGCGGCAGTCCGCCGCAATGAAGCAACAAGGCTTACGCGCCCGGATAGACCGGGCGGCGTGGCCAAAACAGGGAGGAGAACCATGAGGAGGAGTAAAATGAAGACCATGTTTGCCAAGCTGGCTTTAGCCGCGGCCGTCATCGGCGGCGGCCTGCAGGCGGCGTCCGCCGAGACCGCCAACATCTGGGTGCGCGCCGACGGCTCGAATTTCATGCCGCGCATCGTCGACGCCTTCAACAAGGCGAACAAGGACCAGATCAAGCTCGACATCATTCCCAATGCCGAGATCATCCCGAAATATGGCGCGGCCGCGGCCGGCGGCACCGCGCCCGACGCGCTCTCGCTCGACCTCATCTACACGCCGTCCTTCGCCGCCGCCGGCCAACTGGAGGACATTACCGACTGGGCGAAATCCTTGCCCTATTTCGCCAGCCTGTCGCCGGCGCATGTGAAGACCGGCACCTATAAGGACCGCATCTACGGCCTGCCGTTCTCGGCCGACGCCTCGGTGCTGATCTGGAACAAGAAGCTGTTCAAGCAGGCTGGGCTGGACCCCGAGAAGGGCCCGACCAACTGGGCCGAGATCGAGGCCGATGCCGAAAAGGTCAACGCGCTTGGCGGCGACATCAAGGGCTTCTACTTCTCCGGCAATTGCGGCGGCTGCAACATCTTCACCTTCACGCCGCTGATCTGGGCCTCCGGCGGCGACATCCTGTCCGAGGACGGCTCGAAGGCGACGCTCGACAGCCCGCAACTGCGCGGCGCGATCGACCTCTATCGCTCGATGGTCAAGAAGGGCCTGGTGCCCGAGGGCGCGCAGACCGACACCGGCGCCAATTTCTTCGCCGCCTTCGCCGGCGGCAAGATCGGCATCTCGCCGTCCGGCGCTTTCGCCATCGGCGCGCTCAACACGCAATACCCGGATGTCGACTACGGCATCACCTTCCTGCCGGGCAAGGATGGCGGCTGGTCGTCCTTCGCCGGCGGCGACAATTTCGTCGTCACCAAGGGCACCAAGAAGATCGCCGTGGTGAAGGAGTTTTTGGACTTCGCCTATTCGTTGGAAGGCCAGACCATTCTGGCCAAATATGGCAGCCTGCCGGTGCGAAACGACATCGCCAAGGACGCGCTGAAGGATCTCGACCCCCGTTACCAGGTGGCGGCCGAGGCGATGGCGAAGGGCAAGACGCCCTATTCGGTGGTGTTCAATGACCTGATCAACTCCGCCAACGGGCCGTGGACGCAGATGATCAACGAGGTGTTCTTCGGCGACGATGTCGACGGCGCCATCAAGAACGCGCAGGAGACGATGCAGTCGATTATCGACCAGGCGCCGAACAAGTAGACACCAGGGCCAGCCGGCGGCGAGGATAGCGCAACGCTTCGCCGCCAAGGCTCTGACCGGCCGCCCGCCCCGTCTCCCTGGCCGGGCGGCCGGGGACTGTATCGCTGAATGGCAGGGTTTTATCGCGTTGAGAAAGCACGCTCACCAATTTGCGGCGCCACGACGTTCGCTCCCCCCTCTCCCCTTGTGGGAGAAGGTGTCGCCGAAGGCGACGGATGAGGGGTGTTCCAGCGGAGTGAGGCGTTGGCGTTCCCTGGAACACCCCTCATCCGTCTCGGCGCTACGCGCCGATCCACCTTCTCCCACAAGGGGAGAAGGGGGAGCCCGGCCATGACCGCCATCACCGCAACCTCCGCTCCCGCCCGCTCACGCATCGGCGTCAGCCGCCGGCAATGGGAGGGCCTGCTCTATGTCCTGCCGGCTGTCGCCCTGGTCACCGTCTTCTTCGTCATCCCGCTCGGCATGACCGCCTGGATGTCGCTCCACAACTGGCCGCTGATGGGCGAGCATGCCTTCATCGGCCTCGACAATTATTTCGCGATCCTGCGCGACACGCGCTTCTGGAACGCGCTCAAATTCACCTTCTACTACACGGTGATCGTCACCATCGCGATCTTCGCCGTCGCCTTCCCGCTGGCGATCTTCATCGAAAAACCGCGTCCGCTGACCAACCTCTACCGCACCGCCTTCTTCATGCCGGCGGTGGTCGGCTTCGCCTCGGCGAGCCTGCTCTGGTCCTGGCTGCTCAACGTCGATTCCGGCCTGTTCAGCCCGGCCGCCTTCGATCTCGGCCTCACCGCGAAGAAGGTCAATCTTCTCGCCACGTTCCAGCCGGCCTTCTGGTCGATCATCGCCATGGTGGTCTGGAAGGTCGCCGGCTTCACCATGATCATCCTGATGACCGGGCTGCAGTCGATCCCGCAGGATCTGCAGGAGGCGGCGGTCATCGACGGGGCAGGGCCGTTCGCGAGGTTCCGGGCGATCACCTTGCCGCTGATGCGCCGCACGCTGGCGCTGGCGCTGATCCTGTCGGTGGCGGGCTCGATCCTCGCCTTCGACCAGTTCTACATCATCCTGCGCGGCGGCCCGCGCAACCAGACGCTGACGGCGGTCTACTGGATCTTCAACCAGTCCTTCGTCTCGTTCAAGCTCGGCTACGGCGCCGCGCTCTCGATGGTGCTGCTGGTCATCCTGGTGGCGCTCAGCCTCATCCAGCTCTGGCTGCTGCGCAAGCCCGAGGGGCTCGATTAATGGCCGAGGCGATGTCGCAAAAGCGGAGAGTCGGCTTCAGCCTCGCCAGGCACTCCACCGGCATCATCGCCTCGGTGCTGTTCCTGGCGCCGATCGTCTGGACCGTGCTGTCGACCTTCAAGCCGGCGCAGGAGGCACGCCAGCCGCCGCTGCCGCCCTGGCCGACCACCGGTTTCTCGATCGAGAATTATCAGACGCTGAACTCCTTCGGCGACGGGCTCTGGGTCTCGGCGCAGAACAGCATCTATGTCTCGGTTATGACGGTGCTGCTCTCGGTGCTGGTCAGCGTGCTTGCCGGCTACGGTTTCTCGCGCTTCCGCTTCCCGTTGCGGGATTTCTTCTTCGTCCTGATCCTGTCGACGATCATGATCCCGTTCCAGTCGATCCTGACGCCGATCTTCCTGGTGTTGACGAAGCTTGGCCTGCACAACACGCTGACCGGCCTGGTCTGCGTCTACGTCACCCTGCAGCTGCCGTTCTCGATCTTCATGATGCGCAACGCCTTCGACGCCGTGCCGCGCGAGATCGAGGAAGCCGCGCGCATGGATGGCGCCAACAATGTCACCATGCTCGTCAAGGTGATGCTGCCGCTCGTCTGGCCGGGCGTCGTCACCATCGCGCTGTTTGCCTTCCTTGGCGCCTGGAACGAATTCCTGGCAGCCCTTGTGCTGATGACCGACCAGTCCAAATTCACTCTGCCGGTGATGATGACGGCGCTTCAGTCCGGCCGCTTCGGTGCCATCGACTGGGGCGCGGTGCAGGCCGGCGTGACTGTGATGATGGTGCCTTGCCTGATCCTGTTCCTGGCGCTGCAGCGCTTCTACATCCGCGGCCTGATGGCCGGGGCCGTCAAGTAATTCGAATGGAGTGAAATCATGACCGCATCGCAGCCCGCCGCGCAGACCGGCACCTCGGCCAGGCCGAAGCTCGCCTTCCGGCCGTTGCCAGTGCCGCAGGTCGATGTTCGCGGCTTCTGGGGCGACCGTGTCGACGCGGTCGCGACGTGCACCGCCGAGATTCTCTACGACCGCTGCGTCGAGGCGCGCATGCTGGAGCAGATCGATCCGGACCGCTCGTCGCCCGGCGTCGTCATCCCCTTCCATTCGCCGTCGCCGGACGAGGCAGCCAATCCTACCTTCACCGGCTCGACTGTGACGACACAGATGTTCTGGGATTCTGATTGGGGCAAGACCATCGAGACCGCGGCCTATTCGCTCTACCGTCGCCGCAATCCCGAGCTCGAGAAGAAGATCGACGCCGTCATCGACATGTTCGGCAAGCTGCAGCAGGAGGACGGCTATCTCTCAAGCTGGTATCAGCGCATCCAGCCCGGCCTGCGCTGGACCAACCTGCGCGACTGCCACGAGCTCTACTGCGCCGGCCATCTGATCGAGGGCGCGGTCGCTTACTTTCAGGCCACCGGCAAGCGCAAGCTGCTCGACATCCTGTCCCGTTACGTCGACCACATCGGCTCGGTGTTCGGTCCCGAGCCCGGCAAGAAGAAGGGCTATTGCGGCCATGAGGAAATCGAGCTGGCGCTGGTCAAGCTCGCTCGGGTGACTGGCGAGAAGAAGTACATGGACCTGGCGAAATATTTCATCGACCAGCGCGGCCAGCAGCCCCATTATTTCGACGAGGAGGCGCGCGCCCGCGGCGCCGATCCCAAAGCCTATCACTTCAAGACCTATGAATATAACCAGTCGCACAAGCCGGTGCGCGAGCAGGACAAGGTCGTCGGCCATGCGGTGAGGGCGATGTATCTCTATTCCGGTATGGCCGACATCGCCACCGAATATGGCGACGACACGCTTAGGGTCGCGCTTGACCGCCTGTGGGACGATCTCATGACCAAGAGCCTCTATGTCACCGGCGGTCTCGGTCCGTCGGCGCACAACGAAGGTTTTACGAGCGACTACGACCTGCCCAACGACACCGCCTATGCCGAGACCTGCGCTTCGGTGGGCCTGGTGTTCTGGGCAAGCCGCATGCTGGGGATGGGGCCGAACGCCCGCTACGCCGACATGATGGAACGGGCGCTTTACAACGGCTCGATCTCCGGCCTGTCGCTCGACGGCTCGCTGTTCTTCTACGAGAACCCGCTGGAGAGCCGCGGCGGCCATCACCGCTGGAAATGGCACCGCTGCCCGTGCTGCCCACCCAATATCGGCCGCATGGTGGCGTCCATCGGCAGCTATTTCTACGGCCTCGCCGACGATGCGCTGGCGGTGCACCTCTATGGCGATTCGACTGCGCGCTTCGAGATCGCCGGCCGGCAGGTGACGCTCGTCCAGACCAGCAGCTATCCCTGGGACGGCGCGATTGCGATCGAGATCGGGCCGGAGGCGCCCGTAGAGTTCACGCTTCACCTGCGCATACCCGCCTGGTGCCGCAAGGCGGCGTTGCGCGTCAACGGCAAGCTCGTCGATCTGGAAGCCGCGACGGTCGACGGCTATGCAGCGCTCCGCCGCGAATGGCAAAAGGGCGACAGGGTCGAGCTCGATCTCGAAATGTCGATGGCGCGCCTCTTCGCCAATCCGCAGGTGCACCAGGACATCGGCCGCGTGGCGCTCACCCGCGGCCCGCTGATCTACTGCGTCGAGGAAACCGACAATGGCGGCGGGCTGCATCGCATCGCCCTGCCGCGCGAGGCAAAGCTCGAGGCCCATAAGGAGCCGAACCTGCTCGGCGGCGTCGTCACCCTTTCGGCCATCGGCAGCAGGGCTGAGGCGGAAAACTGGGGCGCCGATCTCTACCGCCCCGAGCCGCCGGCGGCGGAAGCGACGAAGCTCAAGGCCGTCCCCTATTTTGCCTGGGACAATCGCGATCCCGGCGAGATGCTGGTCTGGCTGCGGGAAGGGTGAAAGCGGCTTCTCTCAAAGATGCACGAAGGCCGTCAGCGGCAGGTGGTCGGAGGCGACGCGCGACAGCGGCGTGTCATGCGCCTCGACGCCTGAAACCAGGTCGTGCCGGTTGCCCATGATGCGGTCGAGCGCCAGAACCGGCAGGCCGGATGGGAAAGTCGGCACCGCCGGCGTCGGGCCGAAGGTCGTGTGCAGCGTGTTCAACGCCGAGCGGTTGCCGAGCCGCCATTCATTGAGGTCGCCCAGAAGCAGCGTCGGCCTCTCGTCGGCGCTGCTCATGATGTCGAGCACGACGCGGGCCTGTTCCGAACGCGAGCGGCGCAGCAAGCCGAGATGGGCGGCAATGACGCGCAGCGATCGTTTCTCGTCGAGATCGATCTCCGCGACCAGCGCGCCGCGCGGCTCCAGTCCGGGCAGCTTGAGCTGGTGGACGTCGCGCACGGTGCCGCGCTTGAACAACAGCACATTGCCGCGCCAGCCATGCCCCTTGCCGTTGCCGCTGACCGGCACTGGCACCAGCCCCGTTTCCAGCTCCAGGCGGGCCAGGTCGAGCAGCCCGGCCCTGTCGCCGAAGCGGTTGTCGGCCTCCTGCAGCGCGATCACGTCGGGGCTCATTTCGCGGATGACGCGCGCCGTCCGTTCGGGGTCGAATCTGCGGTCGGTGCCGATGCATTTGTGGACGTTGTAGGAGGCGACGACGATTTCCGTGTCGTTGACGCGCTTGCGCGGGGTCGCCTTCGCCTTGCGTGCGCTTCTGCTGCGGATCGAGAGCAGCACGGTCTCGGGCAGGCTGCGTCCTTTGATGTCGTCTATCTCCATGATCCCGATGCTCGATTTCCTGCTCTAAAGATAGGGCGATCCCAGCCACAGCAAACGGTCGAAGACGCGGATTGCGAACGGCCTTGCCTTCAGCGTCTGCAGCGTCACCGGCTGCGCGGTCGAGATGGCGGCCGCGATACGGGCGTCGATCTCGGCGGCGAAATTTTTATCCAGCACTTCCAAGTCGATCTCGAAATTCAGCCTCAGCGAGCGGGCGTCCAGATTGGAAGAGCCGACATAGGCCCACACGCCGTCGATCGCCATCAGCTTCGAATGGTCGAACGAGCCTTCATGGCGCCAGACGCGGCAGTAGTGCTTCAAAACCTGGTCGAACTGCGCCGTCATCGCATGGTCGACGAGGAAGAGGTTGTTCACCGCCGGCACGACGATGTCGATTTCGACGCCGCGCCGGCCGGCCGTGGTCAGCGCGCTGATGAACTCCCGGTCCGGCAGGAAATAGGGCGACATGATGCGGATCGATTTGCGGGCGACCGAAAACGCTCCCATCAGCAACTTGAGATTGGTTTCGTTGGACGCGTCCGGCCCGGTCGCGACCGCGCGCACCAGCATCGGCTGCCCCGGCGGCGGCACGACACGCTCGACCTGCCAGGGTCCGTCTTTCAGGGCTTCGTTGCCGGCGAAGCGCCAGTCCTCGGCGGCCACCGAGAACAGATCCGCCACCACCGGCCCGGTGACCTCGAAATGGGTGTCCCGCGAACTGTCGGAACCGGCGAGCTCGGCCGAGAATCCCTTGCGGATGTTCATGCCTCCCGTGAACGCCACCGTGCCGTCGATGATCAGTATCTTCCTGTGAGTCCTGAGATTGGCATAGGGAAGTCTCAGGCCCATGACGATGTTGCCGTTGAAGAGATCGACCGTGACATCGGCCTCCCTGAGCTGCTTCAGGATGCTGGGCACCGAATAGCGCACGCCGACGGCATCGATCAGCACGCGCACGGTGACGCCGCGCTTGACGGCATTGCCGAGCGACTGGACGAAAAGCGCCCCGACCGCGTCATTGTCGAAAATATAGGTTTCCAGAAGCACGCTTCGTTGCGCCGCATCGATCGCCCGGCACATCGCCGTATAGGCTTCGTCGCCTGTCTTGAGCACGGCGATGGTGTTTCCCGAGGTGAGCGGGCGCCGCGCCACTCTGTCGCCAAGCGTCTTCAGCCCGGTGAAACGCTGGCCGAATTCGGCGTTGATCAAGGCTTCCAGCGCGACGTCCCGGTCATGCCTGGCGGCAGCGGCCTCGGGCGAGACCGGCCGCATGGCGCTGATCGTCGCGCGGCGGATCCGGTTGATGCCGGCAATGGCGTAGATGATCGCGCCGAGGAAAGGCGACAGAAGCATCACGCCCACCCAGCCGGTGGCCGCGCGCACGTCTTCCTTCGTCATGATGGCGTGGACGATGCCCACCGCCGCCATCGCCAGCGACAGGATCAGGATAAGCGTCGACCAGTGACTCGCAATCGCCTCGAACATCGGCCCGACTATTGTGCGAGCCGGCGCGGAAGGCAATGCGGGCGGTGAGGCTGGTCCGAAACTCGCCCCGTCGATGGCCCCCCGCCGAACACTCGGCAAGGTCAGGCTTGCCGAGTGCCCTGACCGCGTTTGCCTTTGTCGCTATGCGGTCAGCTGTCGGTCGAGATAGTTACGGCTTTCCAGGCATCGATCTCTTGCTGCAGCCGCTGGATTCGCTCGGACACGAGCTTGAGGGCGTCGCTGCCAAGCAGAAGCTGCGGCGGCGGGGCTTCGGTTTCGACCAGGGCCAATACGGCCGTCGCAAGCTTGTCCGGATCGCCAATTTGCTTGCCGCTTTTCGCCTGTCGGGCCTCCCGGATCGGATCGAACAGCGCATCGTAATCGCTGATGGACCTCCCGGTCCGGACCATGGAACGTCCGGCCCAGTCCGTCCGGAAGGAGCCTGGGCAGACGGCGGCAACGCGAACGCCCAATGGGGCCATTTCGGAACGCATCACTTCCGATATGCCCTGGAGCGCGAACTTGCTGCCACAATAGTAAGCGATGCCCGGCATTGTGATCATGCCGCCCATCGACGTGACGTTGACGATGAAGCCGCGGCGTCGCTCGCGGAACCTGGGAAGAAACGCCTTGGCGACCGCCACGGCGCCGAAGACGTTCACATCGAACTGACGCCGCATCTCTTCGAGCGGTGACTCTTCGAGCACGCCCTCGTGGCCATAGCCGGCATTGTTGATCAGGACGTCGACGGGCCCGTGCTCTTCCTCCGCCTGCGCGACGACGTCCGGCACGCGGTCGAACTCCGTGACATCGCAGATGACGGTGCGGATCGCTGGGAGGGATCCGGCAAGTGCCGCGCGTGACGTCTCGGTCCGGACGGTGCCAATGACCGTATGGCCCATCTGGATGGCGGCGGAAGCGATGGCGAGGCCGAAGCCCGAATTGGCGCCAGTGATGAAGAAGGTCTTTTTTGCCATGATCTGCGGTCCTTCATTGATGGAGTGCAGCTTGGCAAATAGTATGGTGCGGTAACGTCCACGATTGCGGTTCCTATGAATGGCTTGCCAAATCCTATCAGGGCGGACATCGGGCGAAGACGAAAGCTGGTCGAGTTGGCCGGAGCTATCGCCGACCGTGTTGGCTATAATGCGACCGCGCTCGAGCGTGTGCGCGTGCTCCGGACCGAGGCGGTGCTTCACGACATCCCGGTACTTTATGAACCGGGTGCGGTGTTTGTCCTGCAGGGAAGCAAGCGAGGCATCCTCGAACGGGAGGTCTACCTGTACGATGAAGACCATTATCTGGCGGTGTCGGTCCCTGTTCCGTTTCGGATGGAATCGACGGCCAGCCCCGATCGTCCTCTGCTTGCGGTCTATGTCGAGTTCGACATGCGGATGGCGGCCGACATTGCCGCGCAGCTGGAGATTCATTCGGATGTGGGAAGCGACCGGCCGCGAAGTCTCGTATCGAGCAGGATCGGCTCCGACATCGAGGATGTCCTGCTGCGCCTGCTGACGGCGCTTCGCAATCCTGCCGAGACCGCCGTTCTTGGATCAAGCCTTCTGCGCGAGCTGCATTACCGCGTCCTGATTGGCTCGCAAGGCGGGGCGATGATCGCTGCCTTGCAGCAAAGAGGCAGGTCGGGAAGGATCGTGCGCAGCCTCGCATGGCTGCGGGAAAACTACAGCGCCGAAATCTCGGTCGCCGAGCTCGCGGGACAAGCAGGCATGAGCGTGCCTTCTTACCACGTTCATTTCAAGGAAATGACCGGAAGCAGCCCGATGCAGTATGTGAAAGCCATGCGGCTGCACGAGGCAAGACTGATGATCGCACGCAAGACAACGATCGCGCAGGTCGCGGCTTCGGTCGGCTACGCGAGCGCGGCTCAGTTCAGCCGCGACTTCAAGCGGCATTTTGGACGCACGGCTTCTGAGGAGATGAGCTGGATCCGTCGCCATCTGGGCGAGCTCGCCTCGGAAGAGTAGTCCGCTATTGCCGCTCAGCGGTCACGGGTCGGCATAGTGTCGCGGCGCGCTAGAGCCGGTCGGCAAGGCCGCCGGCCTAAAGCTTCCTGAAAAAACCCGACAGAATGTTCGGACCTGCTTCTCCTGGCCGCAGCCTGATCCCGTCCTCGAAGAAGTTCAGCGTCACACACTCGAAGCCGTTGGCCGCGAGGAGCGCCACCAGCGAGTCGCGGTCGAAATGGTGCAGGTGCTCGTTGGGCAGGCGCATGCGCCATTTGGCGAACCACGCGTCTCCGTCGGCGCCGAGCTCGCGCCAGCGGCAATAGGGGACGGCGACAGCCAGGTGGCGGGCCTGAAGCCGGGAAAGGAAGCCGAGATCGGGGATGTGCTCCAGCACGTCGAACATGGCGACGAGGTCCCAGGCGCCGGCGAGCGCCTCATCCCAATCGACGAAGCGGACACCCTTGGGCAGTGGGAATTCAGCGATATCGCAGCCGGCGCAATCGGCGACGCCGGTTATCTTCGCGGCTTCGATGAACGTGCCCGTGCCTTATCCGATTTCCAGCACGGAACGAGGAATCTCGCCGGTGATGCCAAGCACCCAACCAAGCCGCTGATAACCGAGCTTGATGGTCCGGTCGCTCAGGTCTTCATAATAGGAGATGTATTTCTTGTCGTATTTGATCGGTGTGAAGTCGATCTGGTGGATCACGCCGAACCTGTCCACCTCATAATTGTCCAACATTGTCCGCGCGGCCTCCGGATGCCGAATTCCTTATAGGTCAATTGCACGCAGCCACGGTTCTAAGCGCTTCGGCTCGGGAAGGTGCGGGCAAATTTCCGATCCGTCGAACAGAAGCGTAGAACCTCGGGTAGTCGCCGGAGCACAAGTCGAACAAGCGAAGAAACGCCGGGACCTGTTCGCCGTAGACAGCGGTCGCGGCGAGCTTTGCGTTGTTGATAGGACTATCGAACCAGGCATCATATCCCCGGTATCCAGCCCATCGCCTGTCGCGCATTTGCCGGTAGCGCATCCGCAGCCTGTCGATGGCGGCTGCTTTGGCGGCCGTCATCTGCTGCGGGCTGCGGGGACTTCCATAGACCTGCCTCAGCTCATCCCGGGTTTTCGATATCAGTCCGAGAAAATCGGCCTTGCGCTTGCGATCGATTTCGTAGCTGCGCAATCCGGCGCGATTGCCGGTGGCGCGGAGCCATTTCCTCGTACCGGTGGTTTCGACGGAAACCGCGAAAGCCTCGTTGAATGCGGAGTCGCCGTTCACATAGATTTTCTGATGCGCCAGCTCATGGAAAATAAGGCTTGCGAGGTAGGTGTCGTCCTGACGCAGCATGGTGCTGAGCAGCGGATCGCTGAACCAGCCCAGCGTGGAATATGCGGTGACGCCCGACACATAGACGTCCCGCCCCTGCCGCTGCAGTTCAGCGGCATTTTCGAGCGCGTCTTTGCGCGAAAAATAACCCTTGTAGGGAACGCAGCCGAAGACTGGAAAGCACCAAGTTATCGGCGCAAGCGAGAATTGCGGCGCAGCAAACACGGCCAAGGTCACATTGTTTCGACCGACGTCGACATAACTGCGGTAGCTGTTGTTATCGGGCAGCGCCAGCTCTTCCGTGGCAAAGCGGCGTATGGCGCTGGCGGAGGTTAATTTGGCGCGCAACGCCTGTGGCGTCGACGGATCGCGGATCAGTCTTCCAACATTCTTGCGCGCGGCCATGATCTCGACATGGCCCTCCAACGACTGCGCGTAGTAGGAAATGCTGGTGCATCCAGTCACGCCGGACGCCAGGATCGCCGCGGCAAGCAATCGAAAAACGCGCTTCACAGCCTGCCCACCGCCTGCCCGTCTCCCATGGAGCAAATGTCTGCTCCCGTGTCTCAGGCGCGCCTATTTTCGTCAAGACCTGGAGGGCAGGTCGGACTTTAGATTGCTCAGCGGCCATCATCTCCGCCGCGCCGCCAGCCGCAGCCACGGCGCCAGATGGAACGCTGCCATCAACAGATACATCGGCACCATGCCGCTGAGCGCCGAGGCGCCCGACATGCACATCATGTCCTGGCCGCCATAGGCCGCCGTGAGCAGCGCCATCATGGCGAAGGTAGGAGTCGCGGCGAGGCAAAGCCAGTCGGCGAGGCCGAAGCCGCTCAGGCCGTTTGGGCGAGGGGCAGGATTGTCGATGCTCATGATATCCACCTTCTGATGCGGACAGGGTTCGAGCCCGTTGGAACAAGCGCGAGGCGATCGGCTCCGGCGGCGCGCTGTTTGCGCCGCCGGAACCGCTTCACGCTCAGGCGTTCTTGTTGCGGAACGCCGCTTCGCCGGCATCCGAGACCTCGACCCATCTCTGGTCGGGGGCGGCGCCTTCCTCGTAATTGTCGTGCCAGTTCCACCATTTGTAGGTCTGGGTCTGCGGATAGCCCTCGGGCGAATCCTCCCATACCTCCTGGCGGCCGAGCGGGGTGACGTCGAGATAGCTCCAGACGGTGCCAAAGGCTTCGTCGCCGCGGTTGTTGACGAAATAAGTGCGGAAGATGCGCTTGCCGTCATGGATGAAGACGTTGTGGCCATGCCATTCGTCGACGCCGAAATCCTTATCCCAGCTATCGGTGATGGTGTACCAGGGCATCTTCCAGTCCATCCGCTGCTTCAGCCGCTGGATGTCGGCCTGCGGCGCGCGCGAGGCATAGGCAAGCGTGGTGTCGCGGGCGTTGAGATGGGCGAGGTTGCCGACCTGGTCGGCGCCGAGCGAGCAGCCGCGGCACGCATGTTCGGGCCAGCCATAGACGCCGGGCTCGAAGAAGGCGCGGTAGACGACGAGCTGGCGGCGGCCTTCGAAGAGGTCGAGCAGGCTCATCTTGCCGTTCGGGCCTTCGAACACATAGTCCTTCTTGACTTCCATCCACGGCATGCGGCGGCGTTCGGCGGCCAAGGCGTCGCGGGCGCGGGTGAGCGCCTTTTCCTTCACGAGCATCTCTTCATAGGCGCCTTCCCACGCTTCCTGCGAAACGACCGGGGGTGTCTTCATATGTTGGGTCATTGCTCTTGTCCCGTTCTTGGGTTTGGTTGGGGTGACGAGGACAGACATAGGACAGCGCACTGCGATGGTGAGAGTTACAAGTGTGACGCGATTTGCTGCGGCGGGCGCTGAGACGGTGGCATGGATTCGCTGATCAATGCCGCCGGCCGCGCGCTCGCCGCGGGCGATCCGCTCGGCGCCTTGAAGCGCGTCGCGCTGCGCGACGACGCGCCGGCGCTGGCCCTGCGCGGCATCGCGATGGCGCAGCTCGGCGATTTCGCCAAGGCCAAGGCGCTGCTGAAGGACGCCGCCCGCGCCTTCAGTCCGAGGGAAGCGGTGGCGCGCGCCCGCTGCGTCGTCGCCGAGGCCGAGATCGCGCTGGTCTCGCGCGACCTCGGCTGGCCAGAGAAGGCGCTGCGGTCCGCCCGCGCGACGCTCGCCGCGCATGGCGACCGGCTGAACGCCGCCTATGCCGGCAGCCTCGAGGCGCGCCGCCTCATCCTGGTCGGCCGCCTCGACGAGGCCGAGCGCCTGCTTGCGGACTTCGATCCGACGCCGCTGCCGCCGGTGGCGCGCGTCGCGCATGAACTGGCCGCGGCCGGCATCGCCGTCCGGCGCCTGAGGACAAAGGCGGCGCGCTCGGCATTCGGCCGCGCATCGCTTGCCGCCTATCAAGCCAACATCCCGGCATTGAAGGCCGAAGTCGAAGCGGCGTCCCTGGTGCTGAACACGCCGGTGGGCCGGCTGATCGCGCGCGGCGCGGAGAAAGAGTTGCTGCTCGACGAGGTCGAGGCGCTGCTGGGGTCCGGCGCGCTGGTCATCGATGCTTGCCGCAACGTCGTGCGCGAAGGCGGCGCCGCGGTCTCGCTGGCGACCCGGCCGGTGCTGTTTGCGCTGGCGCGCACGCTCGCCGAAACCTGGCCGGCGGATGCCTCGCGTGAGACATTGCTGAGGCGCGCCTTCCGGGCGAGGCATGTCGATGAATCGCATCGCGCACGGCTCAGGGTCGAGATGGGACGGCTGCGCGCCGAGCTCGCCGGGATGGCCGAGATCAATGCGACCGCCGGCGGCTTTGCGTTGACGCCGCTGAACGCCGCCGAGATCGTCGTGCTGGCGCCGCCTGTCGAGGATGAGCATGGCGCGGTGCTTGCCTTTCTGACCGATGGCGAGGCCTGGTCGAGCTCGGCGCTGGCGATCGCGCTTGGCGCCAGCGCGCGCACCGTGCAGCGGGCGCTGGAGCAGTTGTCGGCCGAGCACAAGGTGCAGGCGGTGGGCCGCGGCCGGGCGCGCCGCTGGATGATGCCGCCGGTCACCGGATTCCCGACTGTCTTGTTACTCCCCGGTCCGCTGCCGAGCGACTAGTTTGCCGGTACTCGGCATCGAGGGAGAGACGTCATGAAACTGATCAGATTAAGAGCGCCCGGCGGCCTAGAACAACTCACGCTGGTCGAGGAGGATCGGCCCGAGCCCGGACCGGGCGAGTTGCTGGTCCGAATCCGGGCATGCTCGCTGAACTTCCACGACAGCATGGTTGCAACGGGCAAGAAGCCCTGTGCCGACGGCCGCATTCCGCTGTCCGATGGTGCTGGCGAGGTGATTGCCGTCGGAGAGGGCGTCGACGCATTCGAGACCGGCGATGCCGTTGTCAGCTGCTATTGGCCCAATTGGCTGGGTGGCGAGGCTACGCCCGCCACCAAGCAGGGCGAACTGGGCGATGATGTCGATGGCTATGCAAGGGAATATGCCTCGATGCCGTGGCATGCTTTCACGAAAGCGCCGGCGGGTTACACCCATGTGGAGGCGGCTACACTCAGTTGCGCCGGGGTAACCGCCTGGAGGGCACTGGTGGTGTGCGGTCAGGTGAGGGCTGGCGATACGGTGCTGGTCCTCGGCGCGGGCAGCGTGTCGTTGTTCGCGCTGCAGTTCGCCAAGATGGCGGGCGCCCGTGTCATCGCGACATCTTCCTCCGATGACAAGCTCGAAAAGCTCAGGCGGCTCGGCGCCGATCATCTTATCAATTACAAGGCCGTGCCGGACTGGGGCCGGAAGGCCAGGGACCTGACCGATGGACGCGGTGTCGATCACGTGGTTGAGGTCGGCGGCCCCGGCACGCTGGCGCAGTCGATAACGGCCTGCAGGATGGGCGGCCACATCGCGCTGATCGGCGTGTTGACCGGCTTTGCCGCAGAAGTGCCGATCCCGGCGCTGTTTTCCAATCAGATCCGCATCAATGGAATTTCTATCGGCAGCAGAGCTGACCAGGAAGATATGATCCGGGCGATAACGGCCAACGGCCTGAGGCCTGTTATCGGCCGTAGCTTTCCGCTGCGCGATATTGCCTCGGCTTTCCGGGCGTATGGGAGCCAGAAGCATTTCGGCAAGATCTGCATCGAGCTGTGAGGCGGTTCATAAATTCCCGACTGTGTTGTTGCTCCCGGGGTTGCAGCAGAGCGGCTAAAGTCGAAGCTGACACAAGAGACCGATGAGGATTGGAAGATGAAAAGAGCCGCTGCCGAGATCCTGCGCGAATATGGACCCTTTCCGGACACCGAGCGCGTCAATGGCGTTACCTACGATGGCAAGAATGTCTGGTTTGCCACCGGCGACAAATTGAAGGCCCTCGACCCGGAGAGTGGCACCATCGTGCGATCGATCGACGTCGCCTCGCATGCCGGAACCGCTTTCGACGGCGAGCACCTCTACCAGATCGCCGAGGACCGCATTCACAAGGTCGACCCCAAGACCGGCGCGGTCGTCGCCACCATTCCCGCACCGGGCAATGGCGGCGATTCAGGTATGGCCTGGGCCGAAGGTTCGCTCTGGGTCGGCGAATACAGGGCCCATAAGATCCACCAGATCAATCCTGAAACGGGTGAGGTGATCCGTAGCATCGAGTCGAAACGCGTCGTCACCGGCGTCACCTGGATCGACGGCGAACTCTGGCATGCCACTTGGGAAGGTGAGGAGGGCGATCTGCTGCGCATCGATCCCGAGACGGGTGACGTGCTGCAGGAGGTAGCGATGCCCTCCGGTGTGTCGGGACTGGAATCCGATGGCGACGGCTGCTTCTTCTGCGGCGGCGGCAGCAGCGGCAAGATCAGGGCCGTGCGCCGGCCGGGATACGACGCTGGCAAATAACGGATGGCCGGAACGGGCGGCCCGGTCAGGCCGCCTCGCGTGCCGGCCGGGTCATGGGCTTGCTGGAGGCCTTGGCGGCTGTCGGCCTGTCGAAATGCGCCCAGGCCGGCCGCTCGAACAGGAAGGTGCCGAAGCCGACGCGCTGGACGATGAAGTAGAGCACCACCGGGCTTATGACCGAGACCAGCAGCACCGCCAGGCTCAGCATGCCGGTATCGGTCAGGAGACCGCTCGCCAGCATGACGCCCCGGAAGATCGACATCGGGATGGTGAAGGCGACATAGACGACCAGCGAATGCTCGCCGAGCCAGCGCAGCCATTCCATGGAAGCGAATTTCGACAGGAAACCGCCGGCAACGCAGAGCGCCACGGCGCCGGCGACGGCAAGCGACAGATGCAGCGGCGGCCATGCCGCCAGTCCCATCTGCATGCCGACCGGCTGCATCGCATAGCCGGGCGAATAGACGAGCAGGCCGTTGACGATCGCCCAGGCGAGCAGGCCGAGAACGGCGATCGCCGGCCGTGCCTGCGTCCACTCCACCAGCCGGAATATCAGCGGCGCGAGCACGAAGCCGAGGTAGAAGAACACGAAATAGGCCGCGAACTGCTCAAGCGCGTAGCTGTCCGGCTTCGGCGCCCACATCTGCAGCGCAGCGGCAGCCAAGATGACGATCCAGTGCGGCACGCGAAGCTCGCGCAGCACGCGGATGACGATCCCGAACACCGCCAGCATGTAGATGAACCACAACACGCCGTATGGCTGGACGGCGGCCATCGCGAGATCATGCAGCATGCCGGCGGGGTCGCGGCTGAAGATGCCGATCTTCAGCCCGATCGAGATGATCGCCCAAAGCACGTAGAAATAGAAGTAGTGGACGACGCGGCGGTCGATATAGCGCCGCCATGGCCGGTCGATCACCTGCGACAGGAACAGGCCCGAGATCAGGAAGAATTCCGGCATCCGGAACGGCGTCGCGAAGCCGATGACATAATGCAGGAAGCCGACGCCGCCGGTGTATTCACCGGTGTTGTAGGCGGCATACATCATCACCACCAGAATGATGGAAAGACCTTTTGCCGTGTCCACCCACGGCATGCGGTTCGGGTTGCTCATGAACGATCTCGAGGAAATGTACCTGTTCAGATTGTAGCGGACAGGCACATCCCGCGCAGCATCAAGCTTCCATTAACGTAAACACGGCCTTCGTTTCCGAGGCGGTCTCAACGATCGCCCGATGTCGGAACCACGGCGGCGGAACGCGGCTCGCGCATCGTCACCGCAACGATCGCACCCGATAGGAAGGTCAATGCGGCAATGGCCGCGATCGCCGCAACGAAGCCGAAGAAGTCGGCGATCAGGCCGGCGGACAGCGCCCCGATCGCATAGCCGAGGTCACGCCAGAAGCGATAGACGCTGAGCGAGCGCGCCCGCCAGGAGGGATGCGATGCGTCCGAGACCGCCGCGATCAGGCACGGATAGACCATTGCCGTGCCGAGACCGAGCAAAAGGCTCGCCAGCAGCCACCAGCCGAAATCGCGCGTCATGGCGGTGGTGAGAAGCCCCGCTGCCTGCACCCACATGCCGGCGACGATCAGCCCCTTGCGGCCCCAGCGGTCGCTCAACGGCCCGGTCGCGACCTGGAGGATGCCCCACACCGCCGGATAGACCGCCTTGAGAATGCCGATGCGCTCGATGCCTAGCCCATTGGCAACGAAGAAGAGCGGAAACAGCCCCCAGCTCATGCCGTCGTTGAGGTTGTTCACCAGGCCGGCCTGCGAGGCGGCGAACAGATTGCGATCCCCGAACGAGGTCAGCATGAAGATCTCGCGGAAGCCGAGCGGGGAAGCCTGTCTTGGATGGTTGGCCAGCTCCAGCCGCAGATGCTCGCGCGTGTCGCGCACGAGCAGGATCGACAGCGCCGCACCCAGGATCGCGTAGCCGACGCCGAGATAGATCGGCACGGGACGAAAGCCGTAGCGGCTCGCCAGATAGCCGGTCAGGAAAGCAGTGACGCCGACGGCGAGGTAGCCGGCGAACTCGTTGAGGCCGACGGCGAGCCCGCGCGACTTCGGCCCGACCAGGTCGACCTTCATGATCACCGTCATCGACCAGGCGAAGCCCTGGTTGATGCCGAGCAGCGCGTTGGCGGCGACGATCCATCCCCAGCTCGGCGCCCAGATGATGATGAAGGGCACCGGCAGGCCGAACAGCCAGCCGAGGATCAGGACGCGCTTGCGGCCCCATCTGTCGGCAAGCTGGCCGGAGACAAGGTTGGCGCAAGCCTTGACCACGCCGAAGCTGACAATGAAGGAGACGACCAGCGTGGTCGAGGCAACGCCAAACTCCTCCGCGCCGATCAGCGGCACCACGGTCCGCTCGATGCCGACCATGCCGCCGACAAAGGCATTGATCAGCACCAGGAGCGAAAACTGCTTCCAGTTGGCCTTGAGACCGAGCGCGACGGCTGACGCCGCTATGTTCAAGATTTCGCTCCGGCGTTGACGGCCCGGGTACGGGCGGCCTGCGGCGGCGGGGGAGGGATGTCGGCAGTCATGGCGGCGACGAACTCACCCTCGTCCTCGATGCGGAAGGCCCTGTTGAAGCGTCGCTCGAAGCCGATGGTCGATGTAGGCTTGCCGCTCAGCGAACGACCGCAGACCGAGCCGGAATAGGCGCCAGGCAGCACCTCGATATGATCGGGCAGTTCCTTCAGGCGGCGCACGCTGGCATAAAGCGCGCGCGCCCCGTCCTCGGCGCTTGAAGCAAGCTCGGTGCGACCGAGATCGCCGACCATCAGCGTGTGTCCGGTGAGCACGAACCACGGTTCGGCCGACCGCGTCCGGTCGGTGACCAAAAGGCTCAGATGCTCCGGCGTATGGCCGGGTGTATGCAAGACCGTCGCCGTGACATTGCCGAGCTCGAGCACCTCGCCATCCTTGACACGCCGGAACGGGAAGCCTGCTTCGGCCCCCTCGAACAGCACGTATTCCGAGCCCGTCGCCTCGGCCAGCGAGCGTCCGGCCGAGATGTGGTCGGCATGGATATGCGTGTCGACGACATAGAGGATGCGCATGCCGGTCGCGCGCGCCACTTCGACATAGGGCGCGATGTCGCCGAGCGGATCGACCACGGCCGCGGAAGCCTTGCCGCCGCAGCCGAACAGATAGGAGGCGGCAACCGGATCGTTGTGCAGGAACTGCCTGAGAATCATCGCTTTTTCCTCCGAACGAGCGGCTGCGCCCCGGGGAGCCGCTCTGCTTGACAGCAATGGTCGAGACCGTCATTCAATTATTCCATTGAATGACGGTAGAAAGGTCGATGTCAATCCGCAATCCGAAGCAGGCGCTTTACGAGCAGTTCGCGATCGTCGCCAAGGCGCTCGGGCATCCGCTGCGCCTGGAAATGATCGAGCACCTGGCGCAAGGCGCGCGCAGCGTCGAGGCGCTCGCGGCGAAGCTCGGCCTGCCCGTCGCCAACATCTCTCAGCATCTGCAGGCGCTGCGCCGCGCCGGCATCGTCTCGGCCGAGCGCGATGGAAAATTCGTGCGCTATTCGCTCGCCGATGACAGCGTGCTTTCCGCCTTCGCCGCCGTGCGCGGCGTTGCCGAGCGGCAGCTCGCCGAGGTCGACCGCATCGTGCGCGGCTATTTCGACGCGCGCGACGACATGCGGCCGGTCACGCGCGACGAGCTTCAGAGGCTGATGCGCGACGGACTGGTGACGCTGATCGACGTCCGCCCGGCAGACGAGTTCGCGCTCGGCCATGTGCCGGGCGCCATCAATGTCCCGCTGGGGAAAGTCAGGGCCTGGTCGGCCGACGCCGCTGTCGGCCGCGAAATCGTCGCCTATTGCCGCGGCCCGTGGTGCGTGATGTCCTTCGAGGCGGTCGCGGCGCTGCGCGCGCTCGGGCATGCCGCGCGCCGGCTGGAGGACGGCATGCCGGAATGGAAAGCCGCCGGCCTGCCGGTGGAAGTGGTTACCTGATCGCGGCCAGTTGGACAGCGCCGAACGCTCGCGCGTCGACGTGCCACTGAGCGCCAGTTGCAGACGCTTGATGACAACATCGCGAATGCCTTAAGCGGAGCCGTGAGCGGATTGGCAGGTCTCCACCCTTTTCCGCAACGCCAGACTCCTGGCCAACCATCTCGACCGCTTAGTAGGTGACCTTCGGGTACCAGTCGGTCCCGCGACCTTCCGGCGCCCAGTCCAGGACGTTCCACAGCATCATCAAGTCCGGCTCGGTTGTCGGGTCTTTGCCTGGATCGGCTGACTCGAAACCTAGCTCCGCCCCCCGAAGTGCCGAATGGTTCCGTCGTGCGATACCCAGACTGTCGTATAAACGCACTTTATTGCTCTTCGTAGAGTTCCAACGGCAATCCATCCGGGTCGCTAAAGAAGGTGAAGCGCCGATCCGTATATGGGTCGATCCGGATTGGCTCTACGGCAACGCCGGCGGCTTCCAGGCGCGCGACTACGAGGTCAAGGTTCCCCACAGCAAACGCCAAGTGCCGCAGCCCTGTCGCCTCTGGATAAGACGGCCGCGGCGCTGGGGCCGGGAAGGAAAATAATTCCAGCTGGGCGGATCCGATCCGCAGGTCGGCCTTCCAGGACTGCCGCTCCTCCCGATAGACCTCGCGGATCAGGTCCAGGCCGAGGAGCTCGACATAGAACCGTCGCGACCGATCGTAGTCGGTGCAGATAAGCGCGACGTGGTGAATGGCGTCCAGCATCTTTCGAAGTCTAGCCAAGCCGGGCTTTGGGGCCAAGGTCACCCACTTTGTATCTGTCATCGCGGGCAGGATCTCCTTATCGCTTCGGGTGAGAGCCTAACATCCAGGCGGCGGGCAACCGTGCTGACCGTGGCTCGCTTGGTTGCAGGCGGACCTGCTGTCCTGCGGGGCATCAGGATCGTCCGCGTGTTTACCAAAAATCGAGATAGGCTGGGATCGTAGATACGTTCACACGGGAAAACCGGCCTTTCTGAAGCCTGACGTGAAAAGCTCAAGGGCGACTTGATCGGTGAACGGGAGACCTGAAATCAGCCGGATGGTCAGCTCGTGTTTCCTTGTTAGTGCTTCCTCAACCTCAGCGCGCGCCTTCTCCATCTCGCCCAAATGTGCGTATGACGCTGCGAGGAAGGCATGGATGAAGAATTGGTCACCGGCCTTCCGATACGAAGCGACAGCTTCCGAGTACCTTCCAAGCAGGAACAGAGAGCTGCCCTTCACCTCCCAGAACCACACCGGAGGTAACGGCTCGCGCAGGAGCGCGGTTTCGAGCACATTGAGCGCCGTCTCGGCCCGTCCGCCGTAGTTGAGCCAGCTTGCGTAATCCCCCGCTATATTCACGTCTAGCGGGTTCAACGAGCGCGCTCGCTCAAAATGCACTCCGGCATCGCTATGCTGGCGCATGTGTGTAAGCACCAGCCCAATGCTCTGGTGACAGACGCCATCGCTTCTGTCGAGAGAGAGCGCCGTTCGTGCCGAGTCCCAGGCCTTCTGTAGCGTCCGCGGATCGTTGTCGTACCAAAATCTGCCGACGAGGGCCTGCGCGAGGAAAGCGTGGGCTTGAGCGAATGTCGGATCGAGATCGACAGACCGGACGAAGAGGGGCTCAGACTTTTCCAGTTCATATCGGTAAAAGTGCGCGCGCCCCTGCAGGTAGTAGTCGTATGCATCCCAATCGGCGGGTGGCTTGCGTCTGGTGCGGGTCGCCGATTCGGCCTCCGCTTGCCCTTCGACCGTCGGGGCGATAAGCGCCGCAACCTCGTCTTGCAACGCGAAGATGTCGTTAAGGGCCCGATCGTAGCGTTGGGCCCATAGATGGGTGCCGGTGGCGGCGTCGATCAGCTGTGTGGTGATCCGAATGCGATCACCGAGTTTTCTTATGCTGCCTTCGACGAGATAGCGAACTCCGAGTTTGCGATGTACTTCGGCAATGTCCATTGCCGGATGGCGAAATTGAAAAGACGAATTGCGCGCGATGACGAGGAGGGAGCGAAACCTGGCCAGCTCCGTGATTATGTCCTCGGTTATGCCGTCGCTGAGATACTGCTGGTCCTGATCGCCGCCCAGATTGGCAAAAGGCAGCACCGCGATCGAAGGCTTGCCGGACGGCGGTATCGGTTTGCAGGATGCGCTCGCCACCGGCTTGACAGTCCCGGTGAAGCGGTAGCCGACGCGAGGCACCGTGGCGATCCACTCACCGCCATTATCAGCCGGACCGAGAGCCTTTCTTAGTGTCGCGATTTGAACGGTAAGGTTGCCTTCCTCGACGGCGGTTCCCGGCCAGGCAGCATCCAGCAGTTCGGCCTTGGTCAGGATCTCGCCAGGCCGTGCCGCAAGTGCAGCAAGCAGCGTCAGTCCACGATGCCCAACAGCGACCGGGATCTCCTCTCTAAGGAGCGTCCCCATGTCGGGGTCGAGTACGAACGGACCAAAAGCGATGCGAGTCCCGTGCATGCAGGCATAGTAGACTTTTCGGAAATTTCGGAACAGTTCCGGCGCCGCGCAAATCTAACGGCGAACTTTCCGGGAAAGTGCGTCATCAATTTGCTATGGCGCAACTCTGCTCATGGCGCCGGGCGCTGCCGATGCCCGCCTTTGGGTTCGGTTCAAGGGCGGGATAGTCGCGCAGCCAGCCAGCCAGCCTTCTCGATCGGCGTCGGGAGGGTCTCTGTTATCGGCATTATGCAGCTGCCTCCCCAGAGCGCCGCGTTCCAAATGGGCTGACCTCAGTAACCGAGAATTGGCGCTCGTACTCCACTGCAAGTTTTACAGGCGCAACTTTTCTACGCGAAAAGGAAGTCTGATTCGGTGATGTGAGCTGCCGCCGTCTCGCCCACCGCCACGTTTAGGTCGATTGTACCGGCGTCGTCGCTGAAACCGACAATGAGCCCGCTGCTTCCGGTGTCGACTTTCACCACTGCTCCTTCGGCGGATATGTTGTGTGCGTGAAGATAGTCGAGAGCTGCCTGAGACGAGGCGAAAGTTCCGCTAGTACCGGGAGCGTCGTTAAGGATCAAAGCGACGTGCCGCGATTCATGCAGATCGATTTTATCCTCGCCATGCTTGAATCCCTGGATGGTGTCCTGCACGGTCGCCGATGATTCGCCCGAGAAGAAGACAAAGGTGTCCTGGGCGCCGTCCCCCGTGGTGATGCCATTGTTCGCCGACATCCAGTCCGCGCCTGCGCCGCCGAGGATGATGTCGGCGCCTTTGCCGCCATAGATGGTGTCGTTCTGGTCTCCCCCCAATATCAAGTCATTCCCGGCATCGCCGTACAGGGTGTTGGTACCGCGACTATCTTCTACCACGTCATCGCCTGCACCGCCGTGGATAGTGTCGTTACCGCTGGTGGGGGAGGTGGCGGTGTCGTCGCCGTAGAGGGTATCGTTGCCGGCACCGCCCTCGATATAGTCGTCCCCGGCGTTGCCGAAGATCGTGTCGTTGCCGGCACCGCCGTAGAGTGTGTCGTTCGTGTCGCCGGGAGTGTGATCCTGACCGTCGCTCGGGCGAATCCCGCTGCCGCCGTAGATAGTGTCGTTCCCGGTGCCGCCGTGAATCACGTCGCTGTCGATCCCGCCTCGGAGTGTGTCGTTGTCAGCGCCGCCATTGATCGTGTCGTTGCCGGCACCGCCGTCGAGAAGATCATCCCCGGCCCCGCCGGTGATAAAGTCGTTGCCGTCATCGCCGTTGAGGGCGTCGGCACTGGCGCCGCCGTGGAGGAAATCGTTGCCGGGGCCACCGGAAAATAGGTTGGTGAGATCGTCACCGATCATTCGGTCCGAGAAAGCCGAACCGAACCAGGTGCCGGTGTATGTGAAGTCGGTGGTGTATGCGGTCCCGCCGGCGAAATAAGCGGCCTCGTTGGTGACTGTCGCGCTCGGCGGGATGTTCTCTTCGAGTTGGACTGTGTGGGTGTGCAGATTCAGATCGACACTCGCCGTCGACTGCGAGAAATCCGGGCCGACTGATACTAAGACTGGCTTTTTAGTCATGGTATTCATCTCCCTGTTGTGCACAAGATTGTGCGCGTTGTGGCGCTACACTGCGGATATGAAATATGTGTCTTTGGTCTGGGTCTCCTTTGTTGTGAAAAGGATGCGTACGGAGCTGTTGAAGATTTCATTTCTCGCGCAATGAGCGACGGATATCTTGCGTGAGCGGTTCGGCAAGATATGCCAGCACGGTGCGGGTGCCGGTCTTGATCATGGCCTCGCTCGACATACCCGACAGCAGACTTTGTCCACGCCGCCGAGCCCGTCGGAGATTTGGAAGCCGTCTGTATTATCGCCGCCCGAGGCCGAGGTGTATGGAGGCGGCCAGGTCGGCTCTGATACCGCTGCGGGTACCCCCTAAACCGCGCACTCCCTACCTCTGTCCGCATACGTGTATCTCACTATCAGGTGTTGGGGGGCGACTTGTGCGCCGCCCCTCACTGGAGGTTACACCAGAGCGCCGAAGAGGAAGTCCGCCTGTGTGATATGCGCCGCCGCCGATGCGCTTACCGACACGTTGAGGTCGAGAGTGCCGGCGTCGTCGCTAAAACTGACGAGGTCGACGGCAGAACCGTCGATGACCTTTACTACTGTACTCTCGACAGAGAGATTGTGCGCGTGGAGATAATCGATAGCCGACTGTGCCGAGTTAAAGGTGGGGCCTTGCAGGAACGCGGTGTCGTGAGTGTCCCTCAGGTCGAACTTATCGTCACCGTGTTTGAAGTCGGTGATGACGTCATGTTGGCCGGCGACGAAGGTGTGGCTGTGGAAGACGAAGGTGTCGTTACCCCCGCCGCCCGTCAGGGTGTCGCTGCCGGAATTGATCGAGAAATTTGCCCTACCCCCTTCGATGGTGTCGTTGCCGGCCCCACCGTTGATGGTGTCGTCACCGATAAACCCGACGATGGTGTCGTTGCCCCCGTCACCGTACAGGAAGTTAGCTCTGCCGGACGGGAGAAACATGACGTCACCTTCGATATAATCATCACCGGCACCGCCGTGGATGGTGTCGGTGCTGTTGTGATTCATAGCGCCGTTGTCGCCGTAGAGGGTGTCGTTGCCGGCCCCGCCGTTGATAGTGTCCTGGCCCTCGCTGCCGGTGATGGTGTCGTTGCCAGCGTCGCCATTGAATATGCCGCCGTCACGGCCGGCCCTGATAAAATCGTTGCCGCCACCGCCATTGACTATGTCGACACCGGGGGAGTAGTGGGCTTGGCTGTCGTCACTGGTATAGATGGCGTCATCACCGGCCCCGCCGTTGATGATATCGTTACCGTCACCGGCTCTGATAAAGTCGTTACCGTCACCACCTTTGATGGTGTCGTCGCCGGCGTTGCCGTAGAGGGAATCGTCGCCGGCGTCACCGGCAATAGAATCGCTACCGTCACCGCCTTCAATCCAATCGTCACCGCCGCCGCCGTACATGAAATCGTTGCCGCCGCCGCCGAGAAGATGGTTGAGGAGATCGTCGCCGATCATTCGGTCTGAGAATTCCGAGCCGGTGTAAACACGGAGATAATCCCCGGTGGGGTTGGTGAAGTCGGTGGTGTAGGCGATGCCGCCGGCGAAATAAGCGGCCTCGTTGGTGACTGTCGCGCTCGGCGGGATGTTCTCTTCGAGTTGGACTGTTTGGGCGTGCAGATTCAAGTCGACACTGGCGCTCGACGACGAGAAATCCGGGCCAATTGATACTAAGTCTGGCTTCTTAGTCATGGTATTCACCTCCCTATCGCGAACACAATTGTGTGCGATAAACTCTATAGTGTGGTATAGTGAGAATGATACGCACGTTATTCACAGATGATTACGCAATTTTACGTCATTTCTCGCGCAAAGAGCGACGGATGTTTTGCGTGAGCGGTTCGGCGAGATAAGCCAGGACCGTGCGGGTACCGGTCTTGATCATGGCCTCGCTCGTCATGCCCGGCAGAAGCCGGCGACCGTCAAGCTTGGCCAGTTCGCTCTTGTTGATGATCACCGTCGCGGAGAAGTAAGCAGCGTTCGTGCGCTCATCCACCAATCGATCGGCCGACACCGTTTCCACAACTCCGCTGAGCTGCGGCAGGTTGTATTTGGCGAAGGCCGGGAAGCTGACATAGGCCGTCTGGCCAGGGGCGACCGTCTCGACGTCCTCGGGCTTGACCATGGTCTCGACAACCAGCTTCTCGCCGAGCGGCACGACCGTCATCAGCGTGTCGCCGGGTTTCACCACTCCGCCCGCCGTGTGGACTTTCACGTCCATTACGATTCCATCGACGGGCGCGGTGATGTCGGTGCGCTTGAGGACATCCTCGGCCGCGCGCGCTTGCTGCCGGAAGTCGAACAGCTCCGCTTCGACCTTGCTCAATTCGTCAACTGACTCGTTCAACTGTTGAGTTGTAAGGTTGAGGATTTGCATGTCGATCTCGGCGATAGAGCTGCGGGC
The DNA here is from genome assembly GCF_020165255.1 of Mesorhizobium sp. CA12. Taxonomy (NCBI): domain Bacteria; kingdom Pseudomonadati; phylum Pseudomonadota; class Alphaproteobacteria; order Hyphomicrobiales; family Phyllobacteriaceae; genus Mesorhizobium; species Mesorhizobium sp. CA12. Next base: position 250,577 of record NZ_JAIUHT010000004.1, read on the forward strand.
GCGGGCGATCGATGCGACATTCGTGGCGCGTTCTCCCTCGGTCTGGCGTTGTTGCTGGGTGAGCGTCAGGTTGCGTTCGCGGGTGGTGAGCCCCTTGCTGAGCAAAGTCTCGAGGTCTTTGTTCTCATTCGCGAATGCCGCGATCCGCTTGTCCTCGGTCGCGATAAGCTGTTGCAGTCCGGTAATTTGCTCGGCGGTCTGCTGGCGGCGTTCGTCGAGGATTGCCTTCTCGTCCTTCAGGTTGCGGTGCTTCGCGTTGAAGACGTCACGTTGGGTGGCCACCGCGTCCTTGACGGCAGGGTCCGGGTTGTCGAGCAATGCCTGGTCGAACTCGATCGTGTCCTTGCCGTCGCGTTCGGCCCGGAGACGGGCGACGAGTGCCTCGCGTGTGGCGATCTTGTTTTGGATCGAGTCCAGTTGAGCCTTGGCTTGGGTGTTGTCGAGACGGATGAGCACTTTGCCCTTCTTGACGACATCGCCGTTGACGGCGTCCAGTTCGGCGATAATGCCGCCCTCGAGGTGCTGGATGAGTTTGCGGTCGCCGTCGACCTTGACCACTCCGGTCGTCACCGCCGCGCTGTCGAGCGGTGCCAGGGCCGCCCAGCCGCCGGCCACGCCGAAGAACAGGAACATGATTGAGAAACCGGCGTTCGTGACGGCTCTGAGACGGAGCGGTTGCAACGTCGGCGGGGGTGGCAGTGGCTGGGGGAGAGCGACTATGTTCATATCGTCGTCTGCTGGGTTTGCGCAGGTCATGACGTGACCGCCGTGACGTGATGGGTGTTGGGCAGCTGGGCCACTCTCCTGGCGCGGGCGGCGAGTTCGTTGAAGACCGTGTCACGCGCCCCGAATAATTCTTGTCTGCCCTGATTGAGCACCAGCACCTTGTCGACTTTCTCCATGATGCTTGGGCGGTGTGCGATTAGGATCATCGTAGTGCCCGTCGCCTTGACCGCGCCGATCACGGCCATCAGGGCGTCTTCGCCCTCGCGATCGAGGTTGGAATTCGGCTCGTCCAGGATGATGAGTGTCGGATCGCCGTAGAGTGCCCGCGCCAGCCCGATTCGTTGGCGCTGTCCGCCTGACAGCGATGCGCCTGAATCCCCTACTTGAGTTTCGTAGCCTTTCGGCAAGCCCTTGATCAATTCGTGAACGCCCGCCAGTTGCGCGGCCTTGATCACGCTGTTGAAGACCGCGGGACTGAGCTTCGCGAAGCGGGCGATGTTCTCGGTGATCGTGCCGGCGAACAACTCGATGTCCTGCGGCAAATACCCGACGTGCCGACCACGGTCCTCGGCGGGCCACTCGGCGACGTCCATGCCGTCGAGCAAAGCGCGACCGGCTGATGGGCGCCAAGCGCCGGCGAGAACGCGGGCCAGGCTTGTCTTGCCGGATGCGCTCGGGCCGATGAGCGCCATCACTTCACCGGGCTTGAGTTGGAAACTCACGCCTTTCAAGACAGGCTCGCCGCCACCCTGCCGGGCGAGGACAATACTCTCTGCCTCGACCTTTCCTTGTGGGCGCGGCAAAGACCACACTGCTTTGGCCTCGGGTCGCTGGCCGACAAACGCGGTGAGACGCTTGTAAGCGGCGCGTGCCCCAAGTGTCGCCTTCCACGTGCTGATCGCTTGCTCCACGGGGGCCAGCGCGCGGCCCATCAAGATTGAGGATGAGATCATGATGCCGGGAGAGGCCTCGTTTTGCAGCACCAGGTAAGAGCCGAGGCCGAGCACCGCCATTTGCAAGGCCATCCGCCAGAAACGTGCGACAGACGCGATGGCGCTGGCGCGGTTACCGGCGGCGACTTGTCCGGCGCTCGCTTCATCCTGCTGCTCTTGCCAACTGTCGAGCAACGGCCGCAGCATGCCCATGGCCTGGACGACCTCGGCGTTGCGGACTGCCGACTCGGCTTGGGTGAAAGCCCGTGCCTGCGCATTGCCGGCCTCTGTCAGCGGTTTGCGGGTGGTGAGTTCGTTGAGCAATGCCAGCACAAACAACACGCACCCGCCGGCCAGCGCCAACCAGCCGAGCCACGGATGCATGAAGAAGATGGCGATGAAGAAGATTGGCGCCCACGGTGCGTCGAGAATTGGGTAGATGCTCGGACTGGTGAAGAAATTCCGCACTTGGTCGAGATCGCGCAGAGACCGCGTGCTGCCTTGACCCGGCGCGGCGGCCGACTGCTCTACTGACGCGGTCAACAGGACTGGGGCCAGCCTCGAGTTCATCCAGGCGCCTACGGTTGACAGCAGGCGGGCGCGTACCATTTCGAGCCCTGCCATTGTCAGGATCGCCGCGCAGGCGATCAACGACAACGCTGCTAAAGTTTCCACGCTGTGGCTGGACAGAACCCGGTGGTAGACTTGAAGCATGTAGAACGAGCCGGTGAGCATCAGTATATTGATGCCGCCGCTGAACCAGATAAGCGGCGTTATGGCGCGTTTGGCCTCTTTCATCACTGCCTGCAGAGCAGGAGCCTGTTTGTTGCTTATTTGCATGACGGCGACCGCGCCCGTTCCGCGCGCCGCACGCTATCTTGCTTTTTGGCCTCTGAAATCCATCAAAGGAATGATGCGGCGATACAAGCGTGCCTCGCCTTTCGCTAAACGTTCGTGTAGCTGCCTTTGATAAAACGCAGCGTGCGCTGGGTATTTGGGCAATCAGCAGATGCCCATGAGGCGGCGCGGGCCTTCGGTGCCAACATTATTTCAGCTTTCAGGTGCCGGCATTCGTGGTTCGCGCGGCTGAAGTGAGGCGTAAAGCGATCGTCCGCGGGCGAAACTGGCGGATACGGGTCAAAAAAGCCAACTATGTGTGATTGCAGGCCCGCCTGTGCTCAGGCGAGCCATTTCAAATCGCCCTAAAATCTCAGTCCTTGGCGCGCTCGACGTAAGAACCGTCGGCGGTCATCACCACCACGCGCGTGCCGGCCGAGATATGTGGCGGCACGGCTGTGCGCACGCCGTTGGAGAGTATCGCCGGCTTATAGGACGAAGACGCCGTCTGGCCCTTGGTCACCGGCTCGGTGTCGACCACCTCGAAGGTGGCGCGCTGCGGCAGCACCAGTGAGATCGGCACGCCGTTGAACTGCGCGAGCTGCACGGCCATGCCTTCCTGCAGATAGGGCGCCATGTCGCCGACCACGGCTTCCGAGGCCACGACCTGGTCGTAGCTTTCCGGGTTCATGAAGTGAAAACCTTCGCCGTCGGAATAGAGGAAGGTGTGCTCGCGCTCCTCGACATAGGCGCGCTCGACCATTTCGGTCGTACGGTAGCGCTCCGAGACCTTCACCCCGTCGCCGATGCGGCGCATGTCGAGCTGGGTCACCGGCGTGCCCTTGCCAGGGTGGATGTTTTCGGCAAAGAGGATGACATAAAGCTTGCCGTCCTTATCGACGACGTTGCCTTTGCGTAAGGAACTGGCGATGACCTTGACCACGATATTCGATCCCGTTCGAGTTTTTCGGCCTGCAAGCGTCGATTTCCGCGAAGCGGCGACGGCGGCCATCGCGTGCGCCCTAGCGCATCTTGCGCCGAACCGCCAGCCTGTCGGGCGATTTTCCTGCCCATGACCGCCGCTTCGCCCTGGTGGACGCCGCATATTCATGCCGACCGCCGGCCCCGGCTGATGGCGCGCAATGCCATCGCCGCCGCCCTGCGCGGCTGGTTCGCGCAGCGCGATTTCATCGAGGTGACGACGTCGGCCCTGCAGGTTTCGCCGGGCAACGAGGCGCATCTCGCCGCCTTCGCCACCGAGGCGATCGGGCCCGACGCATCGCGCCGGCAGCTCTATCTCCACACCTCGCCGGAATTCGCCTGCAAGAAGCTGCTCGCCGCCGGCGAGGAACGCATCTTCAGCCTCGGCCCGGTCTGGCGCAACCGCGAGCGCGGGCCGCTGCATCACCCCGAGTTCACCATGCTTGAATGGTACCGCGTCGGCGATACAGTTGAGCGTCTGATGGCCGACTGCGCCGAATTCCTGGCGCTCGCCGCGGAAAAAGCCGGCGCCAAGAGTTTCCGTTTTCGCGGCCGCGAGGCCGATCCGCTCGCCGAGCCGGAGCGGCTGAGCGTGGCGGAGGCTTTCCTGCGCCATGCCGGCATCGACCTGCTCACGACCGTATCGGCCGACGGCAGCACCGACCGCGACGCCCTTCACGAGGCACTGGTCCGCGCCGGCCTGCGCACTGCGCCCGACGACAACTGGGCCGACCTGTTCAGCCGGGTGATGGTCGAAAAAGTCGAGCCGGTGCTGGGGCAGGGGCGGGCCACCATCTTATACGGCTATCCGATTTCGGAAGCGGCGCTCGCCCGGCCGAGCGATGAAGATCCGCGCGTCGCCGAGCGCTTCGAGCTCTATTGCTGCGGCGTCGAGCTTGCCAACGCCTTCGGCGAGCTGACCGATGCGGCCGAACAGCGCCGCCGCTTCGCCGCCGAGATGGATGAGAAAGAGCGCGTCTATGGCGAGCGCTATCCGCTGGACGAGGATTTTCTTGCCGCTTTGGCCATCATGCCGCAAGCCAGCGGCTCGGCCCTCGGCTTCGATCGGTTGGTGATGCTGGCGACGGGAGCCGCAAGGGTCGACGACGTGATCTGGGCGCCGGTGGCGTGATCTTAGCCGCCGTCGGCCCTTGAGTCAGGTCGCGATTTTCTCTGACCTTGCAAGGCCAGGAATTGCTTGTAGCCTTTGCGGCCCATGCGAGCGCGTAACGCCTCGCGCGTCTCGGCCTCTCCGCATGCCGCGAGGATCTCGTCGAAGTGATCAGCCAAAATATCCTGAATTGCAGGGTCGTTGAAATATGCCTTCAACGAAATCCCGTCCGGCACGCTGGGAGCATCCATCAGGGTCCAGAAAGCATGTCCGTGGGTCGACACAAAATCCCGGGCACGTGAGGCCAGTTCGCGCACCATAGCACTTCGCCGCACGCGCGAACGCTGATGGGCGGCTTTGCTGAATGTCCTCAAGTTCGGCAAGGAGGGCTGCGCGCCATGCACGTTGCCTCCGTGAATTCGGTAGGCCGAAAGCGGAAGGTCTATGCAGGCCGAACCAGCCAAGGCATGCACGAACGGCATGAAATAGTTGTCGGTCGCGGCATTGCCGACCACAGCCAGGGATGGCTTGCATCGGACGAGATAATGCCGCTTGTACACGTTCGCCGTACCAGGCGACCAGTGCCAGCCGGGTTCGTGAGGCTCTATCACCGTGGACTGTTGCCCGAGCAGCTCGCGCTCCCGTCGTCCCAGAATCATGTGATCTGAGTGTGAACGGGGGAGATCAAGGGGGCTGCCCACTCTGCGGTGCAGCAACCATGCGAAACCAGAAGACAGCGGCCGCCCGGCATGATCGGTTTCAAGAACGCCGCCCGACGTGGCGCCGATCGTCGGGCAATCGCAATGAAGCTGGGCGTGAAAGGCCGCGAAGTTCGCGAACAGGAAATCGTCGGCGTCAACGATACAGACCAATTCGCCCGCCAGGCGATCCAGAACGTGAAGGAACGCGCCCATCTGGTGCAGGTTGTCATTCAGATATTCAAACGCCAGCCTGGGGTCGGTATTCTCGAATCGCGCGATGACATCGCGGCTGTCGTCGGTCGAGGCGTTGTCGAGGACAACGCATTCGAACTCGGCGTAATCCTGCGACAGAACGCTCGATATCGCCTGGCCGACATACTGGCCGTAATTGTGGTTGATGATGACGAAGCTGATCTTCGGCGCGGTCATTATCGCTTCCGTCCGATCCTCAGCGAGATGCGGACATCGCGCAACAGCGACTTCGAGAGGACGCGCATTGGAATTCGGCCTCCGAAACCGGCTCTGAGGATGGATCTTGCCTGGGCTCCGGAAAACCGGGCCAGCACCTCTCTGCCGAACCTCCTGGCCCCGAAAACAGACCTCAATTGCGGCGCGTTGCGCTTGAATATCTCGACCGCGATCTCGTCGCTGAAATAGTCGCGCAACCTGTCGGGGTTTTCTCGCGTGACCCGGTCCACGACCGGCCAGAACTCGCCTCCTAAAAGCCAGTCGAACCTTTCGCTTCCTTCGATCAGATACTTGACGCTTTCATATGTGAATTTCTGCAATTTGGCCGCGTATTCCCTGGTTCCGGTGCGAATGCCCTCCACGCTTTCGCCCGTGGCAAAATAATTGCTTGAATGCAGGCGATAGCCGGACAAGGGCATGTCGATCAGCGCGCTGCCGGCAACCGCATGGCATATCGTATTGAAATAGCCGTCGGCCGACGTCATCAAGGGTTTGCTGCCATCGTCCAACCGCAGCAGATGCAGGACCGAGGTGCGGAACATGTTGGCGCTGCCCGGCGCCCAGAACCAGCCGACGTGCGCACGCGGTATGGTCGCAGTGCTGGCGTCGAGGAGCCGGTATTGCGACGGGGAGACGGTCGGCAGCCGCAGCACGGTCCGCTCACCTCGCAGGCCTCGCTGCGCGCCCGGTCTGTTCAGCCGGAGTTGCTGGTACGAGGCCGTCAGGGCTGTGCCTGTCGAGTCCATCTCTGCGACGTTGGCCGAAGTGAAGCCGACGCTGCGTTGCAATGCCATATGCACCTGGATGTGCGTTGAAGCGTAGTTGTCGAACAGCACGTCGTCCGCGTCCACGAAGGTGACGAATCCGCCGTTCACCTTGTCCAGAGCCCACAGCGCGGCGCCGAGCTGGCCGTGGTTCTGCGCCAGCGCCTCGACCCGGAAACGTGGATCGCCTTCGACATGCCGGGCAATCACCTGCGCGCTGTCGTCGGTCGAGCCGTTGTTGATGACGATGCATTCGAAATGCGGATAGTCCTGTCTGCGTATGGAATCGATCGTCGCGCCGACATAGCCGCCGTAATTCCAGTTGATGACGACGAAGCTGACCAGCGGCGGCGACAGCGCGCCGCCGGCGAGCCCGTCAATGTCGCGGCCGGCGATCGTGAATGACTTGGCCGCGACGATCTCGCTCTTGCGAATGACGATCTGCTGGCCCCGGTGCAACAGCTCGTAATCCCCGGCGACCTGGCTCAGGAAAGCTTCTATCCCTGCCTGGGGACGCCTGGCCGTCGGCAGATCCGGCCTCCACCGGTAATCGTCCAGGATCATGACACCGTCATTGTCGAGCAGGTCCCAGGCCAGTCGGGCATCGCTGTAAACGGAGGTGGCGGAATGGTCGCCATCGACATAGACCACGTCATACAGCCGTCCTTCGCCGGCAAGGCCTGGCAGGATCGTCAACGAATGGCCTTTGCGTTTCTCGACCCGGCCGGCGAAGGGCTTAAGGTTGCGGTCGAAGCGTCGTTCGACCTCGGCCATATCAGATTCATGCTTCGAGCCAGGCTCGAGATGCTCTTCGCTGCCCTGGAAGCTATCCACGCAGGTAATGCGGGATTTTGGCAGGAATTGCAGGAAAAACAGCGCCGAACGCCCCTCGAACGAGCCGATTTCGAGCACAGCCGTCGCCGTGCCGGCCTTGTCGCCGAGAAGCTCCTCCCAAAGCTTCAGGTGATGGGAGGTCCAGTCATGGGTAAACTCTCCGTCGACAAAATAATCCATCCTTCCCCCATCAGCCCGGCGCTGAAGCGCGCGCGGCCAAGCCCATTTCGTCAGAACGAGACACTGTTCCAGCGATCGGAACCCCTTCCGGTCGCTTTGGACGGTTTGGCCGCGGTATCCTGATTGTCCTGAGCCCATTGCACAAGCGGCAATGGAACAATAGATGGTGCATGAGCATCCAGCAGATAGTGCGTGAGCATCCGCAGACGGTGCGTGAGCATCAATGGATGGGTGCGGGCGTGATCCCGACCTGACAGACTGCGTGAACAGACAGGAACAACCGCATGACCGATAAGCTCGCAGCGAAATTGACCGATCGCGTCGCGGCGCTCGTCGAGGCCGCCAGGCGCGCCGGCGCCGATGCGGCCGACGCGGTGGCGGTGCGCGGCCGTTCGGCCGGCGTGTCGGTTCGGCTGGGCAAGGTCGAAGGCACCGAATCATCGGAGAGCGAGGACGTGTCGCTGCGCGTCTTCGTCGGCCAGCGTGTGGCGAGCGTCTCGGCCACCGCCGCCGCATCCGACCCGAAGGCGCTCGCCGAGCGTGCCGTGGCGATGGCCAGGGTTTCGCCCGAAGACCCGTTCCAGGGCCTCGCCGACCCCGCGCTGCTTGCCCGCAATTTGCGCGATCTCGACCTCTTTGACCCGACAGAGGTATCGGCAGACGAGCTGAAGGAAGCTGCACTTGCCGCCGAAGCGGCCGCGTTGGCCGTCAAGGGCGTCACCAATTCCTCGGGCAGCAGCGCCGGCGCCGGCCTGGGCGGCCTGGTTCTCGCCACATCGCATGGCTTTGTCGGCCAGTACGTCGCCTCGCGTTTCTCGCGCTCGACCAGCGTCATTGCGGGTGAGGGAACGGCGATGGAACGCGACTACGAATTCTCGTCGCGCCAGCATTTCGCCGACCTCGACACGCCGGAAGAGATCGGCCGCAAGGCGGGCGAACGTACCGTTCGCCGCCTCGGCGCCCGCAAGGCGAAGACCGGCCCGATCGACGTGGTGTTCGATCCGCGCGTCGCGCGCGGCATAGCCGGCCATCTCGCCGGCGCCATCAACGGCGCCGCGGTCGCCCGCAAGACCAGCTTCCTGCGCGACATGATGGGTAAGCAGGTGGCGTCGGCCGCGATCACCGTCACCGACGAGCCTTTGCGGCGGCGCGGCCAGGCCTCGCGCCCCTTCGATGGCGAAGGCATCGAGGGCGAGAAGCTGCTGATGGTCGAGAAGGGCATCTTGAATCACTGGTTCCTGTCCACCTCGGCCGCGCGAGAGCTCGGGCTCGTCACCAACGGGCGAGGCTCGCGCAGCGGCTCGTCGGTTTCGCCGTCCTCGACCAACCTTGCCATCGAGCCCGGCGAGCGCTCGCCGGAAGATCTGATCGCGTCGTTAAAGAGCGGCTTCTATGTCACCGAGGTATTCGGCCAGGGCGTCGACATGGTGACCGGCGAATACAGCCGCGGCGCTTCCGGCTACTGGATCGAGAACGGCGCATTGGCCTATCCGGTCGCCGAGGTGACGATCGCCTCGAACCTGAAGGCCATGTTCCTCAACATGGTTCCGGCGAACGATCTCGACCGCAATTTCGGCACCGCGGCGCCGACGCTCCTGATCGAAGGGATGACCCTTGCCGGCGCTTGACCAATTGACCTCGAGCGAGGCCCGCGACGACCTCGCTTTGCTGCGCGATGCCGCCCGCGAGGCCGGCGCCATCGCCATGGGCTATTTCGGCAAGAACCCGCAGGTGTGGATGAAGGGCGGCACCTCGCCGGTGAGCGAGGCCGATCACGCCGCCGATACCTACCTGCGCGAGACCTTGCTCCGGCTGCGTCCGGATTATGGCTGGCTGTCGGAGGAGACCGCCGATGACCATGCCAGGCTGTCGGCCCGGCGCACCTTCGTGGTCGACCCGATCGACGGCACGCGCGGCTTTCTCGACGGCCTGCATTCCTGGTGTGTCAGCGTCGCAGTGGTCGAGAACGGGCGCTCGCTCGCCGGCGTGCTCGAATGCCCGGCCAAACGCGAGACCTATTGGGCGCTGCCGGGCGAGGGCGCCTATCTCAACGACAAGCGTATCTATGTGCGCCCGCTGGGCGAAAGCGTCGATATCGGCGGACCCAAGCCGCTGGTCGACTTGATGCCGCCGGCATGGCAGGACAGGCTGCGGCGGACGGCCTACATCCCTTCGCTTGCCTATCGGCTGGCGATGATCGCCGCCGGAAAGCTCGATGCGACCTTCGTCAAGCCGAGCGCGCATGACTGGGACATCGCCGCCGCAGACCTCATCCTTGCCGAGGCGGGCGGAGCATTGCTCGACCGCACCGGCAAGCCGCCGCGCTATGCCGGCGAGGTGATCAACCATGGTGCGCTCGCCGCAGGCAGCGGCGAGCTGCTCGGCGTGCTCGCCAGGGTGATCGCGGGGATTGACCAAGAGTGAGTCGGCCCGCAGTTCCAAAATCGGCTGCTTTGGGCTAAACGTTTCACAAAACTCATGAATCTGCGAAGGATCGGCATGGCCGTGGAAGACGGAAAGAAGCAGCTTTTGCACCTGGTGTTCGGTGGCGAGCTGAAAAAGCTGGGTGGAACCGAGTTTCGCGACCTGGACGCGCTCGACATTGTCGGCATCTATCCCGACTATCAATCGGCGCACGCCGCCTGGAAGGCGAAGGCGCAGGCAAGTGTCGACAATGCTCATATGCGCTATTTCGTTGTTCATCTGCACCGCTTGCTCGATCCAGAATCGAAGGTCGGCGGTTGACGTCGATGGAGCATGAAGCGGTGAAAGGGGCGACCCGGCCGCGCGCCGCCAGACGCGGCGGAACGCGCACGCTGTGGCGGCGCATCCGCGAGCCTCTGGCGCAGTCGAGTTTCGTCAAGAACTTCATCGCCAGCCTGTTCGCCTGGTTCTTGCGGTTGATTCGCGTCACCAGCCCGCTCGTCGAAGGCTCGACCCGGGTAGCCGGCGGCGCTTATGCGCATCTTGAGCCGGGCATCATCGCGCTCTGGCACGGCCAGCACCTTTTGACCCCTGCCTATTACCCCGAGGGCCGGCCGCTGGTCGCCATGGTTTCGCGCAGCGCCGACGCCGAGCTCCAGGCGCTGATGATCGAGAAGTTCGGCATCGAGGCGGTGCGCGGCTCCGGCGGCCGCGACAATTCTAGGCATTTGGACAAGGGCGGCGCCAAGGCCTTGATCGCGCTGAGGAAGGCGCTCGCCACCGGCAAGAACGTCGCCATGATCGCCGACATTCCGAATGGCACGCCGCGCGACGCTGGGCTTGGCATCGTTCTCCTGGCAAGGCTTTCCGGCCGGCCGATCCTGCCCTCGGCCATCGCCACCAGCCGCCGCAAGGTGCTGGAGAAGAGCTGGGACAAGACCACCATCAACCTGCCGTTCGGCCGCTCCGCGGTCATCGTGGGCCAGCCTGTCTTCGTGCCCGCCGATGCCGATGATGCCGAGATGGAGCGCAAGCGGCAGGAGGTCACGGCCTCTCTCAACGCCGCGACGGCTGAGGCTTATCGCCTCGTGGACGGCGGCAAATGAGCGAGCGCTGGGCGCGTGCGGCCCTGACTGCCTATCGCTATGCGGGGGCGGCCGCCTATCCGCTGATCGGCCCCTATGTCGCCTGGCGCGCCTCGCGCGGCAAGGAGGATCGTGTCCGCCGCCGAGAACGCTATGGCATCGCCGGCCGTCCCCGTCCGGAAGGACCGGTGATCTGGATCCATGCCGCAAGCGTGGGCGAGACGATCGCGGTGGTGCCGCTGGTCGAGAGCATCCTCGACTATGGCGTCAACATCGTTTTGACCACTGGCACCGTGACCTCGGCCAAGGTCGCCGAAGAGCGCCTCGGCAGCCGCATCATCCACCAATATGTGCCGCTCGATCTCAAGCCCGCGGTAAGCCGTTTTCTTGATCACTGGCGGCCGGAACTGGCGATTATCGCCGAATCGGAAATCTGGCCGATGACCATCCTGGAGCTTGGCGCCCGCAACGTGCCGCAGGTTCTGGTCAACGGCCGGCTGTCGGACCGCTCCTTCATGTCCTGGAAGAAGCGCGCCGGCGTTGCCGAGGCGCTGTTCGAGAATCTTGCCCACGTCATTGCCCAGTCGGATGTCGACGGCGAGCGGTTCCGCGCGCTGGGCGCCCGGCCGGTCACCGTTTCCGGCAACCTCAAGGTGGATACCAACCCGCCGCCGGTCGACGAGCGGGCCTTAGCCACCCTGCAGCGCCAGATCGGCGGACGTCCGACCTGGGCTGCGATCTCGACCCATGATGGCGAGGAGGTCGTGGCCGCGGAGGTCCATGCCAGCCTGCACAAGCGCCATCATGGGCTCTTGACCATCGTCGTGCCGCGTCACCCCGATCGCGCCGATGCGCTGGCCGCGCAGATTTCCGGCATGGGCCTGTCCGTGGCAAGGCGCGGCAAGGGCGACCGCATCTCCCACGATACCGACATCCTGCTCGGCGATACGATCGGCGAGATGGGCCTTTATCTGAGGCTGACCGAGATCGCTTTTGTCGGCCGCTCGCTGACTTCGCAAGGCGGCCAGAACCCGCTCGAGCCGGCGATGCTCGAAACCGCCGTGCTGGCGGGGCGTAACGTGCAGAATTTCCGCGAGGCCTATCAGCGCCTGCTCGACAGCGGCGGCGCCAAGCTGGTGCGAGACCGTGACATGCTGGCCGGCGCCGTCAATTTCCTTTTGACCAACGAAGTGGCGCGCCACGAGATGATGGCGGCGGGTGCCGCCACCGTCGACGAAATGCGCGGCGCGCTTGCCCGCACGCTGAAATCGCTGGAGCCCTATATCCAGCCTCTGGTCGTCAAGGCGCGCCTGAAAGGCGCAAACGGGCGCTAGATCATGACCCCAGAAATCGGAACCGATTTTTGGAAAAGTCCATGCGCGAAACCGAGACGCATGGAGCAGGCGCGATGACCAGCGAAGCGCCACCCTTCTGGTGGGAAAAGCCGGACTGGCGCGTGCTTGCGCTGTCGCCCGCATCGGCGATCTATGGGCTGGTCGCCGGCCGTCGCATGCGCCACGCGCCGCGCGAGAAGGTCGCAGCGCCGGTCCTGTGCGTCGGCAACCTTACCGTCGGCGGCAGCGGCAAGACACCGGTCGCCATCGCTTTGGCCAAGCAAGCCAGACGCATGCAGCTCACGCCAGGCTTCCTGTCGCGCGGCCATGGCGGCTCGTTCGCCAGGCCTCATGTGGTCGATGCGCATCACGACGCCGCCAAGCATGTCGGTGACGAGCCGCTGCTCCTGGCCGAGCATGCGCCCGTCGCGGTGACGGCCAACCGCGCCGCCGGTGCGAAGCTGCTCATCGAAGAACGTGGCTGCGATTTCCTGATCATGGATGACGGGTTCCAGTCGGCGCGCATCCATATCGACTATGCGCTGGTCGTGGTCGATGCCCGCTTCGGCGTCGGCAACGGCCGCGTTATCCCGGGCGGGCCGCTCCGCGCGAAGGTCGTCGACCAGCTGGTCTTCACCAGCGGCTTGCTGAAGATGGGCGAGGGGACCGCCGCCGACGGCGTCGTGCGCCAGGCGGCGCGCGCCGGCCGGCCGATCTTCCTGGCGCATGTCGAGCCGGCCGACCCGTCGCGTTTCGCCGGCGGCCGTTTCCTGGCCTTTGCCGGCATTGGCCATCCGGAGAAATTCTTCGACACGGTGCGCGTCGCTGGCGGCGAAGTGGCTCAGTCGCGTGCTTTTCCAGATCATCATTTCTATGCCCAGGACGAGCTTGCCGACCTCCTGGCGCTCGCCCGGCAGGAGGGGCTGCGCCTCGTCACCACCGCAAAGGACGCCGCGCGGCTGCGCCATGGCGAGATGCCTGCCGGTTTCCTCGCCCAGCTGGACGTGCTCGATATCGAGGCCGTGTTCGAGCTCGATCATGTGCCCGAACGCATCGTCGACGAGACGCTCGACGCCTGGCGCCTGCGCAAGATGCGGGGCTAATGCATGTCGCGCAAAAGTGTGCAGCGGTTTTGCGATAACGACATGCATGAAGACAAAGACTTAAAGGGGCGCGCCACCGTCAATTGCCGTTGATGAGGCGGCGGAAGTAGCGAACCGTTTCGCCGAGCCCATCCTCGAGAGCGACGCGAGGAGACCAATCCAGCGTCGACCGCGCCAGACCTATGTCGGGTTGGCGCTGGCGGGGATCGTCCTGCGGCAGGGCCTTGAACTCGATTTTGGACTTGCCGCCGACAAGGCTCAATACAAGTTCGGCCAGTTCCAGGATCGTGACTTCCGTCGGGTTGCCGACATTGAGGGGGCCCACGAAATCGTCGGGCGTAGCCATCATCCGAACCATCGCATCGACGAGATCGTCGACATAGCAGAAGCTGCGGGTGTGGCTACCGTCGCCGTAGATGGTTATAGGATCGTTCTGCAAGGCCTGGACGATGAAATTGCTGACCACCCGTCCGTCCGACAGGTGCATGCGAGGCCCGTATGTATTGAATATGCGTACCACCTTGATGGGTAGTTTCGACTGACGCCGGTAGTCGAAGAACAGCGCCTCGGCGCATCTCTTGCCTTCGTCGTAGCAACTGCGCGGCCCGATCGGATTGACGTGGCCCCAATAGGCCTCGGTCTGGGGATGGACTTGCGGATCGCCATAGACCTCGGATGTCGATGCCTGAAGGATCCTGGCCCCCGAAGCGCGTGCAAGATCGAGCATGTTGATCGCCCCATAGACGCAGGTCCTGGTCGTCTCGATCGGAATGCGCTGATAATGAACAGGCGAGGCCGGACAGGCGAGGTTGAAGATTTCATCCGTTACGACTTTGAGAGGCACGGTAACGTCGTGCCTCAGAAACTCGAAATGTGGATTGCCCAGAAGATGACCGATATTTTGCGCCGAGCCGGTGGAAAAATTATCGGCACATAGTACCTGCCGGTCTTGTGCCAGCAGCAGGTCGCAAAGATGCGAGCCGATAAAGCCGGCCCCACCCGTCACAAGAACCTTCACAACAAACCCCCGTACCCGTCGCCCTTTGCTGTCTATAGCCCCAGAAAGGCGAAAGTGTCAGCACTGAAACGACGGAGTGGGACCATCGATGGGGAGGGAAGAAGTGGCTACGGCTATCCTGCGCGCCGCATCGCCTGCAGGAATCGCCTCGTCGCGCTCGACATTGAGCTTGCTTTCGAAGTCGAAATGCCAATCCCTGTCGCGCAGCGCGGAAGTCGAGGCGTCGCCGCGCCGGATTTTCTGGTCGAGGTCGGCAAGTGATCGCGACCAATAGTGATTGATCCTCAGGATATCGAACTGGGGAGGCATGCCGGGCGCGATGGTCCGTCGACGGGTGTCCATCCCTTCGCCGGACAGGAATTTCGACTGATGGACGCCCACTCTGTAGACCATGCGCGGGTTGAGGATTGTCTTGACCGTCGTGATGTCCGGCCCGGCTCGCATCGTATAGGCCTCGACCACCGGCCGTTCTGGTCGCTCCGCTTGGCCGGAGGAGCCATAGAAAGCTTGCCAGACGCAAACGCCTGGCAGGTCGCGATAGTCCCTCAGAACCGAGGGTACGTCACGTCCGTCGGGCGCGAAAAGAAACTCATCGATGTCGAAGAATCCGATCCACAACGCTTCGCGCCAGCGCCTGCGGATGCAGTCCCTATAAGCCGACAGCTGCCCCACCGGCCGCGGCCAGTCGACCAGCGTAACCAGGCCCTCCTGAATGAACGGATTCAATACGGCTTTGAAGTCGTCGGTCGAGAAGTTGTTGTAGAGATAGAAATGCTCGAATCCCACATTCTGATGGAACCTGATCCATTCGGCCAGGAACGGCGCTTCCTCGCGGAAGACGGCGCAGGCCGTCAGCTTGAATCGGGGCGCCCTCGACACCGCCCGATCGCGCCATCTCGCGCGCATGACAAGCGGCATGCGAAGAAGTGTCTTGAGAGATTTCCTGAAGTTTTTCAATGTAGTACCCTGAGCGGTCGAGCTTGGCTGCCAAGCGCCATGGGCTCGCAAGGCTTATCCGCGCTTGCGCAATTCCGGGTGCATCTCGATCTCGCGGGCAAGCGACACCGCGGCGTTCACATAGGGCTCCTGCCGGGCGACGCTCCAATATTTGAGCTCGTCGAGCGGAATGTTCTCGCCCGTCACCGCACAGCGCACGAAGGAGCCGGGACTGGTGACTTGGAAGTCGCCGTCGAGATAACGGATCCGGGCTTCCCTGCCGCCCGGGCCTTCGAAACGGTTCATCATGAAAGGACGCTGCAGTTCATCGAGTTTCAATCGCCATAAATCGCAAGCAACGTCAAGCTTGACGCAATGCTCATCCGGTATGGCTGCAGCGACAAATGGTTCCCGGAGCCCCGGCATGAACATCACTCCGCCCCGCTTGAACACGCTGATCAATGAGGCGCTCACCCCGCATGCGATGCCTTCGCCGAAGGCCGATCCGGCGACGGCGGCTTTGATCAAGACGCTGGTCCAGCCGCCGGCGCCATCAATGATGCAGGCGGCGCAGTTCGCTGCGCAGGCGCTGCAGAGCGCACAGCCGCGCCCTGCCGTCCAGGCATCGCAACGCCTGTCGTCCTCCGAGGCCGAGGACGCTTACCGGGCCGTCATGGAGCCCGATGCCGCCTCAGGCGATGCGCCGGCAAGATCTTCGACGGGCAGGGCGGCGACAGATACCGATCAGGCACCGCGCGGCTTCGCCTCACCGCAGGCAGCGGTCGCCGACAATGCGCCCAGGGCCGCGGTCACTCCGCCATTGTCCACATTTTCGCCGGCCGTCGCTTCCGCCGCGATGCTGGTCGCGGCCAACGCCAATGCACCGCAGCCTCGCGGCGCCGCGGTTCGTCCGGCTGGTCACGCGCCGCGATCCGATTCTGTTGCGGTATCGCTCTGGACGATCTCGGTCGTCACGGCCGTCGTCTCGGCGGTGACGGCAACGATTATGGTGCTCTTGCTTCGATAAGCCCGCTCAAACGCCGTCCTGAAGGAAAGCCTCGAGCTTTTCCGGAGCAAGCCCTGCCTGTTCGGCGATGCGCCTGGCAAGGTCCGCCGCTGCCGCGCGCGGCCGGCCGACCGGGCGGTCCATCCAGTAAGACACCGGATTGAGCGCGACGCGCTCGTCGACGGCAACGATGCGGCCGGATTGGAGTTGGTCTGCCGTCAGCGGTGGCCGCGCCAGCGCTATGCCCAACCCATGCGCGGCCGCATCGAGCACCAGATTATAGTCCTCGAAACGCCGGTCCTGCGGACGCGGGCGATAGTCCATGTCCTGCGCCGCGAGCCAGGCGCGCCAGGCGGATGCGTCGGAATCGTTGATCAGCGGGAATTTCAGCAGCCGGGCAGGGTCGCCTCGTCCGATCTCCTTCGCCAGCTCCGGCGAGGCGATCGGGAAAATATGCTCCTCGAATAGCTGCACCGAGATGCGGCCCGGAATGCGGCCGCGCCCGCAGCGCACCGAAAGATCGATGCCTTCGTCGGCGAGATCGGCCTGGCGGTTGTCGACGTCAAGCACGATGCGCAGCTTGGTCGGATGGTTCTCCAGCGCGGCCATGCGCGGCATCAGCCACAGCCCGCTCACCGACGGGATCGAGGCCAGCCGCACCACGGCCGTGCCGCGCGGCTCGACCCAGCGGTCGGAGTTGAACGAGATCAGCGCGAAGGCCTCGGCGGTCCTCAAATGCAGCCGGTTGCCCTCGATCGTCAGCGTCACGCCACGCGCGTTGCGCTCGAACACTTTCAAGCCAAGCCAGTCCTCCAGCTTGGCGATCTGGCGGCTCACCGCGCCATGAGTGAGGTTGAGCTTTTCAGCCGCCGCGGAAAAACTCCCCATGCGCGCCGCCGCATCGAAGGCACGCAGGGTTTCAAGCGGCAGTATCTGGTCAGAGCTGTGATCCATGCTCACAGCTGACCCTCGAATTGGTCGTTTGTCAATTGGCCGGCAATGGCGTTCTCATGCATCCATGACGCAGAAAGACGAGGCTACGGCAATGAGCGCTTACACCGGCACGTTGAATGAGACACGGCGCATGGACACCACCGCCGCAGTCGCGGTGACGCTGACGGTCATCGGCTGGGCTTCGGCTTTCCCGGCGATCCGCGCCGGCCTTGCCGCCTTCCAGCCGTTGGAGCTCGGCGCGCTGCGCTTTGCCATCGCCGCGGTTCCGGCCGCCATCTTCCTCGCGGTGAAGCGCCCGGCACTGCCCCGAGTGGACGAGCTGTGGCGCTTCGGCTTCGGCGGCGCCATCTTCGTCGCGCTCTACACCGCGATGCTCAATTTCGGCGAGCTGACCGTCTCGGCGGGTGCGGCTGGCTTCATCATCAATGTCAGCCCGATCTTCACCGCTATCATGGCGATGGCGCTGCTCGGCGAGCGCTTCTCGGGGCTTGCCTGGCTCGGCACTGTCATTTCCTTCGCCGGCATCGGCATCATCGCGGTGGCCGACGGGCACGGCCTTCATTTCAACGCCGGCGCGCTGCTGGTGCTGGGCTCCGCGCTCTGCTCCGCCGTCAATACCATTGTGCAGAAGCCGCTCTTTGCCCGTCATCATCCTCTGACGATATCCGCTTCCAACATGGTGCTCGGCGCGCTCTGTCTGTCGCCCTTCCTGCCCGAGGCTTTTTCGCAGGCAGCGGTCGCCGACACTGCCGGTCTTGGTGCCGTCATCTACCTCGGCATCGTTCCCTCGTTGATCGCTTATGCCGCCTGGGCGACCGCACTGTCCCGCCTGCCTGCCGCGCGCGCCTCGAACTTTCTCTATCTCGTCTCACCGACCTCCGCCTTGATCGGCTTCTTCTGGCTGGGCGAAGTGCCGTCGCTGCTCGGCATCCTCGGCGGCGCGCTGGCGCTGGGCGGCGTGATCGTTGTGAATTTGAAGCGTTAGTTCAAAAGTTTACGGCCGTTTCCGGGCTCGAACTGAAAAGTTGAATGCGGCTACCGGCGGCCCCTGTGACGCAGGCGCAAGGCAAGCTATCCTGATCCGCCTTGACGGAGGGGATAGGGTGGGAAGAGGGTTCATTGCCGCGGTTGGCTGTTTGCTGCTGCTAAGCCAAAAAGCCTTCGCGGGCTGGTATCAGGTGGAGAACTACGAAGGTTCCATCGGACCGAACCCGGTTCACGTCTCTCTGCAGCGCTATGCCAGCTTCGGCAGCGGCATCAGTGTCAAGGGAAGCTATTTCTACGACGCCAAGCAAAGCCCAATCGCGATCTACGGCAAGGCGGAGGGCTCAAAGCTCACGCTGTGCGAGATCGCGGACGACCAGGAATTTCAACGCGTCCTCGTCATGGGGTCGAAAACACCCGTCGACACCACCGGATGTCCTTTCTCTATCGAGATCAGTGAAAGCGGCGCGGCGGGAAGCTGGAGCAAAGGCGTGGACAAATTTCCCGTTACGCTCAGAAAGGTCGCGAGTCTTGACAATACAGGCGACCTGAAGATCGACGGGACCGTCGAAATTCCCTTTTGGGCTGAGACGACCCGCGACAGATTTGCGGGGATTTACACGAAGTCCGACGCCGGCATCTGCATGACGAAAATGCTGGTGATCAACAAGAAGAAAAAGAAGGCCGTTCAGGAGATCGGCTTCGACGATGAGGACTGCAACGCCGGTATGTCGACGACGCCCATTTATATGAACGTGCAAAAATGGGTGGAGGCAGGCAAGGACATCATTTCGGTGGAATTTGGAGGCGGCAAATTCGCAGGCGCGAACGACTATGTTCTCAACCCGAAGACAGGAAAATACCACCTCAAGAAATGATATTTAGCGTATGGCGCCGACCCTTGCTGTTGCAACGAGCCAGGGGACGCTCACCGCCGCCCGAACAGCCTTTCGATATCGGCGAGCTTGAGCTCGATATAGGTCGGGCGGCCGTGGTTGCAGGTGCCGGATCCGGGCGTCGCCTCCATCTGGCGCAGCAGCGCGTTCATCTCCTCGGCCTTGAGCAGCCGGCCCGAGCGCACGGAACCATGGCAGGCCATGGTCGCCGCGATCTTGTCCAGCCGCTCCTTCAGCGTCTCGACCGTGTCGTTGTCGGCGATCTCGTCGGCGAGATCGCGCACCAGCTGCTGCACATTCGTCTCGCCCAGCATCGACGGCGTCTCGCGCACCGCCACCGCACCGGGACCGAAGCGCTCGAGGCCCAGGCCGAATTTGGCGAGCGTCTCGGAATGCATCGCCAGCCGCTCGGCATCCTCTTCCGGCAGGTCGACGATCTCGGGCAGGAGCAGCATCTGCGACGGCACGGCGCGAGAATGCAGCGCATTCTTCAGCGCCTCGTAGACCAGCCGCTCATGCGCGGCATGTTGGTCGACGATGACGAGCGAATCCCTCGTCTGGGCGACGATATAGTTCTCATGCACCTGCGCGCGCGCCGCGCCCAGCACCATGCCGAGCAGCGCTTCGGCCGGTTCGGCCATGCCGGCGCGGACATCGGCGCTGGCGAGCGGCCCGGCGTCGAACGCCGCCTGCTCGTTCTCGGCGAAGCCGTTTCGTGGCGCCCGTGCTTCGCCCATGTCGAGCGGCCGCTGCGCCGAGCGCAACGGGTCGAAGCCTCCGGAGGCGGAAGCGTGATAAGCGGCCTCGTAGCTGCGATGGCCGTTGGCCGGGCCGGCATGCGAGTAGGGCGCCTCGCCCGGCCGGAATGCCGCCATCATGCCGGCGGCGCCCGTCGTCGCCGCGCGGATGCCGGCGCCGGCCAGCGCCTCGCGGATGGCGCCGACGATCAGCCCGCGCACCAGGCCGGGATCCCGGAAGCGCACATCGGCCTTGGCGGGATGGACGTTGACGTCGACCGTCGAGGGATCGAGCGACAGGAAGAGCACTGTCACCGCATGCCGATCTCGCGGCAGCACGTCGGCGAAGGCGCCGCGGATCGCGCCGGCGATCAGCTTGTCGCGAACCGGCCGTCCATTGACATAGGCATATTGCTGCAGCGCATTGGCACGCGTGTAGGACGGGATCGAGACGTGGCCGGCAAGGTGAACTCCCTCCCGCGCGGCATCGATGGCAATGGCATTGTCCGGGAAATCCTTGCCCATCACTTGCGCGACGCGGGCAAGCCGGCCCTCCGGCGTGTCGCTGGTTGCGGGCAGTTCCAGCGTCGAGCGGTCGGCGCCGGCCAGCGTGAAGCGGACAGCGGGAAAGGCGATGGCGATACGCTTCACCACGTCGCTGGTGGCCGAGCTTTCGGCGCGCTCGCCCTTCATGAATTTCAGCCTGGCCGGGGTGGCGAAGAAAAGGTCGCGCACCTCGACCGTGGTGCCCCGGTTTGCCGCCGCCGGCTTCACCGCCGAGACGCGCCCGCCGTCGATGCCGATCTCGGCCGCGCTGTCGCCGCCAGCCGTGCGCGAGCGGATCGACAGCCGCGCCACCGAGCCGATCGAAGGCAGCGCCTCGCCGCGGAAGCCGAGCGAGCGGATGTCGTGGATGCTGTCGGAAAGCTTGGAGGTGCAGTGGCGCGCGACCGCCAGCGCCAGTTCCTGTTCCGGAATGCCCGAGCCGTCATCGGTGACGCGGATGAGATTGAGCCCGCCGCCGGCGGTGACGATCTCCACGCGCGAGGCTCCTGCGTCGAGCGCATTCTCGACCAGCTCCTTCACCACGCTCGCCGGACGCTCGATGACCTCGCCGGCGGCGATCTGGTTGATCATCGTTTCGGAAAGCTGGCGGATGGGCATGAGGCGATTATAGGCGGATTCGGATGGCGTGGGCAAAAGCTGCACGTAATTATGGAGAGGCTAGCGGGACAGCACCCCCTCTGGCCTGCCGGCCATCTCCCCCGCAAGGGGGAGATTGGCTGTGTCATCGCCTCGCTCTTCTGCAACGTACGAGATTGGCGAGGGCCTGCGTCAAGTCTGATCTCCCCCCTTGCGGGGGAGATGTCCGGCAGGACAGAGAGGGGTGTGAAGGATCGCTACGACGGCGATTGCCCGACGATGATGCAAATCTAAGCCTGCGCCACCAGCCAGTCCCTGACCCTGCGCGCATTCTCGCTGAGGTCGCGGTTCTTCGGCCAGATGACGTGGAAGCCGATGCCGGTCCGCATGACATGATCGGTCACCGGCACCAGCAGCCCTGATGCCACCAGCCGCTCGACCAGATGCCGCCAGCCGAGCGAGATGCCTTGTCCCTCCATCACCGCCTGGATCACCAGGGCATAGTCGTTGATGCGCAACCCGCGTTCGGCATTGCGCAGGCTGGTTCCGGCCGAAGCGAACCATTCGTCCCAGTTCGGCGCCTCGCGATAGGGCTCCTCGAGATGGATCAGCCGGTGCGTTGCCAGTTCCTCGACCGTCTTAGGCTTGCCGAATTTGGCGAGATAGTTCGGGCCTGCGACCGGGAAGATCTCTTCGTCGGAGAGCGACAGCGAGTGGTAGTCCGGCCAGTCGCGCGGCACGCCGCCGCGCACCCCGAGCGGAATCCCCTCGGCGATGATGTCGAGGTCGCGGTCGGCGGTCTGGATGCGCAGATCGATGCCCGGCAGTTCGTCGCGGAACTGCTGCAGGCGCGGCATCATCCAGAACGAGCCGAAAGCCGTCGAGGCGGCTAACGTCACGTGCCCGCCGGTCGCCTGCAGGCGCAGGTCCTCCGCCGACTTGCGGATATGCGACAAGCCGAGCGAGACGTCGGCATGGAAGCGCTCGCCGGCTTCCGTCAGAAGCACCTGGCGGTGGCGCCGCTGGAAGAGCTTGGCGCCGAGCTGCTCCTCCAGGCCGCGAACGGCATAGGAAACGGCGGCCTGCGTCATGCCGAGCTCGCGCCCGGCGGCAGTGAAGCTCGACAGCCGGCCGGCGGCTTCGAAGACGATGAGGCTGCCGGCGGAGGGCAGGAGGTGGCGCAGGCTTCGCATAAGGTGAACTTATACAGAAGATCAGGATTTTCCAGCGTCACAGCCATATTTTGCCTCGCTAACGTGAGTGGCGGGAAGAAGGAGCCTCCATGAACGCACCGGCCGTTGAATTGACCGAACAGACCCACCGCCGCGGCGGCGGCCGTCTTGGCCGCAAGGCGCTGAGAAGCGCGCCGATCGCGTCCTTCCCCACCCTTGTGCGCAAGATCCCCGCCTATGAGATCGTGCCCGACGAGGCGGTGGAGTTGATCCACGAGGAATCGCTCAAGATCCTCGAGGAAGTGGGGTGCGAATTCCGCGACGACGGGGCGATCGAGCTCTGGAAGGCCGCCGGCGCCGATGTCAGGCAAACGCGCGTCCGCATCGACCGCGCACTCCTGATGGAACTCGTCTCGAAAGTTCCGCCGGAATTCACGCTCAACGCGCGCAATCCGGAGCGCACGGTGCGCGTCGGCGGCAAGAACTCGATCTTCGTGCCGATGTATGGCGCTCCCTATATCCGCGACCTCGACAACAAGCGCCGTTACGGCACGCTCGCCGACCTCAACAATTTCCATAAGATGGCCTACATGGCGCCGGCGCTGCATTCCTCGAGCTCGGTCATCTGCGAGCCGATGGAAATCGCGGTGCCGAAGCGGCATCTCCACATCATCCATTCGGCGCTGAAACATTCCGACAAGCCGTTCATGGGCATCGTCACGTCCAAGGAGCGCGCCGAGGACACGATGGCGATGGCTGGCATCGTCTTCGGCGAGGACTTCGTGCGCGACAACCCGGTGCTGGTGGCGATCACCAACTGCAATTCGCCGCTGGTCTGGGACGCCACCATGATCGACGCCATGCGGGTCTATGCGAGCCACAACCAGCCGCTGATCCTGGCGCCTTTCGCGCTATGCGGCGCCTCGACCTCGGCCTCCGCCGTCGGCGCGGTGGCGCAGGTCAACGCCGAGGCGCTCGCCGGCGTGGCGCTCACTCAGCTCATCCGGCCCGGCTCGCCGCAGCTTTACGGCCAGTTCATGGTCACCGTCGACATGAAGACCGGCGCGCCGATGGGCGGCACGCCGGAAGCGGCGCAGATGATGTATCTGATGGGCGCCCTGGCCAGGAAATACAAGCTGCCCTGGCGCACCTCCGGCTTCCATGTCGGCTCCAAGCTCAATGACGCCCAGGCCGGCTATGAGGCGAACATGCTGATGCATGCCGCGATCCTTTCCGGCGCCAACTACATCTGGCATTCCGCCGGTTGGCTGGAGGCGGGCCTCACCTGCGGCTATTCGAAATTCGCCACCGACTGCGAGCAGCTGGTCGGCTGGTACAAATATGCCGGGGGCGTTCCCTTCGACGATTTCAAGGAAGCGATGGCGGCAATCCGCGAGGTTGGTCCGCAAGGGCATTTCCTCGGCACGCAGCACACTCTCGAGCATTTCGAGAGCGCCTTCTTCATGCCCAACATCATGGACTTCAATTCCTTCGAGCAGTGGAGCGCCGAAGGTGCCAAGGATCATGACACGCGCGGCCGAGAAAAGGCGCGCGCCATGCTCGCCGACTACCAGGAGCCGAAGCTCGACGAAGGCATCGCCGAAGGTCTCAGGGATTTGATCGCCCGGCGTGAGGAAAAGCTGCCGGACAGCGTTAGTTAATAGACGAAAGTTCAAGCAAAAGGGCAAAAGACCCGCTCAAACCAATGGGAGAAAGAGAATGACACTGTTCAGAAGCAATGGCGACCGGGTTCCGGCCGCTATCGAAGCGATGGCCGAGGAGGCGCGGGCAGGGCGTGTCGACCGGCGCGAATTCCTGGCTCTGGCAAGCGCTTTCGGTGCATCGACGGCTTTCGCCTATGGCATGCTCGGCCTTGCCGCGCCGACCAAGGCCCTTGCCGATGAGCCCAAGAAGGGCGGTACGCTGCATGTCGCGATGTCGGTCAAGGCGCAGAAGGATCCGCGCACCTATGACTGGACGGAGATGGCAAACGTCACCCGCACGTGGCTGGAACCGCTGGTGCGCTACACGCACCAGTTCACTTTCGAGCCGGTGCTGCTCGAAAGCTGGGACGTCAATGACGACGCCACCGAATACACGCTGCACCTGCGCAAGGGCGTGACCTGGAACAATGGCGATGCCTTCAACGCCGATGATGTGGTCTTCAATCTGAACCGCTGGTGCGAGAAGGGGGCGTCCGGCAATTCCATGGCGGCTCGTGTCGGCGCGCTTATCGATGCCAAGACTGGCAAGGCCAAGGACGGCGCGATCACCAAGGTCGATGACCACACGGTCAAGCTGAAGCTCAACGAAGCCGACATCGCCATCATCCCCGGCCTCACCGACTATCCGGCCCTGGTCGTGCACCGCGACTTCGACAAGGACGGCGCCGACCCGATCAAGAAGCCGATCGGCACCGGAGCTTTCGAGCTGGTGTCCTATTCGGTTGGTCAGATGGCGGTCGTCAAGCGCCGCGAGAACGGCAAGTGGTGGGGCGGCGAAGCGCCGCTCGACGGGGTCGAGTTCATCGACTACGGCACCGACTTCAACGCCACGCTGAATGCCTTCGATTCCGGCGAGATCGACCTCGACTTCGAAACGCCGGCCGACTACATCGACCCGCTAGACAAGATGGATCTGGTGAAGTCGGAGGTCGCGACGGCGACCACGCTCGTTGCCCGCACCAACATCACGCATAAGCCCTATGACGACAAGCGGGTGCGCAACGCGCTGCAGATGGCGGTCGACAACAACCAGGTGATGCAGCTCGGCTATAATGGCCGCGGCACGGTCGGCGAAAACCACCATGTCAGCCCGATCCATCCTGAATACTACCCGCTGCCCAAGAAGGAGCGCGACGCCGCCGGCGCCAAGAAGCTGATGGCGGAGGCAGGTCAGGCCGATTTCGAGCATGAGCTGATCACGGTCGAGGACGAATGGCAGAAGAACACCGGCGATGCGATTGCCGGCCAGCTGCGCGACGCCGGCATCAAGGTGAAGCGCACGGTGCTGCCCGGCTCGACCTTCTGGAACGACTGGACGAAATATCCTTATTCGATGACCATCTGGTACATGCGCCCGCTCGGCGTGCAGGTGCTGGCGCTCGGCTACCGCACCGGCGAGGCCTGGAACGAGACAGCCTATTCCAACCCGGAATTCGACGCCAAGCTCAAGGATGCGCTGTCGCAGATCGACGTCGCCAAGCGCAAGGAGGTGATGAAGGATGTCGAGGCGATCCTGCAGGATTCCGGCGTCATCATCCAGCCCTTCTGGCAGAAGCTCTACTGCCACATGAACAAGAAGGTGAAGAACTATTCGATGCACCAGACCTACGAAATGGACTTCCAGAACGTCTGGCTGGATACCTGAGCGCGACTGGACTTCATGAGCCGCAAAAAAGCCGGTATGCAGGATGCGTGGCAGCGAGCTTGCCGCCACGCACCGAACCTCGGAGATCCTGCATGAAGCCGATAGTGCTCGCCGCTGCCATATCAATAGCCTTGCCCGGCGCCGCGCTTGCCGGCCCGGCTTCCAACACCGTGAAGTTCTTCTACGTGCCGGAGGTGAAGTTCGAGGCGGACGCCAAATACCGCGACCGCTTCACCGAGCCGGTGACCAGGCTGTTCGAAGCCAACGACAAGGCGCAGAAGGAGAAGCCCGACGAGGTATCCTGCATCGACTTCGACCCCGGCCTCGACGCCCAGGACTTCGATCAGAAGACCCTGTCGAAGACGCTGAAGCTCACCGAAGCCGTCAACGGCGACACCGCCGAGGTGACGGCAAGCTTCAATCTTTTCCCGGAAGGCGATGACTCCAAACGCGAAATGGTGTGGTCGCTGAAGAAAGTGGACGGCAAGTGGAAGATCGCCGATATCACCTCCAAGACCAGCGACTGGAAGCTCAGCGCGCTGGAATGCGGCGCCTCGACGGAGTGACGCCGTGCTTCGCTGGTCCGTCCTCGCGCTGTCGAGCTTGTCGATGCTGGCCGCGGGGCTGAGCGGCGGAGCCTCGGCGCAGGGGCTCTTCGGCTCGCCGCCCCCGAACGCGTCCTCAGGCGACAATGCGCCCGAGATCGACAAGTCGCCGCCTGCCGCGGCGCCGCAAACCAAACCAGCCGAACCGGCGCCCGTCGCACCTGTCCTGCCCGGATCGCCGACCGCGGTGGTGAAGCCGTTCTACGAACATGTCGGGTTGGAACTCGACCCTTCTCAGCGAAAGAACTTCATCGATCCAGCGAAAACCGTGCTCGACAAGAGCGATGCGCTACGCGTCTCGGGGCAGGGCGAGTGCCTCGACCCCAACATGGCGCTCGACAATGCAGATTATGACAAGCTCGCCATCGACCGGAGCCTGCGCACCATCGAAGCCGTCAATGGCGACGAGGCCAAGGTGGTCGTCGCCTTCGTCGTCGAAGGCCACCAGCACCGGCTGGAATGGAAGCTGAAGAAGGTCGGCGGCGCCTGGAAGGTCTCCGACCTTCTGTCGGTCACCGGCGAGTGGGCGCTCAGCCAGTACCAGTGCGAATGAAAGTGACTAAAGATCAGCGTCGGCGATCCTTCGCGCGCTTTCGCGCCAGCCCTTCGCAACAAATCTCAACCGCGCCCGCGATAGGGCGCAACGCCGGTATCCGGCAGCCAGGCGTCCTTGGGCGGCGCGCCGGTCTGCCAGAAGACGTCGATCGGAATGCCGCCGCGCGGGAACCAGTAGCCGCCGACGCGCAGCCAGAGCGGTTTCGTGGCCTCCACGATGCGGCGGCCGATCATCACGGTGCACTCCTCATGGAAGGCGCCGTGGTTGCGGAACGAGGTCATGAACAATTTCAGCGACTTCGATTCCACCAGCGTCCGGTCAGGCGCGTAGTCGATGACGATGTGGGCGAAATCCGGCTGGCCGGTGACTGGGCACAGCGAGGTGAATTCCGGGCAGGTGAAGCGCACGATCGCCGGCGGGCCGTCGCCGCGATTGAAAGGCACGGTCTCCAGAACCGCCTGTTCGGGATTCTGTGGCGTCTCGACGTGCTTGCCGAGCTGGGTGAGGTTTTTGGCGTCGGTCATGGGCGGGCTCCTTGCTCCCGGCCGTTAGAAGCGCAGTTCAATGCGGCGGGCGCGAAACGAAGGTTGAAAGAAGCGTTGCAGTCCTCTCGGGCGCAGCGCGTTTGACCGCTCATTAGCATCGGACCGAAAAGTGCGCAGCGGTTTTCGGATGAATCCGATGCGTGAAATGGAAGCGGGAGCGCTCCGCTCCCGCACAATTTGAAACGGCAGGAAGACAATGACCAGCAACGACCCGCTTCTCCAACCCTATCAGCTCAAGCACCTGACGCTGAAGAACCGGGTGATGTCGACGAGCCATGAGCCGGCCTATTCCGAGGACGGCATGCCGAAGGAGCGCTACCGGCTCTATCATGCCGAGAAAGCCAAGGGTGGCATGGCGCTGACCATGATGGCGGGCTCGGCGATCGTCTCGCGCGACAGTCCGGCTGCCTTCGGCAATCTGCATGTCTATGACGACAGGATCGTGCCGTGGTTAGCCGAACTCGCCGATGCCTGCCATGAGCATGACTGCAAGGTGATGATCCAGATCACCCATCTCGGCCGCCGCACGGGCTGGAACAAGGCCGACTGGCTGCCGGTGCTTTCGGCCTCGCCGGTGCGCGAGCCGGCGCACCGCGCGTTCCCGAAGACCATCGAGGAGTGGGATATCGAGCGCATCGTCGCCGACTATGCTTCCGCCGCGCAGCGCTGCCAGGCAGCCGGGCTCGACGGCATCGAGTTCGAATCCTATGGCCATCTGATGGACGGCTTCTGGTCGCCGCTCACCAACCATCGCGACGACGAGTTCGGCGGCTCGCTCGACAATCGGCTGCGCTTCACCGACATGGTTCTGGATGCGGTTCGCGCCGCGGTCGGTAAAGAATTCATCGTCGGCATTCGCATGGTCGCCGACGAGGATGTCGAAAAGGGCATCTCGAAGGAAGTTGGCGTCGAGATCGCCAGGCGCTTGGCCTTATCCGGCAAGGTCGATTTTCTCAACATCATCCGCGGCACGATCGAGACCGATGCGTCGCTGACCAAGGTCATCCCGGTGGCCGGCATGCGGTCCTCGCCGCATCTCGATTTCGCCGGCGAGGTGAGGGCGGCGACGAAATTCCCGACCTTCCATGCGGCGCGCATTTCCGATGTCGCAACGGCCCGCCACGCCATCGCCACCGGCAAGCTCGACATGGTCGGCATGACCCGCGCGCATATCGCCGATCCGCATATCGTCCGCAAAGTGATGGAGGGCCGCGAGCACGAGATCCGGCCTTGCGTCGGCGCCACCTATTGTCTCGACCGCATCTATGAAGGCGGCGAGGCGCTGTGCGTCCACAACGCCGCGACCGGCCGCGAGGCGACCATTCCGCACGTCATCGCCAAGAGCGAGGGACCGAAGAAGAAAGTCGTGGTGGTGGGCGCTGGCGCCGGCGGCCTGGAGGCCGCCCGCGTGGCGGCCGAGCGTGGCCATCAGGTGACTGTGCTCGAAGCCTCCAGCCAGGCAGGCGGCCAGGTGAGGCTCGCCACCCAGAACCCGCGCCGCAAGGAACTGATCGGCATCATCGACTGGCGATTGGCCGAGCTCGACCGTCTCGGCGTCGAGATCCGCTACGACACCTGGGCCGAGAAGGATGACGTGCTGGCGTTGGCACCGGATGTGGTGATCGTCGCCACCGGTGGCATGCCGCAAAACCCGCCGCTGACGGCCGGTGACAATCTTGTCACCTCGAGCTGGGACATCATGGCCGGGAGCGTCAAGCCGGCCGAGAACGTGCTGCTTTACGACGACAATGGCGGCCATCAGGGCATGGGCGCCGCCGAGCTGATTGCCAACAGTGGCTCGAAGCTGGAACTGGTTTCGCCCGAGCGCTTCTTCGCGCCGGAAATGGGCGGCCTGAACCACGTGCCCTATATGCGCGCCTTCCATGAGAAGGGCGTCACCGTCACCATCAACACCCGCCTGCGTTCGGTTCGCCGCGAGGGCAATCAGCTTGTCGCCGAGCTGGCGTCGGACTTCGCCGACGGCTGGCGCGGCGAGCGGCGCATCGACCAGGTGGTGGTCGAGCACGGCACCGTGCCGCTCGACGATCTTTATCTGTCGCTCAAACCCCTGTCGAAGAACGGCGGCGCGGTCGACTATGAGCGGCTGGTGAGCGGCGGCGACATCTTCCCCGCTCGCAATGCCGAAGGCGGCTTCGTGATGTTTCGCATCGGCGACGCTGTCGCCTCGCGCAACATCCACGCCGCCATCTATGACGGGATCCGGTTTGGGATCAGGATCTGAGGGTTGTGACGCGCAACGGACCTTTGCAAGGAGAGCCACCTGCCGCTTTGGTCCGTTGCGCGCCGCGCCCGGTCGGTTTTGCCGGCCGTGCGATTTCAAAACAGCTTGGCAGACGCCATGCAAAACACGGTGATAACCAGCAGCCCGCCGGCAATGCGTTCGCCTCTGGTCATTTTCGCCCGCAGCTGGGTTTGCCTCGCTTGATCTGCGCCGGCCAGCTGTCTGCTGGCGGAGGCGACAAGCGCACCCTGCACGCCGGCGGCGACCAGCGCCGTCAAAATGCCCAGCGCCAGCACCCTCTCCATTGAGCCGAAAGCCCCTTCGTGGAAGAAATACCAGAGCAGTATGCCAGTCAAGAACGCCAGGCCGGAGGCGCCGAGCTGCGGCCGGATGAAGCGCTCCGCCTTGATCTCCGGATCGCGGGCAACCGCAATGGTTGTGCCGGCCCAGAACACGCCGGCCATGACGTGCAGACCGATGGTGACGATATAGACATATTGCATGACCGCATTCCTCTTTGCCGCCGCCGCGCGTCGCAGCATGCCGACGCCATCAATAAGACAAAGTTAGATATCTAACGGTTAGATGTCAATCATGAAGCCAGGTTTCATGTTCCAATCGCTTTGCTCTACTGTCAGGTCATGACACCGTTTGACCGTCCGCCCGTCGGCATGACTCTCGCTCGTACCTCGAAAGTGGTGGCGCAGGCTTTCGATGCCGCGATGGTCGAGGCCGGTGGCACGCTGCCGGTCTGGGTGACTTTGCTGTCGGTTAAGTCGAAGGAACTGGCGAACCAGCGCGAGCTTGCCGGGATGATCGGCATCCAGGGTGCGACGCTTACCCATCATCTCAACGGCATGGAGGCGCAAGGATTGCTGACACGCCGCCGCGATCCGGAAAACCGCAGGGTCCATCAGGTGGCGTTGACGGAAGCCGGCGAAGCGCTGTTCGAAAAGTTGCGCCTCGCGGCGGTAGCCTTCGACAAGCGTCTGCGGGCTGGTATCCCCGATGACAAGCTCGCCGAGTTCACGCAGGTGCTTGCGGCCCTTAGGCGCAACGCCGAGCCGCCTCAGTCGTAACCGGCCATTGCGCCGAAGGCGTAGTGGCGCAGCTTGAGCGCCGCGATCAACGCCGTCAGTTTCGCCTTGCCGTCAAAAGAGCACGTCGAGGATGTTGCTGGTGCCGTTCAGCGGACCGTCGTCGAAGGTGACGTAAATGGTGCGATCGGCGGCCAAGGCCGGCAATGCGATCGACAACAGCAGTGGCAGGATAAGGCGAAGCGGCATCCGCGAGATCCGGTTGCGATCTCTCAGGCCGCCATGGCTGAACCGACGTGTCAAGTTGGCTGAACACTGGGTAGTGGGTCAGTTTGAAATTGCTCACCTCGAGGAGGCCTTCCAGCGCCTATAATCCGATTATAGATTGTCCCCAAATTTTATTAGAGTATGCTTATATTAGGCACAGAGGGCCCTGCCTCCAATGATGCGGCGTACAAAGCGTCCTAGGGAGGAAAACCATGAGAACCCTTCTTATCGTCACGACGGCACTTGCATTCGCAGCCTCCGCTCCCGCGCTTGCGGACCCTAAAGGCAGCACTACGACAACCACGTCTGAACAGGGACATAGCGGGAACCCGCCAAACAATGACAATGGGACGACCACGACCACCACAACGACCGGACCAAGCGGTCAGATAAACAATGGGAAGCTCGACTGTAACAATTGCGATACGACCACCACGACGACTGGGCCTGGCAACAGCACCAAATAAGAGCGCGGAACTCCGCTTACCGGGGCGCCTTCCCCAACGCGCCCCGCTTTTTTCCCCATCCCGATCGCCGCAGGGCTTACAACATAGCGGCTTGCTTTTTGTAGGGGCCGCGCGCCAGCCGCCTCAGTCGTAGTCCGATATCGCGCCGAAGGTGTAGCCTCGCCGTAGCCTTCATAGGGCGGAGATACCTATGAGGGCTTCGGCCGGCGAGAACCGGAGCGGAGCGTACTTAACGTACGTGAGCACCGGAAGCGCAGGAAGCCGGCATTTGCAGGCCGGCCTCACCTGAATATCGGCGCATCTCAAGCCAAGCTGCCGTGCAGCACCTTCAGCTTCGCCTTCTTCGGGCTGCGTGCCAAAAGCCATTCGCGCGCCTTGTCCTGAGGCATCGGGAAGGCGATGGAATAGCCCTGCACCTGGTCGCACCCGATCGCCATCAGCGAGTCGAGCTCGGCCTCGGTTTCGGCGCCCTCGGCGACGATCGAGATGCCGAGCCCGCGGGCAAGCTCGGTGATGGCGCGCACGATCTTGGAGTTGTCGCCGTTCTCGTTGATGTTCTGGACGAAGCGGCGGTCGATCTTGAGCCGGTCGATCTCGTTGGGGTTGACGTGGCTGAGCGAGGCATAGCCGGTGCCGAAGTCGTCAAGCTCGAGATGCACGCCGGCGGCGCGGATGTGGCGCAGCTTGGCGGCGATCCCGGTCTTCTCGTCATCGAGGATGACGGATTCCACGATCTCCAGCGCCAGCTTCTGTGGGGGCAGCCCGGCCCGCTCCAGCGTGCCGAACAGGAAGGCGTCGAAATCGAGCTCGCGCAGCTCCGTGCCCGAGACATTGACGGCGATGCGCCCGAAATCAATGCCGGCGCGGTTCCATTCGGCGGCTTCCTCGATCGCTTTGGCGATGACGATGCGGCCGACATCCGGCATGAAGCCGCATTTCTCGGCGACGGGGATGAACTCGCCGGGCGAGATCATACCGCGCGTCGCGTGCTTCCAGCGCACCAGCGCCTCGATGCCGCTGATCTTGCCGCTGGTCAGCGATACCTGCGGCTGGAAATAGACCTCAAAACTCTTGTTGGCGATCGCCGTGCGGATGTCCTGTTCGAGCTGCTTGCGGTAGTCGAGCTCGCGGCGCAGTTCCTCGGAGAAGAAGGAGAAGTTGCCGCCGCCGAGCTTCTTGGCGGAATAAAGCGCGAGATCGGCATGGACGAGCAGGTCTTGCGCGTTGTCGGCGTCGACCGGATAGACGGCGATGCCGGCGCTGGCGCCGGGCATGATGGTCGTGCCCTGGAACGTGATCGGCTCGTTGATCTCGCCGAGGATGCGCTTGGCCAGCGCATGGATGTCCTCGGTGCTGCCGGCGCCGTTGAGGATCATGACGAACTCGTCGCCACCAAGCCGCGCGCACAGATCCGACGCGCGGCAGGAATCGCGCGTGCGCTGCGCGGTCACCACCAGCACGTAGTCGCCGGCGGCATGGCCAAGCGTGTCGTTGATCTGCTTGAAGCGGTCGAGATCGAGCTGGATCACCGCCAGGCGCTCGCGGCGGCGATGCGCTCCCTTGATCAGCGTATCGAAATGGTCGGTGAGGAAGGTGCGGTTGTGCAGCCCCGTCAGGCCGTCATGCACCGCGATGAAGGCCATCGAGTTGCGCGCGTCGACCAGCTCGCGCGTCTTGCGCAGGATGGCGTTGGACATCGGCCGGAAGATGAACAGCGCCACCAGAACGATCACCCCGAGCGTGGCAAAGAAAAGGGTGCGGTGCAGGTTGAGCAATTGACCGGAGCGTTCGTCTGCAAAGGCGCTGATGCGCTGGCCGAGCGCGGCATAGCCGGACAAGGTCGCATTGGCGAGGGAGGCGTCGAGGCCGGCGCGCTCGGTGCCGCCCTTGTAGCCATCGCTTTGCATGCCGAGTTGGGATCCGAAGGACGAGGCCAGTCGCTCTCCGTTGGCCACCAGACCGACGGAGAAATAGTCGAGATGGAACGGCTTGCTGAACAGCACGTATTCGATCGATTTAGGATCGTTGCGCGCCGGCGACAGCGGGTCGGCGCCGGTCTCGGTGAGCAGCCGGTCGTAATTGGTCTCGAACTCGCCCGTCGCCTGCTTGAGCGCGGTCACCAGCGCCGGCTGCTTGTCGCGCGAGGCAGCACCCGTGGCGCTGGCCAGGAAGACGATACGCTGCGACAGCGCCTTCTGCGTCTGGACGATGTCGAGTAGCGCATCATTGTGCTGTTGCTGCGCCATCAACTGCTGCAGAAGGATGAAGGAGGCGATCACCATGGCGGCGATGATCGTCAGCGCCAGCCAGTAGCCGGTCTTGATGAGCAGGATCAGCTTGCGCGAAACGCTCTGCACTGGCTGCTGCGACATAACTGGGTGACCCCTCCGGTCGACGGATACCTGCCAAGGATTCGTGGCGGGAAAACGATTAACTTGAAAGGGTTAATGGGTCGGCAAGGTGATCGCGGCAGCGCGGAAAAGCTCGCAAGATGGTTATCACGTCCTTTCTTGCACATCTCTTTTTTGATCCTATTGCCGCCACGCCATCGCAGGGATTGCGACCGGGCTTTCGCAGCGCCACCGAAGCGGTCGCTTTTGCGATGGATTTTTCGTGCCCGTAGCGCGACAGTCCGGCCTCGAACCGAACAGGGCCGACCATGAGCAAAGCATTCCTTTCCCATATCGACAGCGAGCTTCAAGGGCTGAAATCGGCCGGACTCTACAAGTCCGAGCGGGTGATCTCCTCGATGCAGTCCGCCGAGATCGAGGTCGGCGGCGAAAAGGTGCTGAATTTCTGCGCCAACAACTATCTCGGGCTCGCCGACAGCCCGGATCTGCGCGACGCGGCAAAGCACGCGCTCGACCGCTACGGCTACGGCATGGCCTCCGTGCGCTTCATTTGCGGCACGCAGGAGGAACACAAGCAGCTTGAGGCGACCATCTCTTCCTTTCTGGGCATGGACGATACCATCCTCTATTCTTCCTGCTTCGACGCCAATGGCGGCCTGTTCGAAACGCTGCTCGGCGAGGAGGACGCCATCATCTCCGATGCGCTGAACCACGCCTCGATCATCGATGGCGTGCGGCTCTCGAAGGCCAAACGTTTCCGCTACGCCAACAACGACATGGCCGATCTCGAGGCCCGGCTGAAGGAGGCCAAGGACTGCCGCTTTCGGCTGATCGCCACTGACGGCGTGTTCTCGATGGACGGCATCATTGCCAATCTCAAGGGCGTCTGCGACCTCGCCGAGAAATACGACGCCATGGTCATGGTTGACGACAGCCATGCGGTCGGCTTCGTCGGCAAGAACGGCCGTGGCTCGGCCGAGCATTGCGGCGTCGAGGGCAGGGTGGACATCATCACGGGCACGCTTGGCAAGGCGCTGGGCGGCGCCTCGGGCGGTTACACGTCGGGCAAAAGCCAAGTGGTCGACTGGCTGCGCCAGCGCTCGCGCCCCTATCTCTTCTCCAACACGCTGATGCCGGCGATTGCCGGCGCCTCGATCAAGGTCTTCGACCTGATCCGCCATGGCGACGCGCTGCGCGAGTGCCTATATGCCAATGCGGACCGGTTCCGCTCCAAGATGGGCAAGCTCGGCTTCACGCTGGCTGGCGCCGATCATCCGATCATCCCGGTGATGCTGGGCGACGCGGCGCTGGCACAGGAGATGGCTGCGCGCATGCTGAAGCGCGGCATCTATGTCATCGGTTTCTCCTTTCCGGTGGTGCCGAAGGGCCAGGCGCGCATCCGCACGCAGATGTCTGCCGCCCATTCCAGCGCCGACATCGACAGGGCCGTCGCGGCCTTCGGCGACGTGGGAAAAGAACTGGGTGTAATCGCGTGACCCACGCCGAGGAAAACAGAAGTCGGCCATGACGATCGATGTCACGAGCAGGATCGAGATCGCCAGGCCCCGCGCGGTCGTCGCCGCCTTTTCCGCCGATCCGGACAACGTGCCCCGCTGGTACGTCAATATCAAATCGGTCGAATGGAAGACGCCCCGACCGGTCCAGGTAGGATCGAGAATTGCATTCGTAGCGCAGTTCCTCGAACGGCGGCTTGTTTACACCTACGAAATTGTAGATCTCGTGCAGGGCGAGCGGCTGGTGATGCGAACCGCCGAAGGACCGTTTCCCATGGAAACGAGTTATGCATGGCGCGATACCCGAGAAGGCGCTACCCATATGGCGCTCCGGAACCGCGGTACCCCGACAGGCTTTTCCCGTCTTGTGGCGCCGTTTATCGCCCTGGCCGTTCGGCGTTCGACCGCTCGAGACTTGCTCCGGCTGAAGAACATTCTAGAGGCGGCGCACTGATGAAACCGATCCCATCGAGACAGGCAAGATTTTGAGGAGCGTCTGATGTCGAACATGATGAAGGCGCTGGTGAAGGCCAAGGCCGAGCCGGGCATCTGGATGGAAGAGGTGCCGGTGCCGGAGATCGGCCCCAACGACGTGCTGATCAAGGTCAAGAAGACCGCGATCTGCGGCACCGACGTCCATATCTACAATTGGGACCAGTGGGCGCAGAAGACGGTGCCCGTGCCGATGGTGACGGGCCACGAATTCGCCGGCACGGTCGCTGATTTCGGCTCCGCGGTCACCGAATACAAGGTCGGCCAGCGCGTGTCGGGCGAAGGCCACATCGTCTGCGGCCATTGCCGCAATTGCCGCGCCGGCAGGGGGCATCTGTGCCGCAACACGCTGGGCGTCGGCGTCAACCGTCCCGGCGCCTTCGGCGAGTACATGGCGATCCCGCAGCACAATGTCGTGCCGATCCCCGACGATGTGCCGGACGAGATCGCCGCCATCTTCGATCCGCTGGGCAATGCCGTGCACACAGCCTTGTCCTTTGATCTGGTCGGCGAGGACGTGCTGGTCACCGGCGCCGGGCCGATCGGCATCATGGGTGCGCTGGTGGCGCAATGCGTCGGCGCGCGAAAGGTCGTCATCACCGATATTAACCCGGTGCGACTGGATTTGGCGCGAAAACTCGGTGTCCAGCATGTCGTCGACGCCTCGAAGGAAAAGCTGCGCGATGTGATGCCGTCGATCGGCATGAGCGAAGGTTTCGACGTCGGGCTGGAGATGTCGGGCGCGGCCCCCGCTTTCCGCGACATGATCGACACCATGAACAATGGCGGCAAGATCGCCATCCTCGGCATCGCGCCGACCGGCTTCGAGATCGACTGGAACAAGGTCATCTTCAAGATGCTGCATCTCAAAGGCATCTACGGCCGCGAGATGTTCGAGACCTGGTACAAGATGATCGCCTTGGTGCAAGGCCCGCTGGATGTCTCGGGGCTGATCACCCATCGCATCGGGATCGACGATTTCCAGGTGGGGTTCGATGCGATGAGGAGTGGGAGTTCTGGGAAGGTTGTGATGGATTGGTGAGAGCCTCTGGAGAGATGTCGAGTTCCTTCGCCCCCCTCTCTGTCCTGCTGGACATCTCCCCCTCAAGGAGGGAGATCAGCCGTCACATCGGCCTTCGCCAATCGCGGACCTTGCAAGACGAGCGCCGTCGCCAAAGCTGCCAATCTCCCCCCAAGAGGGGGAGATGTCCGGCAGGACAGAGGGGGGCGCTGTCCCGCCGGCCTCTCATCTACTTTCTCTCCAACGCCCCTTCCAGCGCAGCCACCCCCCTGGCAATCGCCGCGCGCTCCTCCTCGCTCAGCTTCCCCAGCAACTCCCTTTCAAACGCCTTCGCCAGCGGCACCATCTCGCGATAGGCCGCGAGCCCAGCGCTGGTCAGCGCCAGGCGCTCTACGCGGCGATCATTCTCATCCGGCGTCCGCGTCAACCACCTACGCCGTTCCAACTCCGCCACCGCCCGCGACACCTTCGTCTTGTGCATGGCCGATTGCTCGCCGAGCTCCGTCGCCGTCATCGTGCCCCGCTCGCCAAGCCCCGACAGCGTGCGCCATTCCGGTCGCGTCAGACCGTGACGCTCCTTGTAGATCCTCGAAAATTCGCGGCTGACGGTGTCGGCAAGCCGGTAGAGCCGGTAGGGCAGGAAGCTTTCCAGCTCCAGAATTTCCATGGTCGCACCGCGAAAGCGTCAGCCGTTGATAGTTACATTTTCAATGGTTACAAATGAAACCAGTTTGGTCAACATCGCCTGCAGGCCAAATTCTTGAAGCTTGCAAGTCGGATCAGGGGAGGATCGGATGGGCTTTTCCTACATGCCGGGTTTCGGCAATGATTTCGAAACCGAGACGCTGCCCGGATCGCTGCCGCAGGGCCGCAACTCGCCGCAGCGGCCGGCCTACGGCCTCTATGCCGAGCAGCTTTCGGGCTCGCCCTTCACCGCGCCGCGCGGCACCAACGAGCGCTCCTGGCTTTACCGCATCCGTCCGAGCGTAAAGCACACCGGCCGCTTCAAGGGCGCCAGCTACCCTTTGTGGAAGACGGGGCCCAATATCGGCGATCACGAGCTCGCGCTCGGCCAATACCGCTGGAACCCGACGCCGATGCCGACCGAGCCGACCGACTTCATTTCCGGCATGCGTACCTTCACCACGGCCGGCGATGCGGTTGGCCAGTCGGGCATGGCAGCGCATGTCTATGTCGCCAACCGGTCGATGGTGGACGACCATTTCTTCAACGCCGACGGCGAATTGCTGGTCGTGCCGCAGGTGGGCGCGCTGCGCTTCGTCACCGAGATGGGGGTGATTGAGCTTCGCCCCGGCGAGATCGCGGTGCTGCCGCGCGGCCTCGTCTTCAAGGTCGAGCTCGGCGACAAGGAGGCGCGCGGCTATGTCTGCGAGAATTACGGCGCCAAGTTCACCATGCCCGACCGCGGCCCGATCGGCGCCAATTGCCTGGCCAATCCGCGCGATTTCAAAACGCCCTGCGCCTGGTTCGAGGAGAAGGAGACGCCCTGCCGGCTGATCGTCAAATGGTGCGGCGCCTTCCACGTTACCCAACTCGGCCATTCGCCGCTCGACGTCGTCGCCTGGCATGGCAACTACGCGCCCTACAAATATGATCTGGCGACGTTTTCGCCCGTCGGCGCCATCCTGTTCGACCACCCCGATCCATCGATCTTCACCGTGCTGACGGCGCCGAGCGGCGAGGAGGGCACGGCCAACGTCGACTTCGTCATCTTCCCGCCGCGCTGGCTGGTGGCCGAAAATACGTTCCGGCCGCCCTGGTACCATCGTAACATCATGAGCGAGTTCATGGGCCTGATCCATGGCCAGTACGACGCCAAGGAGGAAGGTTTCGTGCCCGGCGGCATCAGCCTGCACAACCAGATGCTGGCGCATGGCCCGGATGCTTCCGGCTTCGAGAAGGCGACGCGCGCCGACCTGAAGCCGGTCAAGCTCGACAACACCATGGCCTTCATGTTCGAGACGCGCTTTCCGCAGATGCTGACGCGCTACGCCGCCGAGCTCGGCACCTTGCAGGAGAACTACATCGACTGCTGGGCCGACCTGAAGAAGCGTTTCAACGGCACCCTGGAAGGCGACTGGTCTTGAGGCACGCCCGATGAATGACCGGCTGGTGCTTCTGGGCTCCAAAGGCGGCCCGGCGTTGCGGCCGGGCGGTCCATGGCCGACCGCCTCGCTGCTGGAATTCGGTGGACGAACCATTGTTGTCGATTGCGGGCTGGGCGTCACGCGCGGCCTGGTCGATGCCGGCATAAGCCTGAAGGCGCTCGGCCTGATCTTCATCACGCACCTTCATTCGGACCACGTTCTGGAACTCGGGCCGCTGATCCACACCGCCTGGACGGCGGGGCTGGCGACGCCGGTGACCGTTTTTGGCCCACCCGGCACGGGATACCACTGGCAATGCTTCTGCCAGGCGATGGAGTTCGACATCGAGATCCGCATCATCGACGAAGGCAGGCCGGACATCCGCGACCTGATCACGGTCGAGGAGTTCGGCGAAGGATCGGTTCTGGACGAGCGAGGTCTGACGGTGACTGCGTTGCGCGTCGACCATCCCCCGGTCACCGACTGTTTTGCGCTGCGTTTCGAGCAGGGCGGCAAGAGCGTGGTGTTTTCCGCCGACACTGCCTTCTTTCCGCCACTGGCTGAGTTTGCCAAAGCTGCCGACATCTTTGTCCATGAGGCGATGCTGGAGGAAGGCGTGGAGCGACTGGTCGCCCGGACTGGCAACGGCGCGCGGCTGCGCGAGCATCTCCTAGCCAGCCACAGTTTTGCCGACGAAGCAGGCCGCATCGCCAGCGATGCCGGGGTGAAGCGGCTGGTGCTCAACCATCTCATTCCAGCCGACGATCCGGCGATCGGCGAGGACGACTGGATCGACGCCGTCAGGAAAACTTGGTCCGGCGACTTGACGATTGCCCGCGACGGCCTTGTTGTGGGGCTAGGCGGTCAGAAGGCCGCTTCAGGAGAGGAAACCGCATGAAGCTTGCCACATTGAAGAACGGGACGCGCGACGGAAAACTGGTCGTGGTCTCGCGCGATCTGACGCGGTTCACCGACGCTTCCTTCCTGGTGCCGACGCTGCAGGCTGCGCTCGACGATTGGCGCCGCATCTCGCCGCATCTGGCGGCCATGGCCGAATCGCTCGAGACCAACGCGGTTCCCTCGGCGCGTTTCCACGAGCACGACGCGCATTCGCCGCTTCCGCGCGCCTATCAATGGGCGGACGGCTCCGCCTATGTGAACCATGTCGAACTGGTGCGGAAGGCACGCGGCGCCGAGATGCCGGCAAGCTTCTGGACCGACCCGCTGATCTACCAGGGCGGCTCGGACTCCTTCATTGCGCCGCGCGATCCGATCCGCATGCCGGACGAAGCCTTCGGCATCGACATGGAGGGCGAGGTCGCGGTCGTCGTCGACGACGTCCGGATGGGCGCCAGTCTGGAACAAGCGAAGGAGGCAATCCGCCTCATTATGCTGGTCAACGACGTCACGCTGCGCGCCATCACCGGGCCGGAACTGGCCAAAGGCTTCGGCTTCTTCCAGTCGAAACCTTCGTCGGCCTTCTCGCCAGTCGCGGTCACGCCCGACGAACTGGGCGATGCCTGGGACGGCGGCAAGGTCAATCTCTCGCTGCTGGTCGACGTCAACGGCAAGCCGTTCGGCCGCGCCAATGCCGGCGTCGACATGACCTTCGATTTCCCGACGCTGATCGCGCATGCCGCGAAAACCCGGCCGCTCGCCGCCGGCAGTATCATCGGCTCGGGGACCGTCTCCAACAAGCTCGACGGCGGCCCTGGCAAGCCGGTCTCGGCCGGCGGCGCCGGCTATTCCTGCGTTGCGGAACTGCGCATGATCGAGACCATCGAAGGCGGCGAGCCGAAGACGCCCTTCCTGCGTTTCGGCGACACGGTGCGCATCGAGATGAAGGACAAGGCTGGCCATTCGATCTTTGGCGCCATCGAGCAGAAGGTCGAGAAATACGAGGGGTGAGGGGAGCATTGAGCCGGTGACCATGCTGGAGCACCTGCGCCGCATGGCGCGCAACAATCTCTGGTCGAACGACCGGCTCTATCGTGCAGTGCTGGCGCTTCAGCCCGGCGAGCTCGAGGCCGGGCGCACCGGCTTCTTTCCGTCGATCAGGGAGACGCTAAACCACATCCTGGCAGTCGACCTTCTCTATCTCGACTTCCTGACCGGCGGTGGCCTCGGAGCCTCGGCCTACGACGACTACGTGCCCTTCAACGATGCAGTAGGTCTGGCCGAGGCACAGGCCGATTTCGACCGCAGGCTCGTTGCTTTCTGCGATGCACTTTCAGAGACCGATCTCGACCGCCGCGTCATAACCGACCGGCGCGAGGATGGCATGATCCCCGAAAAGATCGGCGACATCCTCGCGCATGTCTTCCTGCACGACATCCACCACCGCGGGCAGGTGCATGCCATGCTTTCCGGCACTTCCGTTCCGCCACCGCAACTGGATGAATTCCTGCTCGAGTACGACCTGAAGCTGAGGAAAGAAGAGGTCGAACGGTTGGGACTGGATGATCAGACCAAGGCAACGTCGTAGGCTGCGAAGTGCCGATCCGCAGTGACCATCGTCAAATCTTCAATTTGAGCCTGCGCGATGAGTAGACGGTCGAATGGATCACGATGATGAAGCGGCAGATGCTCAAGTCTCGCTGCGTGCAATTCATTGACGCCGAGGATCGGAATGCCGTTCGACTTCAAGATCTCCACGATATTGCCTGTGAGCGTGACTTTGCCGAGCGATTTCTTGATGGCGATCTCCGCCACCGAGATGGCGCTGACGACCACATCCTCACTCGCAAGAAAGATGTCCCGATGATGGTCCGAAAGGCGTGAATCCGCGTTGAGTACCCAGAGTAGAATATGGGTATCGACCAGATATTTGCGGCTCATTTGATGTACTCGTCCCATTCGGGGCCGAGTTCATCAAAATCATCCGATATCCAAATTTGGCCTTTCAGGGCTCCAAACAGACCCTTGCTCCCCGCAGGCCGGGCAGGGGCGCTCAAGGTTGCCACAATCTCCCCGTGCCGGGTCAGATTGATCTTTTCGCCGGCCTGGGCCCGCTTCACCAACTCGGCGAGTTGGGCCTTTGCTTTTGCCATCGGAACGTTCATTGCCAACCTCTTATGACCAGAATTTAGGTCATAATTGGTCCGGCCGCAAGTAAGCTCAGGCGTTACGCCGCCTTGCCGCCCAGCTTGATCACGCCGCGCTTGATCTGGTCCTGCTCGATCGACTCGAAGAGCGCGCGGAAATTACCTTCGCCGAAACCTTCGTCGCCCTTGCGTTGGATGAACTCGAAGAAGATCGGACCGATCACGGTTTTGGAGAAGATCTGCAGCAGGATCTTGGTCGTGCCGCCGTCGACCACGCCTTCGCCGTCGATCAGGATGCCGTGCTTTTTCATGCGCTCGATCGGCTCGTCATGGCCGTGCACGCGCTCATGCGACATCTCATAATAAGTGTCGGGCGGGCCGGGCATGAATTTCAGCCCGTTGGCGGCGAGCTTGTCGGTGGCCTCGTAGATCGCATCGGTGCCGACCGCGATGTGCTGGATGCCCTCGCCATTGTACTTCTTCAGATACTCGGCGATCTGGCTGGTCTCGTCCTTGGAC
This sequence comes from Mesorhizobium sp. CA12, assembly GCF_020165255.1. NCBI lineage: Bacteria > Pseudomonadati > Pseudomonadota > Alphaproteobacteria > Hyphomicrobiales > Phyllobacteriaceae > Mesorhizobium > Mesorhizobium sp. CA12. The sequence goes on from NZ_JAIUHT010000004.1 coordinate 293,040, forward strand.
TCATTCAGCGGAATGCGGATCTTGCCGCAGGGCGAGGTGATGGCGCGGCTGACAAGGCCGGTGATCTTGCCGTCGATGTCGAAGAAATGGATCTGCTTGAAGCCGAACAGATCGCGGTAGAAATCCCACCATTTGTCCATGTTGCCGCGATAGACGTTGTGGGTGAGGTGGTCGAGATAATAGAAGCCGACGCCTTCGGGCTTCGGGTCGCGCTCGCCCAACCACTCGAACTCGGCGTCATAAGCCGAGCCTTTTTCGCCATAGGCTTCGATGAAATAAAGCAGCGAGCCGCAGATACCGACGATCGCCGGCACGTCGAGCGCTTTGTCGCTTCCCTCATAGGGCGTGGCACCCTTTGAGACGGCATGGTCGAAGGCATGTTTGGCATCGACCACGCGCCAGGCCATCGAGGCGGCGCAGGGGCCGTGCTTTTCAACGAACTTCATCGCATGCGAGCCGGGCTCGGCATTGACGACATAGTTGATATCGCCCTGGCGCCAGACGGTGATGTCCTTGCTGCGGTGTCTTGCGACCGCGACATAACCCATGCGGGTGAACAAATCGGCGAGCTTTTCGGGCTCCGAATGCGCGAACTCGACGAACTCGAAACCGTCGGTGCCGGCTGGGTTTTGCTTGTTGATCTTGGCAGGCGGGGCGTCGTGCGGGAAGGGGCCCATGGCAGTCCTCCGAAAGCTGTCGCGGCCGTGCTTGGCCAGTTTCAACGATGATAGCGCGCAGTGTCCGCACGGTGCTTGCATTCAACCGCTTGAAATGCTCATCATGTGCGCAATTTGTGCATGAACAGGGAGAAATTCATGGACGATGCGCGACTTGATCAATTTGACCGCAAGATAATGGCACTTTTGCAGGAGGATGCGCGCTTCACCAACAACGATCTGGCGGAGCGCGTGAACCTGTCGCCCTCGCAATGCTCGCGCCGCCGCCTGCGGCTCGAGGAAGACGGCTATATCAAGGGCTACCGTGCCGTGCTCGACCGCGACCGTCTGGGCTTTTCGCTGGTCAATGTCATCTCGGTGACGTTAGCCACCCACAACCGAGACAACGCCCGCCGCTTCGGCGAGCTGGTCGCCCGCCTGCCCGAAGTGCAGGAGGCGCACGCGCTGACCGGCGAGATGGATTACATCCTAAAGGTGGTGACGCCCGACCTCAAATCATTGTCCGAGTTCGTCAACGGCGTGCTCCTGCCGCACGAATCCGTGCAGCACGTGAAGACGGCGATCGTGCTCGAGACGCTCAAGGAAACCGGCGCGCTGCCGATTTAAAATGTGCTGATATTCAGGTGAGGCCGGCCTGCAAATGGCGGCTTCCTGCGCTTCCGGTGCTCACGTACTTTAAGTACGCTCCGCTCCGGTTCTCGGAAGCCACCATTTTCGGCTCGGCCTGACCTGAATCTCAGCATACTTTCGCGGCAATCCGTCACCCCCGCTGCTGCTGGATCAGCCCATAAAGGTTGGTGCAGCGCGCGCCGGAGCGGCAATAGGCGAACACCGGGCCTTCGAGCTCGTCGAGCGCGGCGGCCTGGTCCTCGACATTGTCCATGGTGATCTGGCCGCTGATCACCGGGATGTAGCGGAAGGCAAGCCCCGCTGCCTCGGCCGCCGCCTGGACGCTCCCGGCCGAAGGCTGGCCCGGCTGCTCGTCGTCCGGCCGGTTGCAGATCACGCTTTTGAAGCCGGCGTCCTTGATGGCGGCGATATCCTGCGGCTGGATCTGGCCGGAGACCGAATAGTCGTCGCTGATCTGGCGGTATTCCATGATGTGGTCCTCGCAATCTCTTTGGCGCAGTCATGCCACCCCGGGGCATGAGCGGCAATCCGTACGAGCGGATTTCTCTGCCAAATAGAGAGTGAGGGCCGGAAAATCCAACCGGGCCGATCCTGGTCCGGTTGGATGTTGGCCGCTCAGCTTCCCAGGATCGCGCCTTTGATCTGCGTGATGTTGTTGTGCATCATGTCGATATAGGTCGCGGCGGGACCATCGGGCTGAGACAGCGCGTCCGAATAGAGCGTGCCGCCGACCTTGATGCCGGTCTCGCCGGCAATCTGCTCGATCAGCCGCGGATTGGTGATGTTTTCCACGAAGATCGCCGCCGCCTTGTCCTGCTTGACTTGGCTAACCAGCTTGGCGACATCGGCGGCCGACGGTTCGGAATCGGTCGAGATGCCCTGCGGCGCCAGGAAGGTCAGGCCGTATTCGTGCTCGAAATAGCCGAAAGCATCATGCGAGGTGATGACGACGCGCTTGGCTTGGGGGATCGACTGGATCGCCGCCTTCACTTCGCCCTCCAGCCCATCAAGCTTGGCAGTATAGGCGGCGGCATTGGCCTTATAGCTGTCGCAGCCTGCGCTATCGGCCGTGCAGAACGCGTCGGCGATGTTCTTCACATAGATCTTGGCGTTGGCGATCGACTGGAAGGCATGCGGATCGGTGACGGTCTTGCCGCCGCCGGTGCCAGCACCTTCGGCGGCATCCGCATCGGCGAATTCCGGCTTGAAGTCGATCGGCGTCACGCCCTTGGTCAGCGTCACGATCGCGGCCTTGGTGGCGCTGGCGTCGACCAGGCGCTGCAGGAAACCCTCGAAATGCAGGCCGTTGACCAGCACGACATCGGCTTTGGCCATCGCCACCGCGTCCGCCGGGCTCGGCTCATAGACATGCGCGTCGCCGTCCGGCCCGACAATGGTGGTGATGTTGACCCGATCGCCGCCGACATTTTTCGCGAAGTCGGCAATCACAGTGAAGCTCGCCACGACCTTGAGCGGCACCGCGAAGGCTGACGAGGTTGCGAAGGCGCTTAATGTTATAACGCTCAACGCCAGGGCGGCTCGGAAGGATTTCAGCATTGGCAACGTCTCCTTTTAAGGGGTGGGAATGAGGGTCAGGCGGTGCGGTGCCGGTGATGCACGATGCGGGCGCGCAGCACGCCGCGCGTGCCGAACAGGATCGAGCAGAAATAGACGACGCCGGACGAAAGGATGATCGCCGGACCGGAAGGCAGCGAGGCGTGATAGGACAAGAGCAGCCCGGCGATGCAAGAGGCGAAGCCGATCAGCACGGCGAGCGCGCACATCGGCTCCACGCGCGCCGTCCAGAAGCGGGCCGCGGCGGCAGGCAGCATCATCAGTCCGACCGACAGCAGCGTGCCCAACGCCTGGAAGCCGCCGACGAGGTTGAGCACGACAAGGCCCAAGAAAATGAAATGCACCGGGCTGCCCATGCGGCTCACCGAGCGCAGGAACAGCGGGTCGAGGCACTCGGCGACAAGCGCGCGCCAGAAGATGGCGAGACAGGCGAGCGTCACCGCCACGATTCCGCCGATCAGGATGAGCGCCTCATCGTTGAGCGCCAGCACCGTGCCGAACAGCACATGCATCAGGTCGACGCTGGAGCCGCGGATCGACACCATCAGCACGCCGACGGCCAGCGAGATGAGATAGAAGGCCGCCATCGAGGCGTCCTCGCGCTGGATGGTGAAGCGAGAGACGGCACCCGCGCCGAGCGCCACGATGATGCCGGCGATCAGCCCGCCGACGGTCATCGGCAGGATTTCGAGGCCATAAAGCAGGAAGCCGGCGGCGGCGCCCGGCAGGATGGCATGCGCCATCGCGTCGCCCGACAGGCTCATGCGCCTGAGCATCAGGAAGACGCCGACCGGGCAGGCGCCGAGCGACAGCATCAGCGAGCCGAACAGCGCCCGCTGCATGAAGGCGAAGTCGGCGAAGGGCGCGATGAACAGGCCGTAGAGGAAATCCATCATGCCGCCCTCGGTCCGGAGCCGTGATGATGGTCGTGTCGGTGGTCATGCCCATGATCATGATCGTGCGCGCGATCATGGCTGTGTTCATGCTCACTCGGCTCGCACCACGGCGCGTTTTCTTCCCACGCCTCGTGGAAGCGCCTTGCCTTGAGCAGATTTTCCGGCCGCAGCGTGTCCTTGGTGTCGCCCCAGGCGACAGGCTGGCGGGCAAGCAGCAGCGTCTCCGGGAAATTCTGCCGCACCAGGTCGAGGTCGTGAATCACGACCATGATCGTGCGCTCCTCGCCATGCCAGCGCTTTATCAACTGGATGAGATCGCCCACGGTCTTGGAGTCGACCGCGTTGAACGGCTCGTCGAGCAGGATGAGGTCGGCGTCCTGCAACAGCACGCGGGCAAACAGCGTGCGCTGCAGCTGTCCGCCGGACAGCGTGTCGATCGGCCGCTTCTCGAAGCCGCCGAGCCCGACCGCCATCAGCGCCTTGCTGACGGATTCTCGGTCCTCTTTGGTGTAGCGCCCGAGCATGCCGCGCTTTGGCCATAGGCCGAGCGAGACCAGATCGACGACGCGCGCCGGAAAGGAGCGGTCGAGCTCCGACTGCTGCGGAAGATAGGCGGTGCGGACACCCGGCATGCGGACCACCGCGCCTTCCATCGGCTTCAGCACGCCGACGATGCCCTTCATCAGCGTCGATTTGCCCGAGCCGTTGGCGCCGACCACCGCGGTCAGCGAACCTTTGCGGACGGTGCCGTTCAAATGATGGATGGCCGCGTGGCTGTTGTAGCCCAGCGTCAGGTCGTGGAAAGTCAGGCAGGCATTGGTCATCGGGCGGCGGTCCGCGAAATCGAGTGAGCTGTCGATATGTGATGTTATTACATTAGTCAACACGCCAGGCTGGCGCAATTGTGTCACGACCGGTCAACTCGCCGTGTAGGTGGGCGGCAGAGACCGGATACTTGGCTCAATTGGTTTCGCGTCCGCCGGCCTTGCCCCGCGTCCGCCCGGACTCTAAAGAGCAGCGACTCCCATAACGAAGGAACCTCCAATGAGCATTCGTCGCATCGATGTCGGCCCGCGCATGAGCCAGATCGTCATCCATGGCAACACCGTCTATCTGGCCGGCCAGGTCGGCGAGCCCGGCGGCAACGTTGCCTCGCAGACCCGCGACATCCTCAAGACCATCGACGAATTGCTCGCCAAGGCCGGCACCGACAAGACCAAGATCGTCCAGGCGATCATCTGGCTGGCCGACATGGGCACCTTCGCCGAAATGAACTCGGAATGGGACAAGTGGGTGCCGCAAGGCCATACCCCAGCACGCGCCACCGGCGAAGCCAAGCTCGCCGCCCCGGAATATCTGGTCGAGATTATTGTGACTGCGGCGATCTGAGGCGCCGACTTTCCCTTCTCCCCTTGTGGGAGAAGGTGGCCGCGAAGCGGCCGGATGAGGGGTGCTCCAGGGAATGCCAGCGTCTCACTCCGCTGGAACACCCCTCATCCGTCTCGGCGCTGCGCGCCGATCCACCTTCTCCCACAAGGGGGGAGGAGAAGAGCTCACCCCTGCGACGGGGTAAATCGCGCCACCAGCGTGTGGCTCTCCGCCGGATAGATGAACCGAACATGCGTCACCGGATGCTCGGCGCTCCAGGTGCGGCGTTCGACCACCAGGCAGGGCGCGCCCACGTCGATGTCTAGCGCATCGGCGATCGTCTCGTCGGCGGCCATGGCGCGGATGCGGTGCTCGGCCTCGCTCCACGGAACGCGGCCGATCAGCCACGGGCCTGGCGCGATGTCGAGAAATTCCTCCTCGGCTGCCTCGGCCACCGCAGAAAGATTGATCAGCCGCTGCTCCAGCGCGAACGGCCGTTCGCCGGCAAAATGCAAGCCCTCCAGCGCCAGCACCGGACCTGATCGGGAAAGCCCGAGCAGCGCGCGGTCCTCGGTGCCACTGCGCCGCTTCAGGCGTTCCAGCCGCTTATAGCGATAGGGCAGGCCGAGCGCCTCGACCTCGATTCTGATGTCATGCAGCTCAAGCACCGCCGCTTGCGACTGCGGCTGGCGCACGAAACTACCGGAGCGGCGGCGGCGCTCGATCAGCCCGGCCTTGGCCAACTGCGACAGCGCCTTGTTCACCGTCATGCGCGAGCAATTGTAGTGATCCGTCAGCTCGTGCTCGAAGGGGATGCGATGGCCCGGCGCCCAGGCGCCCGACAGGATCTTTTCGCGGATATCCGACAGGATGCGTTGATGCAGCGAGAGGATCTCGCCGCCTTCGATGTCATCTATCTCGACAAGGCTCATCGGATGTTCCTGTTCAGCCCTGCGACAATGCGGTCATGACTTCGCGGAACCGCTTGGCAACCGCCTCGCGCTTGGCATGTCTGCCGCCGCTGACCTGCTTCTTGCCATGCACCCAAACGCAATCGACCTTGCTGCCGTTGGCGAAAATCCAGGTGTCGAGGATCGCGTCGCCAGCCTTGCCGGCAACCGAAGGATGGCCAGCGTCGAGCGAGACCAAATCGGCGGGGCAGCCGGCGGCAATTTGCGCCGGACCGGCGCCGAGCGCCTGGCTGCCGCCGTCGAGCGAGGCGTCGAACAGGGCGCGCCCCGTCGAGCCGCCGGTGCGGGCCAGCACATTGCGGGCGCGATGGGCGAGGCGCTGCGAATATTCGAGCTGCCGAAGCTCGTCCGACAGGCCGATCAGCACATTGGAGTCGGAGCCGACGCCAAAGCGGCCGCCATGCTCGATGAACAGTGGCGCCGCGAACGTACCGTCACCGAGATTGGCTTCGGTGATCGGACAGAGTCCGGCGACGGCGCCGGTCCGGGCCATGGCAATCGTCTCGGCTTCGGTCATATGGGTGGCGTGGATCAGGCACCAGCGCTTGTCGACTTTGGCGTTGGCCAGCAGGAATTCGACCGGACGCTTGCCCGACCAGGCGACGCAGTCCTCGACTTCCTTCATCTGCTCGGCGACATGGATGTGGATCGGGCCGTCCGGCGCCATCGCGGCGACCGCATCGAGTTCGTCCGGCGTTGCGGCGCGCAGGCTGTGCGGCGCAACGCCGACGACGGCCTGCTCCAGCGAATGAACCGCCTCGCGGCTTTTCTCAAGCAGACGTCCGAAGCGCTCGACATCATTGATGAATCGCCGCTGGCCCTCATTGGGAGCCGCGCCGCCGAAGGACGAATGGGCGTAAAAAACCGGCAGCAGCGTCAGGCCGATGCCGGTGTCTGAGGCGGCAGCCGAGATCCGCTCTGCCATCTCAGCGATATTGGCATAAGGCTGCCCGTCGCGGTCGTGATGCAGATAATGAAACTCGCCGACGCGCGAAAAACCGGCCTCCAGCATTTCGACATAAAGCTGCGCCGCCACAGCCTCGACCTGGTCCGGCTTCATCGACAGCGCGCAGCGGTACATCACCTCGCGCCAGCTCCAGAAACTGTCGGCCGAAGGGCCGCGCAATTCGGCCAGACCCGCCATGCCGCGCTGGAAGGCGTGGCTGTGCAAATTGGGCATGCCGGGCACGACGATGGCATGGCGCTCGTCGCCGGCTTGCACGGAAGCGCTGGCCTCGACCTTCGAGATGCGGCTGCCGTCGAAAGTGATCCTCACATTGCTTTGCCAGCCCTCGGGCAGAAGCGCCTGTTCCGCAAAGATCGCCGTCACCTGCGTCTCCAAATCTCGATGCGTGAGCGACGATATTGCTTGCGTCGCGTTTCAATATGTATATACATAATCAGCATCCTTTCAAATGGAAAAGATGATGGGTGGAGCAAACAACAGGAGCGGCCATCGGGTTTGGCGCAATGCGCGCCTGGCGACCATGGCCGAGGGTGCGGCCGGTCTCGGCATCGTCGAGAAAGGCGCGGTCGCCGCGCGTGACGGGCTTATCGTCTATGCCGGCCCCGAAGCCGACATGCCGGCTGCGGCCGGGCAGGGCGCCGAGACCGTCGATTGCGCTGGACGCTGGATCACCCCCGGCCTGATCGACTGTCACACGCATCTTGTCTATGCGGGAAACCGCGCCAATGAGTTCGAGATGCGGCTGGACGGCGCCACATATGAGGAAGTGGCACGCGCCGGCGGCGGCATCGTCTCCTCGGTCACGTCGCTGCGCGCCGCAAGCGAAGACGACCTTGTCGCCCAGACGCTGCCGCGGCTCGACGCGCTGATCGCCGAAGGCGTCACCACCGTCGAGGTCAAGTCCGGCTACGGCCTCGATGCCGAGAATGAGAAAAAGTCGCTGCGCGCCGCCCGCCGTCTGGCCAATGGGCGTCCGGTGACAATCCGCACCACTTGTCTCGCCGCCCACGCCCTGCCGCCGGAAGCCAAGGGCGACAAGGATGCCTTCATCGATCTCGTCTCCGGCACGATCCTGCCGCAAGTCGCCGCCGAAAAGCTCGCCGACGCGGTCGATGGTTTTTGCGAGGGCATCGCCTTCTCGCCGGAGCAAATGGCGCGCGTGTTCGATAAGGCAAAGGCGCTCGGCCTGCCGGTAAAACTCCACGCCGACCAGCTGTCCAACCTGCATGGCGCAGCGCTTGCCGCCCGCTATGGAGCCTTGTCCGCCGACCACCTCGAATATACGGACGAGGAAGGAGCCGAAGCGATGGCCAAGGCCGGCACCGTGGCGACCATCCTGCCCGGCGCTTACTACTTCATCCGCGAGACCAAGAAGCCGCCGGTCGATCTCTTTCGCCGCCACGGCGTGAAGATGGCTGTCGCCACCGACTCCAATCCCGGCACGTCGCCGCTCACCTCGCTGCTGCTCACCATGAACATGGCCGCGACGCTGTTCGGCATGACCGTCGACGAATGCCTCGCCGGCGTCACGCGCGAAGCCGCGCGGGCGTTGGGCTTGCTTGAACAGACCGGCACGCTGGAAGCCGGCAAATCGGCCGATCTCGCCATCTGGGACATCGAGCGCCCGGCCGAACTCGTCTACCGCATGGGCTTCAACCCGCTCCATGCCCGTATCTGGAGAGGACAATGACCGAACTTACCCTGACGCCCGGCAACGCCACGCTTGCCGACTGGCGCGCCATCTATCGCGGCGCCATGCCGAAACTCGACGATGCCTGCCGGCCGAAGATCCGGGACAGCGCCGAGGCGGTCGCCCGCATCCTCGCCAAGGGCGAACCGGTCTATGGCATCAACACCGGCTTCGGCAAGCTGGCCAGCGTCCGCATCCCGGCAAACGACCTCGAAACGCTCCAGCGCAACATCGTGCTCTCACATGCCGCCGGCGTCGGCGAGCCGATGCCCGTCGCCGTGGTGCGGCTGATGATGGCGCTGAAACTCGCCAGCCTGGCCCAGGGCGCATCCGGCGTGCGGCCCCAGACCATCGAATTGCTGGAAGCAATGCTCGCCAACGACGTCATTCCGGTGGTGCCGGCGCAAGGCTCGGTCGGCGCTTCCGGCGACCTCGCGCCGCTTTCGCATATGACCGCCGTCATGATCGGCGTCGGCGAATGCTTTACCCCGCATGGCCGGTTCCCGGCCAAGGTGGCCTTCGTCTCGCATGGACTGGAGGCGGTGACATTAGGCGCCAAGGAGGGTCTCGCGCTGCTCAACGGCACGCAGTTCTCCACCGCCTTCGCGCTCGCCGGCCTGTTCGAGGCCGAGGTTCTTTACCAGTCGGCGCTGGTCGCCGGCGCGCTGTCGACCGATGCCGCCAAGGGTTCCGACGCCCCCTTCGACCCGCGCATCCATCTGTTGCGCAAGCATCGTGGCCAGATCGAGACGGCGGACGCGCTGCGTAATCTCATGGCCGGCAGCGCCATTCGTGAATCACACCGTGTCGGCGATGAGCGCGTGCAGGATCCGTACTGCCTGCGCTGCCAGCCGCAGGTGATGGGCGCTGCGCTCGACGTGCTGCGCAAGGCCGCCGACACGCTCGAGGCGGAAGCCAACGGCGTCACCGACAACCCGCTGATCTTCGCCGAGGACGACACCGCGCTGTCAGGCGGCAATTTCCACGCCGAGCCGGTGGCCTTCGCCGCCGACATGATCGCGCTTGCGGTTTGCGAGATCGGCTCGCTGTCGGAGCGTCGCATCGCCATGCTGGTCGATCCGGCATTGTCCGGCATGCCGGCCTTCCTGACGCCGAAACCAGGTCTGAACTCCGGTTTCATGATCCCGCAGGTGACGGCAGCTGCGCTCGTTTCCGAAAACAAGCAGAAGGCCTACCCGGCGAGCGTCGATTCCATTCCGACGTCGGCCAACCAGGAAGATCATGTCTCGATGGCCGCCCACGGCGCGCGCCGGCTGCTCGGCATGATCGAGAATGCGACCGCCGTCATCGGCATCGAATTGCTGGCCGCCGCGCAAGGCTGCGATTTTCACGCGCCGCTTGCATCCAGCGAGGCGCTGGAGGCGGTGCGCAAATTGGTCCGGGCCGAAGTCCCGCATCTCGACAATGACCGCCATTTCCATCCCGACATGGAGAAGGCGATCGCCATGGTCCGCAGCGGCGCCGCGGTGAATGCGGCGGGTGCCGTGAAGCTGCCGGGGATCGCGTCGTGAGAGCGCTCTCCAGGCTAGATCGAGTTCCTTCGTGCCCCCCTCTGGCCTGCCGGCCATCTCCCCCTCTAGGGGGGAGATCAGCAGCGGCTTTGGCGCCGCTCTTCCTTCAACGCAGGCGATTGGCGAAAGCCGTCGTGACATCTGATCTCCCCCCAAGAGGGGGAGATGTCCGGCAGGACAGAGGGGGGCGCCGTAGGGCGCCAACGTATGGAGGTCTCTCATGACCTCACCCAATTGGCTCACCGTCACCCAGGGCACCGCGCCGCTGCTGGTTTCGATCCCGCACACCGGCATCGACCTCGCCGGCCTCGACTCGCACCTCGTCTCGACTTGGCTCGGGCGGCGCGACTGCGACTGGTGGATCGACAAGCTCTATGATTTCGCCGCCGACCTCGGCGCAACCGTCGTGCACACCGCCATCTCGCGTACCGTTATCGACGTCAACCGCGATCCGTCGGGCGTTTCGCTCTATCCCGGGCAGGCGACGACCACCCTTTGCCCGACAGACACGTTTGACGGCGATCCGCTCTACCGCATGGGTGAGGAGCCGAGCCCATCCGAGATCGACCAGCGCCGCGAGACCTATTTCGAGCCTTACCATGCCGCCCTGCAGGCCGAGATCGACCGGCTGCGCGGCATACATGACAAGATCGTGCTCTATGACTGCCATTCGATCCGCTCGGTGCTGCCCCGCCTGTTCGACGGCACGCTGCCGGTCTTCAACCTTGGCACCAATGACGGCAAAAGCACCGATCCCGTGCTGCAGGAAAAAGTGGCCGCCATCCTGGCCGCGACCGGCGAGACCTGGGTGGTCAACGGCCGCTTCAAGGGCGGCTGGATCACCAGAAGCTTCGGCCGGCCCGGGAACGGCGTGCATGCGCTGCAGATGGAGCTCTCCAACCGCGGCTACATGCGCGAGCCTGCGGAAAAAGGTTCGCCGGAAAATTGGCCGGTGCCTTACGACCCAAGCTATGCCGCGCCGATCCGCGCCACGCTCAAAACAATCCTCGAAACCGCCATTGACTGGGCCGGGCGCTGACGCGCTGCCCGCCTTGCTTGAAAGGGACAATGATGACCGATCCTCGTCACAACATCCGTGAAGTGCGCGCCCCCCGCGGCGACAAGCTCAACGCCCGCTACTGGACGACGGAAGCGCCGCTGCGCATGCTGATGAACAATCTCGATCCCGAGGTCGCCGAGAATCCGAACGAGCTCGTCGTCTATGGCGGCATCGGTCGGGCGGCGCGCACCTGGAACGATTTCGACCGTATCGCCGCGTCGCTGAAGACGTTGGGCGAGGACGAGACACTTCTGGTGCAGTCGGGCAAGCCGGTCGGCGTCTTCAAAACCCACGCCAATGCGCCGCGCGTGCTCATCGCCAACTCCAACATCGTGCCGCACTGGGCGACTTGGGAGAAGTTCAATGAGCTCGATAGGAAGGGCCTGATGATGTACGGCCAGATGACGGCCGGCTCCTGGATCTATATCGGCACGCAAGGCATCGTTCAGGGCACCTACGAGACTTTCGTGGAAGCCGGCCGCCAGCACTACAATGGCGACCTCAAGGGCAAATGGATTCTCACCGGCGGCCTCGGCGGCATGGGCGGCGCCCAGCCTCTGGCCGCCGTCATGGCCGGCGCTTCCTGCCTCGCGATTGAGTGCAACCCGGACTCGATCGATTTCCGCCTGCGCACCCGCTATGTCGACGAGAAGGCCGAGACGCTCGACGAAGCGATGGACATGATCAATCGCTGGACCAAGGCCGGCGAAGCAAAATCGGTCGGGCTTCTCGGCAACGCCGCCGAGATCGTGCCGGAGATGTTCAAACGCGGCATCCGCCCCGACATTCTCACCGACCAGACCTCGGCGCATGACCCGATCAACGGCTATCTGCCGAAGGGCTGGACGATGGCCGAGTGGCGCGAGAAGCGCATCTCGGATCCGAGGGCCGTCGAAAAGGCCGCCCGAGCATCGATGCGCGAGCATGTCGAGGCGATGGTGGCGTTCTGGAACGCCGGCGTGCCGACGCTCGACTACGGCAACAACATCCGCCAGGTCGCCAAGGACGAGGGTTTCGAGAACGCCTTCGCTTTCCCGGGCTTCGTGCCGGCCTATATCCGGCCGCTGTTCTGCCGCGGTATCGGTCCGTTCCGCTGGGCGGCGCTCTCGGGCGATCCGGAGGATATCTACAAAACCGACGCCAAGGTGCGCGAGCTGACCCCCGGTAATACGCATCTCCACAACTGGTTGGACATGGCGCGCGAGCGCATCTCGTTCCAGGGATTGCCGGCGCGCATCTGCTGGGTCGGTCTCGGTGATCGCCATCGCCTCGGCCTCGCTTTTAATGAGATGGTGGCCAAGGGCGAGCTCAAGGCGCCTGTCGTCATCGGCCGCGACCATCTCGATTCCGGCTCGGTCGCCTCGCCGAATCGCGAGACCGAAGCGATGAAGGACGGCTCCGACGCCGTTTCCGACTGGCCGCTGCTCAACGCGCTGCTCAACACCGCGTCGGGCGCGACCTGGGTGTCGCTGCACCATGGCGGCGGCGTCGGCATGGGCTTCTCGCAGCATGCCGGCATGGTCATCGTCGCCGACGGCACGGCTGACGCGGCAAAGCGCCTGGAGCGCGTGTTGTGGAACGATCCGGCGACCGGCGTCATGCGCCATGCCGATGCCGGCTACGACATCGCCATCCAGTGCGCCAAGGAGCACCAACTGAACCTGCCGGGCATCCTGGGCTAGAGCATGATGCCGAAAAGTGTGAAGCGGTTTTCGGACAACATCATGCTCCTCACCAAAAAGACAGAGCCGGATGATTTCAGGTCGAATCGACTTGAAGTCGTCCGGGTCTGAGCCAAATGCGCATCCTTCGTGCCGCCGATTACCGCGTCATGCCGTGGAAGAATGGCGGCGGCACGACGACCGAAATCGCCGTTTCGCCCGGCGGCGCCGGGCTCGAGGATTTCGACTGGCGCGTCTCGATGGCCCGGGTCGATACGAGCGGCCCGTTCTCAAGCTTCGCAGGCATAGATCGAACACTGTCGGTGCTGGAAGGCGAAGGGATCGTTCTCGACATTGCCGGCCAGGCGCCGGCGCGGTTGACCATGGCCTCGGCGCCGCTCGCCTTTCCGGGCGACGTGCCGACCGGCGCGGCGCTGATCGGCGGCCCGATCACCGATCTCAACATCATGACCCGCCGTGGCCGCATGACCCATGAGGTCGAGCGCCGGTCTTTCACCGCCGAGATTCGGATCGCGCCGCGCGCCGACACCACGCTCGTTCTTGCCGTCGGTGCCGGCGCCACGCCCCTCACGGACGATGGGCCGAGCCTCGGACCGCTCGACACGCTGATCCTCGACCGCGACAGCCCGGAATTGCGGCTTCAGCCTAAGGGGCGGGGCCTGCTTTTCGTGATCGGGCTCCACCGCCTCGCCGCCAACCATTAACGGCTGTTGCCAAACATGATCGCGGCTTGGGCGAATTATCGCCCGGCCCCTTGCATGTACCACGAAAAAGCCCGAATCCTTGCCCTGATCCAACCGGGGGCGGAGAGCGAGGGGCGTTCGCCCACGAGCTGTCGAAAGGGCACGCCCCGGTTGTGGTGCGCAAAACAAACTTTCGGCCGATCAGTGATGCAACCAATTGCAATTGAACCGGTTTTAGGGCCATTGCCGTGGCGGTGACGCCGCATTGCGCCCCCGCTTACGGAATTTTCAATGAACATTCAGACCAATCCCAACAAGATCGAACAGACAAGCGCCGGCTTCCCGGCGGCGACGGACGCGCCGATACGCTCCAATTTCCTGCCTGAGGACCGGCTGCGTGGCTTGGGCGTCGCGCTCGCCAAGGGCGAGGTCAAGGAATTGTTCGGCCTCGCCCCGTTCGAGTTCCAGGCACGCATCCGCGATAGCGCCAAGAAAATTCTCGAAGTCTACCGCTCGACCAATGCGGCGCAGGCCAAGGGCGAGACCATCACGCCGGCCGCACAATGGCTGCTGGACAACAATTACCTCGTCGAGGAGACCATCTTCCAGGTCAAGCGCGACCTGCCGCGCCGCTTCTACCGGCAGTTGCCGACGCTCACGCTCGGCGACGGCACGGTGCTGCCACGCGCCTTCGTCGTGGCCTGGAGCTATGTCGAGCATTCCGACAGCTCCGTCTCGGCCAACATGTTCAAGGCGATCGTCGAGGGTTTCCAGTCGGTCGAGCCGATGAAGATCGGCGAGCTCTGGGCGCTGCCGTCGCTGTTGCGCTTCGTGCTCATCGAGAACCTGCGCCGCATCGCCGTGCGCGTCGAGCGCACCAGGCAGATGCGCCAGACCGCCAACGAGGTCGCCGACCGGGTTCTGGCGACCGACGACAATGCCGACCGCACCAGGATCCTATCGAACTACAGCGCGCATGCGCAGGACACCACCTTCGCCACCCAACTGCTCTACCGCCTGCGCGACGGATCGCAGAACGCCGGCCGCGCGCTGGAATGGCTGGAAGGCGAGCTCGAAAAGACCGGTTCCGATGCCGAGGAGATCATCATCTCCGAGCATCAGACGCTGTCCTCGGGCAATGTCACCACCGGCAACATCATTCGCGGTCTGCGCCTCATCAATGACGTCGACTGGACGGTCTGGTTCGAGGGCGTCAGCCGCATCGACACGCTGCTGCGCGACAAGACCGATTTCGCCAACCTCGATTTCTTCTCGCGCGACCAGTACCGCACCGCGATCGAACAGTTGGCGCGCCGCTCGCATCTCTCCGAGTACCGCGTCGCCGAAAAGGCGATCGAGCTTGCCGGCCACACACCCGGCCTCACCGATGCGTCCGGCGTGCCGGAAACAGCGGACCCCGCCGTGCACACCGATGTCGGCTTCTTCCTGGTCGGCCCGCGCCGGCAGGAGCTGGAAAGGGCGATCGGCTACCGGCCGCCTTTCTATGTGACCTTCAAACGAGGCTTTGCCAGCGCCGGCTGGCTGGGCATCGTCGTGCCGGTTTTCCTGTTGACGGCGCTGCTGCTGGTGCTGTCGGGCAGGGCGCTCGCCAATCTCGGCCTGTCGGTGGAATCGATCACGCTGATGCTGGCGCTGTTTGCCGTTCCGGCCAGCGAAGGCGCGCTGGCCTTCTTCAACACCGTGGTGGCGCTGTTCCTGAAACCGACCAGGCTTGTCGGCTACGATTACAACAAGCACGGCATCCCGGCCGAATCGCGCACCTTGGTCGTGGTGCCTTCGCTGATCGGCTCGCGCGACGACGTCGAGGAAAACATCCGCAACATCGAGGTGCACCACCTCGCCAACACGGCGGACGAGATCCGTTTCGCGCTGTTGTCCGACTGGCCGGATTCCAAGACCGAGATCGACGTCGCCGACATCGAGATCCTGCAATATGCCCGCGACGAGATCGCCAGGCTCAACGCCCGCTATCCGTCCGAAGGTTCGCCGCGCTTCTACCTCTTGCATCGCCGCCGGCTCTATAACCAGGCGCAGGGCTGCTGGATGGGCTGGGAGCGCAAGCGCGGCAAGCTGCATGAGCTGAACCTTCTTTTGCGCGGCGACAGCGATACCACCTTCCTGCCGCTCGACGTCCCGCTGCCGGAAAACGTCGTCTATGTGATGACGCTCGACGCCGACACGCGCACCACGCGCGACGCGGTTTCGGACCTGGTCGGCAAGCTCGCCCATCCGCTGAACCGCCCGCATTTCGATCCGGTCAAGCGTATCGTCACCGCCGGCTACACCATCCTGC
Source organism: Mesorhizobium sp. CA12 (assembly GCF_020165255.1). Taxonomy (NCBI): domain Bacteria; kingdom Pseudomonadati; phylum Pseudomonadota; class Alphaproteobacteria; order Hyphomicrobiales; family Phyllobacteriaceae; genus Mesorhizobium; species Mesorhizobium sp. CA12. The sequence continues at coordinate 309,085 of NZ_JAIUHT010000004.1, forward strand.
AGCCGCGCATCACCGCTTCGCTCACCAGCGGCGACGACGCCTCCTTCTTCCAGCGTGTCTTCTCGGCCAATCGCGGTCTCGACCCCTATGTCTTCGCGGTCTCCGACCTCTACCAGGACGTCTTCGGCGACGGCTCCTTCACCGGCAAGGGCCTCTATCATATCGACGCCTTCGAAGCGGCGCTGAAGAACCGCATCGACGAAAACACCATCCTCAGCCACGATCTGCTCGAAGGCGCGCTGGCACGCGCCGCGCTGGTCACCGACGTCGAGCTGGTCGAGGACTATCCGACCCGCTACTCGGTCGACGCCTCGCGCCACCACCGCTGGGCGCGCGGCGACTGGCAGCTGCTCGGCTACATCTTCGACCCGCGCTCCGGCGTGCCTGCGCTGTCGCGCTGGAAGATGGTCGACAATCTGCGCCGCTCGGTCACCCCGATCTTCTGGGTCATGGCCTGCGTTGCCGGCTGGACGCTGCTGCCCTTCACCCAGGCGGCGCAGTGGCAGGCTCTTATGATCCTCAGCCTGTTCATGGCGCCGACCTTCGACATCGTGAACGGCATCCTGCCGAAGAGCGGCGACCAGACGCCGCGGGGCCATTTCTCCGCCTTGGCCCGCGATACCGTGTTCGGCACCGCGCTCGTGGCATTGAAAGTGCTTTTGATGGCGCATCTCGCCTGGATGATGGGCGATGCCATCATCCGCACCATCTATCGGCTCTTCGTCAGCCGGCAAAATCTTTTGGAATGGCGTACCGCCTCGCAAGCCGCCAAGGGCGGCAACGATCTCGGCGCCTATTATGGCATGATGTATGGCGCGGTGATCATCGGCGTCGTCGGCCTGGCGATTCCGGTGCTGGCCGATTCCACCGGCGCCTTCGTCGCCTTCTTCTTCGCCATCTTCTGGATCGCTTCGCCCGCCGTCGCCTGCTGGATCAGCCGCTCGGCCGAGACCGAGGACAGGCTGCGCATCTCGACCGCCGACATCCACGCGCTGCGCACCTTCGCGCGCCGCACCTGGCACTATTTCGAGACCTTCGTGACGGCCGAGCAGCATCACCTGCCGCCGGATAATTTCCAGGAAAGCCCGGCGCCGGTTGTGGCGCCGCGCACCTCGCCGACCAATATCGGTGTCTATCTGCTCTCGGTTGTATCGGCGCGCGATTTCGGCTGGATCAGCCTGTCGGACGCCATCACCCGCATCGACGCCACGATGACGACCATCGAGAACATGCCGCGCGATCGCGGCCATCTCTATAACTGGTATGACACCACGACACTGAAGCCGCTCTATCCGCTCTACATCTCGGCGGTCGACAGCGGCAATCTCGCTGGACATCTCGTCGCGGTGGCGGCGTCCTGCGCCGAATGGGCCGAAGCGCCATCCGTGCATCTGCAAGGCGATTTCGAAGGCATCATCGACACCGTCACCATCCTTGACGAGAGCCTGGACGAGCTGCCGGACGACCGCCGGCAACTGCGGCCGCTGCGCCAGCGCCTTGCCGACCGTCTCGACGGCATGCGTCGCGCGGTGGCGACCATCAAGGCGCAGCCCGAGATGGCGTCGATCCGCACCATCAACCTTGCGGTACTGGCGGGCGAAATCCGCAAGCTCGCCACCGCCATCCACACCGAGGCGGCATCGCCGAAGAGCGATGTCATTGCCGATTGGGCGGCCAGGCTGGAAGCGACCTGCGAGGCGCATGTGCACGACTCGCACAATGACGATAGCGCGGTCGCCGCTCTGCGCGCCAAGCTGCTCGCCTTGCGCGAGCGCTGTCGCCGCTACGCCTTCGAAATGGATTTCTCCTTCCTGATGCGGCAGGAGCGCAAGCTGCTCTCGATCGGTTACCGCGTCGAGGAGCGCCAGCTCGACGAGAGCTGCTACGACCTGCTTGCTTCCGAGGCGCGGCTCACCAGCCTGTTCGCCATCGCCAAGGGCGACCTGCCGACCGAGCACTGGTTCCGTCTGGGACGGCCGATCGTCGAGATCGGCTTCCAGGGCGCGCTGATGTCCTGGTCGGGCTCGATGTTCGAGTATCTGATGCCGCCGCTGGTGATGAAGGAGCCGCAGGGCTCGATCCTCAACCAGACCAGCAAGCTCATCATCAAGCGCCAGATCCAGTATGCGCGTTCCAAGAACGTGCCCTGGGGCATTTCGGAAGCGGCCTACAACGCCCGCGACCGCGAGCTCACCTATCAGTACACCAATTTCGGCGTGCCCGGGCTCGGCCTGAAGCGCGGCCTTGGCCAGAACACCGTGATCGCGCCCTATGCGACGATCCTGGCCGCACAGTTCAATCCGCGCGAGGCGGTGCAGAACCTGCAGCGGCTACGTTCGATCGGCGCGCTCGGCCGCCACGGCTTCTACGACGCGGTCGATTTCACGCCGCAACGCGTGCCCGAAGGCACCGACCACGCTGTGGTGCAGAACTATATGGCGCACCATTCCGGCATGACGATCGCGGCGGTAGCCGACGCTATTTTCGAGGGCCGGCTGCGCGAGCGTTTCCACAGCGACCCGGTGATCGAATCGGCCGAGCTTCTGCTGCAGGAGAAGGCGCCGCGCGACATTCCGACGGCGACTGTCAGGACGGAAGCCGACGAGCGCTCCAAGGACGAGACCGAGGCCGAGAGCCCGGACAGCCGTGTCGTGCTCGATCCGATCAAGGCGCTGCGGGCGACCAACGTCATGTCCAACGGCCGCTATTCGGTCATGGTCACCGCCACCGGGTCCGGCTACAGCCGCTTCGGCGAGCTTGCCGTCACCCGCTGGCAGCCGGATCCGAGCGAGGATCGCCTCGGCTCCTATATCTTCCTGCGCGACGCGGCGACCGGCGACTGGTGGTCCGCTACCGCGGAGCCGAAGCGCGCCGAGGGCGAGCGCGTCCAGACGCTGTTTGGCGACGACAAGGCGAGCTTCACCAAGACGGTGGGTTCGCTGCGTTCGGAAGTCGAATGCATCGTCATTTCAGAAGGCAATGGCGAAGGCCGCCGCATCACACTCTACAATGACGGCGCCACCGACCGGCACATCGAAGTGACCTCCTTCGCCGAGCTGGTGCTCGGCAACGAGACGTCGGACAACGCGCATCCGGCGTTCTCCAAGATGTTCGTCGAGACCGAGATCGCGCCGAACAACAGCGCGATCTTCGCCACAAGGCGCAAGCGCGACAACAACGATCCCGACCTCACCATGGTGCATTTCGTCACCGACCCGTCCGGCCCGTCGCGCGATGCCGAGGCCGAGACCGACCGGCGCGCCTTCATCGGCCGTGGCCGCACCATCGCCGATGCCGTCGCCTTCGACCCCGGCGTCAGGCTTTCGGGTAGCCAGGGCTTCACCCTCGACCCGGTAGCGGCGCTGCGCCGCCAGGTGCGCGTTCCGGCCAACAAGAAGATATCGCTGACCTTCTGGACCGCCGTCGGCGCCAATCGCGGCGAGCTCGACGAGGCGATCGCCCGTCTCGACCACCAGGAGAGCTTCGCCCGCCAGGCCATGCTTGCCTGGACGCGCAGCCAGGTGCAGACGCGCCATCTGGGGCTCAGCCTCACCGACGCCGCCAATGTGCAGAAGCTGGCGCGCTATTTGATCTATCCCGATCCGTTCCTGCGCCTGCCGGCGGAATCCATAGCGTCGGGCCTCGGCCGCCAGTCGAGCCTGTGGCCGACCAGCATCTCCGGCGATTTCCCGATCTTCCTCGTGCGCATCGGCGACGTCGCCGATCTCGAGATCGTCGCCCAGGCGCTCCGCTTCCAGGAATATATGCGGGCGCGGGGCATGATGATCGACTTCGTCGTCGTCAACGAGCAGGCCTCGTCCTATGTGCAGGACCTGCAGCGCGCGGTGGAGACGCTGTGCGAGAACAGCCGCCTGCGCGGCCGTGAGCTCGGGCCCCGCCAGCACATCTTCGCGGTGCGCCGCGACCTGATGGACGAGCCGACCTACAAGACCTTGCTGTCGGTGGCGCGGGTCGTGCTGCACACCCGCAACGGCACGATCTTCGATCAGCTCGAACGTGCCGAGACGGCGGCGCTCCAGGCCCGCGACGCCTTGATGCAGGCCGAGGGCGGCACACCGCGCGAGCCCGTTCCACCGCTGCCCTTGCCGGTGCCGGCAAGCCGAAGCGGAGCCGATATCGCCGCCGACGGCAGCGGTCTCAGCCTCTGGAACGGCTTTGGCGGCTTCGACGGCGACGGCCGCCACTATGTGACGCGGCTGACCGGCCGGCGTTCGACGCCGCAGCCCTGGATCAACGTCATCTCCAACGCCTCGTTCGGCTTCCACGTCTCGGCCGAAGGCGCCGGCTTCACCTGGAGCCGCAACAGCCGCGACTACCAGCTGACGCCGTGGTCGAACGACCCAGTGTCGAACCGGCCAGGCGAAGGCTTCTATATTTTCGACCAATTGAGCGGCAAGGCCTTCTCGCCGATGGCTGCGACGGTTCGCGATCCATCGATGACCTATGAGACCTGGCACGGCCAGGGCTTCTCGACCTTCCGCTCCAAGCGCGGTTCGCTGTCGATGGACCTGACGCAGGTGGTCGATCCCACCGATCCTGTGAAGATCACCCGGCTGCGCATCCAGAATGCCGGCCCGGCACCGGCGCGGCTGCGCATTTACGCCTATGCCGAATGGGTGCTGGGCGGCCATCGCTCGCGCACGGCGGCGACCATCGTGCCGTCGCGCGACGCTGCCACCGGCGCCATGCTGGCGCAGAATCCCTATGGCCTCGACTTCGGCGAGCGTGTCGCCTTCCTGGCAGCCAGCCATCCTGTCCATTCGGTAACCGCCGACCGCAGCGAGTTCATCGGCAGGCACGGCACGACCGAATATCCGCAGGCCGTGCTTGGCGGGCTTGCGCTTTCCGGCCGCATCGAGGCGGGCGACGATCCCTGCGCTGTCGTCGCCAGCGACATCGACATTCCCGCCGGCGGCGACGTGACACTGTCCTGGCTGCTTGGCGACGCTGCCACGCCCGCCGAGGCGAGCGCGCTGGTGCAGACCCATCGCGGCAAGGATTTCGATCAGCGCCTGGCCGATAACGAGCGCGTCTGGCGCGGCTTCCTCGATACTATCCAGGTCGAGACGCCCGACGAAGCGATGAACGCCATGGTCAACCATTGGCTGCCTTACCAGAGCCTGGCCTGCCGCATCCGCGCGCGCTCGGCCTTCTACCAGGCGAGCGGCGCGTTCGGCTTCCGCGACCAGTTGCAGGACACGCTCTCGCTTCTGGCGCATGACTCGAAGCTGGCGCGCGACCAGATCCTCAACGCGGCGCGCCGGCAATTCCCGGAAGGCGACGTGCAGCATTGGTGGCTGCCGCGCACCGATGCCGGGGTGCGCACGATGATCTCGGACGACGTCGTCTGGCTGGCGCACGCGACGGCCCGCTACATCGAGGTGACGGGCGATGCCGGTATCCTCAAGGAGCAGTTGCCCTTCATCGACGGGCAGCAGCTCGGCGAGGGCGAGCATGACGCCTTCTTCACGCCGGAGATCAGCAAGAACACCGCGCCGCTCTATGAACATTGTGCGCGGGCGCTCGATCTCGCGATCAAGCGCAGCAGCCCCGCCGGCCTGCCGCTCATCCTTGGCGGCGACTGGAACGACGGCATGAACCGTGTCGGCGAGGGCGGCAAGGGCGAGAGCGTGTGGCTGGGCTGGTTCCTGCTGAAGACGCTCACCGACTTCGCGCCTGTCGCCAAAGGGCAGGGCGACACCAAGCGGGCGCAGGCCTGGACCAAGCACGCGGACGCGCTGAAACGGGCCCTGGAAAGCACCGCCTGGGACGGCCAGTGGTATCGGCGCGGCAGCTTCGACGACGGTACGCCGCTCGGCTCGCACAATTCGGACGAGTGCAGGATCGATTCCATCGCCCAGTCCTGGAGCGTGCTGTCGGGCGAGGGCGATCCTGCCCGTTCGACGACGGCCATGGAACAGGCGACCAAGATGCTGGTCGATGACGAGCTCAAGATCGTCAAGCTGTTCACGCCGCCCTTCTCGAAAAGCGAGAAGGATCCCGGCTATATCAAGAGCTATCCGCCGGGGGTGCGCGAGAATGGCGGCCAATACACCCATGCCGCGACCTGGTTCGTCATCGCGCTCGCCGAAATGGGCCGCACCGACGAGGCTTATCGCTGCTTCTCGATGCTGAACCCGGTCAACCACGCTTCGGACGAGGCGGCGGCCGAGCACTATCGCGTGGAACCCTATGTCGTGGCCGCCGACATCTATGCCGGCGAAGGCAAGGGCGGCCGCGGCGGCTGGACCTGGTACACGGGCTCGGCCGGCTGGCTTTACCGCGCCGCGGTGGAGGGCATTCTCGGTATCGAGCGGCGCGGCAAGGAGATCACGTTTAGGCCGAAGCTGCCCGGGCACTGGGACGGCTACGCCGCGACGCTCAAGATGTTCGACGGCGAGATCAAGCTTCGTGTTATCCGCGACAAAAAGACCAAGTCGATCTCGCTAGAAGTCGATGGTTCGAAGAAAAAATCGGCCTCTTTCGAACCGAAAGCCGGCGACAAGACCGAGGTCGTCGTCAGGATACCTGCGTAAAATCAAAGGTTTGGTTCGTCGGCCGCGCGTCTTTCGGGGTGCGCGGCCGACGCCCCTTTTACTTGGCGCGGCCTCTCACGCCCGATCGCGCGCCTTCCTTTAGGGCAGCCTAAGCAAGCAGCTTGTGATGAAAAAATGTGGCAGCGCGAGGCAGGTGCCATTATTTTGCCGCAAGCCTGACATTTCACCTTTTATCTCAAACCGTTAGGTGATCACGTCAGATTTCGTACCGTCGTCATCTTTTGTTCGCTAAATGGGAACGGAAGCGATAGACGACGCATTGTTTCGCGACACGTTAACCGATACGTGTCAGAAAATGGTGCGGTGCACAATTCGGGCATTGAGCACAGACAAGAGTTTGGCGGAGTAGCTGAAGTGTCACTTCTGCAGATCTACTTTAGAGCGCTGGGTTATCTGGCGTCCGACAAGAAGCGCGTTGCGCTGATTTGCGGCGCCAACGTCGCGCTCGCGGCGATCGCGATCCTTGAGCCCATCCTCCTGGGCCGGGTGATCGGTGCCATCTCCGAAAAAGGCGCGGTGTTTTCGACGCTCGCCGTCTGGGCCGCTCTTGGTGCCTTCAACGTCGTCGCCTTCGTGCTGGTGGCGCGCGGCGCCGACCGCTTCGCCCATGCCCGCCGCTCCGAAGTGCTGTGCCAGTCCTTCGAGCGCGTCATCACCATGCCGCTTGCCTGGCACCATCAGCGCGGCACATCCAATTCGCTGCACACGCTGCTGCGCGCGGTCGAGACCCTGTTCAGCTTGTGGCTCGAATTCATGCGCGTGCATCTCTCGACGGCCATCGCGCTGGTGCTGCTGGTCCCAACCGCGCTGTCCATGGACATCCGCATGTCCGTCGTGCTGCTTGGCCTGGGCGTGCTCTATGTCGGTATCGGCCGCCTCGTCATGCGCCGCACCAAGTCGGGGCAGACTGCCGTCGAACGCCACTACCACACCGTGTTTGCCCACGTGACCGACAGCGTCAGCAACGTTGCCGTGCTGCAGAGCTACAATCGCATCGGCCACGAGACTGCGATGCTGAAGCGCTATGTGAAGGATCTGCTCGACGCCCAGAACCCGGTGCTCGACTGGTGGGCGATCGCCAATGCGCTGAACCGTCTGTCGTCGACCATCTCGATGATGATCGTGCTCTCGATCGGCGCTTATCTCGTCACCCGTGGCCAGCTCCGCGTCGGCGATGTCGTTGCCTTCACCGGCTTTGCCGGAATGCTGATCGCCCGTCTCGACCAGATGTCGGCCTTCACCACTCAGATTTCCGAGGCTCGTGCCAAGCTCGAGGAGTTCTATCGCCTCGAGGATTCGGCTGCCGAGACCGCCGAGCCCGACGGATTGCGCGAGTTGACCAACGTCACCGGCCACGTCCGCTTCGAGGATGTCAGCTTCGAGTTCGCCAATTCGGGCCACGGCATCGAGGACGTCTCCTTCGAGGTCCAGGCCGGCCAGACGGTCGCCATCGTCGGCCCGACCGGCGCCGGCAAGACGACGCTCATCAATCTCTTGCAGCGCGTCTTCACACCCGCCAGCGGCCGCATCCTGATCGACGGCATCGACACCCGCACGGTGACCCGCAAGTCGCTACGCCATTCGATCGCCACCGTCTTCCAGGACGCCGGCCTGCTCAACCGCTCGATCGAGGACAACATCCGTGTCGGCCGCGCCGATGCCAGCAATGACGAGGTTCACGCCGCCGCCAATGCCGCCGCCGCCCAGGACTTCATCCTGGCCAAGAGCGGCGGCTACGATACCGTCGTCGGCGAGCGCGGCGGCCAGCTCTCGGGCGGCGAGCGCCAGCGTATCGCCATCGCCCGCGCGGTGCTCAAGGATGCGCCGATCCTGGTGCTCGACGAGGCGACCAGCGCGCTCGACGTCGAAACCGAGGATCGCGTCAAGGAGGCCATCGACGAGCTGCGCCGCAACCGCACGACCTTCATCATCGCCCACCGCCTGACCACGGTCCGCGACGCCGACCTCGTCGTCTTCATGGACAAGGGCAGGGTGGTCGAGATGGGCGGCTTCACCGAGCTGTCGCTGCGCAACGGCCGCTTCGCCGCCCTGCTGCGCGCCGGCGGCCTGCTCAACGACGAGGAAGTCCGCCGCCTCAGCCGTCCGGTGACGGAAGCGGCGTAATCAGCGCCTTTTCCCTTCTCCCCTTGTGGGAGAAGGTGGTCGCGAAGCGGCCGGATGAGGGGTGCTCCAGCTTGGCACCAGCATCCGATCGACAGCCGGGCGCGTTGCTCCCGCACAGTTCGGCGCCTCATTCCGCTGGAGCACCCCCTCATCCGTCTCGGCGCTGCGCGCCGATCCACCTTCTCCCACAAGGGGAGAAGGGAAAGCGCGACACTCCCCCGATTGCCCCAGGCCAATCTCCGGTCTATTTAGGTTGGCATGAGCGACACCACCTCACGCTTGAGCGCCTGGGCCGATCTCGCCAATCCGACGCGCTTCGTCGGCTTGGCGGACAAAGTCGTTCCATGGCTGGCGGCGGTCGCGGCGATCCTGCTCGCCGTCGGCCTCTACATGAGCTTCACCGCGCCGGAGGATTTCCAGCAGGGCATCACCGTGCGCATCATGTATATTCACGTGCCTTTCGCGTGGCTCGCCATGATGTGCTACACGATCATGGCGATCTCGGCGCTGGGCACGCTGGTCTGGCGCCATCCGCTGGCCGATGTGGCCCTGAAAGCGGCGGCCCCGATCGGCGCCACCTTCACTGCGCTGGCGCTGATCACCGGCTCCATCTGGGGCAAGCCGATGTGGGGCACCTGGTGGGTCTGGGACGCGCGGCTGACCTCGGTCTTCGTGCTTTTCCTGATGTATCTCGGCATCATCGCGCTGACCCGCGCGCTGGACGATACCGGCCGCGCCGCCTGGGCTGCCGCCATTATTACGCTGGTCGGCTTCATCAACATCCCGATCATCAAATTCTCGGTCGACTGGTGGAACACGCTGCACCAGCCGGCCTCCGTCTTCCGCCTCGGCGGCCCGACCATAGACCCCTCGATGCTGTGGCCGCTGGCCGTGATGGCGCTCGGCTTCACCGTGCTGTTCTTCGTGCTGCACCTGATGGCGATGCGCACGGAGATTTTCCGCAGGCGCGTGACCGCGATGCGCAGAGTTGCCGCGCGGCAGGCGGAGCGCACTTAACCTTCTCCCCTTGTGGGAGAAGGTGGATCGGCGCGCAGCGCCGAGACGGATGAGGGGTGTTCCAGCGGAGTGAGACGTCTGTGTTGCCTGGAGCACCCCTCATCCGGCCGCTTCGCGGCCACCTTCTCCCACAAGGGGAGAAGGGAAAGGCGCGTTTCACCCCATCCTGCCCCTTGCCGCCACCGGCAGCGTTTCCAGCACCTTGTCGCCGTCGATCAGATGCACCTGGTCGAACAGGTTCGTCACCACGCAGCAATGGTCGGGCACGACGCGCACACGCTCGCCGATGCGCAAGCCGGCGCCGTCGGAGAGCGTGACGGTGCCGTGCTCTTCGCTCAAGCCCGTGACGCGGGCGCCCGGCACGCCGAGCAGTTCGCCGAACTCCGGCAGGCCCAGCGTATCGGACGACAGCGCCTTGCTGCCGCTGTCGAGGATGGCGCGCGTCGCCGTCGGATGGCTGACCACGGTTGCCAGCACGGTCAGCGCGCAGTCGTCGAGCGTTCCGACGCCTTTGGCGACCTGGTAGCGGTCGAGATAGATGTAGGTGCCAGGCCGGTATTCGGTGACGACGCTGTCCTCGCCGGAGCGCCACATGTCCGGCGTGCCGCCGCTGGAGATGCGTTCGCATTCGAGCCCCGCGGCGGCAAGCGCGCCGCGCGCGGTCTTCAGCCAGGCATCGGCCTCGGCGGCGCGACCCGCCGCCGGATAGGTCATCAGCCCGCCGAAGGAGAGGCCTTTCGCCTGATCGATGACCTTTGCCAGCGTCACCGCGTCTTCGGCGCTCTGGACGCCGCAGCGGCCCATGCCGGTGTCGCACTCGACCAGCACCTGCAATGGACGGCCGGCATCGGTGAAAGTGGCGGCAAGGCCTTCCAGCGTCTCGCGGCTGTCCGCCGTCACCGACAGCGTGACGCGGCCATGCAGCGCCTTCAGCCGCTCCAGCTTGGCGCGGCCAAGGATGTTGTAGGGCAGGAAAATATCCTCAAGCCCGGCATCGGCCATCACCTCTGCCTCGCCGATCTTCTGGCAGGTGATGCCGACAGCGCCGGCCGCGACCTGCTTCTTCGCCCAGTAAGGAAGCTTGTGCGTCTTGATATGCGGGCGGAGCTTCAACCCGTGGCGGTCGGCATGCGCCTGCGCCTTTCTGATATTGGCTTCCGCGCGGGCCGCATCGATCAGGATCGCCGGCGTGTCGAGGTCGTCTATGCTTGGCATGGGATCACCGTCCAAAGCATGTCTCCCGAGAGCGGGATCCGGTTTCGGGACAAAGACATGCGCAAAATCGAAAAGTCCGGCTGGGTTTATGGTCCCGATCCGGCCGGATGTCACGGGGCCAGAGCAACGGGTTTGCGTCGACAGCGGACCGGCATTGGGCTATTCGGATGGGCAGATTCAGCAAGGCATCGGCCGGAGGAGAACCACCATGAAGCGCTCCAAGATCAACGACATCATCCGCGAAGCCGACGCCTTCATCCGCTCCTTCGGCTATATCATGCCGCCCTTCGCCTATTGGTCGCCGGAAGAGATGAAGGCGCACAAGGCCGACTCCTCGGCCATCTTCACCTCCCGCCTTGGCTGGGACATCACCGATTACGGCCAGGAGAAGTTCGACGAGCTCGGCCTGTTCCTGTTCACCGTGCGCAACGGCCGCTACGAGGACATGAAGCTCGGCATGGGCATGCTCTATGCCGAAAAGATCATGATCTCGCGCAAGGATCAGCTTTCGCCGATGCACCGCCACAACATCAAGGCCGAGGACATCATCAACCGCGGCGGCGGCAAGCTGGTGCTGGAACTGTTCATGCACGACCGCGACGGCGGCATCGACCCGAAGGCCGAAGTCTCGGTGCCGGTCGACGGCACCATCACCAGATTGCCGGCGGGCGGGCTGCTCAAGCTCGATCCCGGCCAGAGCGTGACGCTGCTGCCCGGCGTCTGGCACGCCTTCTGGGCCGAGGGCAAGGATGTGCTGATCGGCGAGGTCTCGACGGTCAATGACGACCTCACCGACAATGTCTTCCGCGATCCGATCGGCCGCTTCTCCAACATCGACGAGGACGTCGCCCCGCTGCACCTGCTGGTGTCGGATTACGAGAAATGGGTGGGGTAGGCGAGGGACGCTCCGCTACCGCGCGTACTTATCCGCTTTGCGGTTCCCCAGCAGCAGCTTGCGTTCCAGATGCGCCCGGAGCTCGCCGTAATAGGCGGTGAGGAAAGCCTTTGAATCGATCGGCTCGACCCTGGCGCCGATCTTGCGGGCGATGGTCTCCGCCACAGCTTTCAGCGCGGAATAATCGTCGCGGCGCAGCACTTCCTCCAGCTTCTGCAACTCGGCGATGCCATAGGCGTCGAGCTGTGCGGGGCTGAACTGGAAGCGAGCCGCGACCGGGTCCTTGCGCTGCGAAAGGTCTTCGACCAGGGCCACTTTCGGCGCCTCGACCACCCAGGTGCCGGCGAGCAGGTCGCCGATCCTCAGCCGGTCGCGGTTGAACAGCGGAAACAGCGAGAACAGCAACGCCCAGACAAGACCGAAGATGGTCGTCAGCGTGTCGGCGACATCGGCGCTGGCGCGCGCGGCGAGGATCGACAGCGGCAGAAAAACTTCGATCTCGCGCATCAGATTGCGCGCGATGACTTGGTCGATGGTGAGGCCGGCGCCGCTGCGCGACGCGACCCTCACGCCAACCATGCGCTTGCCCGGCGTGGCTGCCCGCCGGCCCGCCTCGAAGGCGATGAAATAGACGTTGCGGAGGAAGAAGATGAAGATGATCCAGACGATGAACAGCGGCTGCGCATCCTGGATACCAAGCCCGGCAAGGCCGAAGATCATCACCAGCGAGACGACCACGCCCGTGATGACGATGATCACTACGTCGAGCAGGAACCCGGAAGCGCGGGTGCCGGCATCCGCGAGCTTGACCCGCAGGTCCACGCCTTCCGGCGTCACCAGCGGACGTGTCAGCGCGGCAGGGTTCTTTACCTTGGCTGTCCTAGCGGTCGCCATGCCGCACCATCCGCAACAGGTAGAAATATGAGATCCAGAGCGCCAGCATGCCGCCGCCGATCGAATAGCGGGCGAGGTCGCTGGTGATCGTCTGCCGGCCGATGCCTTCCAACAGTCCGGCGAAAAGCAGCATCACCGTGACGCCGATCATGGCGGTCGCCGCCACGCGCCCGGCTTGGGCGGCGGCGGCCATGCGGGTGAGTTCGCCGGGAAAGGCGATGCTGGTGCCGATGCGCATGCCGGCCGCGCCCGCAATGGCGATGGCGAACAGCTCCGTCGTGCCGTGGATCGAAAGCCAGCCGCCGAGCTCGAAGCCCAGGCCCTTGGCGGCATAGATCTGGAAAATGGCGCCGAGCATGCAGCCATTCATCAGGATGATCAGCACGCTCGGCACGGCGAAGGCAAAACCCAGCGCGAAGGCCAGGATCGAGACCTGCGTGTTGTGCGTGAAGAGATAAGCGGCAAAGCCCGACAGGAAATGATCGCCGCCGCCGTAAAGCACGCTGCGCAGCGTCTCGGCCGACGAATCCGGGTTGCGCCCGCCGGCCAGGCTCGGTGCGATGATGGCGTCGTACCAGCGCTTGTCCGATGCGACCAGCCAATAGCCGGCAATGGCACCGATGACGGTGAGCCCGACCGATGTCCATACTTCGCGCCAAAGGTCGCGGATCGCCGCCGGCCAGTCGTGCAGGAAGAAATCGCCGATGCGCGTTCTCAAGCTCCGCCGCGCGCCATAGAGATAGAAATAACCGCGCAGGCAGAGTGCCTCGAGATAGGCGATCAACGCGCTGTCGAGCGAGGTCGCGCGCGCCACCGAAAGCGACGACAGCGCCGAACGATAGAGGAGCGGCAACGACAGTAATTCGTCTTCCGAGAGCGCGCGCGGCGCGCGTTTTTCGACGCGCGCGAGCAGCGCCTCGAAGGCTTTCCAGTCGGCCTCGCGCTCCTGGCGGAAGCTTGCCAGCGACTGGCGCACGGAATCGGTGCCGGCGGACAGCGTCATAAGAGGTTCTCCTCCTTGAGCTGGATATAGCGCTCGACCAGCGCCGGACCGAGCCGCTGGTGGTCGGCCTCGATGACATGCGCGCCAAGCAGCCTGAGCCTGCCGGCCACCACCTGCCGCTGCCGCAACAGGTCGCCGGCGGTGACGGAGCGGGCGACATCTTCGGGTGCAGCCGGCGCCATGTCGGCCAGCGTTTCGAGTTCCACATCCTTCATCAGCATGAACAGCACCAGATGCCGCTCGGTCAGCCGGCCGACGGTGCGCAGCATCAATTCGGCGCTGATCGGATCGACGAAATCGGTGAAGACGATGACCAGCGAGCGCCGGTCGAGCTTCGCCGAAAGCGTGGTGAGCGCCAGGGTGAAGTTGGTCTCCTCGGTCGAATAGTCGATCTCGGCGGCGCGCTTCTGGATCATGGTGAAGCTCGGCGAGCCGCGCACCGCGCCGCTCGATACGCGCGGCCTGGCATCGAAGGAAAACAGGCTGACGAGGTCGCCGCCCTTGAGCGCGATGAAGGCCGACAGAAGCGCCGCCGTCACCGCGCGGTCGACCTTCGGTACCCCGTCGACCGGCTCGCACATCAGCCGGCCGCTATCGATGGCCAGAACGATGTTGTTGTTCTCCTCGATCCGGAACTCGCGCGCCAGCAGCTTGCCGTGCCGGGCGCTGCGCTTCCAGTCGATCATGCGCCGGCCCATGCCGGGCTGGTAGTCCTTCAGCGACTCGAACTCGCGGCCCTGGCCGGCGCGCTTCTGCGTATGGCCGTCGGCAAGGGCCGAGCGCTGCAAGAGCGTGATCGCCTCGTCGCGCGCGCTGTTGACATTTGGCAGCACCGCGACCTTGCGGTCGACCGGCAACACGACCTGGTTCCAGATCAGTCCGAACGGACCCTGCCAGCGCAGCCAGAGACGGTCGAAGCCGGCGATGCCGCGGCGGATGGCCTCGAATTCGAGATCGAGCGTGCCGCCATTGGCCGGCAGCGCGCCGCCGGTGCCGGCCAATGGCTGGACCCGCTGGTCGTGCCCGACACGCGCCTGCAGGCGGCGCAGCCTTGCGCCGGCACCGGCCGCCACGTGCAGCGTGAAGCGCCCGCCGACGCCGACCTGCGGCGGCGCCGTCAGCGTGGCGTTGAGCGAGGCGCGACCCCTGCCTGCGGCTGCGTCCACCGCCAGGAATGCAAGCAGCAGGCAGATCCACAACAGGCCGAGATACCAGACATGCGGCAATGCGAGCGCGATCAGGAAGGCGGGGATCGCCCCCGCCGCAGCTGCCCAGACCGCTCGGCCGCTCGGATAGATCAACGCGGCGCTTCCGTATTGTCGACGAGGTCTGAGACGATCTGCTCGACCAGCCGCCCGTCGATCTGCGCGGCCGGCGAGAGAACGACACGGTGACGCAGCGCCGGTACTGCCAGCGCCTTGACGTCGTCGGGGATGACATAGTTGCGGCCGTCGAGCGTCGCCCGGGCGCGCGCGGCTCTCGCCAGCATGGCGCCCGCGCGTGGACTCGCTCCCACTTCCAGGTCAGGGCTTTCGCGCGTGCCGCGCACAAGTGCCGCGATATAGCCGACGACGTCGTCGACCAGCGTGACGTCGCCGACCGTGGCCAGCGCCGCTTCCAGCGTCTCGCGGTCAGTCCGCGCCTTGATGCCGTATTGCTCGATATCATGCGAGGCCGAGCCGCCGCCGTGACGGACGATGATGGCGCGCTCTTCGGTGAGATCCGGATAGCTCACCCGATGCTTGAACAGGAAGCGGTCGAGCTGCGCTTCGGGCAGCGGATAGACGCCCTGATGCTCGATGGGGTTCTGCGTCGCCACCACCATGAAATTCCGGCCGAGCGAATGCGTGGTGCCGTCGAAGGTGACGGCATGCTCCTGCATGGCCTCGAGCAGCGCGGCTTGCGTCTTCGGAGGCGTGCGGTTGATTTCGTCGGCGAGCAAAAGGTCGCAGAAGATCGGGCCGCGCGTCAGCGTGAACTGCCCGGTCTGGAAGTTATAGATGTTGGCGCCGACGATATCGCCGGGCATCAAGTCGGGCGTGAACTGGATGCGGCCATAGGCGACGCCAAGCGCCTGCGCGAAGCAGCGCGCCGTCATCGTCTTGGCGGTGCCGGGCGGGCCTTCGAGCAGGATATGCCCGCCGGCAAACAGCGCCGTCAGCATCAGGTCGACCGTGTCGCGCTGGCCGGTGATCGCTTTTGCCACTTCTTCCCTGATCGCGTTCGCCAGGGTCTTCACTTCATCGACGTTCAATGAGCCTCCTTGCCGTCCAGTCATGCAGCTTTTCGGCTGCTTCGTGCATTGCGGCCAGATTGTTGGAATCGTGTACTGCCCTGAAGCGGGCGGTGAAGCCGTGCTGTTCTTCCTTGTCGCGGGAATCGAGCCAGCGGTCGAGCGCCTCGCCCTGCAGCCCGTGCGGCGCGCCGAGCAGGACGGCCGCGCGCTGGCGCATCAGCGTTGCGTAACGGTCGCCAAGCTCCTGCAGCCGCCCGGCGCGCTTCAAAAGCATCGCCGTGGTGTCGACCAGCGCCCGCTTGCCGAAGGCGATGGCGCGCCCCTCCGCGCGCGGTGGGCCGAAGCGGCCGAGCCCGTGCAGGAAGGCGAGCGCGGCCGCCACAAGCACCGACAGCGTCAGCGCCAGGAAAGGCGGTTCGATCAGCAGCTTGGCAAGATCGTAGTTGCCGCCGATGCCGTGCAGCGTCAGATCGAACATGACGGCTCCCTTGGCGGGCTCCAGCATGGCGATGATGTCGAGCGCGGCGGCCGCCTTCTGCTCGTCCTTCAGCGCGGCATTGTTGAGGAAATCGGGATCGGTGAGGATGTAGAAGGGTTCGTTGTCGAGCTCGGTCAGGATAGCCCTGCCATCGCCCGCCGCGATCAGCGGATGGTCGTCCGCCACCCATTGCAGCTCCTCCGGCGCGGCCACCATGCGGCCGGCGATGTTGATCTGCGAGAGCGTGTTCTTGGCCTCGCCGAGCTTGGCTTTGGCGATGCGGCCGAGCCAGTCGTTGACGACGTTGTTGGGCAGCCGCTCGACCTTTTCCTCCCAGCCTTCGTGGCTGAACAAGGGAAAGGTCTGCCATTTGGGCAGGATAAAGAGCGTGTCCTTGCCCGCGCGAAGCTTGATGAGGCGATCGAGCGCGGCCGGGTCGCTGCCCGGCGCGATGGTGACGACGAGCAGGAAGGTCGACGCCAGGGGGGACGCGAGGTCCTTCTCGCCGCGCTCCATCGGCGGCGCCTGTCCGTTGGTGAGCTTCAGCCATTCGACAAGCCCGGCATAGCCGGTGCCGCCCTTCGAGAACGGCGTGGCACCGCCCTGGGGCTGGCGGAAATCCGGCGCATAGGTGGACAGCAGGAAAAATCCGGCCGCCGCCAGCAGGCTGGCGAAAATGCCCCAGAACAGCGTCTTGCGGCTGAACGGTTCTTGCACTGCGCCTGTCATCTGCGCGGTCATGCCCAGGCATCTCGGAAGGCGAACCGCTCATAGGCTCCGCGCGCCTGCTGCCAGCCTTCGACCCCGACGGGTCGGCGGGCAAACAAGGCGGCCTCGACGATGCGGGCGATCTCGCTGAAGGCGGCGCGGGGCCGGGTGGGGATCAAACCGGCGGCGGCGATGTCACGTGCGGTGAGCGATGGGCGCAGGAAATCGGGCAGCCGGGTGGCGATGTCTGAGACGCTGCGGCGCAACAGTAGATGCACTGCCTCGTCATACTCGCCGCGCGCGGCGAGCGCATCGGCCTCGGAGAGCAGGACCTGGGCAGCTCCCGCGTCAGGGCGCCACTCTTCCTTCGCTTCGGTCTCTCCGCGTTTCCGCCGCCATGGCAGGCGCCAGGCAATGCCTTTCGCCTCGAGGAAAAGCAGAAAAGCAATGATCGCGACGCCGATGATGACCGCGCCCCAGAAGAGATAGATCATATAGGGACCGAGCTTCGCCAAGCCGTCCAGAAGCGGCTTCAGCCACTCCGGCGGCTCGGGCCGCGCATAGGTCGGCAAGGCGAACTGGATCGAATCGTCCCTGAGCAGTTGCTTGTGCAGCTGCGCCAGCCGTCCGGCCTCTTCCGTCCCTGCGGCTGTCACCCGCTCGTTCCCCCTGCAACCTGCGGTTTGGGGCCGACACTGGCAATACGCCATGACAATTGCAAGCGCACTGGACGTAGCCTTTCAATCTTGGCAAATTTACTTTGAAGTCGCCGATGAACGCAGCGGTGACTCGGGGGAAAATTATCATGACGACTGCAACATTGGGACGACCCGGCCGATTCGAGATCGGCAGGGTATTCAGCAACACCTTCGGAGTGATTGGCCGAAACCTCGGACTTTGCGTTGGGTTGGCGGCTTTGTTTTCCGGTCTGCCGGCATTGCTCATCAGGCTGTGGACCCAGCCGCAGATCGACGCCATGATGCAGCGCGACCCCGGCACCATGGCCGACCCAGGCGCCATGTTTCGCAATTCCTACATCACCATCATCGCCGGGTTGATTTCGTTCGTGTGCGCGCTGCTGCTGCAGTCGGCGCTGGTGCGGGCGACCATCGAGGACCTCAATGGCAAGCGTCCGTCCTTTGGTGACTGCATCCAGATTGCGATCCGCTTTCTGCTGCCGACGCTTGGCATCGGCCTGCTCGTCGGTCTCGGTGCGGGTATCGGCCTGATGCTGTTGATCGTGCCGGGCATTATCCTCTGGCTCGGCTGGTCGATGTCGGTGCCGGTCCTGATCCAGGAGCGGCGGGGCGTGTTCGGCTCGATGTCGCGCAGCCGGGTCCTCACCAAGGGCAGCCGCTGGGGACTTTTCGGTCTGTTCCTCATTCTCGTCATCATCGCGATGATCATCCAGTGGGGGATGCTGCTCGTTCTGGTGCTGTTCGGAGGCATCATCGCCGAGATCGGCGCCGCGCTGGTGCAGACGGTGGTCTCGATGGTGCTCTCGATCGCAACCGCGGTGAGCTATGTCGAGCTGCGCCAGGCGAAAGAAGGCGCAAGCATCGACGAACTGGCGGAGATATTCTCCTAGGCAGCAGAGATCACCCGATGGCTTTGGAAAGCCCAGGTGCAGCCGGTAAATTCCGGCTGGGCGGGGTAGTCGGCAATGCGCTCTCGTTCATCGGACGGAATCCAGTTCTCTCGCTGGCGGTCGCCGTGTGCTTTTTCGCCCTGCCGTCGCGACGACCACATACATAGCCTTGCGGCTGACGAAGGAGGGCGGTGGCGTCGACAAACTGTTGGCCGTCTTTTCCTAGCAATCGGCGCCGCCGACGCAATCTGAGCTGAAGGCAATCGCTGGCAAATGGCAGACGGCCGACGCGACGGGAAGGTCGCGCCGGCCGCTCGCTCCTGGGAGGATCAGGACTCCAGCCACACCGTCTCGAAATGCTGCTCAAGCGCCTGGTGCTGTTCGCAGCCCTGCACGCCCTTGCGATAGGTGCGGTAGACCGAGCGCCAATAGGGCTGGACGATGATGCCGGAGTCGCGCAGGTTGGTCTCGATCTTGGCCATGATCTCCTTGCGCTGGGTGGCATCCGGCGTTGCAAGCGCCTTGTCGAGAAGCTCGTCGAACTCCTTGTTCGCATAGGCGCTTTCGTTCCAGGCGTCGCCCGATTTGTAGGCCAAAGCCAGCACCTGCACGCCGAGCGGGCGGCCGAGCCATTCGGTGCAGGAATAGGGGAACTTGGCCCAGTCGTTCCAGAAGGTCGCGGCCGGCAGCACGGTGCGCTTGATCTTCAGGCCGGCCTCGCGGATTTGCGCGGCAATCGCGTCGGCGGTGCTCTTTTGCCATTCGACGTCGACCGAGATCAGCTCATATTCGTGGTCGGCCTTGCCGGATTCCGAAATAAGCTTCTTGGCCTGTTCGACATCGCGTTTGGCCGGGCCGATATCGGCGAATTCCGGATGCATCGGGCCGACATGGTGGTTGTCGGCGGGCTTGCCGCGGCCGTCGAGCCCGAGCTTCAGGACGGCCGCATTGTCGACGGCAAGCTGGGCGGCGCGGCGCACCTTGAGGTCGTCATAGGGCGCGTTGGAGACATTGAAGCGCGCGACGATGGTCGAGCCGGTGGCGATCTCGGAATTCTGCAGGCCCATCTGGTCGGTCTGCGACACGGCATCCGCCGTGGTCTCGTGGTCGGTGTCGATCTCTCCGGACTCGAAGGCGGACAGCGTGGCGTTGGGATCGGAGCCGTAGTCGACCCATTTTATGCCGTCGAGATAGAATTCGCCCTTCCACCAGGGCTTGTCCTTGCGCTTCACCTCCGCGCCCGTCTCGGCGTCCCAACTCACCAGCTCGCAAGGGCCGGTAGTGATGGCCAAAGCCTTCTTCGGATCGGCATCGCCTTCATAGGAGCGGTGCATGATCAGCGCCGGGTAATCGGCCATGCCGGCGATCAGCGAGATGTCGGGCTTGGGCAGGTTGAGCTTGACGGTGTAGTCATCGACCTTCTGGATGCCGCCGTCGACAGGTTTCTTGGTGTCGGCATTGACCAGCGCGCCCATGCGCGCGGCGACCGAATTGCCGGCGACCGAGGCATCGCACCAGCGGTTGAGGTTGTGGATCACGTCCTCGGCGTTGAAAATGTCGCCGTTCGACCAGGTGATGCCCTTGCGCACATTGAGGGTGATCGTCTTGGCGTCGTCGCTGGTCTCCCAGCTTTCCAGCAGCCAGGGCTCGAAGGAGAAGTCGGTTTTCCAGCGCACCAGATATTCGTTGCACTGACGCGCGACATTTGACATCTCGACGCCGTCGAAGGTGCGCGGATCCTTAAAGCCCTTGACGTTCATCGCGACGCGCAGCACGCCGCCCTTTTTCGGCTCGGCGGCGCGGGCAGGCGAGGCAGCGATCCCGCCCAGGGCGAAGGCCCCTGCGGTGCTGACGCCGAAGCCGGCCATCAAGGCCAGATATTCGCGCCGGCTGATCGCGCCCTTCTTGAAATCGTCGGCGATCGGCTTGGCACGCGGGTGCAGTTTTCTGTCGGTCAGCATGAATTTCATCGTCGTTCCCTCTGTTGTTGGGCGCTCCGGGCCGCCATGCGGGGGCGGATGCGTCCGCCGGAGCGCCGTTGCCTGCGAGGGAATGATAGGTCCGCTTTCCGCCACGAAATGGTTTGGTTTCCGCAGTTCTTGTGCGCTGTTCCGCAGGTAACCAAGCTTAGGTTCCTCTCCCCCGCCGAAGGCGGGGGAGAGGTGGCCGCGAAGCGGACGGAGAGGGGGCCTTCGTAGGGCGCTCCCCTCTCCGTCTCGGCTTCGCCGAGCCACCTCTCCCCACTTCGTGGGGCGAGGAACCTTGATCTTCCGGGGCCGCGGTCCTTCACCGGCCCTCTGCCCTGCAGGATCTCTCTCAAGACTCCAGGGGAAGATCAGCGCTCCGTCGCTGCGCCGAGCGCGTGAACATCAGCAACAATCCTCGCGAACGCCTCCGCCGCGCGCGGCACCGTCATCCTTGCCCGCAAGAAACTGTGCACCAGCCTCGGCTCCTCGCGCCACCAGGCGTGGCCGCCGGCGACAAGGATGCGCTCGCGATAGACTTCGCCGTCCGACGACAGCGGATCGCATTCGGCGGTGACGATGATCGTCGGCGGCAGGCCGGAGAAATCGTGGTCTCGAAGCGGCGAGAACGTTGGATCGTCCTGTGACTGCCCGGGCGCGGACCGGATGCGACGGTAGAACTCGATGTCGCTGACGCTGAGCAGCGGCGCTTCGGCATGCTCGACATAAGAGCGACCGATTTCGTCGCCGCCCAGCTCCGGATAGATCAACATCTGGCCAACAGCGTGCCTTTCACGGCGCCGCGTCGCTTGCGCCACCGCGGCGGCGAGATTGCCGCCGGCGCTTTCGCCGCAAAGCACAATCGGCAGTGTGCTCGCCGCCGCGACCCGCTCGAACACGGCCAGCGCATCTTCGAAGGAGGCGGGGTGCAGATGCTCCGGCGCCAGCCGGTAGTCGGCCGAGACCACCTCGAAACCGGTGCCGGCGCAGATCTCGGCGCAGATGTCGTCATGGCTATCGAGGTCGCCAAGGACAAAACCGCCGCCATGATAATAGACGACGGTCGCCGCCGCCCCCTTGCCCGCCATGCGATAGTGCCGCACCGGGATCGGATGCGTCGCCGTCGCGACGAGGCCGTCTTTAGTCGTGACGCCTTCGGGACGAGCCTGATGAAAAGCCGCGCACATCCGATTGTAGACCGCGCGCTGCTTCTCGATCGGCGCGGCGACGATCTCCGGCGGGTACCAGCTGTTGACCTCGTCGACATAATCCCACAACTCCGGATCGAGCCGGTCGGCATATTGGCCGCGGCTCGACCGATCGGTTTGGGCTTTAGTCACTGCCGTCAAAGCTCGGCGTATAGCTGCGCAGCGTTCTCGAAGGTGAAGCGCAGCGGCACCGAGCCCTCGACCTGCCACACCTTCACGGTGTCTCCCGCCAACAGCCGGCAGGCGTCGAGCGTGTTGGTGACGGCGCCGCCATAGAGGCGGTTGGCGAGGTTGAGGATGCCGGTCTGGTGCATGGCGGCACTGGCGCTGCCGCAGGCATCCTTGACCAAAAGCACGCGAAAGCCGCGCGCTACCGCGTCCTTCACCGTCGCGTCGATGCAGGCCTCGGTCCAAATGCCCGCAATCACCAGCCATTCGATGCCCGAGGTCTTGAGCTTGTCGCCAAAATCGTTCCTGGCGAAGGCGCTGGCTTCCTGCTTGACCAGCGTGGCTTCGCCATTTTGCGGCGCCACTTCATGGCAGATTACGGTCAGCGGGTCGTCCTTGTCGGAAAAGGCCGATTTGCCGCTTTCATCGACTGGGTGGAACGGCCGTGCCGCGGCGAGATCGACGATATACGCCCAATGATAGAGCGGCACGAAGTTGCGCCGCGCCGCCTCCTGCAGGCGCTGCACATTGGCGAGGATGTCGGCAAAACCCTCGACCAGATAGCGCTTGTCCTTGCGATGCTCCTCCTGGAGATCGATGAACACCGCGGCCACTGTACCGCGTCGGATGGAAACGGGTGTTTTCATGCGGAATGTGCTGTCGATGCGTAGGCGCTAATTGTCAAGAAACTCGTCTTCATACGGAAACCGCGAAAGCAATTCCGTGCCGGTCTCGGTAATGAGAATCTCATCCTCGAGCTTGACGCCCTCGCGACCGCCTTTCTCGCCGATATAGCTTTCCACGCTCACCACCATGCCGGGCACGATGATGCCATCGCGGCCATAGGTCTCGTAGTCCATCGCGTGCGCGATGAAAGGCGTCTCACCATGCATGCCGACGCCATGCATGACCGAGGTGTAGCGCTGGTCGACGAAGCGGTCCGGGATCTTCCAGGCTTTTTCGGCGATCTCGCGGAACGCCATGCCGGGCTTCACGATCGAGATGTTGTGCTGCACCTGGTCGTGCGCCATGCGGTAAAGCGATTTCTGATAGGGCGTCGGCTTGCCCGGGCCGCAGCGGAAGGTGCGCGAGAAGTCGGAATAATAGCCGTAGCAGCCGATCGTGTCGGTATCGAGCGCCAGCAACTCGCCCGGCCTGATCTTGCGCCCGCTCGCCTCATTGAACCACGGGTTGGTACGCTGTCCCGAGGTGAGCAGCCGGGTCTCGATGAACTCGCCGCCTTGCCGGATCACCTCGCCATACATGATGGCGAACAGCTCGTTCTCGGAAACGCCAGGCTTGATCGCCTCGCGCACCGCCGCCACCGCGGCCTCGGCGCCCGCCATCGAGGCCAGCAGGCATTTGACTTCCTCCGGCGTCTTGACCGCGCGCACCGCCAGTATCTCGCCCTGGCAGTCCTTCACCTCGCAGCCGCGCTTTTCCAGCGCCAGCGCCTGCAGATGGCTGCAGCGGTCGAGCCCGAGCTTCATCGAGCCGCCGCCATGCTTCTTCAGAAGCTCGGCGATCTCGTCGGCGAACGGCCCGGCGGTCTCGTCGTCGCGGCCCGACACCGACGACCAGACGAGCTTGGACGGCCGCGCCTCGTCGATCGTGTCGAGCACCATCGAGACATGATAGCTCTGCGGATATTCGAACAGCACCACCGGCCCTTCGGTGGGCACGAAGAAATAGCGCGTCGAGTTGCGCAGGAAATAGCCGAACATGTTGCGCGAGCCGGTGGCGTAGCGCTGGTTGTATGGATCGAACAAAACGACGCCGCCATAACCCGCCTCGCGCATCCAGGCGCGCAGCTTGGCCAGCCGCCCCTTGCGCAGCGCGTCGGCGTCGATGAAGGACGGCTCCGTGTCCGAAAGCCACATGCCGCCGGCCGGATCGGCCGCGACGGGATGGCGCATGCGGTCCTTGAAGTCCACATCCTCGGTGCTGTCGGGGTCGAATACGACGATGCTCATGGCAGGCCTCCTGTTGCGGAGAACATAGCCGGGTACGGTTTTAGGCTTGTGCGGAATTCCGCGATTGTCGTGCCGGATGCCGCATCAAAACTTCGTCATTCTAGGGCGAGCAAGGAGCGAAGCGACGCAGCGCAGACCATAGAATCCTGTGTGTTGGTTCTGGTGTATGGTTGAAGTGGGAAGGAGACCGAATGAATCCTGGTCGTCCTTTCGGACAGGCCGTGGCATGGCTCGGTCC
>NZ_JAIUHT010000005.1:0-331396 GCF_020165255.1 Mesorhizobium sp. CA12
GACGGCCGCAATCTCTACGATCCCAAGGTGATCGCGCGCTACGGCATCGAATACTTCTCGATCGGCAGGATGGCGGCGTGAGGGCGCCAACCAGGCATCTTACTTCAACATGTCCGACAGGGCAGCTGTAGTTGCTATCGTTGTGGGCCGGAGCGCTTCTTCGGTTGCGCAGCCCACGTTCTGCTCTCAATCCGGCACGGGATCCCTACTTCCAAGCGCCTCGAGCATCGTTGAGAAGATGCTGCCGACCTCCTCCGAGATCTCTTCTGATCGAATTCCAGCCTTTTTTGCGTCGCTGGTTAGTCGCCCTGCAAGCTCTTGCGCTAAGATCGTGTCAGATGATGAATGATGCGGCAGATTGCTATCCATCCACTCCTGAAGGAATTTCAGGCCTCGTTCACTCACTGTAAAACCATTCCAGGGTTGTATCCATGATTAAGTGCAATCAAGCTTGACCAGTTTTCCACGCTATAATTTGTCACCGCGGGGATCGTTCCCTATTCAAACTCGCATATGGCTCATATTGTCCGCGCATGGAACGACGACACGCCATCCGGCGGGGAATGGACAGGCTTTGGGAAGTCTACGACGTAGGCGACCAAAGAGTTTTGCTCGTTGACGGAATTCCTTTGGCGCATTTGCGGGTCGAAGAAGCGCTGGACGCTCTGGACCTGCTAGAAGGCGGCTTCCTCGTTCCAAGTGACACTCCCCTGGTAGGGTGAAGTGATTGTCGACGGCCGTCATTTGACGAATATCCCCAAACCGTTGCGACTCTCCTCTCCAACATAGCGCAACTAAACGCCTGGCTAGGTGAACCTCTTCACATGGCGGATGATCGGGTCCGCTGCGGCAACGCAGGCATATCCCGGTGTTGTTAGACCCAATGAGCTTTCACCTCCGACGCCCTCATTCATTTAGCCGATGCACCGGCATGGCGGCGGTTCTAAGCGGGAGGATTGACGAGGTTAATTGCCGCGGCTTGAGAAAGCTCCAGCAGGCTCGATCGAAGGACTGACGCGTTTGCCGGCAACGGACACCTGCTCGCTGGTGGCGAGAATGACCTTTCCATTCGCGTTGGTGGGAATTGTTTTATTAGCTCTGCTGCCCGGCGCTATCCTCGATATGCTGGGCATGGGTTTCACGTTCAGTCACGACAAGCTCAATCATGCGGTCGCCTTCACGACTTTGGGGATCCTCGGCGGTCTCGGTTGGCCCAAGCAAAAATTGAGGCTGGTTGTATTCGTCCTTTTTGTAGGGGCGGCGATCGAGGTTCTTCAGGCCACCCCGCTGGTGGCGCGGGACATGGACATGTTCGACTGGATTGCTGATTTTGCAGGCGCTATCTGCGGACTGGCCATCGCCGCGTGGACAAACAGGATCGCCGGCGGAACTCGCTAAGTGCCGTCGATGCAAAACCGGTCGTATCGCCGGTCGTAGAGATTGCGGTATTTCCAAAGGACCGTCCGAAGGACAGCAACCGAGTCGATCGCGCGCTGCGCGCTGTAACTATCTTCAAAATTTTCTCAGTGGATATCGTGTAGCGAGTGGCTGAGCGCGACATGCCTTTTGGCAACACAGACCGTGGCGCTAGACGAGCCATTCAGAATGCAAATCTGCCCCGGCCCGCGCCGCGGCATCAGCTCTCCATGTCGCACGGCTGTTCTTTAGTCTGACGCCCCGCCGCCATGAGGCGGGCGCGAAATTTTTCGATGTACACCTCTAGCGTCGCCAGCATCATCAGAATGATCGATGAAATGGTTTGGGCGGGCGGCGATAACTGACGCTATCCATAGCGTGAGCCCGTCATGTCACCAGCCTACTCAGGATCGGAACTCGCGATTGAATATCCGCGGACGGATTCTCAATCGGCGGCAAATAACAAATGGACGAACGTCCCGGAATACGCTCTCGACCAAGGCGGCCCTGTCTTGCGCCCCTATCAGCGGATGGACGCTGATTATGCCGATGTCGCCATTGTCGATCATTTGAAAAATGTGGCCAGTCAGTATCCCGAAAAGCTGGCGATTACCGACGCAACCAATCGCTTCACTTATTCGGAACTCGTCTCGGCTGTCGAAGCACTGGCTAGCCGCATCCTCGCCATCACTCCCGCCGAAAACGCCGTCGGTATTCTTCTTGCGAATACGGCCTTCTTTCCGTTGGCGATGCTGGCGAGCATGGCCGCAGGGCGGCCTTTGGTACCCCTGAACACGAGGGATCCGGATACCAGGATCAATGCGATCGTGTCCGAGGCGCGGTTATCGACCATCATAGGGGATGGAGATGTCCGACCCACGGGCCTGCCGCGAACTGTCGGCTGGATAAATGTCTCGCCCCGCGGCGAACCGAAGAGCGATCGCGTTCCCCAGCTCCATCCGGTATCCGTGGATGCCCCCGCGATCGTCCTTTACACTTCGGGCAGTACAGGTCGGCCAAAAGGCATCGTTAACAGTCAACGCAGCCTGCTATGGCGTGTTCAGCAATATGTAAATGCCTGTCACATCAATGCGCAGGATGTATTCCTGCCTCTTACGGGACCGGCCACCATCGCTGGGTGTCGAGAGGTGCTCGCCGCCCTTCTTACCGGCGCCACATTGCATCTTCTTGAGGTCGAAGCCGTAGGCTTGCGCGCGGTTTTACACCGGATGCAAGCCGAGGGAGTGACTGTCACTTACCTGGTGCCGGCTCTCCTGCGGGCGCTTATGGCGAACAAATCAGAAGACGCATTCCGCAGTCTCAGGGTGGCTCGGATCGGCGGCGAAAAGGTTTCATGGTCTGACATCAAGCTGCTACGCGACGCCGTTTCAAGCAACTGCCTGGTGCAGATCGGCTACTCGTCAACCGAGACGACAGGATCACAATGGTTTGTACCGACCGATTGGCCGGAGCAGGCTGCCTCGGTTCCCGTTGGATGGCTCCTTCCAGGGATTAGTTTCGCGATTATCGACGAGCAAGGACGCCCGGTGCCGCCCGGCGGGACTGGAGAGCTTGTCATAAAAAGTCCGTATGTCTTGCTTGGCCATTGGGAGAACGGCGTCGTCGTGCCGGTGGCTGCAGACCCCGAGAACCCGTCCGTCCGCATCTTTGAAACGGGTGATCTCGTCCAACTGGACAACCATGGCCTGCTGCAGATCATGGGTCGCAAGGGGCGTCAGATAAAAATCAACGGCCGACGCGTTGAACCCGCGGAGCTGGAGCGGGTTTTGCGTGGCGCGCCTTCCGTTGAGGACGCTGTAGCGATTGTGACGGCGTCAACGGAACTCATCGCCTTCGCCGTACCTCGCGGGCCGGCCACTTCCAACTTCGCGGACGATCTCCGCCATCTTGCCCGAACGACACTGCCGCCGCCTCTGTGCCCGTTGAGACTGCACGCCATTGCCGAAATTCCACGCCTGCCGGGCGGGAAGGTCGACATGGCGAGGCTTGCCGAGTTGGACGGCGCAAGCGTGAGGCAGGACCGCATTGTCCAGGCTCCGAATACAGGACCCGAACGGACTATCCAGCAGATCGTGCAACGTGCCTGGACCAAGATTCTGAACACGCGCGTTGCCGCGGGACGTTGGGATGACGCCGGCGGCGATTCGCTGAAGCTGCTGCATTGTGTCATGGAGATCGAAAGCGTCCTCGGCCTGGAGATCGACCTTGAACCTTTCACCGTCGGAATGAATTTCGACGAAATGGTGAAGGCCGTCGCGGCCGCGAAAGCAGGTAACGAGCAGGCCAGTTCGCGCAAAGAGCATCCGCCAATTCTCTTCCTGCTCCCCGGGTCCGTCGGCTATGGCCCTAGCCTTGCCGCCTTCGCGGCCTCCATGGGTAGAACCGCCCGGGTTGTTCCGATCAGGTATCCCGCCCTGGCAATGATATTGCAGGGAAAAAACTCGGTCGCAGATATGGCCGAGGCCGCGCTCGACCAGATACGCCGCGCCCAGCCTGAAGGTAACGTACGACTTCTCGGCCATTCGCTTGGCGGCGTCGTTGCTTTTGAAGTTGCTTCAAGGCTGCTGGCTGCCGGGCGAAATGTGAAATTTCTCGGCATTCTCGACACCAGCCTGCTCGGTGAACGGAGCACTTACCGAGAGACGGTCGTCCGCACAATTCATCGAATCCGAACCAATCGTATTACCGCCTACAGAATGGCTTGCCGCGCCCTTGCAAAAGTCGTGGTCCGAATGGGCTACGAGATGCAACTGGCCCGCTTGCTTGATCGCTATGCCCAGGAGAAATTCAACGCGACCAGCTTTAGGGCCAAGCTGGAGCTTCAGGAAGTTTTGAGGGCAAAAGCGTTTTTTCAGTGGCTCCAGACGCCAAGACCCCGACTGCCGATCACCGGTACCCTATTTCGCTGCGCCCGTCCTGGAATGCCTCGCGCCATCGGGTGGGACAATGCTTTCGCAGACCTGGATGTGATCCCAATCATTGGCACCCACATCGACATGGTCTCGGAGCCTAACGTGGCCTTCAACCGACCGCTCATCGAGGCGGCCGTGGCCCGAACTTATCTGCCAGAAGAATCTCGCCAGGGGGAGGAACGGTCATCGACGTGATCTCCGGGTTTGGCAAGGATGCCCTGGTGCTCGACGCTCGTGCCGAGGTCGATCGCATCGTAGAAGCCTTGCGTCGACAGGTCTTTGGTACACTCCGGCGCCGAGGCGTCGTTGTCGGCCTCTCTGGGGGCATCGACAGCTCCGTTGTCGCAGCACTCTGCGTCGGCGCGTTCGGGAAAGATAAGGTCCTCGGCCTATTCATGCCGGAATCCCATTCTTCCGGCGACTCGCTGCGGCTTGGCCGAACGGTTGCAGCGCAACTTGGTATCGATTCGATCGTTGAAGACATCACGCCTGCCCTGGAGGGCATCGGTGCCTATTCACGTCAGATCGAGGCGATACGGACCGTCGTTCCCGCCTACGGTCAAGGCTGGAAGTGCAAGCTGGTGATGGCGTCGGTTCTGGAAAGCAACGGCATCAACATTACCAGACTGACGGTCGAGGATCCGGATGGCAAAGTCGACACGGTCAGACTGCCACCGGCAACCTATCTGCAGATCGTCGCCGCCACCAACTACAAGCAACGCGTGCGAAAGATGACGGAGTATTATCACGCGGACCGTCTCAACTACGCGGTGGCAGGCACGCCAAACCGGCTGGAACACGACCAAGGCTTTTTCGTCAAACAGGGCGATGGAATCGCCGACGTGCTGCCGATCGTCCACCTCTACAAGACGCAAGTCTATCAACTAGCGGAGTATCTCGGGATAGACCCCGAGGTGCGGCGCAGGCCACCAACCACGGATACGTTCTCCATGGCGCAAAGCCAGGAGGAGTTCTATTTCGCATTGCCATATCACCTGACGGATTTGTGTCTCTATGGCCTGAACCACGGCATTTCTGCCAACGAGATTGCAGCGGTCGCCGGCCTCACTCCCGACCAGGTTCAGAAAGTCTTCAAGGACATTGAAAGCAAGCGGCGCGCAGCGCGTTATCTTCACGCGAGACCCCTGCCCGCCGTCGAGATGGACGAGGGCTGAGCGTGTGCGGCATAGCCGGAATCGTGGCACTGGACGCTACCGCGGCGCGGCCTTCGCGCGATGCGCTTCTGCGCATGGCGGGGTCGCTCGTGCATCGCGGTCCGGACGAACACGGCCTCTACCGCGACAATCGCGCGGGGCTGGCCCACGCACGCCTTTCAATTGTCGACCTTTCGAATGGGCAACAGCCGCTTGCCGACACGAGCGGCAAGACCTGGATTGTCTTCAACGGCGAGATTTTCAATTACGTTGAGCTTCGCGAGAAGCTGGTCGCGCTCGGTCATCGCTTCCGCACCCGCAGCGACACCGAAGTGGCAGTTCATGCATATCGCGAATGGGGCGACTCCGCTTTTGAGCGGATGAACGGGCAATGGGCAATCGCGATCTGGGATTCGCTGGCCGGCCGCCTCGTGCTATCGCGCGATCGGTTCGGCATATGCCCCCTGCATTTTTGCGAGCACGCTGGGCGCCTCTATTTTTCCAGCGAAGTGAAGGCCATTTTCGCGGCCGACGCGGCTTTGCCGCGAGCCTTCGATCCAGCCGGCATTGATCAGACGTTCACTCTCTGGACGGTGGTCCCGCCGCAAGGCGTATTCAAAGGGGTCCGGGAACTCAAGCCTGGCCACATTCGGGTCTATGAGAACGGAACCGTTCGTGAGCAGGCATTCTGGAAACCCAGCTATCCCGAGGCGTTCGACGAACGCCATGAATTCCCGGGGTCGCTCGATGATGCCGTGGACGAAGTGCGCGAGGCTCTGCAGTCCGCGACGGCGCTGCGGATCGACCAGGCCGATGTGCCTGTTGGCTGCTACCTGTCTGGCGGACTCGACAGCTCGCTTGTCGCCATGATGGCAAGCCGCATCGCCGGCGACCGCTTCCAGACGTTTTCCCTGCGGTTTGCCGATGCTGAATATGACGAGACCAGCTACCAGCGATTGGTGGCAGGCGCGACCGGCAGCGAGCACCACGAGGTGACGGTTTCTCGCAGCGATATCGCCGATGTCTTTCCGGAGGTGATCTACCACACCGAACGTCCGATCCTGAGGACCGCGCCGGCGCCACTGCTTCTGCTTTCAAGATTGGTACGCGAGCACGGAATCAAGGTCGTGCTGACGGGCGAAGGCGCGGATGAAATGTTCGCTGGCTACGACCTGTTCCGGGAAGGGAAGGTGCGCCGTTTCTGGGGGCATCAACCATCCTCGACGAGACGCGCGCGATTGCTGGAACGCCTGTATCCCTATCTCACTCGTTCCCCGGTGCATCAGCAAGCAATGGCGCGTCAGTTCTTCGGACATGATATCCATGCCCATGATGCGCCAGGCTTCGCACATGGTACCCGTTGGCGCACGACCAGCGCTCTCAAGCGGTTGTTTTCTGCCGACATGAAAGCCGAGACGGAACCGTACAATGCGGCCGCCGCGTTCCTTGCGCGCCTGCCCGACGAATTTTCGCGCTGGGACTCTCTGGCACAGGACCAGTATATCGAAATCCAGACTTTGATGTCCGGCTATCTGCTCTCCTCGCAGGGAGACCGAATGCTGATGGGCAACTCTGTCGAAGGGCGCTTCCCGTTCCTCGACGATGACGTTGTAAAACTCGCGAACTCGCTTCCAGCCAAATACAAGCTGCGCATTCTGGATGAGAAGCATGTGCTGAAGCGGGTGGCCGAGCCGATCCTGCCGCCGGAAATCATCGCCCGCAAGAAACAGCCCTACAGGGCGCCGAACGCTCAATGCTTCGTTGCCGACAATGCACCAGCCTATGTGCGCGAGGCACTTTCGGAAAGAGCGTTGCGCGACGCAAATGTCTTCGATGCGGAGTCGGTCGCGCGCCTGCTGGGCAAGTGCCGAGCCAGGACCGTGGACCAAGATCTTTCCAATTCCGACAACATGGCGCTGGTGGGCGTGCTCTCCACGCAGCTTCTTCACCAGCAGTTTATCGCAAGCCGCCCCATCGGCAGGCAGAAGATCGAGCTCAGCGTCGACGTTGACCATGAGATCAAGGAAGAGGTGTTGGCATGATGCATGGAGCCATACCGCTGTTGCACGACTATCTCAGGCACTCGGCCGACCGGCTGGGTGACAAGGTGGCGCTGGTCTGCGGCGGGCAGCGCGTGACCTATGCCGAGATCGAGACCCGTGCCAACAGCGTTGCGCAACACCTGGCGGAGGCCGGAGTGACGCGCGGCGATCGCGTGATGATCTTCGCCGACAACACCGTTGAGACGGTCGTCAGCTTCTGGGCCGTGCTCAAGGCGAATGCCGTGGTGTGCATCGTCAATCCGCTGACCAAGAGCGACAAGCTTCATTACCTGCTCAACGATTGCCTGCCAGCCGCGCTGATAACGGACAACCATCTGACCTCGGTCTTCAGCGAGCCGGCCCGCAACTGCCTGTCACTGCGCCGGATGATTGTCTCCGGGCGTATAGATGACGCCGAGTTGATGCAACTGCCTCATGCGGTTCGCTGGGATGTTGCGATTGCCGGCAACAGGGAGGCACCGGCACGCAGATGCATCGACATTGATCTCGCCGCCATAATCTACACGTCAGGTTCTACCGGCGAGCCCAAGGGCGTGATGCTGACGCACACAAACATGATGGCGGCTTGCACCTCGATCGCATCGTACCTTGAGCTCGGCGAAGACGAAGTGATCCTCAATGTCCTACCCTTGGCATTCGATTACGGCCTGTACCAGATGATCATGGCGTTCCGCACTGGCGCCCGTCTGGTGCTTGAACGCTCGTTTGCTTTTGCAGCGCAGATCCTTGGACTGATCAAGCAAGAACGGGTCACAGGTTTCCCCGGCGTGCCTACTATTTTTGCGGCGCTCTCGGAGCTCAAATCGCTGAAGGATCAGGATTTTTCGAGCATTCGCTATGTTACGAATACCGCGGCCGCCCTGCCGTTGAAGCATATTCTCATGCTCCAGGACCTTTTTCCGAGTGCGCGCATCTATTCAATGTACGGGCTCACCGAGTGCAAGCGCTGCACCTACCTGCCGCCAGAGGACCTTGAACGAAAGCCGTCGAGCGTCGGGATAGCCATCCCGAACACGGAAATGTGGATCGTCGACGACGACGACAAGCGGGTCGGCCCCGACGTCGTCGGCCAGCTCGTCATCCGCGGCGCGACCGTGATGAAGGGCTACTGGGGCAAGCCAGAGGCGACCGCAAGGAAGCTTAAACCTGGTCCTCTGCCCGGTGAACAGGTCCTCTACACCGGCGACTACTGCCGGATCGACGCGGAAGGGTACCTTTATTTCGTAGGTCGTGGCGATGAGATCATCAAATCCCGTGGCGAGAAGGTCGCGCCCAAAGAGGTTGAGAACGCGCTTGTTGGCATTCCAGGGGTACGGGAGGCCGCCGTGATAGGCGTTCCGGACGAACTTCTTGGGCAGGCGGTGAAGGCGTTCGTCGTGATGGAGCAAGGGAAGTCCATCGACGAGAAACAACTGCAGAAGGAATGTCAAAGGCGGCTGGAAAATTTCATGGTCCCAAAATCAATTGTCATTGTACCCAGCCTGCCGATGACAGATACGGGAAAACTTAAGAAGACGGCTTTGTCATGAGGCGTTTTCCGCGAGACTTGGCGTCAATTTTCTTGTTTTAACCGGGGAAGCAAAATGTTGTCCAGCGAAGACAGGATAGAGACTTACAGCGAGAAAATTAGGGGGTTTCTGGCGTCCAACTTCTATGTTGCTGACGCTGAGGCTCTGGAAAACAATACGTCGCTGCTCGACCAAGGTATCGTCGACTCGACGGGAGTCCTGGAGGTCATCGGATTCATTGAGGAAACCTTTGGCATTGTCGTCGAAGACAGCGAGCTTCTGCCTGAGAACCTCGATTCCATCCAAGGGATTGCACAATACGTCATCCGAAAAAAGAACTGATCATAGCTGTCTCCCGAACGACAGCATTGGGAAAAGCGGGTTGTCGTGAGCCAAGAAATCAGCGTCGAGGATGCCTACAGCAAAGGGCGCACCATCTTCATGGGGCTGGAGTTGCTCGTGACACCTGGCGCGCTTGTGCCACGCCCGGAGACGGAACTGCTGGGCACAGCCGCCCTCGGCGCCTTGGATCAGTTGAGGACTGCGGAACCCCGCATTATCGACATGTGCTGCGGCGCCGGCAATCTGGCATGCGCCATAGCGCACTATGCCCCCACCGCGCGGATCTGGGCGAGCGACCTAACGGATGGGTGCGTTAAAGCCGCGCGCCGCAACGTCGACCATCATGGACTGGCAGGGCGCGTTTCGGTGCTGCAGGGCGACCTGTTTGAGCCTCTCTCCGGCCCGGAACTTGTCGGCAGGATCGACATGATCGTCTGCAACCCGCCATACATCTCGGAAAAGCGGCTCGAGGGCGACCGCTCTCACTTGACCGAGCTCGAGCCGCGCGAGGCGTTTGCGGCTGGCCCTTACGGCCTGAGCATCCACATGCGGGTGATAAGAGACGCGCCGCAATACCTGCGGCCAGGTGGCATGCTGCTGTTCGAGGTTGGCCTTGGCCAGGACCGGCAAGTCGTGAGTCTGCTCAACCGCGCAAAGGCCTACGAGAATATTGGCACGATCTCGAACGAAGCTGGCGAGGGCCGTGTCGTTGTCGCCCATATGAAGAACCCCGATGAACCACGCGCGTCGAATGTCTGATCAGGTCACTTTCCTCATCCAACAGACATCAAAACGTGATCCGACAAAGGGCAAACCCCGTCGACCTTCAAATGGTCAATAAACGCTCGCTTTCCAGGGTCGGTTATCCCCAGCTTGTTCGTGGCGATTCACGATTTAGCGTCTGAGCGTCACGATTTTGCTGCATTTTGATAAAATTTGACGAATGTTAGCTTGATGTAATGTTCGGGGTGGGCGGGTCACAACGAAAGGTAAGATCTTGTCCTACGCTGACAGCGTCCACGAGGCCGTGCGACAATCTCGAGTGAGAGATCGCGCGTCGTGAGGGAACATCGTACGCAACATTTGCTCTCAGCCATGTCGGGTTGTTGGTCCGGGCTGGTTGGCATTGGTCTCTTTTCGGCGGTGATAAACATTCTAGCCCTGACCGGCTCCGTCTACATGCTGCAGGTGTATGACCGTGTGCTTCCCTCGCAGAGCGTTCCGACGCTCGTAGGATTTACGGTCGGCATGCTGGGCCTCTACGCCATATACGGGCTGCTCGATTTCGTGCGGCTTCGCTTGCTGGTTCGAATCGGCAATCGCCTGTACAGAAATCTGCAGCACAAGGCCTTCACCATATCGCTGTCGGTACCCCTGGTCGCCGGGCAGGAGGCGAACCGGGTGCAGCCGCTTCGCGACTTGGACCAGCTGCGCGGCTTTCTCTCCGGCCTGGGGCCGACCGTTTTTTTCGACGCCCCGTGGATGCCGTTTTATATGGTGGTCATCTACCTGTTGCACCCTTCCCTTGGGCTACTGGCAACCGTCGGCGCCGTTGTTGTCGTGCTTCTGACCGTGGTCGCAGAAATTGCCGGCCGCGGCCCCGCGGCCCGAACTTCCGAAACACTGGTCGCGCAACGCATCCTTGCCGATGCAGGCCGCCGCAACGCGGAAGTCGTTCAGGCGATGGGTCTCTCCGCCAGGCTTGGCCGACGCTGGGGAGAAGTCAGCCATGCCTATCTCAAGAACCAGGAACGGCTCTCCGACATCGTGGGCGGAACCGGATCATTGTCGAAGACACTCAGGATGGCCTTGCAATCGAGTGTACTCGGGCTGGGCGCTTATCTGGTGATCGGGGGGGACGCTTCCCCGGGTGTGATCATCGCATCTTCGATATTGCTTGGCCGCTCTTTGGCGCCGGTCGACGCCGCGATCGCAAACTGGAGAGGATTTCTGGCCGCGCGCCGAAGCTACTCCGACTTGACTGCAGCGCTGGATGCTTTCGGTAGCCAAAGCGCTCCCATGGAGCTTCCCAGCCCGCGAGGGCAACTCTCCGTCGAGGAATTGACGATAGCCCCTCCAGGCGCACAACGGCCGACGGTTCTCAATGTAAGCTTTCGCCTGGCGAGCGGCGCTGGGATGGCAGTCGTCGGCCCTAGCGGTTCCGGGAAGACAACGCTGGTGCGCGCGCTGGTCGGAGTATGGAAGCCAATTCGGGGAACCGTTCGATTGGACGACGCTGCTCTCGATCAGTGGAGTTCGGAACTGCTCGGTGCTCATATCGGCTATTTGCCGCAGGATGTCGAACTGTTCGACGGAACGGTTGCCGACAACATCTCGAGATTTGGTGGCCAGAGCGACCCAAAAGGCGTCATGGCAGCCGCTCGAGCGGCTGGTGTCGACAAGATGATCATGCGATTGCCTCAAGGATTCCAAACACGAATCGGCGAAGGCGGGACGGCCCTGTCGGCCGGGCAGAGGCAACTGGTCGGATTGGCCAGGGCACTTTACGGCGATCCGTTTCTCGTCGTGCTCGACGAACCGAATTCCAACTTGGATTCAGACGGCGATGTTGCGTTGGCGGGGGCGATCCTGGCGGTACGTCAGCGTGGCGGTATCGTGATCGTCGTGGCGCATCGCCCCTCTGCGCTCGTCAATATCGATCAGGTATTGGTCATGTCGAACGGGATGGTCCACGCATTTGGCCCGCGAGAAGATGTTCTCTCAAATGTCGTCCGCCCCTTCCCCCAGCCGGCAGTCGTTCCGCTGCAAAAAAATGCCGGCAACGCTTGAGGTCCTATTCCGTGTCTGACGCGACGATTTCTTATGCTCGTATCAACGACGCAAGTCGTTGGCTCGGAACCAGGCTGATCAATGATCCGGATGGCATCCGTGCCAACCTGGTTCTGGGCTTGGCAACCACCGCCTTTCTGCTCGTTGGCGGAGGGACGTGGTTGGGACTAACCAAGATCGCCGGCGCTGTGATCGCGCCAGCGACCGTTGTGGTCGAAAGCAGTGTAAAGAAGGTCCAGCATCGGACCGGCGGCACCATCGGTGGGATTTTCGCCCAGGATGGTGATCATGTGCGTGCCGGCGCCGTGTTGGTCAGGCTTGACGACACGCTCACACGCTCAAACCTGCAGATCGTCAGTGAAGATCTCGACCGGGTCACCATCCGCCTGGCCAGGCTCGAGGCAGAGCGGCAAGGGCTGCCGGAAATGCAGGTTCCTCCCAGTCTGCGCGTGAGGATGAGCGACCCGCGGGTGGCTGCTCTTGTCAATGGAGAACGTGCCTTGTTTGAAAGCCGGGCTACGGCATTGGCTGGCCAAAAGGCGCAGTTGCAGAGCCGCTCGATGCAACTTCGACATCAGATTGACGGTCTCAAGGCTCAGCTTGCGGCGACGAACGACTCCTTGGATCTCCTTACCCGCAGCCTTGCCGACGTCCAAGCTCTTTACTCCAAGAAATTGGTGTCCAAAGAGCGACTGAGCAATGTCAGC
The DNA here is from genome assembly GCF_020165255.1 of Mesorhizobium sp. CA12. Lineage (NCBI taxonomy): Bacteria > Pseudomonadati > Pseudomonadota > Alphaproteobacteria > Hyphomicrobiales > Phyllobacteriaceae > Mesorhizobium > Mesorhizobium sp. CA12. The sequence continues at coordinate 12,914 of NZ_JAIUHT010000005.1, forward strand.
CTGGAAGAAGCTCGTGCTCGCGGTGAGTCGGGGCGACTTGTTGCAGCAATCGCGGAGGTGCAAGCCCACATCAGTGAAACGGACTTGCAGGTGCTTCAGCTCGACGAGCAGATGCGCAGCGACGTGACAAGCGAGCTCCGCGAAAACGAAGCGAAGCGCACAGAGCTCGAAGAGCGCAAGATAGTGGCCGACGACGAGCTCGCAAGGACGGATATCCGATCTCCCCAGACCGGGACGGTACAAGAATCCTCTATCCACACCGTCGGAGGCGTAGTTGGACCGGGAGAGGTGCTCATGGTGGTTGTGCCCGACACCGACAACCTTGTCGTGGATGCGCTCATTCCGCCGACCCGGATGGATGATGTCCAGCCCGGGCAGCGGGTATCAATCCGCTTTCCCTCTTTCGACGTCGGAACCACACCTGTCTGCGAGGGTTCGGTGAAGCGTATCTCTGCAGATTTGATCAAGGATCAGGAACGCCAGCTTTCCTATTTTTCGGCTCGCATCCACGTCGACAACCAGGCCACCTGCCTGAAGGGTGAGAAAATCCTAAAGCCAGGCATGCCTGCCGAAGTTCACATAAGCACCGAGGAGCGCAGCGTCTGGTCGTATTTGCTTAAGCCATTGACCGATCAGATTTCCCGGGCCTTCAAGCAATAGCGGGACCGCAAACGCGGCCCCCTACTGGCTTGCTGCACGTCCCAGATCGCTGCTGAACCTCACCTCGATCGTATCTCCCGGAAGCACTTCTGAATCTTCTTCGACGAGTTGTTTGCGCCATTCTTCACCAATCTTGCGCACGATGGTGATCTGGGTCTGAATGGCTTCTCCGCTTACCGGCAGCGGCAGAGCGGACGCGCCAGCGGGTTGTAATTTCTGGCTGGTGGCGTGGAGCCTTGCGGTGGTGTCGGCAAGACGGACATCGGTATCTTTCAACTCGGTCAGCAAGCCGATCCTTCGCAGGTTTTCATTGCGCTCGCGTTGCCTGAGATAATCTTCCTGCTGGCGTCGCGCCCGCATGAGCTCGACCGATGTCTGAAGCTGCCCATTGGAAGAGAGAAGCGCGGAACGCCTAACGTCAGACAGCCTGGCGTTGGTCAGATTGCCTGCTTGAAACAATTTCGTCACCCGAGCCAAGTCATCCTCATCCGCCTTGACTCCGTCGCTCTCGACCTGCTGGCGCTTGGTCAGAACGTCGATCTGCGCCGCGGCATCCTTTGCGCCCTGATCAACGTAGCTTTGCTCCTGCTGGAAGTTATCGAGAGAGATCTTCAGCGCCTCTCCCTCGGCGTCGGCAATGGCCGAGCTGAAGGCGGCAGACAATGGTGACCCTTGGGGGGGCTTGGTATCGAAACTTGGCTGATCCTGCAGTTCGGCGCGAATGCGAGCGCTGTGGAAATAGTCTCGGGTGTATTCCCCCCAAAGCGATTCATAGTCGCGCTGCAGATCAACCGGGTCAGGACCGGTCTGATTTACGCGTGAGCGCAAAAGGCTGAGACCGCCAGACACCGCAATCGCCTGTCTCACCGTCATGAGAGGCCGATATGCCTGCTGGCCGGGAGTGAGCACCTCGCCAGTCACGTAGATCGGACGATATTCCGCGACTATCGCGGTCACATCGCCAGGTTGGACAACGATCATCTGCTCTCGCCCATCGGGCAAACGCTGCTGAAATATCTTGGTCGGCAAGATCGTTTCCATGCGGGCCTGCAGCTCGGCAGGCGTCAGACCGCCGATGGATATCTTCCCGACTTGGGGAAGCGCGATCGTACCGTCCATCTGGATTACCGCACGTTGAGTTCGTTCCGGTATCGAAGAGATTCCTATTTCGACGATGTCGCCGGGGGAGAGATGGTAGGCTGGCCGGTCGTCCGCCGCGGAGGCAGCATCAACCGCAGCCAGCACACCTATCGCTGCAAGAAGATTTCGGTTCATGAATGCCATCGGTGACATCTCCATTCAGTTCGACTTCGCCTCTTCCGACCAGTCGACGCGGGTGACGAAGTCATAAACAGGTCCGCCGGGCACACCCCAGTTGCTGGACCAGATTACCTGCGAGCCATCGGGCGATGGCGAGGCATGGGTCTCGCTGCGGTAGTCGAAATCAACGCTGCGCGTTTGCGCTATGCGCCGAACCTCTCCGCTGCCATCGAGGCGCAGCGCGATAACCTCTCGTGCATAGGGCGCCATTTCCGGACGGGCCGAAACCACATTCGGGTCGCCGCCGTAGCTCAGGAACACCCAGCCAGGTTTGTTCAAAGCACGCAGAGAAGCATGCGAGGCCTCGCCGTATTTCATAAGCGAAGTTACTTTCCCGTCAGACAGCCGGCGTTTGATCACCTGATAGCTGTCCGGATAGGATTTGCTGATGCCGACGTAGATCTCGCTCCCATCGGCGTCGACCGTCATGTCGCCATGCCCCGGCCGATGATGCTCTGTCCACTGCTGGCCTGGAGCGCCGTCGATCGAAAAAATAAACGACTGTTCGGTGCCGTCCGCCAGTGCCTGGATGCAAAGAATATTTTCGCCCAGAGGAGAGATCGAACAGTTCTCATTGACCCCAGCAAGCCGCCCAAGTGCGATATCGGCAAACTTGCTATGCTGCTTGAGATCGTACGCGAAGACGACCTCGGCACCGTCCGATCGAAGTGCACGCACTGCCAGGCGATTACCGTCTCGGCTCGGGTTACCTTTGCCTGGTCCGAAGTGCAGATCCCGATAGTCCTTTGAATCGAACAGCACATCCTCGTGATTGGTCCGCGGCGCCCAGGTCGATATTCGCTGGCCTCGAACGCAGATCATCAGATCCGCATTTTGGGGATGCCACTCACATTCCCCCGATCGATCGCGCATCAGCAGCGGTAGGAATGTGCGTCCGTCGAAAAAGCACATCCCGTTGCAGCCGTTGGTTATAACGAGAAGGCTCTGGTCCGCATTCCAGGCTTGGGCGCTGGAATAACGGTGGCTGCAATAATCTTTTATACACGCGACCCCATTTCCAAGCGGCCCGGATTTTGTGATCCGGGTGAATGTTTCCCCAAACGCGGGATCGACCGTAGGACGCAGATAGTCGGGCAACTGCATCGCCGGCGTCGCAACAAAGTGCGTTGACGTATTGCCCGCCTGGCTTGCGGCAGCATGCGGACCAAGGCACGCGACAGCGAAGATCATCGACAACGCATGTCGGCGACGACAAGTCATGTCATGTAGCCCATTTCCCGGCGCACCCGCCCCTCGCTGAGACGCGCTTTCCACCATGATATGGTGCGCTCCAACCCATCTCGCAGATTGGTACGGGCTCGCCACCCGGTCTGCGTTTCGAATTGCGTCGAGTCTGCAAGCAACGCGCGAACCTCGGAGTTCTGTGGGCGCAAGCGGCTTTCATCTCGATAGACAGGCTTCTTCGATCCGCTCAACTCGACCACCAGGTCCAGGACTTCCGCGATCGTCGCGGCACGCTGGCTTCCGGCATTGTAGGCATGGCCGAATTTGAGTTCCGCCACGCCTGCGGTCAGGAATGCTGCCGCCGTGTCTTCAACAAAGGTTAGATCGCGGATAGGGCTCGTATCCCCGACCATGATAGCCGAACAGTTCTTGTCGAGGGCCTGCCTGATTATGGTCGGCACTATCGCCCTCTCGCTCTGGCGTGGGCCGTAGGTATTGAATGGCCGCAGAGTTACGACGGGAACGTCAAATGACCTGGCGTAGGCTTCGGCCATCATGTCGGCACCGATCTTCGATGCCGAATATGGAGACTGGCCCTGCAGCGGATGAGATTCCTTGATAGGCATGGTCAGCGCCGTGCCGTAAACCTCGCTGGTCGAGGTGTGCACGACGCGTTCGGTGTCCCACTGACGCGCTGCCTCGAGAACATTCATCGTGCCCATGACATTGGTTTCCACGTATGACTGGGCAGCCGCATACGAATATGGAATCGCGATGAGAGCAGCCAGATGAAAAACCACAGCTTGGCCGCGCATGATCCTGTTCAGGAACGCGCTGTCGCGCACGTCGCCACGCACGGATTTCAGGTGGGCTCGGATGTTGTCCGGCAAATCGTCAAGCCAGCCGTGACTGTCGAACGAATTGTAGAGCGCCAATGCTGTGACATCCGCTCCATTGCGGACCAGCGCCTCGGTGAGATGCGATCCGATAAATCCATCGGCGCCCGTGACCAGTACCTTTTTGCCTTTGTAGTCCATGACCAATCGTCCCTCTTGCCATGTCCACTCTGACGGTGACACTCACCGGAGTGTCAGCCCGAATGCGCTTTAGTCGCGATCGGCGACGGCGGTACCCGGCCGACAACGGCTAGAAAACCGCGAGCCATCCAGACGGCGTCAGCCACCAGAGTTCGCTGCGGATAATAGGAAAGGTCGATCCTGGCCTTGGCGGGAAACAGGGTCTCGCGATAGTACTGCACCGGATCCGTGAACTTCGGATAGAAATTCGCTTCGTTGCGGAAGAGAACCTGGCTCGGACCGAGTAACCCAGGCTTGTACTGCAAAACAGCCTCGGCGCCGCCGTGGAAACAGTCGGCGAACGCCAGGCTCTCCGGCCGCGGTCCAATGATTGCCATGTCGCCTATGATTACATTCCACAGTTGCGGCAATTCATCGAACTTTGTCGCGGCGAGCACGCGCCCTATCGTTGTCATGCGCTTGTCGTCGGCGACCGTCAGCGCGAGGCCGTGGGGATCGCATCGCACATCGAACTTGCGGAACTTGTACATGCGAAAAGGCTGAGCCCCGGCGCCCAGGCGGGTTTGTGCAAACAAAACCGGCCTACCGCCCTCGGCCAGAAGGGCGATGGCGATCAGCAGCATCAGTGGCGCAAACAAGACCGCAGCAACGCTCGCAATGGCAATGTCGATCAAACGCCGCACAGACCCATGGGCCGAGACTGCAACGTAGTGTCGGTGGAGGGATTGATCTGTCGCATTCATGCGGCCGTTCCTGCTTTGGTACAGCCGTTCACCGCAGTTGCCAGAGCCTCCACAACCGCTTCGACCACCGCTGAGGTCATCTGCGGGTGAAGTGGAATCGTCAGCTCCCGCTGAGCAAAGTCTTCTGTTCGCGGCAATTGGGTCCCGGGAAAAAGCTCGCGGTACAACGTCATCCGGTGCACGGGCGGATAGTGGATCGTTGTTTGGATTCCCTGGTTGCGCAGTTCGTCGATAACGGCTTGCCTGTCGGCGTATCGCGGTAAAAGTATCGGCATGATGTGGTGCGCCGACCTCCGCGATTCACTGAATGGTACGATTATTGCCGGGCAGTGCATTGCAATGAGTCGCCGATAAAGGACGACGAGGATACGCCTTACTTCGTTCCATTCTTGCAGGTTTCCTAACTGGACAAGTCCGATTGCGGCCCGCATCTCGTCCATACGATAATTGAACCCAAGCATGGTGACGTCATACTGCGGCGTGCGGCTGTTCAGCCGCTGGTGTGTGCCGGTGGTCATCCCGTGCCCGCGCGCTTGGCGAATCCTTTCCAGCAGTTCATGGTCTTGGGCGATTACGGCGCCGCCCTCGGCGGTTGTCATGTTCTTGTTGCCGTAGAAGCTGAAGGCCGCGGCAACGCCGAAGGTCCCTACTTCTCTCAAGCCAGGAGCATGCGCCGCGTCTTCAATGATGTGCAGTCCCCGAACACGAGCGAACCTTTGCCATTGTTCTCGATTGGCCAGATACCCGGCGAAGTGAACGAGAATAATGGCCTTCGTTCGCGGCGTGCATCGAGCCTCGGCTTCTGCAAGCGACATCAACGGCAAGTCGGCTGACTCAATATCGACAAAGACGGGAGTTGCACCGACATAGAGCACTGAGTTCGCGGTCGCCACGAAAGTTAGCGACGGAACCAGCACCTCATCGCCCGGACCAATGCCAAGTCCGTGCAAAATTAGATGAAGCGCCGCAGTACAGGAACTCACCGCAACGCAATCGTCCGCGCCATGCATGCGGGCAAACGACTCTTCGAACAATCGAACCTGCTCGCCCATGGTCAACCAGCTGCTATCAATGACCTTTGATAGAGCCGCCTTCTCCGGAACACCCAAAATCGGGGCACTGACCAAGAGCATGGTGACCTCACTCCCAAATCATCATTCGTGTTTGAGTTTCTCGCCGTTTGTCAGGCAGCCGCTGCCGCGACTTCGATCGAAGCCGACTGCTCTTCCCAGGAAATGGCTTGAGCATTCTGGAAATCGTCGACGCGGCCGATATCGAGCCAGAGTCCCTCATGCTTGTAGACATGGACGACCGTGCCCTGCTGCATCATCTGCAGCATCAGGTCGTCGAATCCGAATGGAATGCCGGAGGGAATAAAACTCAGAACATCCGGATTCATGCAGTAGATGCCCATGCTAACGAGATGAGAAAGCGTCGGCTTCTCGCGGAACATCTGCACTGCATTGTCGACTTCGTCGATGACGCCGAAATCCATCTTGATAAGACGGTTTGCGGTAGCGATGGTCACCGGATCCTTGTGCTTGCGGTGGGCAGCTGTGAATCGGCTGAGGCTAAGATCGGTGAGAACGTCGCCGTTCAGCACGATAAAGGGTTCGGTTAGTTCATCTCGGATAAGCGACAGTGGCCCGATGGTGCCCAGCGGCTCCATCTCCTGAGTGTACCGTATTTTCAGGTTCCATTGCGAACCATCACCGCACACGCTGCGGATGAGATGGCCGAGATACCCGGTCGTGATGTAGACCTCTTCAATGCCATTGCGTCGCAGCCACTTGAGAAGCAGCTCGAGCACCGGCCGGGCACCAATTGGCATCAGCGGCTTCGGCAACACCGACGTAAAGGGACGAAGTCGTGTTCCCATCCCACCGCATTGAATAACCGCTTTCATCCGATCCTCCATAGTTCAACGCCGCTTCAATGGTTGGTGCCTGGGTAGACGTGTTCAGACCTCTTCCGACTATGGGTCGGATAGAAAAGTCGCCACGTGTCCGTCCCGAGCATCTTATGAAGAACGGTAAGTTAGCGTTCGAAGGATGTCGTCGTGCAATCGAATGGCACCAATCCATTGCCTCCGCAGGTTCAGCGACTAGGCCGGTCCGCCCTGTCCGCCGCGAGGCACGATGGCGCCGAATATGCCGACCTGCATCTGCAAAATTGCTTAGCCACGAGACCTTCAAATGCCCCAGTGCGGACCTCAGAAGCCACCTGCTGGAATTTACGTCTCGCTACCGCTCAAACAGCTGATGTCACATGGAATTTGGTAGTTGGCCATAGACGCGCCTGATCGCGATGTTGGCTTTCTGACAAGGGCAGAAACGGTGCGATTCAAGCCGGTTGAAGGTTCCTCGGAAAAAAAAAGAGATTTTTCCGCCATAGAGGAATATATTAGCAATACGGCGCGCAAGTGGTGCGGATTTCTGGGCGTTCGACGAGTGGTTGGCCACCGCCAAGGCCATTCCCCGATTGATCGTTTAGCCGCATTAGGCGTTTCAGGGCCCGCTTTGTAGGGCCTGCGTTGGGGTGGAATGCAAATGTATCGAGTCGTCATTGCGGACGATCACGGTCTGTATCGTCGTGGGCTGAGTTTGGCGCTCAAGGCCGAGCTCCCGGAACTGGAAATATTCGAAGCTGGATGTTTTGATGCCGCTGCCAGTGTCCTGGCTCAGCGGGACATCCATCTTGCCATTCTGGATCTGAACATGCCGGGACTGTTCAACCAGCAAGTGCTCGGCGACGTTTTGTCAGCGTATCCGGACACCCGTTTTGCAATCGTTTCCGGCAATGATTCACGAGCGGAAATATTGAAAGCGCTGTCGATCGGGCTGCACGGCTACATCGTGAAATCTCAGACGGACCAAGAAGTGGTGTCGGCAGTGCGCGAGATTCTGGCAGGCCGCATCTATGTGCCGGCGCTGTTGTCTCGACCTTCCGGGGGACCCGGCTCACACGCACCCCAATCGGCGAGGGCATGGACCCAACGGCGGATGGGAGCGGCCAGCCTTAGCAAGCTGACTTCAAGGCAACGTGACGTGCTCAAGCTGATGGCGGAAGGCTTTTCAAACAAGGAGATAGCTCGCGATTTGGACATTTCCGAAGCAACGACAAAAATTCACGCCGCTGCGGTAATGCGTGAGCTGGGAGTACGCAACCGCACCGAGGCAGCCGTCGCGCTACAAAACTGGCGTTCGAAATATATCGACTAGGGCGCGATTTCACGTCGAGACAGCCGCAGCGAGTATCGTAGACCGCCTTCAAATATTTCCAGCTTCGAGGCATGGCCGATAAGCGGCGCGGTGTTGACGCCCAATATCATCGAACCAATGCCATGGCCGATGTTCTTGGCCTTCCTGCGTCTTCCCGATTCTATCCAATCGAAGACGACGTCATCGCTTTCTCCACTATCGGCCCATCTAACCTCAAGGCGCCCTCGGGAACCGCCAAGCGCGCCGTGTTTGACAGAGTTCGTCGTAAGCTCGTGAACAACCATTGCGAAGGTTTCGGCAGCGCCGCTTGACATCATGACGTCAGGGCCATGGGTCTTTATCTTTCGCGTTTCCATGTAGGGCAACAGTTCCTGGACCACGAGATCCCGGAGCAATACCGAACTGTCGGTGCGACCGGAGATCATCATATGCGTGACTTCAAGCGCTCGTATCCGATCGATTAGGTCCTCCTTGAACTTCATGACATTGTTCGCCGGAGCACCAACCATTTTGACCAGCGCTATCACGACCGCGAAAAGATTGCTGAATCGATGGCGCTGTTCGATCAAAATACGGTCCCGTCTCCTGACCGTGGCACGCAAAAGCGTGGTCTGCCGACGTTCAGTCAGGTCAGCTGCTATCCCGATCAGCAGCTGCTGATCATGATACCGCTCCTCCCGTCCGCGCAGAGCGACCCAACGAATAGGTCCATCCGGACGTCGCACCCTTATCTCAACGTCGTAATTCGTGGTCGCGCCGGATTCTTTGGGGAGTGCAAGCTTTGGCCAGTCCGCGGGATAGACGACTGCAGCTAGCTCGTCTATCGGCCGACTGGTGGCGCGCGGCAGGCCTAAGATTTCCCAAAATTTGTCGGAACCCGTGACGACGCCGCTTTTGAGGTCGACTTGCCAGGTTCCCAACCGCCCCGCCGAAAGCGCCAGATCAAGCCGTTCCTTCTGAACCCGGATCGCTTCGCGCGCCGTCCGTCGTTCCGAGATGTCATCGACAACGATGATCGCGCTCTCTGAAAGGAGGCCGTCGGAACGGTACGACGATAGGTTCAGGCGAGCCCAGAATGTGGACCCGTCCTTCTTCTTCAATCGGGCTTCCATATCGAATGGCATCGCGGACTTGCCTTGATCGGCAAGCGCTTCAACAACGCTATCGCGATCATCGGGATGAACAAGCTGCGCAAGCGGAAATTGAGCAAGCTCGGCTTCGGTATATCCCGTCAGCTCACAAAGACGTTTGTTGGATTGCAGAAGCTCGCCTTTTTCATTCGTGTTCGCAAAGCCGAGGGCCGCACGCTCGAACACCGAACGGAAGCGGCTCTCGGTGGCCTCGACGGCGGCCAGTCGGGTTTCGGCGACCTTCAGGGCCTCGCTAAGGTCCTGCCGCAAGCGGTGGAACATGAAGGCGATCATGAAGCCGGAAACCAGGAGAAAGATTGCTCGCGGCCAGTCCTCTGCGGGAATCGAACCGCGCAGAAGTCGTTCGGCCCCGAGGCTGGCGGCGACTGTCACGAGAGTTGCAATGATCGCACCGCGACGGCCAACAAGATATGCAGCGACAATTATAGCTGGAATAGATGATATGAAGGTTGCTTCAGTTTCCGTCTGAATTAAGTTTGTTATTACGAATATTAGCGTGAAAACTAGCACCAGCATGGAAGCCATGTGAGCTAGCGAGATGCCCTTCAAGGCCGAAACCGTTCTACGCAGATGCAGCCCCATACCTCACAGACTACAACTTTCGGATTAGTCCGTCGAGCCTAGAACTCCACCGCCTGATCTAATACCACTGCCGGATTGCGGCCCTCAAATCCAAGCTTACTATCATTTACGAAGAGCGTCCGGTTCGCCTGGACTCTTTGTAAGAGAGCATGAAGAAACCGATGCAAGCCTCTGAGATCAAAGATTTTTGGCAGAGAAATCTGTCTTGGAGTCAAGCGTAACGATTGGAGATCTTAGCGGTTTTCGGCCAACAGGGGTGGGAAGGCAATGTCTTTCATTGATAGGCACAACGATACCGTTGCGAATAAGCGCCATATTGAATTGAGCACTGCTTACGGCAGTGTCGCTCGCCTGGCACGCTACACGTCGGACAGGCAGGGCACAGCATGCGCGTCAAAGCGTCGGAGCCTGGAATCCGTCACCGGCATGCTGGACCGCATTGGCTGTGGCTTCCTGGTCCTCAATCGCGAGAAAAAGGTGGTGGAGTGGAACATTGCCGCTCAAAGCACCTTTGAACGACAGGGTGAGACGGCCGGCACGGCTCCGGAGCTTACGGCTGCGCTGAGGCGGCTGGTCGCGAACGTTCCAACCAACTTCCTGCCAGGTTCGTTGTCATGGGTGGTGATCCGCACCACTGACGATCGGCCGGTGATACTCAATGAGGGCGGAGTGATCGCGCCCGACGGAACAAGTATCGTCGCGTTGTTAGACCGGGAGACCCGGTCCTCGGCTAATCCGCAGACATTGCAAAAGATGTTCGGCCTCACGAGCGCTGAAACTCAGCTTGCCATGAGGTTAGCTCAAGGGGACGCACCATTGGAAATCGCCCGCAGCTGGCATCTCAGCCGCACCACGATCCGGTCCCAGCTTGCCTCGCTTTTTGCCAAAACAGAAACCAAGCGCCAGGGTGAGCTGGTAGCTCTGCTCGGACGAATTTCCGTATTGCCGTGATAGTGCCGCCTCGACCGCGAGGCGGCGCGTGTCCGGTATGTTGGTTTGGCATTGCGTCTGTGCGAGCGCGTTCCTGCCTGATCCAGATATAAGCCGACGATCTCGATGCAAAAATTTCGAAGCGGGGCAATTCGTCATGGCCGGACATAATTCCAAGACCGCGGGCATGCTTGACGCACAACCTGACAAATCCAGTTCAACAGGAACGAAAGCCGGTCGATCCAGTCCGGACATGGCGGTTATGCAGCTGGCACGAAAAGGTCCTGTTGTAGTCACCGGCGCCGCAGGCTTTATCGGGTTTCATGTGGCATCGCGGCTTTTGCGTCACGGTGCGCGGGTCATAGGCGTGGATAATTTCACGCCCTACTACGATCTAAAGCTCAAGGAAGCGCGTTTTGCGCACCTCTGCGCCGAGCCAGGTTTCACTCCAATGCGTATGGATCTGGCGGATCGATTGTTGGTGCAAGCTTTGTTCTCCGACTTTCAACCGCAATATGTCGTCCACTTGGCTGCCCAGGCGGGCGTTCGTTACTCTCTTGTCGACCCGCATGCCTATGTTCAGTCCAACATCGTGGCGTTTCTCAATGTTCTAGAGGGTTGCCGGCACTTCGATATCAAGCATCTGGTCTACGCTTCGTCCAGTTCGGTTTACGGCGCCAACCAAACCATACCTTTTTCCGAACATGGCGGCGCTAACCATCCAATAAGCTTCTATGCCGCCACCAAGCGCTCGAATGAAGCCATGGCGCATTCCTATAGTCATCTATTTCGCTTGCCGGTGACAGGATTGCGGTTCTTCACCGTCTACGGACCATGGGGCAGGCCCGACATGGCTGTCTACGCGTTTACCCACGCCATCGCCGAGGGACGCGTGATCGAGGTGTCCAATGCCGGCCGTGTCTGGCGAGATTTTACCTACATCGACGATATCGTCGAAGGGGTGGTTCGAATACTCGCAACGCCACCGTGTGCCGACCAGAATTGGGACGGTCACGCGGCTGATCCAGCCACCAGCTCAGCCCCATATCGCCTGTACAACATTGGCAATGACCGGCCAGAGGAGATCAATAGGCTAATCGCGATTATAGAGACAGCCGTAGGTCGCAAAGCTCTCAGGAGGGATGTGCCTTTGCCTCCAGGTGATGTTCTCGAGACGCGCGCCGATGTAGGCGATCTTCGCCGGGCCGTAGACTTCGCGCCGGCGACCACGCTCCAGGATGGCGTTGCCCGTTTCGTCGAATGGTATCGACACTTTCATGGAAGCGCGACGGACCCTGAGACGGAGCAACAAACGCTCGTGTCAGCGTAGATTGCCGGCAGTTCGCGCTGCTCACTCAGACCCGCGCGATCGGCTCACTGGCGTCGCCTGGCTCTGTCGGCGCCCTGTTCACATCCCTCTCAACGCGCTCGCCTCGCTGATCGGCAAGAACGAGGCATTCTCTGCGTCTCTTTTCGTTCGGCGTTTCATCGAGACGCCGATACGCAAGCCAGCCAATCCGTGCGTACCTTGATGCCTGCGCTAGAATGGATCACATCGCGCCAGCCGGGGTCTGTCGTCGGTCACCAATCCCAGAGCATCGAGTCAGCGCAAGAACCAAGTCCGCTGGGTGCTTTCGACCGTGCGGCTGTTAAAGGACGTGATCGCGTAGATCAGTCCGGGCGTGATCTTCAGTCGCTTGCGAATATAAATCGCCATGGCCACGTTCCAGACGACCAGGGCAAGCGCAAGCCCTATTGCTGCGCCCAGCGGACCGTAGATCTCTACTCCTATGGCACAGCCGACGACACCAAAAGCTGCCCCGAGGATCATCGTCACAGCGGCCGCCCATTCGTTTCCGGTCATGGTCAAGAGATTGAGCTGCGGTCCGCACAGGGCCACGAATACGTAGCCGAGCATCAGCACCCGCGCGATCGGTGCTCCAGTTCCGAAATCCTCACCGAACCAGCTTAAAAGCGGCCGAACAATCAAGAGCAACGGGATTGCCATTGCTATTGCGGCACCGGAGGAAAGCAGGGCAGCTCGTGAAAACAGCTCTTGCAAACCTCTTCGGTCGTTTTTTGCGTAAAGCGTAGCTGCCGTCGGCGAGAACATTGTAGAGACGGCCACCAACGAGAGACCGACAAGCAACGCGACATTGAGCCCCAGGGCGAAAATGCCTGCGTCGCGTATGTGGCCGGTCCAGCCGAGCACCATTACCCCCGCCCTGTTGATGAAGACGTCAAGACCCGCCATCAGCATGATAGGGGGGACCGCCGACCACCAATCCTTGGATGCATCGGCAGGTTCAGCATGTCGTAAACCCGGCGGCTGAAATCTTGCCAACAGGACAAAGACGAATGCGACTGTTACGGCCGAACTCGTCAGCACCGCTTGCATGACCAACGGTGCATTCAGAGTCCACGAACCGGACAAGGCGGCGGCACTTAGCAATGTGAGCAGCAGTCCATCACGCACAATGCGTTCTGGCAGAAGGGCAGAAACACCGCCGCCGAAGGCACGGATGAGAGCCGCGCCCAAGGCTGAAGTCGTGACCAGCGGAACGGCGGCCATACCCAAGAGCTGGCTGATCTCAAGTTCCCTGTTGTGTGAGGACGAAGACAGAAAGATGTAGGTCGCCCCTGCCAAGCCGAATAGAGACGCCACTGCCAACGAGCGTTGAAAGGCAAATCTGATTATGCCGTGGGCCAGGTCCAGGCGCCCCTGGGCCCTATAGGCAGATACGAAGCGCAACAACGATACGTTGAAGCCAAGGGTTGCGAGATATGCGAGCACCGATGTGGTTGAAAGGACGTAGGAGTAGATACCATAGCTGGTAGAGCCTACGATACGAGCAATCAGCAATTGCGCCAGGCTGGTTAGACCTGCCCCGGTCACATAGATCATGAGCGCAAAAACGGTGGCATAGCCCAGGCTACGGTTTATTTCTTGCTTCCCGAGCGTTACCGCATCGCTTCCAGCTGCGGAATTTACGGGGTTCTGTATTGTTATGGTATCCACGCCGTCATCAAGGTAGGCATTGTCTACCGTCAGCGGCTGCGATGAGTGGACAACTTGATGTCGGTACATGGGAGTGACCTGATCGCGGGCCATCTTGAAGGCGATCTTGCGGCTGACGAGTTCAACGCTTTTCGACAACGATCGGTCGTCGAGGGTTTCAACGGAGATTGTTTTCCTGTCGGTTGCCACAAGGATGTCGTTGATATTTTGAAACACTCCGAAAGCTCGCATGCTCGCTTCGAAATCCGCATCGAGAATGCGTTCGGCCGGAGCCGCTTGCATCATCCGCTCCCGCAACCGCGCCTCGGCTGCTGCACGAGGCAATACCACTCGCAAGGTAAAATCCGCGGTAGGAGTGACCTTCAGCGCTCTTGCAATCGCAACGTTGTCGACGCACCCGTGAAAAATCGACAGTGAAGCAACAGCCTGCACGTATCCCTGGTCGAATATTGTAATCTCTCTGCACTGTCGCGCTTGGTCCCAACGATTGGAAAGGTTTATGATTTTTTGCCAGACCCGAGCTCGCCAAATAAATTTCCTTGGCTCAATCGCCTTTAGCATCGACGACGATATCGACAGATATTTTATCAAATCCGACGTATAGAAGAACAGCTTTGCAGTTGAAAATATTGCAGAAAATACTCTATAGATGAACATAAATATCCCGAGATCTACACTTCTTGACCTTCTACTTGCTTTGTGACTGAAGACCACCTTCGTAGCGTAGCCCTGCCCACGCAACGATTTGGCAAGCGCATGGGCAAAGACTGCTTTACCAGCACCAGGCGGTCCAAAGAGTTCGATAATCATTTCTCGCGACCCAGTGGGCTTGAGGGCTTTATCGTTTTCCGAACAGCAGAAGATCGCCACTGTCCCCAAAATGATATTTGGCGTGCTGCTTGAGATTTACTCCAGTGAGAGCAATCCCTACCGGAGCGGATCTCGAACCATCAGGCTGCAGCGATTCCAGAATACCGCGCGCGACACTGCGCGGTGTCTTGGCCCACCGGACAGCAAAGATAACGGCATCTGCCCAACCGCTGAGCAGTCGGGATTCCGGACCGTGCAACCCTGGCGGCCCGTTGAGAATGACGAGATTGTACACGGCGCCCAGCTTGTCCGCGAAGTGTCGCGGCACATCGACGTCGACCAACAGCTTCAAAAGATCGTCCGAAACTATGGGTGCGGCCATGAAATCGATGCCGATACCGGGCATGCTCACAACAGCCTCGTCTAACTCGCAGCGGCCCCTCACATAATCCGCAAACGACTTATGCGGCTTGGAAATGCTGAATTCGCGCACAAAGTCGTTGGTCAGTTGCTTATCCTGCGGGTCAAGATCGATGAACAGGACATTGCTGCCCAGGCGTGTGGCCGAGAGCGCCAAGCTCCATGCCAGCTCTGTTTTCCCATCACCTTTATCGCTGGAAGTGACGAGCACCATCTGCGACGATCGTCCGGGGGCCGGTTCGGGTGCCACATTGATCAATAGGGACAATGCAGCGCGGCCGTAGGCGGAATTTTTCTGGCTTAGAGTGAGGGTCTGCAAGCGCTTCGCACTCGCTCTTGATGTCCTGGGCAATAGCCCAACGGAAGGGAAGCCGAGCACTGCTTCTGCCTCAGCCTCACCGCGCATTGTACGGCTCATGCGATTTTTCAAGAGAACCAAGACGCCCCCGATGAGGCCGAATACGACCATACCCGGCGGGATAAGGAAGATCGGTGAAAGGCTCTTCGGGTTGCTCGGTGGCCATGCCGCCGAAATTATCGAAACTCCCGCAGACGGAACCGCGATGCGGTTCCTCAAATCCTGTTGCCTGTTCAGAAGATCATTGTACCGCTGCGTCAATATGGTGACTGCCGGCTCCAATGCGTGAAGCCCGGAAAGCCTGCCTGCCGTGTCGGCTACGACCGCGTCAAGCACATTCTTGCGCGCCTCCAGAGCGGAAACCTGCGCGCGATAGATGTCGGCTTCCGACTTGATGCGTTCGATGCTCTGTTCGATTTCGCGCTTGACCGCAACATTCAGATCCGCATCGGCCGCGGCGCCGCCCTGCCGGGCTATTAGATCGCTCAGCGTCGGCGATCCGATTGCGCTCGCAAGCGTGGCCTTCGTGGCACCGGACCGTTGCAATTCTTGAATATGCTGAACACGGGCCTCGGCTGTGGAGAGGTTTGCGCGAGACAATGACAGTTGCTGATTAAGCTCGGCCGTGTCGCGGACAGCATTGTCAACGGCACCCTGGTCGACAGTCCCGTGACTTAGCCGGTATTTTTCAAGGCGGTCGGTGGCTTGCGCGAGATCGGACTGCACGCCAGGCAGCGCAGCAACGACGGATTCGAGCTCCAACCTATCAGCGGCCTGAGCAGTCCGCGCGAGATCCTGGACATACACTTGCGCGAATGTGTTGGCCACGAATGCCGCCCGGACGGGATCCGGATCGGTAAAGCCGATGGTAATGACTCGCGATCGCAGTTCCTGCCCGACCCTGACGTAGCGCCTCAACGCCTTCAGCCTCGCAGCCTCCCTGCCCTCTGGGGTCATGTCAGCGTGATCCGGCCAAATCCCGGCCAAGAATGCACCTGCAAACGATTGCGATTCGGCTGGGGAAGCGGCGTTTTGCGCCGCGGCGCCATTGAGGTTGGCCTGCCGATCGGGCGTTGCCTTGTAAATTGCGTCTATTACCCGACGCAGATGAGATTGCGAGGCCAGCATCGTCAGATGGTTGTCAATGCTGGTATCGAGCATATCCTGACCGCCCGTCGGCTGAGGAGTGCTTCTGGTCGGATTGTCGACGATGATTTGCGTGGTGGCCTCATACAGCGCCGGCCGGGCGAAGCCGGCTAGACCCGCAACCGCACCGCCCAAAACGACCATTGCGACCAAAAACCATTTGCGCGCCGCCAAGGTAACCAACAATTGGCCGAAAGGGGTCAGGTCTTCTCGAGGGTCACGTAGCGGACGCCGCATGCGCGGATTGGGCTCTCGCACTTCGACGCGCATCTCTGTGGCGCGCGGTAGCTTTGTTCGCCTAGCTATCGAACCTTCCATTTTAAACTCCCGTCATTTCAAGCATGCGCGACTGTCTCGTGGGCACTGGAAGCCGGTTGGCGTCGGCGCGCCATGCCAGGAACATCAATGTTGCCCAAAGATCCCGGGAATGATCCCGCTTTCCGTTGACATGATCGCGCCAGCACGTCTGGACCTTATCGATGTCCAGAAGCCCATCTCCTGACTGGCGCATGTCGGCGAACAGGTCACTCGCCCATGCACGCAACGGTCCTGTCAACCAGACCGCAATCGGAACATCGAAGCCCTGCTTAGGCCTATCTATCAGCCGCCGGGGAACGTAGCGATGCAACAACTGTCGAAGCAGCCACTTGCCTCGTCCATGGCGGACCATTGCATCCGGTGGCAGCCGCCAGGCGAATTCAACGACGCGATGGTCGAGCAGCGGGCAGCGGCCTTCCAGCCCGTTCGCCATGCTGGCGCGGTCCAGCTTCACCAGGATGTCGCCGGGCAGATATCCTGCCATATCGTTGTAGAGGAGCCGGGACAGCAAATCGTCGAGTCGCGGAGTTCGCCGAGTTGACGCCCGGTGGCCAAATCGGGTCAGGCTTGTCGTCGATGACCCTGTCAGACGCTGGTACAGTTCTTCCTGGTCCGAAGCGGCGAGCAATTGAGCCAATCGCTCCAGCCGATCACCGCGCAACGCATGGCCGAAGAGCGCTGAAAGTGGCAGCCTGCCAAAAAAATCGTAACGGGTGGCGCGCGCCACAAGCCCGATGCTTGCGGCAAGTGAACCACGCAGCGACGAAGGCAACCGACGACGCCGATTTGCTTGCGCCGCCATCAGATGCCGAGCGTAACCGGCGAAACATTCATCGCCTCCGTCGCCCGTCAGCGCTACAGTGACGTGCTGGCGAGCAAGTCGCGCCACCAGCAGAGTGGGGATCTGCGATTCGTCGGCGAACGGCTCGTCCCAGGCACTGGGCAATTCCGGAATGACATCGCGCGCGGAAGCAGGGGAAAGGTGCAGCTCTGTATGATCGCTGCCTATGTACTGAGCGACCGCAGCAGCATGAGGAGCTTCATCGAATCCGTGCTCCCCGAAGGCGATCGTAAAAGTGCGAATAGATTTTCGGGATTGGACCTGCATTAGCGCGGCTACGGTCGAGCTATCTACGCCGCCCGACAGGAAGGCGCCGAGCGGCACATCCGCGCACATGCGCTCTCGAACAGAAAGCCGAAGCAGCCGATCGAGTTCATTCGTCAAATCTTCGTCGCTGCCGACGATCGGGTCTTGCCGGCCCTTCGTTGCGACGTCTGCCAACGACCACCAGAATCGAACTTTGTTTCGAACGGTTCCCGTACGGCGCGCTTTTGCGAAATCCGCTGCAGTTAAGGATAGGGCCGATCCCGGCGGCAATTTGAAAACGCCGCGCCAGATACAACTGTCGTCCGGCACCCAACCTTGCGACAGCATAGCCCTTACGGCGCTGGGATTGAGTTCTGGACGGAAATCCGGGAAACACCGAATGGCCTTGAGTTCGGAGCCAAAAACCAGGGCATGGCGGGTCGGGGCGACGTAGATCGGCTTTTCCCCCATCCGGTCGCGGGCCAGATGAAGAGCTCTCGTTTTTGCGTCCCACAATCCGAACGCGAACATGCCGACAAATCGCTTAAGCGCAGCTTCGAGCCCCCACTGCTCCACGGCCCCAAGCACAACTTCCGTATCGCATGTTCCGCGAAAGCTGTGGCCGGCATCCTCAAGCTCTCGGCGCAAGTCCCGAAAATTGTATATCTCGCCATTGAAGGTGATCACGTACCGGCCGCTGTCCGAGCGCATGGGCTGGGCGCCGGTTTCCGACAAATCCACGACTGCCAGGCGGCTGTGGCCGAAAGCGATACCAGCCTCCACATCTTTCCAGAAGCTTTCGCCGTCGGGCCCTCTGTGACGGAGGGCTGTTGTCATCTGCGCTATAGCTGCGAGCGGCCTTGTGCTGGGCGAGTCTGGCGCAAGAAGGATCCCGGCGATTCCGCACATATCAACGGCTCCTCGCTCCTGCAGTTGCCGCGATAAACTTGGGCTGCCCGGCTACGAGGCAAAGTGTGATCGAGAACCAAACGATCGGGTGGCGAATGACCAAATGCGGGAAGCCGAAGATGCCGATCGACAACGCAAGTGCCACCAGAGCGTCGAGCTTTGCACGCCAGGCAGAGATGGCCGCGAGGCCAAGGATCCATAACAGGGCGAGAACCGCTAGAATGCCTCCTTGAGTATACAAGTCCAGTAGCGTGCTGTGAGCCTCGAAAGGCAGGTCGATAAACTCCTTGGTCACGACAGATCTGTCGACATGTGGTCCCGGGCCGAGGCCCAGCGAAGCTGACCCCAACCCCTTGCCCAGAGCATTGGTCCAGATATTGATGCGCAGATTGGCTGTCTCGGCTGTCGCCTCACCACCCTCGCCTTTGGTCAGGCTCTTGGCGAAATTTTCAACAGTGCTCGTTTCCGCAAGCACATAGGGTGTTGCGGAGATTGCAAGAGGGACCAAAGCAAGCAACAGCAAAAGGCTGATTTGACGACCAAGAGTGACCCTTCCGCCAACCGCGACCCATCTCCGGACGCGCAACATCAGGAAAACCAAACCGGTTATCACTATTGTCAATAGATAGGTATCGCTCTTAGTCAATCGTCCGACGTATACTATGAGAACAATGCTTACTATGCCAAATGTCCTGGCTATCATATTACTTGTTGTCATTGAAAGGTATAGTGCAAGGGGACCGAACAGCGCGCAATAAAGTGCCAGTTGATTTGGGTTGTCCGACCATCCTGTGAACCTGTCCCAAAACCAAGGGTTCACTCCGGACTGGTGGAGTAAGCCGAATCCAAGCGCCAGCTGGAAAACAAAACACGCGTTCGCAATGACGATCACCCACCACGCGGTGCGACGCAGATGGCGATCCGCCTGAGGATCAGCCGCAAGCAGACATGTAACGAATGCCAGCAACAGATAGGCAATCATGTCGTGAACCGGCGCGTCCATGTACTGAACGCTCGTAAGCATGCCGACAATCATGCCTAGCCCGAGAGCGAATGCCATGATCCCCCAGAGGGCGGCAAAAATCGACAGGGCCGGCGTGGCTTCAAGTCGACCACCGGCAAGTACGCGGCCAATCGAAATCAGTATCCAAACCGCCAGCAACAATTCGCTGATTCCGAACGGCGCGCCTGGAATTTCGAGTTGCGATGCATAAGCCATTGCAACGCCGCCGGCCAACAGGACGTCTCGGATCATTGGCGCACCTCGCCCAACGGACCAAATGCGGCATTCTTTTCGGTCTGCGAGGCCTGAACTGAGGCGCCAACGGCTTTGGCATCAAGAATATGCCGGTAAAGATCGCAATACTGGGCGACCACCAGCGGCAGCGCGAAATGCTGCTTGACGAATTCGATGGAACGAGCGCCCATGGCCGCCCCGGTGGGGCGGTCTGCCAAGACTTGATTTATCCTGGAAGCAAATGCCTCGGCATCGCCAGGCGGAACCAGGTATCCGTTCCAACCGGGCTGGACCACTTCGTTGCAACCCGGCATATCTGACGCCACGATAGGCAGCCCAGCCAATCCCGCCTCGAGCAGGACGCGTGGCACTCCCTCCCGATATTGTGTCGGAAAGGCAAACAAATCCGCCATGCCAAGAAGGGCAGGAACATCGCGCCGTGGACCCAGGACAATGACATGAGGGGAATGGCGTTCGATTTCCGATTTGTCGACGGCGAACGGCCCCTCGGATTCCCATGGACCAACAAGCACGAAACGCGCATTCGGCCTTTTTTCAAGAACGCGGGGTACTGCCTTAAGCAGCGTTGGGATGCCCTTCTCGCGCGTCAGCCGGCCGACAAAAATGATCACTTCAGCCGATGACAGCCCAAGCTGCTCGCGCATCGCCTGCGATGACGGAGCGCTCTGTCTTGCCCTGATAAAGCCATCGATGTCGATGCCGGAACTGCAGATCAGGCGACCAGTCCCGCGCCCGATGAGCCGGTAGCGCTCGAAGAACGCCTTGTCATCACGATTTTGGAAAACCGTGGCAGCCGTCCAGCGCGACGAAAGCCACTGCAGCCCCGAGAAGATCGGGCGCAGCGCCATGGCCCTCGGCTCACGGGAAGAAAACGTCCAGCCAAGACCATTGATGGTGCGGATGACCGGAACGGCCCCCCTTATCGCCAACGGCGTCAAGAGATTAGGCTTGGTATCAAAGCTCTGTACAATGTCCGGGCGCAGGTCCGAGATCAGTTTTCTGATCGTCCTTACGGCGCCTCCACTCCCACTGGAAAATCGGTCGAAGCCGTAGCGACGATGCGGAATGTCGTGCTGCGAGAATGCTGTATCCGGACCGCTCGACACCGCAGTGACTTGGAAGCCCTTCTGACGCAGCGACAGCAAAAACGGAATCCTGAAGGCGTGGTCCTCGCCTCCAACACACACAAGATGCGGATTCATGCTGTCTCCCCCGACCGCCCGTCTGACTTGGGTCGCGTGCACTGGTCAGCATTTCTTCGTGCTTCCATGATCCTGGTTCGCTACTCAGATACATGTTTTGCGCCAAGGTTCACGGTACGGGCAGGCTTGCCCAATGTCCTCGTCCGTTTGAATGAGCGGACCGATCTCGGGGTGCGCGCGGCTGCGTCGGAGCGCGAATTGAATGTCCATTTCGGCGAGGGGATTCGAGGCTCGGCTGCCTCTGAGCCGGTGACAAGGCCTCAGCTTGAATTGCGTCGGTTCAACCGTTCCTCAAGTCCAAGTTCGGCGAACGCGGTTGATCGCAGAACCCCGGATCTGACGAGCTATCGACGAAGATACGTTCCTAGCAAAATGCCTAGAGGAAGAGAGCACTCAAGCGAAGTGTCCTTCGCTCGAAAAAAGGGAGTGCCTCGCACTGGGCACACCCGAGAAAATTTCAAGTTTTCCCAAAAAACCGGGAATTGATCCTGACAACCGTTTCCTTATTGCTGTGTTCTGTGCCCAGCATCAATGATTCTACCGGTATCGGGTTGTTTTGGTTCCAGCAGCGTTTCGCTCGCCGCATCGTCGGTCTTTGTGGCCTGAAGGTTGAGTAACGGAATCGTGTTATCCCCGGCTAATTTGATGCATCATCGAACACCGAAATTCGATGCAAATCACTGTAAGATTAGGCGTTTTTGGTGCTGGTAAAGTACTCGATCAATCATTCTATCAACATATTTCCGTATTTGATTTGGCGCTAATGTACCCTCTCGGTTAGGCAGGGGGTGGGGCGCTTATCAATCAGAAGAAGGATGTTCGCATGGCTACCATGCATTACGCCTATGGCGCCCCCGCCTCCGGCGCCATAGCTAATGGCTTCAACTTGATCGACCTTCAGTACGCGTCATCGGTCAACGCGCTGCCTGACGGCACCAAGGCTTTGATATATCTCAACGAAAGCAGCGGGGTGACCCAGTCTTTCATAGACAAGGTGACGCCCCTCCTCGGCAATTCCAAGGTTTTTGGCTTTTATCTCACTGACGAGCCTGACCCCACGGGCAAATACCACACACAGGTCAGCGCTGCGAATCTGAAGGCTGAATCCGACTGGATTCACTCTCATTTCCCGGGTGCGAAAACTTTCATTACGCTGATGGACATGGGGTCGTTCACGGCCTCCGATTACACCAACACGTACAATCCCGCCAACACGGGGATCGACTATTACGGGCTCGATCCCTACCCCGTGCGCTCGACCGCGGTCGACTTCAACTACATCGACAGAGCCGTCGCTGCAGCGGAGAAGGCGGGCATTCCGCA
Organism: Mesorhizobium sp. CA12; assembly: GCF_020165255.1. Lineage (NCBI taxonomy): Bacteria > Pseudomonadati > Pseudomonadota > Alphaproteobacteria > Hyphomicrobiales > Phyllobacteriaceae > Mesorhizobium > Mesorhizobium sp. CA12. Next base: position 35,593 of record NZ_JAIUHT010000005.1, read on the forward strand.
GAGTGCGATCATTCCTGTGTTCCAGACGTTTGGCGGCGGCGGGTGGTCGACCAATACGGGCGGGTCTTATGTGATGCCTACCACCGCCCAGGAACAGACCATCATGGACCATTGGGCAAAGCTCGTCCCGTCGCCAGCCTTTGACATGGCCTATAAGTGGTCCTCGCAAAATGGCGAGACCTCGCTTGGCAACACGTCGTCGATGCAGGCGTTTTTCCTGGATCACAACACCCATACCAGCACCAGCACCAACACCAGTACTGGTAGTAGCACTGGCACCAGTAGCGGCACGACAACCCCACCTCCCGTCACGGCCCCGATCGCCGACATAAAAGGCACCAGCGGCAACGACGTTTTACGCCCGGCCGACAACGCCGCACACACGATGGCGGGCTATGGGGGCAATGACGACTTCTATGTCGACAATGCCGCCAGCAAGGTGGTCGAGGCCGCTGGCCAGGGCCAGGACAGGGTGTGGACGTCGGTGAGTTATGCGCTTGCTGCCGGCTCGTCGATTGAGGTCCTCGGTACCCAGAAGGATGCCGGCACGACGGCAATCAATTTGACCGGCAACGAACTGCGTCAGCACATCATCGGAAATGCCGGCGACAACGTCATAAAGAGCGGCGGCGGCGGCGATTGGCTGACCGGCAATGGCGGCCACGACACCTTCGTTTTCAACAGCACCCTCAGCAAGAGCAATGTTGCCACGGTTACCGACTTCAGCCCGTCTGTGGACAAGATCCACTTGGATGACGCCGTCTTCAAAGGGCTCAGCGTTGGGGCGCTCGCAAGCAGTGCTTTCTATACCGGTACCGCCGCTCACGACAGCACCGATCATATCGTCTACAACAGCACGACCGGAGCGCTCTACTTTGACAGTGACGGCGCAGGCGGCGCAGCTCAGATTCAGTTCGCCGCCCTTTCCCCGCATCTTGCGGTTACGGCGAGCTCGTTCGCTGTGGTCTAGGACGGGCATGCTCTGGCGGTCTAGCGCGTACCTGCCATAAGATCGCCGTCGATAGGAGCCTGCAAGCTCCGCAAAGCAGGCATTACCGGCGACAATGTTCGCCGGTAATGCCTACTCCACCGTCACCGACTTCGTCAGATTGCGCGACTGGTCGACGTCGGCGCCCATGAAGACGGCGCTGAAATAGCCAGCATCTGGATCTGCAGCGCATAGATGATTGCATGGATGCCACCACTATACTGGCTTGGCAGCAGCTCCGCCTCGAGGCTGGTCCATCGATCGAACAGATGAAGCCGAATTTTTCCGTACAGCCTAAAAAGGAGACCGGTGCGGGGCGATTTGGTGGATAGTTGGAGCATGCCGACGAGTTTAACGTGCGGGTATGGCGCAGCGGTTCGAGCCGCGCAATCCATCAGGTCGGAACCCGTCGCGCCAACAGCTTGGTCGCCAAAGTTCACACGCATCGGCAATCTGTGCATATCGACGTTGCTCATGATGCTGATCTGCAGCCAATCGGCGCTGTCTGCGAGTGGAAACGGCAAGACGCTTCACTACACCTCCGGTGGGCCGGGCGCTGCAATCGCGAGCGCGGGCTTCGACCTCGCCGATGTACAATCCGTAGAGCAACTCAATGCCTTGCCGCCAGGGATGAAGGGGCTGATATGGCTAAATGAATCCAGCGGCGTGACGCCACGCTTCATTGCCAAGGTGAAGCCATTTATCGGCAATCCGCGGCTGTTCGGTTTTCGCCTCTGCGATGAGCCGGACATCACCGGCAAATACCATTCCCCAGCAGTTAGTCCGGCGGCCCTGAAGGCCGAGACCGAGTGGATCAGAGCCAATGTCCCCGGGGCAGTTACATTTGTTACTTTGATGGACATGGGGTCTTTCGAAGCCCCCGCCTTCATGAATACCTTTAATCCCGCCAACACCGGGATTGATCTTTTTGGCCTGGATCCATATCCGGTCCGCGGCAAAGCTTTCGATTTGGACTTCATCGATCGAACGGTCGAGGCAGCCGTTGCCGCGGGCATCCCTCTCGACAGGATTGTGCCTGTATACCAGGCCTTCGGCGGCGGCAATTGGAAGACCCGTACCGGAGCGGCTGCGGACGTCTATGTACTGCCGACACCGGACCAGGCGAAGCAGATCTTCGCGCGCTGGGCCACCTACTCTCCGGCTCCTGTATTCGACTTTGCCTATGCCTGGGGTTCACAAAACGGAGACATCAAGCTAGGCAGCGCCAGCCCTGAGGCGCTCGAACTTCGCTTGGCGTTCAAAGCGCACAACACGGCGCCGTAGCAACTGCCGCGATCATTTTACCGAAGATACCCCAGCTGTGCAGAACGCAGATCCTCATTGCTGCGCATCAGCCATTCAACAGCTAGAGCAATTCCAGGAAAAGTGTGAGCGGTTTTCCGTCCGGAATTGCGTAAAAAACAAAGAGATAGGGCGTTCCGCCGTTTCCGTGAAAACGGTGAAACGCACTAGCCGAACAGACGATGAACTTGGCCGTTCAGCTGTATGCCGAGTCCTCGGCTGCGAAACTTATTGACGATTGACCTCTTCTCTTGCCAGCGACGCTTCTCAGCTTGGCGCCCGTGGAACCAAAGGACACCGCCAGCAAGAAAACAACATACGCCAATGCCGAATATAAAGAGAGGATCGCCCTGTTCGCCGCCACCAAAGAATATCGCCGAGACGATAAACACACCGCCCGCGAGCGCGCCGACCCAGGCTGCTATGCCGCATCTGGAAAGCCCATCGTGCTGGCCGCAAAGAAAGCGGTAGCGCTCAGCGAGGCGCGCTTCGTCTTCGCTCAGCTTTAGCGCGCAGTCTCCGTTGGCTTCATGCAGCATATTTTACCCCCTGCTTCCTTTGCATACGGGGTATCGGCGGCAAATGTTTCATTCAAGCGAGGGACAAGTTGCAATTTTTCGCACCGTTATGATGCCGTCGCGATGCAATGTGCAACAACTGGGTCAGGGTAATGCTGAGCGTGGCTGGGCCGCTCTACGGAAGTCGCGACAATCCGTATGGCACTTTGCTTGGCCGTGATTCAGGGGCGGTGTTATTGAGAGCGGTCGTTCATTCGCACGGCGGAGGCTCCATCGAGATTTGTTATAACAACATCAGCCGGCGCCCTGTATCTAGTCCGTGCCCCCGCCGGTCAGGCCCGGCCCGTGGGCTCCCCCGTTCTCGTGCCGGGCCGCTCGCTTATTGAGCAGCGAATACGCAACACCGGGCCGATTTCTCAGAGGTCGACCAGGCGCGGCGGTTCAACTAACGCCACTCCAGCGGGCGAGTTGTCGAGCCGCCCTTCGCGGTCCGGCTTGCGATCAGCCAAACGCCGCTGAGTGCTTTTCGAACAACGCCAATTTGTCGGCATACCCGATGCGGTTCGCAGCTCCGCAGCCCTCGCATTTGAAGGTCGAGATCACCTTGAACCACGACCCTTTCCTTTTGAAGGCATGGTTACATTCCAAGCACTTGAATTCCAAGTCGGCATCATTCAGCGCCGCGGACAGGGGCATCGCTCACCTCCAATGACGTGTTCCTCATTCGCAATCATGCTGCCCGAAGACTATGAGCAAGATCACATGTTGATGCTGGGCCTGTTGCGGCTTGATGACAGGACCTCAGTCCCAATCGGCGTGCCCGCTCGCGATTGACGCCGCTCTCCTATCGCCCGATCAGCGTCAGCCCGAAAAGAATGGCGAGCCAAAGCCCGGTTGCCGCGACGGCGAGCCGCGGCAAGGTGCCTGTCAGATGCATGAACAGCAGGGCGATCAGGACCGCCTTGGCGGCCGCGATCGCCAGGTTGAGGGCGACATTGAAGCCGCCGAGATCGAGGAAGGAGGAAGCCACCGTCAGCGCCAGCAGCGCGAGCAGCCCGAGATAGCCGAAGGTGAGTTTGCGCAATTCGCTCATCGGTTGATCAGGTAGAGAACGGGGAACATGAACACCCAAATGACGTCGACGAAGTGCCAGTAGAGGCCGACGGCAACCACCCGGCGCAACCGGTTGGCAGGGCTGGAGGGCCGCCAGAGCGCGATCATGCCGGCGATGACGACGATGCCGCCGATCAGGTGCAGCGCATGCAGCGAGGTCATCGCGAAATAGAGGCCGAAGAAAAGCTGGGCGTGCACGGGATCCGGTCCTGCATAGCGGAACGGCAGGCCGAGAAGCGGGGCCAGACCTTCGCTGATCTCCTTGCCGTATTCTATCCCCTTCACAACCAGGAAGCAGACACCCAGCACCGAGGTCGCGGCCAACGCCCAAATTGTCGCGCGCCAACGTCTCTGCAGCGTAAACCTGTGCGCCAGCGCCATGGTGAAGCTGCTGGTGATCAGCACGGCCGTGTTGAAGGTGCCGAGCGGCAGCGAAAGATGCTTGGAAGCCGCCGCGAAGGCCGGGCCGAAATCGATATGCGCGACGAGGAAGACCAGGAAAATCGCGCCGAACAGCATCGCCTCGGAGCCGATGAACACCCACATCGCAAAAGTGTCGGCGCGCAGTTCGCGCTGGGGCGTGTCGAAAGCGACGCTTTCGGTGCCGCTCATCGCGCCGCTTCCTCCCGGTGCGGGCTGAAGCGCTCGTGCTCGAGCCCCTTCATGTCGTAGGCATAGGCCGGTCGCGTCACGACCGGCATGGTCTCGAAATTATGCGGCGGTGGCGGCGAGCTTGTCTGCCATTCGAGCCCCGTGGCGTTCCACGGATTGTCGGGCGCCCGGGCGCCGCGAAACAGCGACCAGCCGAGGTAAAACAAGGGCATCAGATAGCCGATCGCCAGCACCACCGCGCCGCCCGAGGACAGGACGTTCCAGAACTGGAACTCAGGCGGATAGGTGTGATAGCGCCGCGGCATGCCGTCGAAGCCCAGCACATATTGCGGGAAGAACGTCAGATTGAAGCCGACGAAAGTGACGGTCGCCGCAATCCTCCCCGACGTTTCCGAATACATGCGGCCGGTCAATTTCGGCCACCAGAAATGCAGGCCCGCCATGTAGGCCGTCACCATGCCGCCGACCATGATGTAGTGGAAATGCGCGATGACGAAGTAGGTGTCGTGGACATGCACGTCGACCGCCAACGCCGCAAGGAACAGCCCCGCCAGCCCGCCGAAGGTGAACAGCGCCAGGAAGAACAGCGCATAGAGCATCGGCGTCTCGAAGCTGATCTCGCCCTTGCGCAGCGTCAGGCTCCAGTTGAAAACCTTGATCGCCGACGGGATCGCGACGCAGAAGGACAGGAACGAGAACACCACGCCGGCATAGGCCGACTGCCCGCTGACGAACATGTGGTGGCCCCAGACCAGGAAGCCGAAGACGGCGATCGCCATCGACGACATCGCCACCGCCTTGTAGCCGAACAGCGGCCGGCGGCTGAAGCAGGGCAGCACCTCCGACACCACACCCATGCCGGGCAGGATCATGATGTAGACGGCCGGGTGGGAGTAGAACCAGAAGAGATGCTGGAAGAGCAGCGGATCGCCGCCGAGATCGGGATTGAAGATGCCGATGCCGAACACGCGCTCCAGCACGATCAGGATCAGCGATGCGGCGAGCACCGGCGTTGCCAGCACCATCACCAGGCTGGTGGCGTAAAGCGTCCAGACGAAAATCGGCAGTCGGAACCAGGTGAGCCCCGGCGCGCGTAGCGTGTGAACCGTGACGATGAAATTGATGCCGGTCATGATCGTCGAGAAGCCGACGATGAAGACGCCGAAGGCCGCGGTCGAGACGAAGCCGTTGGCATAAAGCGTCGACAGCGGCGTGTAGAAGGTCCAGCCGGTATCGACGCCGCCGGCCACCACTGCAAACAGCGCGAACAGGCTGCCGAAAATGAAGACGTACCAACTGGCGAGGTTGAGCCGCGGGAAAGCGAGATCGCGCGCGCCGATCATCAGCGGCAAAAGGAAATTGCCCATGGTCGCCGGGATCGACGGCACCAGGAAGAACCAGACCATGATGATGCCGTGCAGCGAGAACAGCCTGTTGTAGACGTCGTCGGAGACGAGGTCGCCTGCCGGCGTCGCCAGCTCGATCCGCATCAGCACCGCCATCGCGCCGCCGAGGAAGAAGAAGGCCGTTAGCGAGATGAGATAGAGCCACGCAACGCGCTTATGGTCGGTGGTGAGAAGCCATGCCCGCAGGCCGCTGCTTTGGCCGAGATATGTACCCTGCATCGCCGCGTTGGTCATGGCTTGGCTCCGGCCGTTGGTTGAGGCGAAAGCGACTTCAGATAGGCGAGCAGCATCTGCAGCTCGCCTTCATCGATCAGGCCATCGAAGCTCGGCATGACCGGCTCGTAGCCCGCCGCGATCTCCTTCTTCGGGTTGAGGATGGAGTCGCGCAAATAGCGCTCGTCGGCGATCACCGTCTGCTGATTGTCGAGCGCCACCGGCCGGCCGAAGATGCCGTCAAGCGAGGGCGCCCTCACCTTGCTGCTCGCGCCATGGCAGCCGGAGCAGCCCAGCGCGCGAAACAGTTTCTCGCCGCTTGCGGCAAGCGTCTCGCCTTCGCCCTGGCTGTTCAGCCACGCGGCATATTGCTCGGGCGCCATCACGGTCACCCAGCCGCCCATTTCAGAATGCTGAGTGCCGCAATATTGGGCGCAGAACAGGTGGTAGCGGCCGGGCTCGGTGGCAATGAACCAGATATGGGTCGTGCGTCCAGGCACCTCGTCCTGCTTGATGCGGAACGCCGGCACGTAGAAGGAGTGGATGACGTCCTGCGAGGCGAGCGACACGACCACCGGTTTGCCGACCGGAACGTGCAGCTCGTTGATCTCGCGCTGGCCGCCGGGTTGCCTGAACTCCCACATCCACTGCTTGCCAAGCCCGGTGATCTCGAGCGCGTCCGCCGGCGGATGATCGCGGCGAACGAAAAGCGTCGCGCCCCAGCCGAAGAAGATGAAGGCAATGATCAGGCTGGCGACGGTCCAGCTCATCTCCAGCCACAGGGTACGGGAACGCTGTCCGGTGCGATCCGCCGGCGACCCGACGCGGTATTTCACCGCGTAGCCGACGACCAGCCCGGTGAGCGCCAGCCCGAGCACGGCTGAGAAAACGAGCAGCGTATAAAACAGCGCATCGACATGGCCGGCTTCCGACGAGGCTTCCTGCGGGAAGAAGGGAACGCCGAAGCTCACCTTGCCCTCCCCCGCATTTGCCAGAGCACCGTTGCTCCCAGGCCGAGCACCGTTGCCAGGCTGACCACTTTCAGCGCCGCCCAGACTACGGGAGTGTACTGGCCTTTCGAACTGTCGAACCCCGCGCAGAACAGGAAGACATGATCGGCAATCGACCCGAGCTTGTTGGCTGATGCTTCGACCAGCGCGAGTTGGAGATCGCGCGGCGTGAAGGTCAAGGCCGGCAATACCTGTGAAATTCGGCCCGACGGTGTGAGCGCGATAACTGCGATCGGATGCACGAACTGATCGATGTCTTTGCGCGGGTCGAAGGTGATCCCGGCCTCGTTGGCGAGCGCCGCGCCGGCGCTCTCGCTGCTGGTCAGAAAACGCCAGGCGGACAATCCCGCCGGGCCTGCGGCGGAAGCGATGTCATCCCGCGCCGCGGCGGCATCGGCGGAGGTCTCTTCGGGGTCGATCGAGATGAACAGCGCGCGATAATCCGCAGGGCGAAGCGATGTCTTCTTCAGATCGGATGCGACGGCCTGCTGGGTGACGCCACAAAGATTCGGGCATTTATCGTAGCCGAAGATGACAAGCGCCGGACGTCCGCCAAGCGTCTCGCCAAGCGTCAGCTTCCGGCCGCTTGTATCGACCAATTCTCGCTCAAGGCTGAGCTGCGCGCCGAGCTTCGGATCGAAGCTCGGTCGTTCCGCGGCAATCGCCATGCCGGCAATGAACAGACAAAGCGCAGCCAACAAGCTTCTCATCGCTCTGTCTCGCCTTGCTGTCGGCAATTCCGGGCCCGCAGCGCACGGGGAACCGCCGCCGTGAGCAGGGCGCAATCAGGCTCCGTGGCCGCTGCCGTCGGTCGCGACCAATCCGGCAGGCCGTGGCTGACCACCGCCCACATGGCGTCATCGATCGGGATGCGGGCGATGCCGGCCTTGCGATCGACCCAGCCAAGCGTCTTGAGCTGGCGATCCTCTTCGGCGCGGAAAGCGGCCAAATCCTGCCTTGGCGCGGTCTGCAAGCCGGGGCCTTCCGGACTGGTGTCCGTCGGAAGCGGCAGCCAGGTCGGCGCGGTGTTGAAGATGAGCTTCACGCCGATCGCGGCTAAAGCGATGAACAGCAGCAGCCCGCCGCCGAAGGCGAGCAGCACACGCGGCTGGACATCGCGCGTTTCGGGGTGACGGCGCGCCTTAGCCATGGGCGACCTCCCGTTTCCACCAGACGATCCTGTCCGGCCGGCGGAGCAGGAAAAGGAACAGCGCGAGCCATAGTCCTCCCAATCCCATCCAGGCGGCCGCATCATGCCACAATGCCAGGACGCCGCCGGCAAAGAGCGGTGGCCGGATTCGCCAGAAGATGTCGATGAAATGGCCGGCCAGAGCGACAGCGGCGAGCCAGACAAGGCCGCGATGGCTGCGCTTCAGCCTTCGGCTGAGCAGGCCTGCGAAAGCCGCGACGTGCAAGGCAATCAGCAGCCAAAGAAGATATAGCCAGCCGCCCGCGGAGCGCATGCCATACCAGCGGATCTCGTCGGGCAGGTCGCCGCCCCAGACGACGACCCACTGCATGAACATGAGATAGATCCAGGTCAGCAGGAAGCCGAGCAGCATGTTGGCAAGATCCTCGCTGAGCGCGACGTCTTCCTCGCCACCGGGCATGACCTCCACCGCCCGCCTTGCCGCCAGCACCAGGATTGCCAGGGCGAATGCCCCGACCACCTCGGCCGAAGCTTCGCAAAGCGCATAGATGGTCGAGGTGAATTCAGGCTCGAGCGACAGCATCCAGTCGATGGCAAAGACGCTGACGGCAAGCGCGTGGAGAACGAGGCCAAGGGCGAATTTCTTGCCGTTGTGTTCATTCGAATTGACCGGGGCCTCGGTCGTGCCGAGCACTATCCAGGTAAGGACGAGCCAGATCGCCGCGCAAACCGCAAAGCGCAGCAGGAAGAACGGCAGGTTGAGATAGACAAGCTTTTCATGGACAGTCTCCTGCAGTTTCGCTGTGTCGGCGCCGACCCACGGAAAGACGAGGTCGAGCCTTATCAGGACGGGCACGAGGGAAACCAACGCCAGCGGCAGCAGGGCCGTCATGGTGCGGAGCGGCTGGCGGACCGCTTCTCCCCAGCGCCCGCCGGTCAGCCCGTGCACCATCAGTATGGTCAGCGCGCCGAGCGGCAGGCTGAGCGCGAAGAGAATTGCGGGGAGCCAGGCGCTCAGCATCGCTTTGGCATCGAGCGATACGCCCAGACCGCAGACGACAAGTCCTGCGGCGCCCGCCGACAGAAAGCCTTGCTCGAGGCGGCTCATGGCGAGGCCTCCGCTTCGAGCCGCGCGCGCATGCTTTGCGGAAGTTCGGCGACCGGCGCGGCCCGCGAATATTGCAGCGCGCGGATGTAGGCGATGATCGCCCAGCGGTCCTGCGGCGGCACCCTGGCTGCATAAGAATACATGGCGCCATAGCCGTTGGTGATGACGTCGTAGAAGTGCCGGTCCGAGGCCTTGCGCAGGGCTTCCTGGTGGTAGCTCGGCGGCGCCGGAAAGCCGCGCTGGACGATTATGCCGTGACCATCGCCGGTGCGGCCGTGACAGGGCGAGCAGAAGATGTCGAAACGCTGTCGTCCGCGCTGCAGAAGCTCGATCGTGATCGGATAGGGGATTTTGTCCGGGACCGGCGTCAGATCGGCGTCGCGCGCGACGGTGCCAGTCACCGGTGTCCGCGCCGACATGCCGTCGGGGAACTGGTTGCTGGCCTCCAGCGGATCGTAGCGCGGCTGGTCCTCCATATCCTGCCGGCAGCCGGCGACGCCCAGCGCACCCAACATTAGCGTGAGGCCGAGGCGCCTCACGCCTCGACCTCCTCGACCATCTCGGCGCCGAGCCGTGTCAGCTGGCCCCTGGTCACGCCCTTGCGGTATTTGGGATCGGCCGTTTCGATCAGCAGATAGAACTTGCCGCCGCGCGCGTAGCTGAAGCTCTCGGCGTTGAAGACCGGATGATGATAGCGGGGCAGCCCATTGGCCGCGAGCACGCCCAGGAAGCCCGCGAAGGCGGCGCCGAGAATGCCGGCCTCGAACGCGATGATGACGAAAGGCGGCCAGGAATGCAGCGGCCGGCCGCCGACATTGATGGGATAGTCGACTTCGACAGAGTACCAGATCAGCGCATAAACGAGAGCCGCGCCGGCAATGCCGCCGGCGAGCACCGCCCAGGGCAGGCGCGTCTTCGGTATCTCCAATATCCCTTCCAGGTCGTTCATCGGAAACGGCGAGAACGCATCCATGCGCCGATAGCCGCGCTCGCGCATGCCGCGCGCCGCCGCGATGAGCGCTTCGGGACCGGCAAACACCGCCATGAGACCGTAGAGGCTCATCGGATCTTGCCCTCCTCTTCGGCCAGTTCCTCGACCTCGAAGATGGTGATCGCCGGCAGGATGCGGATGAACAGGAAGACGAGCGCGAAGAAGGTGCCGATCGAACCGAACAGGATGCCGAAATCGAGCCAGGCCAGCGACTGCTCGCCCCAGGCAGACGGCAGGTAGTCGCGGCTCGGCCCCGTCACGACGATGATGTAGCGCTCGATCCACATGCCGACATTGATGGCGACGGCGATCGCGAACAGCAGCGGCATGTTGCGGCGGATGCGTCTGAACCACAGCAATTGCAGCACGCCGCAGTTCAGGCTCAGCATTATCCAGAACAGCGGCGCATAGGGACCCAGCGCGCGCTGCGCCATCATGGTTCGCTCGTAGGGCTCGCCCGAATACCAGGCGAAGAATGCTTCCGAGAGATAGCCATAGGCGACGACCATCCCGGCAGCGATCATCAGCTTGGCGGCATTGTCCATGTGCTTTAGCGTGATCAGGTCCTTGACCGAGAAGGCCCACCGCAAGGGGATGGCGATGGTGAGCACCATGGCGAAGCCGGAGAGCAACGCGCCGGCGACGAAATAGGGCGGGAAGATCGTCGAGTGGTAGCCGGGCGTGATCGCGAAGGTGAAATCGAGCGAGACGATCGAATGCACCGAAACGACCAGCGGCGTGGCCAAGGCCGCGAGCAGGAAATAGACAACCTGGTAGCGCGCCCAATGATAGGCCGAGCCGCGCCAGCCGAGCGCCAATATGCCGTAGAAGAGCTGCGCCGGTCTCGACCTGGCGCGGTCGCGCAGCACTGCAAGATCCGGCAGCAGCCCCATATACCAGAACAGCAGCGAAACGGTCGCGTAGGTGGCGATCGCCGCGAAGTCCCAGACCAGCGGGCTGCGCCATTGCGGCCAGTGCATATGCACATTGGGCAGCGGCAGCAGCCAGTAGAAGAACCACGGTCGCCCAAGATGCAGGATCGGAAATAGGCCGGCCATGGCGACGGCAAACAGCGTCATGGCCTCTGCGAAGCGGTTGATCGAGGCGCGCCAGGGTTGGCGCAGCAGCAACAGCACCGCCGAGATCAGCGTGCCGGCATGACCGATGCCGATCCACCAGACGAAGTTGGAGATCATCGTGCCCCAGACCACCGGCATGTTGATGCCGAGGCCGCCGACGCCGACCGCGATGAGATAGGTGATCGAATAGAGCAGCAGCAAAACCAGCAGGAAACAGAGCAGGAACGCAGTCCAGAAATGGCGCGGCAGGCGGCCGTTGAGCACAATGGAGCCGATGCGGCCGCTGATCTCGGGAAAATCGTGACGACCGCGCAGGACAGCCGGGCTTTTCGCGCTCGCTTCAGCCATCGGTCGCCTCGCCCGGCTTGGCAAGCTTGCCGTTCGGATTGGAGATCTTGCCGAGATAGGTGGTGCGCGGCCGTGTGTTCAGCTCCTCCAGCAGCGCGTAATTCTGCGGCGCGCTCTTCTCGCGAACGACCTTTGCATCTTTCTTGTTGCGATCGCCGAAGGTGATGGCTTGCGTCGGGCAAGCCTGCTGGCAGGCGGTGACAACTTCGCCGTCGGTGATGTCGCGGTTCTCGATCTGCGCCTGGATGCGCTTGGCGCTGATGCGCTGGACGCAATAGGTGCATTTCTCCATGACGCCGCGCGAGCGCACGCTGACATTCGGGTTGTGCACGCCCTGTTCCGGCCCGGCTTCATCCTTGTCGAAGGATTGATGGTCGAGGAAGTTGAAGCGCCGAACCTTGTAGGGGCAATTCTGCGAGCAATAGCGCGTGCCGATGCAGCGGTTATAGACCTGCGCGTTCAGCCCATCATGCGTATGCACGGTGGCGTTGACTGGACACACCACTTCGCACGGCGCCTTTTCGCAATGCATGCAGGGCACCGGCTGGAAGAAAGTGTCGGGCGCATCGACCGGCCCGGCATAGTAGCGGTCGACCCGCAGCCAGTGCATCTCGTGGCCGCGCTCGCATTCCTCGGGCCCGACCGGCGCGATGTTGTTCTCCGCCTGGCAGGCCGAGACGCAGGCCATGCAGCCGATACAGGCCGAGAGGTCGATCGCCATCGCCCAGGCTTCCTGATTGTAAGGCCAGTCGGGATAGAGCGATCCCGTCGGCGACGGCGGCGCATTCTTGCGCACGAAATCCGGGTTCTCTCGGAATGCATCGAGCGACGCGTGGCGCACGATGGCGCGGCCTTCCATCGCCTGGTGATGCTGCGTGGTGATGACCCGCATGCTGTGTCCGCGCGGCGCGATGGCCGCGCCGGTCGCGAACCATTCCGAGCCACGGCGCAAATGGAAGGCGTCGTAGCCTTGCGATAGCGCAGCAACGGAACCGACCTTTCGTCCGAAGCCGAAGGACAGCGTTATCGTCTCGTCCGGGTGACCGGGCACGATCCAGGCAGGTGCATCGACATCCGCCCCATTGGAGGCGATATTGACGACCTCGCCATTTCCGACCTTCAATCGCTCGGCGGTGGCGGGCGAGACGAGCGCAGCGTTGCCCCACACAATCTTCGTCAAGGGTCGCGGCAGTTCCTGCAGCCATGAGGCGTTGGCGAAACGGCCGTCGCGCAACCAGGGATCCGCGACGAAACGGACATCGATGCCGCTGTCTGCCTTTGCTGCCGGCTTCAGTCCCGCCAGGTCCGGCGGCACTGTGACGGATACCGGCTTGGCAGCACTGTCCGCCATGACGCCGTCGCGCAGAGCCTTTCTCCAGGCATCATCATCGAGTTGCGTCCAATGCTGCCGGATAAGCGAAAGCGGATCGGCCTCGAACCCGCCGCCAAGCACGGCAAGAAGCTGATGCGCGGTCTTGCTGTCGTAAAGCGGCTTGATCAGCGGCTGGACCAGGGAGGTGCTGCCTTCATAGGCGCGGATGTCGCTCCAGCTCTCGAGCTCATGCGCCGCGGGCACATGCCAATGCGCCAGGAACGCCGTCTCGTCGCGGTAGAGGCCGTGATGGACTAGCAGCTTCAGTCCCGAAAAAGCCTTGCGCATATCGAGGTTTGCCGGGCCGGTGTGCAGCGGGTTTGCACCCAGCGCCACCACGGTGTCCACAGCCCCATCGCCGATTGCCTCGCGCAGCGCTCCGAGATCGCCGTCGACCGACAGCGCATCCGGCGCCTCGATCAGCTCGACCGTGTTGCCAAGCGCGCCAGGCTTCGCATTGGCGGCAAACGCGGCGGCGTGAACGAAGGCGCTCTGCTGCGCTCCAGCAATGACCAGCGCATTGCGACCTGCCGCTTTCAGGTCGTCGACCAGCACCGTCATCAAGGCCTGGTCGGCCGGCGAGCCGGAAGCTCCGGTTTTGCCGGTCAACGCCGCGTTCAATCCGGCAGCCACGGCTTCGACGTCGCTTGGCTTGATCGCAAGCCGGTGATCGGCGGCGGCTCCGGTGATTGTCGGCGTCGACTCCACCGCATAGAGCCGGCTCATCCGGTCGGACGGATCGCGTACACGTCGCCGCGCAGCAAAGTCGCGCGCATAGGCGAGCCGCCCCGGTCCTTCGCCGAGGAAATCGGCGTCGAGGCTGACGATCGTTTCAGCACGATCAAAGCGATAGACCGGCGTCAGCGCCGACCGGAACAGGGCACGCGACGCCTCCATCGCGGCCGGCATCGCCAACGGGTCGTGGTGGTAGATTTTCAGTTTCGGATAGCGAGCCCGTAGCGCATCGATCTGAGCCGCGAACGTCGGCGAGGTGGTCGCTTCAACCAGCAACGCCCCGCCCTGCCCTTGCGATGCCGTCCATCGCGAAACGAGCCCCGCCATTGTCTTCAGGAAATCGCCGTACGATGCCGGCTGGCCATCCTTGAGCGGCGTGCGTGAACGGTCCGGGTCGAACAGCGTCAGCACGGCTGCCTGCATTACCGCGTCGGTGGCGCCGCGCGAGGCCGGATGGTCGGGATTGCCTTCGATCTTGGTCGGCCGCCCTTCATGGCTTTCGACGATGGCGCCGATACCGAAGCCGTCACTCGACAGCGTCGTCGCATAGTAGACAGGCTTGCCGGGGACCAGGATTTCCGGCTGGCGCACATAGGGCACGATGTTTTCCGCCCTGCCGCAGGCGACCAGCCCGGCAAGCGACAGCGAGGCGCCCATCAGCTTCAGCAGCGTGCGCCGGTTCGGCTTTGCCGGCAGGCGTTCCGCGATTGCCGGGAACTCGGCCTCGACGAAGCGGCGAAATTCGGCAGCGCCGGCGATCTCGTCGAGGCTGCGCCACATTTCACCGCCATGCGCCAGCCGCTTGCGCAGAGCCTCGATGTCGATGGCGGAACCAGGCCGGTCAGCGATGGCAGACATAGCAATCCGTCATCGTCTCGGGATGGATGTCGAGCACGCCGATCAGCTGCCGCCTGATCTCAGCGATGTCCGCGGGCGGCTGCCAGTGCATCAGGAACACGTCCTGCAGGGGACGTAAATTCGGCTCCGGGTTGCGATGACAGCCGAGGCACCACTCCATGCTCAGTGTGCGCGCCCGCATCGTCAGCGGCATCTGGTCGACCTCGCCATGGCAGGTCTCGCAGGCGACGCCTTTGTTGATGTGGATCGCATGATTGAAGAAGACGAAATCCGGCACGCCGTTGACGCGCTGCCATTCGATCGGCTTGCCGCCGGCCAGGCTTGCACGCACCGGCGCCAGCATGCCGGCATTGGTGAAAAGCTGCGAATGGCAGGTCATGCAGACTTCGGTCGCCGGCAAACCCGCCGAAGACGAGGTCTCGACGCCATTGTGACAATAGCGGCAGTCGATGCCGAGCTGGCCGACATGGTGCTTGTGACTGAACGGCACCGGCTGCGCCAATGGCTCACCTACTCCCGTTACCAGGTCCGAACGGGGAAGGATTGTCCCGATCGCGGCTGCGATCAACAGAACCGCACAACTTCCCCAGATGACAAAGCGCGCAACGCCATTGGCGTTTTTCGAGAAGATTTGCGGCATCCCCTCGCCGATTCTGCTGAAGGCAAACCCAGAGTTGACGCCCCCTAACGGTGCTTTCGCCGCCAAGGTTCCGCGCCCGCGTCGGAATCACAGAATGGTGACTGCAACCGGGAACAGGTCGCGGATTTAATCCGCAACCCCCGCCGCTCCCATGCGTTCGGCGGCCGCCACTTCACGGAAACCAAGGTCGGCACGAAATCATCGCCCACGCTTTGCCGACCGGGTGACAGAGATCGGCCACCCGGGCTAAAGACTTCAGCGCTTCAGGTCGTTGCGACGCCGCCCCGTCGGCTGTGACGGACCGCCCTTCCGCTCCGCCGGCCGCCGGCTTCGGCGCCTGGCGAGGAAATACATCCAGATCAGAATGAGGATCAGAGGGATACCCGCGATGGGCAGCATCCACACCCCAAGGTGAAACATGGGTTTCGCCCTATTAGAGAAAATGCGCATGCATCGCAGGCATGCTCAAGCGAGCAACTGCTCGATCCTGATCGGCAAATCGCGGATGCGTTTGCCGGTGGCATGGTAGACTGCGCTGGCAACAGCCGCGGCCGTGCCGACATTGCCCAGTTCGCCCAAGCCCTTCACGCCGGCCGGGTTGACCGCGTGGTCGACTTCCGGAACCAGGATCACCTGCAGGTCCTTGATGTCGGCATTCACCGGCACAAGATAGTCCTGCAGGTCGCGGTTGACATAGCGGGCATAGCGGCTGTCGACTTCCGTCGCTTCATGCAGCGCCTGGCCGATGCCCCAGATCATGCCGCCCATCAGTTGGCTGCGCGCGGTGCGCGTGTTCATGATGCGGCCGGCCGCGAACGCGCCGACGATGCGCGGCACGCGGATCTCCCTCGTGTAGCGGTTGATGCGGACTTCGACGAACTCGGCGCCGAAGGCGTATTTCACCGAATCCTCATCCTGCTCGCCACCGTGGAATTCCGGCATGCCGGCATAGAGCTTCTTCAGCGCTTCGGGCGTCGCACCCTTGGGCGCGAACTCGGCATATTCCTCGATCGCGCCGACCTGCATGGTCTTCAGGACATCTTCGATCTTTGCCGAAGCGCCGCCCTTGGCCACGATCTTTCCGTCGGCGAGGTCGAGTTCCTCGTTGTGAGAGCCCGCCAGCGGACCGCCCTCGGCGGTCGCGCCGGCATAGAGCTTGGTGCGGATGGCGTCGCAGGCCTTCAGCACTGCCGAGCAGACGCTCGCGGTGGAGATCGAGCCGCCCGAGACAGGAGCGGGAGGCAGGCTGCTGTCGCCCATTTCGACGCTGATCCGATCGATGCTGACGCCGAGACGTTCCGACGCCATCTGACCGGCGACGGTGCGCACGCCGGTTCCGATCTCGTGCGAACCGCATTGCAGCCGCACATCGCCATCGACGGTCAGGCGCACCCGTGCCGCGCATGGCGCGACTGCGGTTGGATAAATCGCCGTCGCGCAGCCCATGCCGACCAGCCAGTCGCCGTCGCGCATCGCTCCCACTTTCGGGTCCCGCTTCGCCCAGCCAAAAGCCTCGGCCGCTTGGTCATAGCACTGGATCAGAGAGCGGCTGGAGAACGGCTTCTTGCCGATCGGCTCTGTCTTCGGTTCATTGATCCGGCGGAATTCCACCGGGTCCATGCCGAGCGCTACCGCCATTTCGTCCATGGCGTTTTCCAGCGCATAGACATAAGGCGTCTCGGGCGGCGAGCGCATATAGCCGGGCGTGTTGCGGTCCGCCTGCACCAGCGAGACATGTGTCAGCACAGAACCGTAAGCATACATGCGGCCGGTTGCCGACGTGCCGCCCACGACATAGGAGTCCGGCCGCGAGGTGACCTCCCAGCCTTCATGCGCGAAAGCAGTGATGCGGCCGTCCTTGCCTGCGCCGATCCGGATGCGGTGCCTTGTCTCCGCCCTATAGGTCTGGGTGCCGAAGGCCTGCATCCGGCTGGTCACGCAACGCACCGGTCGGCCGAGCCGCCTGGCGGCAACCGCGACGATGGCCGTGCGCGGCGTCATCGGTCCCTTGGAACCGAAGGCGCCGCCGATGAAGGGGCTGACGATGCGCACCTTAGCGGGATCGATCTTCAATTGCCTGGCAAGCTCGACCTTCCAGCCGGTCACGTTTTGCGACGGCTCGTGGACGATCAGTTGGTCGCCCTCCCAGAAGGCGGTGGTTGAGAACAGCTCGATCGGATTGTGGTGCTGCGTGGGCGTCGAATAGCGCGCGTCGATCTTCACCGCGGCCTCTCTATAGGCGGCATCGAAGTCGCCGGCCTTCACGTCTTCCTTGAACAGAGGACTCTTGCCGGCGGCAGGAATGGTTGCCGTGCCCGGACTGTCGAAGCTCGCCGTGGGCGTCTCCGCATCATACTCGGCGCGGATCAACTGCGCCGCCTCTTCGGCGGCTTCGAATGTCTCGGCAACCGCGAGCGCGATGATCTGGCCGTCATGGAAGATCGTCCGGTCATGCAGCGGCCCGATCGAGGTGGCGCCGGAATTGCCGAATTTCGGCTTCTCGACAGTGTCCATATCGCCGTAAGTGACGATGTCGAGCAACCCGGGCACGGCACGAGCGTCGTCGAGATTAAGCTTGGCTACCTTGCCCTTGGCAATGCTGCTGGTGGCCAGCGCGCCGTAAGCGATGTTGGCGGTCGGCAGGTCGGCTGGGTAATGCGCCTGCCCGGTGACCTTAAGCCGTGCATCGACGCGCGGCAGCGGTTGGCCCTGGTTCTCTTTCGGTCTCGGAGCGGCAGTGTCCATGGTCACACCTTCATGTCGCGGGTTTCGAGCAGCGCGCGCACCAGCGTTCGCTTACCGAGCTCGATCTTGAATGCGTTGTGCTGGCGCGGCTCGGCCCCGGCGAAGGCGGCATCCGCCGCCGCCCCCGCCGAAACCTCGTCGAGCGTCTTTCCTTGCAGGGCTTCCTCCGCGGCTTTGGCACGCCACGGCACGGTCGCCACACCGCCCAAGGCAATGCGCGCCTCGCGTACGTTGTCGCCGTCCAGGTCGAGCGCAACGGCCGCCGAAGCCAGCGCGAACGCGTAGGATTCGCGGTCTCGGATCTTCAGATAAAGCGAGCGCCGCGCCCATGGCACAGCCGGCACTTCTATGGCGGTGATGATCTCGTCAGCAGCGAGATCGGTCTCGATCTCAGGCGTATCGCGTGGCCGACGATGCAGCTTGGCGAGCGGTATCTTTCGCGCTCCACGCGAGCCTTCGGCACGCACGACGGCATCGAGCGCGATCAGCGCCTGGGCAAAGTCGCCGTGATACGTTGCGATGCAGGCATTGCTGCCGCCCAGCACCGCATGCTGCCGGTTGAAACCCTCCATCGCAGCGCAGCCGGACCCTGGCACGCGCTTGTTGCAGTGCCAGGATGTCTCGCGAAAATATTCGCAGCGCGTGCGCTGCAGGACATTGCCGGCGAGACTTGCCATGTTGCGGATCTGGCCGCTTGCGGCCAGCCGCAAGCTGTCGGCAATAACGGGATAGCCGCGCTTAAGCTCAGCGTGATCTGCCGCCTCACCCATCCGCACCAGAGCCCCGAAGCGGATACCATCGTCGGTCACCCGGATTTGCCTGAGGCCTGGATCCTTGAGCCGGTTGAGGTCAACCAGCCGGTTCGGCTCGGCAACGCCGAGCTTCATATAATCGGCAAGGTTGGTGCCCCCGGCGATGAACTGCACATTCGCTCGCGTCGGCTGGTCGTCCTCGGTCGTGAAGCGGGATGCGATCGCGACGGCCGCGGAAATGTCGGTCGGCTGTTCGTAGACGAAGGGACGCATATCAGGCTCCCTTCATCTGATCGCGTGCCTGCAGGATGGCAGCAACAATGTTTGGATAGGCGGCGCAACGGCAGATATTACCGCTCATATAGTCGCGAATGTCGTCTTCGGATTTTGCGTGCCCTTCATTGATGCAACCAATGGCCGACAGGATTTGGCCCGGCGTGCAGTAGCCGCACTGGAAGGCATCGTGGTCGATGAAGGCCTGCTGCATCGGATGCAGCTTACCGTCGCTGGATGCCAGCCCCTCGACGGTCGTCACATCCTTGCCGGCATTCATCACCGCGAAACTGAGACAGGAGAGCACGCGTTTGCCATCGACAAGAACCGTGCACGCCCCGCACTGTCCATGGTCGCAACCCTTCTTGGTGCCGGTTAGTCCGATATGATCCCGCAAGGCGTCAAGCAGGCTGGTTCTAGTGTCGAGCGACAGCTCATAGGCCTGCTTGTTGATCCGCATCGACGTCACCACTGGCTCGCGAAGTTCCGCGCCAGCGGCGGCAGGCGCTTCGGCTTTCGCCGCCGAAACGAGTAATGGTGCCGCGGCAGCCGAGACTGTGCCTGTCATGAAATTGCGCCGGCTGAGGCCAAGCGTGGATGGGACGGAAGGCTGGGGCATGGCTCGCTCCTGGCTGGCTGCTCATCGGGGGCTAACCATTCATTCAGGCCATTGTTCCGGCCCGGCCCGCGCGGGATCCTAGGCCTCACAGAAGTGTGATCCTGTCCTTCGAAGATGCTCATCATGCGGGAACATGCATGCCGGGTTCGAGTTCTACGGCCAATACCAATGCTGATGGCAGGCCGATATGAAATCGAAACTGGTCGCACAGACTTCTGGACAAAGGACATTCGTGGTTGTGCTGGACCCAGGCGAGGAAGCATTTGCTGCCCTGTCCGACTTCGCCGACGAGCAAGGAATTGCCGGCGCCTCGCTGACCGCGATCGGCGCATTCGAGAAGGCGACTGTTGGCTGGTTCGACTTCGGCTCGAAATCTTACCGCAAGATCCCGGTCGGCGAGCAATGCGAGGTTCTGAGCGCTGTTGGCGACATCGCGGTCGACGACGGCGGCAGACCGAGCCTGCACATCCATGCTGTCCTGGGTCTAAGCGACGGATCGACGCGCGGCGGCCACCTTGTTGAAGGCATCGTCAAGCCTACGCTCGAAGTCACGGTGACCGAATCGCCCGTTCACCTGCGGCGCACCAAACGCCCCGGCCTTGGCATCGCCTTGATCGATCTCGACGCCTGAGGGCCGATGATGGCAGCGGCCGCGACCGACGCGTTTCCTCTCCCCCTCGATACATCCCCGATGGAGGCTCGGATCGACGAAAAACTGCCGCAGGACAAAGGCGTCTGGCAGTTCGAACCGAAATGGGATGGGTTTCGCTGCCTCGCTTTCAAGAATCGCAAAACGGTCGATCTCAGGGCGAAGTCGGGCAAGCCGCTTGGGCGTTACTTTCCCGAACTCACAGCAATGATGCAAAACCTCGAAGCCAAGGATTTCGTGGTCGACGGCGAAATCGTCATCGAGATCGGCGGCGCCGCATCCTTCGACGCGCTGCAGATGCGGCTTCATCCGGCCGAGAGCCGCATCCGCAAGCTGAGCGTGGAGACGCCGGCGCGGCTGATCTTGTTCGATATGCTGGTCGCGCCGGGCGGCAAATCGCTGCTCGAAGTCGCATTGACGCAAAGACGCACGGCAATTGAAGACTTCGTCGCGCAAGCAAACACAGACGCTCTTCAGCTCTCGCCCTGCACCACCAGTTTCGCGACCGCCAGGCGATGGCTGGAGGACGCCGGGCATGGCTCTACCGACGGCGTCGTCGCCAAGCGGCTGAACGATCCCTATCAGCCGGGCGAGCGCGCGATGATCAAGGTCAAGCGGCTGCGCACTGCCGACTGCGTGGTCGGCGGCTTCCGTTATCTGAACGGCAAGTCGCAGGTCGGATCGCTATTGCTTGGCCTCTACAATGAACGGGGCTTGCTTGACCATGTCGGCTTCACCTCGACAATCGCCAACGAGGAACGAGCCACGCTCACGAAGAAGTTGGAGGCGCTGCGTGGCGGGTCCGGCTTCACCGGCAAGGCGCCGGGCGGGCCGAGCCGCTGGAGCACCGAGCGCAGCGGCGAATGGGAGCCGTTGCGGCCGGAACTGGTCGTGGAAGTCCGCTTCGACCACGTCACGGGCGAGCGGTTCCGGCATGGCACTCGATTCATTCGCTGGCGGCCCGAAAAAGCGCCGCGCCAATGCACGTTCGAGCAGATCTCGTAGCAGCGCCCCTCCGGAACAACCGACCCCATCAAACGGTTTATGGTTAGAACAGCCCGCGTCACGGACGCACCTATCTTGGAGACGAGAAATGGATCCGCGCGACAAACAGCGAGCCGCAAGGCGGGATGAAACCGAAGCTCCCGGCATCGAACAACAGGACTGGGACGCTCTTGATAATGGTCGGGTGCCGCCTGGCAGCGTCGCCATAAACGGCGATCCGGAGGACGATGCCGAAGCACAAGGCGTCCTCCCCGAAGAAGATGACGACAACCCCTATCAGGAGAGCGACGAAGCCTTGCCCGACGACGAGGAAGAACGTGTGCTGTCGCGGGATCCTTCCAAGGAAGGCAGTCGTTTTGACGAAGCATAGCGAAAGCTAGCAGCGATGGGATTTTCCCGCCTTCGATTGCCTGCAAAGCTCCGCGGGCTGCGCGAGAAGGCATCGCCGCAGAGCAAGGCGGTCGCGGCGCCACATCAGAAGACCGGCCATTGATCAAGGTTACGTGGGATCCCTACCCATGGGCCGTCAAAAATCGGGGGCGCAAATCGGCAGTGGACCCTTCACTGTTTGTAACTGGGGGGAACAACGGAGTGTGGAACAAGTTTTTGATCAAGCAAGCCGCCTCTTGTTTGACCTGCAGCCATGGCCGAGAAACGCGACAACAAATCCACAGCCGCTCTTCTTAGGCGGCAATTCTCGAATGAAACGATGCGTCGATATCTACGGAGCTTGCCTTTGTTTCACGTAAACCGCTGGCTTCCTGACAAACTGCGCGAATCACTCAAGCGTCTCGACCGCAAGCGTAAGTGAAACCAACCGCAATCCAAAAAAAGGCGCGGGCCACGCTCTTGCCGTTTCAGACGGCGGGCCACGCTCTTGCCGTTTCAGACGAATGCGCCATCAGCTCTCCTTCACATTACGATCACAGTCCTTCGAGAGGGGCAGAGACTATGCATCCTTGCTTAAGCGTCCGCGTTTGTAATTCACAAATCCGGAGTTCAAGTCATGAAGGTCGACACTCTCCCTGCGCCTAAAGTCAACCCAGACCAGGTCGATATCCTCGTCAACAAACCGGGACACTTCGTCGAGGAGTGGATCGAGGGCCATGCGGTTAGACCGGCCGCCGAAGCATCCCCGGAGGCCGCGGCAGAAAGACTGGCGAGAGCTTGCATCGCGGACGCGGAGCGGGAAGGCATCCTCGCGGAAGAAATCAGCGATGAGGTCGGCGACTTGAAAGAGTACCTCGCCGACGCGCTCCTCGCCGAGGCCGGCCGCGAAACGGGCGTCGACACCGGTCCGACGGCGCAAGCATTGGGTGACACAAAGGCTTAGCTTTCACGGCAGGGAAGTTTGGATCGCGATGACGCCAATCTCAACACGAGCCGTCCACATTTGCGTTGACATGCAGATGATGTTCTTGCCGCCTGGGCCATGGGCGGTTGAGTGGCTGCCCGCCATCCTGCCGAAGGTGCTTTCGCTTGTCGATGGCAGGCCGGAGCGAACGATTTTCACCAGGTTCATAACGGCGAGAAGACCTGGCGAAGGCCAGGGCCATTGGCGTCAATACTATGAGCGCTGGTCGCAGATGACTATCGAATGTGCCGGCCCGGGGAGCCTCGAGCTGCTGCCCGAACTGCGTGATTTCGTGCCGCCGGCTCGCGTTTTCGATAAGTCCGTTTACTCTCCCTGGCTGACCGGCGAGCTCCACCGGAGCCTTCAGGCGGAAGGTGTGACCGAGCTTATCGTCAGCGGAGGCGAGGCCGACATGTGCGTGTTGGCGACGCTGCTCGGAGCGATCGACTTCGGTTACAGAACGATCCTGGTCGAGGATGCGATCTGCAGCACATCGGACGAAGCCTACGAAAATATACTCAAGCTGTTCACGACGCGATATTCGCATCATGTCGAAGTCGCCGCTGCGGAGGAGGTTCTGGATTTCTGGCGCTGACTCATCGCTCATCTCGCCCGGCACATGCCGGCCAAGGTGCCGCCCGCCAACGGATGAGCAGCAGTCCCTCGAATGCTCAGTCGTCAGTGGGTGCGGTCGTCTGGCGCGAAAGACCGGTTGGCCACTGCCAAGTCTTGATCTAACCGGAACCGGCTGTCGGCCGGCCGCCGACTGGCTTCAAGGCGCTGACCCGCAAGATGCTCTCGATGAGATCTTTTTCCCGGAACGGCTTGTTGACCAATGGCACGTCCGATGGGCGGTTTGAAATTGCCTCAGCGTCGGCATAGCCGGTTATCATAACCGCTGGCCAATCGGAGCGCAGGTTGCGCGCGAAGCGAATTACCTCGACTCCGGACACGAGCGGCATTGCGAAATCGGTGACAATCACGTCGAACTCATGCGGTGTCCGTTCAATAATTGCCAGCGCCTCGGCACCCCCTGCTGCGCATGTCACTGTAAACCCGTGTTGCCGAAGCGATTCCGCGGTCAGCTGCCGCAATCCGCTGCTGTCGTCAATCAATAGAAGCGAAGGGAAAGCCTTCCCTGCAGTCTCGACCAGGACTCTCTCTCCATCCAGATCTGCCACATTGTCGGAAGGCTGCTCCGCTGAACGCGGCAGCCACAGCTCCATGGATGTTCCGCGCCCGACGAGGCTGTCTATGCGAAGCGCGCCGCCCGATTGCTTCATGAAACCGTATACCGTGCTGAGACCAAGCCCGGTGCCTTTCCCGACGGGCTTCGTCGTGAAAAACGGTTCGACGACCTTGGTCAGAATCTCCTTCGGGATGCCGGCACCGGTGTCCTTGACGGTGAGGACTACATACTCTCCGGCCGCCAGGTCTTCGGAAGGTATTTTGATGACCCGATTTTGCGCCTGCACGGCAATTGTCCCGCCGGAGGGCATCGCGTCGCGCGCGTTGAACACCAGATTCATCAACGCCAACTCCAATTGGCCGACGTCGACATGCGCGGGCCAAACGGAGTTGTCGACCTCCCACTCAAAGCGGATCAGGCCGCCGAGCACGGGAGCCACCAAGCCGTTCATCGTATCTTCCAGCGCGGCCAGCCGCACTGCCGTCGGCTTCAGATTCTGACGCCGCGAAAAGGCAAGCATGCGGTTGACAAGTTCGGCGCCTTGCTTCGCGGAGCGGCGAGTGAGTTCAACGATCTTCTTTGCTTGCTCGTCAAGCGTAAGCTGCCTCTCGAGCAATCCTAGTCCGCTCAGAACCGCGGCAAGCAGATTGTTGAAATCGTGTGCCAGCCCTCCGGTAAGTTTCCCGACCGCTTCGAGGCGCTGTGACTGAAGAAGTTGATTTTCGAGCTCACGCCGCTCGGTCACGTCAAGCAAAGTGCCGAGGATTTCAGGTCGGCGTCCGTCGACACCTTTCGACAGGATTCCTTGGTCGAGAAAGATACGATATTTGCCATCGGCGCACTGCCAGCGGAACTCGCATGTGTAGGAGCCTGTCACCTTTGCCGCCAATAAAGCTTCCCGCACCCTGGGTAGATCTTCCGGATGCACCCGGCTCAGCCCAAACCGCGGCTCGGACGTCAGTCGCTCAGGCGGGAATCCCGTCAGACGTTCGACACCTTTTGAAACAAACCGGGCTGCAAAGGGCGGCTCGGCGAACCTGGCGTGAAAACAGACGGGCAAGGATCCAAGAATGGCCTCCTGCCGTTCTTCGGCGCCGCGCAGCGATCGTTCGGCCTCGAGCTTTTGCTTTTCGGCCTGCAAGGCTTTCGCCAGCAGTGCCTGTTCGGCGACCGCATTGCGCTGGATCTCGAGCGTCTTTTCGTGAAGCTCGACGAATACAGCCACTTTCGATCGCAGCATGGCGGGGTCGAAGGGCTTAAACATATAGTCCACTGCGCCGGCGTCGTAGCCACGCAGCATATGAGCATCTTCCTTGTTGATGGCCGTGAGGAAGATGAGAGGGGTTCGTCTGGACTGTTCGCGCTGGCGGATCAACGCGGCTGTTTCGTAGCCGTCGAGGCCCGGCATCAAAACATCCAGCAAGATAACGGCGAAATCCTCCTTTAGGAGGCAGCGCAGAGCCTCCTCGCCGGATTGCACAGCGACGACTTCCGCGAGTGGAGTGAGAACTTCTTCGATCGCCAACAGGTTTCGTTCGTCATCATCGACCGCCAGGATGCGTGCCTTTGACTGATTGTCCGCCAACTGCACAATCTCCAGTTTCTTCGAACGGATTCGCGACAGCCTTTGCATCGGGGCATCCCGTCAGCTGACTGACCTAAGCAGATTTTGGGATGTCTCGACCCGATCCCGAGAGCGACCGATCCAGACCCGCAGCAGTGCCAACAGCAGGTCGAGATCGACAGGCTTGGCAATATAGTCGGAAGCACCGGCTTCCAGGCATTTCTGCCGGTCGCCTTTCATCGCCTTTGCTGTCACCGATATCAATGGAATATGCGCGATGGAGGGTGTGTTGCGGATACTCCTCATCGTCTCGTAGCCGTCCATCTCCGGCATCATGATGTCGATCAAGGCTGCATCGACGTCGGCATTCTCCTCCAGCAACGCTATCCCATCGCGACCGCGCTCAGCGTGAAGGACTTCGATATCGTAGGTCTCAAGGACGCTCGTCAGCGAATAGATGTTTCGAATATCGTCATCGACGATCAGGACTTTCGCGCCCGCAAGATTCGACCTGTTGTCAGCTCGTTCGACACCTGCCCCGCTTTCCTCGCGCAATCCTCCCGGAAGCGTCGCAGATATATGGAGAGCCAATTGAGCAAAATTCTCAGCTCGCGGGACTGAGGACAAAGCGGGATTCAACGCCAGCACCTGTTCAACTGCCTCTGAATGAGGGGCAAAAAACAGCAGCGGCGGAAGGCCGTCTGAAAACTGGTTGGTGAGTTCGTCAAGGGCCCGCGCATTATCCCTGGCAGACTTTCCAAGCCCAAGGACAACCGCATCGAATGAGGCGAGGTCGATGTCCTCTGCGGTTGCCGCGCGACTGATTGCGGTGACCGAGGTGACGCCGTCGCGGATCGTCTCGACCAGGGAAAGGCGGCGCTCGGGATCGGAGTCAGCCACGAGCACGCGGCGCTGGACGCGCAGGTTCCTCGAATGAATTTCCTGGAACACCTTCACCAGCTCCTCGGAGGAGACCGGTTTGGTCGAGATGCTCGATGCCCCTTTGCGAGCCAGGCTATCGATGTCTTCCGCTCCGGAAATCACATGAATGGGAATGCCGGCGGTCTTCGGATCATGGCGCAGCAGGTCGAAGAGCACCCATCCATCGATGTCCGCAAGGCCGAGGTCCAGCGTGATCGCGTCCGGCACCAGCTTGCGGGCCAGCGCCAAGGTTCCGGAGCCTGCGGTCGAAAGGACGCCTTTCAATCCGGCAGACCGTGCCAGGCCCAGCAGCAGACCGCCAAAGGTCGGGTCGTCCTCGACGATCAAAACGACCCTGTCTTGCGCCGATATAGCGTCGCGATCGTCCATCAATTCCGCCGACGGCAAACCGCTGGGCGCCGCTGTCGTCGCGATTGCCTCGGTGGCCGGAAGCAGTTCCGGCTGGCTGGCGGCGGCAACCCTGGGACCATCGATCGGAATGACCAGCGTAAACGTCGATCCTTTGCCGGGAATGCTTTCAACTCTTAGCTCACCGCCGAGCAAACGGGCGATCTCACGGCTGATCGAGAGCCCAAGACCGGTTCCTCCATATTTGCGGCTGGTCGTGCCGTCGGCCTGCTGGAACGCCTCGAAAATCAGTTTCTGCTTGTCTTCCGGGATGCCGATACCGGTGTCGGTTACCGCTATGGCAAGCGCTTTCCTGGGCAGCTTGGCGCCGTTGCGGCGTCCCGCCTTTTCCATTCTGAAACTCAGGCTGACCTTGCCTTCGGAGGTGAACTTGAAGGCGTTCGACAGCAGGTTGAGCACGATCTGCTGCAACCGCTTCTCGTCCGTGCGCACGGTTTCCGGAAGAGCGGGATCGACATTGATGGTAAAGCCCAGACCCTTGTCGGCTGCAAGCTGGCGGAACGTGCGCTCCATATGCTGGCGCAAATGGGCGACTGGCATATCGTTGATGTCGATCGAGACCGTGCCGGACTCGATCTTCGACAAATCGAGAATGTCGTTGATCAGGCTGAGAAGATCCGTGCCGGCCGAATTGATGGTGCGAGCAAACTCGACCTGCTTTTCGTTGAGGTTGCCCTGCTGGTTCGTGGCAAGCAGATTTGAAAGAATGAGAAGCGAATTGAGCGGGGTTCTGAGCTCATGACTCATGTTGGCGAGGAACTCGGATTTGTACTTGGAGGTAAGCGCCAGCTGCTCGGCTTTCTCCTCAAGCGCCCGGCGCGCCATCTCGATTTCGAGATTTTTGTTTTCGACCTGCTTCTTCTCATTCTCCAGAAGTTGAGCCTTCTCCTGGAGTTCCTCGTTCGTGGCGTGCAGTTCCTCCTGCTTTTTCGTCAGTTCGGTCTGACGCGCCTGCAGCTCGGATGTCAGCAATTGCGATTGCTTGAGCAGGCCCTCGGTGCGCATCGTCGCCGCGATCGTGTTGAGGACGATGCCGACCGATTCCATCAGCTGATTGAGAAACGATTGGTGCGTGTCGCGGAACTCGCTGAAGGATGCGAGCTCGATGACAGCCTTGACCTCATCTTCGAACAAGGCAGGTAGAATGATGACGTTTGCCGGCGAGGCGCTGCCAAGCCCCGATGTGACGCGCAAAAAGTCCGGCGGAACATTGTCGAGCATAATGGCTCGCTTGTCGGCAGCACTTTGTCCGACGAGACCCTCACGCAGATCGAGGCGTTGCTTGATTGCCGCCTTGCTCTCGGCACCATAGGACGCCGCCAGTTCCAGATAGGACTCCTCCTCGTCCCGATTGGTCACATAAAAGACGCCGTATTGCGCGTTCACAAGCGGAGCGAGCTCGGACATGATGAGACGCGACACCGTGGCGAGATCGCGCTCTCCCTGCAGCATGCGGGAGAAACGCGCGAGATTTGTCTTCAGCCAATCTTGCTCGGCGTTTTTCAACGTCTGATCCTTAAGATTGCGGATCATCTCGTTGATGTTGTCCTTGAGCGCGGCGACCTCTCCGGAAGCCTCGACGCTGATCGAGCGCGTCAGATCGCCCTTCGTCACCGCCGTCGAGACCTCGGCGATTGCGCGGACCTGCGTGGTTAGGTTGGCCGCCAACTGATTGACGTTGTCCGTAAGATCGCGCCACAGACCGGCGGCGCCAGGCACGCGCGCCTGGCCTCCAAGCTTGCCTTCGATGCCGACTTCGCGCGCGACATTGGTCACCTGGTCGGCAAAGGTGGCGAGCGTTTCGATCATCCCGTTGATGGTGTCCGCCAGGGAGGCGATTTCGCCCTTCGCGTCCACAGTCAGCTTGCGTTTGAGATTGCCTTGCGCAACCGCAGTCACGACGTCGGCGATGCCGCGCACCTGGTTGGTCAGATTGGTGGCCATCAGGTTGACGTTGTCGGTCAGATCCTTCCAGGTGCCGGCCACGCCGCGCACTTCGGCCTGACCGCCAAGCTTTCCTTCCGTGCCGACTTCACGTGCGACGCGTGTCACCTCGCCGGCGAAGGAGTTCAGCTGGTCGACCATGGTGTTGATGGTCGACTTGAGCTCGAGGATTTCGCCCTTCACGTCGACGGTGATCTTCTTCGAAAGATCGCCTCGCGCGACCGCCGTCGTCACTTCGGCGATGTTGCGAACCTGACCGGTCAGATTCTCGGCCATGGAATTCACGTTGTCGGTCAAATCCTTCCATGTACCGGCCACGCCTCGCACCTGGGCTTGGCCGCCGAGCTTTCCTTCGGTGCCGACTTCGCGCGCCACGCGAGTCACCTCGCCGGCGAAGGAGTTCAGCTGATCGACCATGGTGTTGATGGTCGACTTGAGCTCAAGGATCTCGCCCTTGACGTCCACGGTGATCTTCTTGGAAAGGTCGCCGAGCGCCACGGCCGTGGTCACTTCCGCGATGTTGCGCACCTGGCCCGTCAGGTTGGCCGCCATCGCATTCACATTGTCGGTCAGGTCCTTCCAGGTGCCGCCCACGCCTCTGACCTGCGCTTGGCCGCCGAGCTTGCCGTCCGAACCGACCTCGCGCGCCACGCGCGTCACCTCCGAGGCAAAGGAATTCAGCTGATCAACCATCGTGTTGATCACATCCTTGATCTGCAGGATCTCTCCCAAGGCATCGACGGTGATCTTCTGCGTCAGATCGCCGGTCGCGATCGCGGTTGCGACCTTGGACACGTCGCGCAACTGCACGGTCAGATTGCCGGCCATGGCGTTGACGTTGTCGGTCAGGTCTTTCCAAGTGCCGCCGACGCCTTCCACATGGGCCTGGCCGCCGAGCTTGCCTTCCGAACCGACCTCGCGCGCCACGCGCGTGACTTCGGAGGCGAAGGAGTTCAGCTGGTCGACCATCGTGTTGACGGTATCCTTGAGCTCGAGGATCTCGCCTTTGACGTCCACGGTGATCTTCTTGGAAAGGTCGCCGCGGGCGACGGCTGTCGTAACCTCGGCGATGTTTCGAACCTGGCCAGTCAGGTTGGCCGCCATCAGATTGACGTTGTCGGTCAGGTCTTTCCAGGTGCCCCCGACGCCCCTCACCTCTGCCTGCCCGCCGAGCTTGCCTTCCGTGCCCACTTCGCGCGCAACGCGCGTGACTTCGGAGGCGAAGGAGTTCAGCTGATCGACCATCGTATTGATGGTATCCTTGAGCTCGAGTATCTCCCCCTGCACTGCCACCGTGATCTTTTTCGACAGGTCACCCGAAGCAACCGCCGTCGTGACCTCGGCAATGTTGCGCACTTGGCCGGTGAGGTTCTCGGCCATGGAATTGACGTTGTCGGTCAGGTCTTTCCAGGTGCCGGCGACGCCGCGAACCTGGGCCTGGCCGCCGAGCTTGCCCTCGGTGCCGACCTCGCGCGCGACGCGCGTGACCTCGGATGCGAACGAGTTCAACTGATCGACCATCGTGTTGATGGTGTTCTTGAGTTCCAGGATCTCGCCCTTCACGTCGACGGTGATCTTCTTCGAGAGATCGCCCAGCGCGACCGCCGTCGTCACCTCGGCAATGTTGCGAACCTGGCCGGTCAGATTCTCGGCCATCGAGTTCACATTGTCGGTGAGGTCCTTCCACGTGCCGCCGACGCCTTCGACCCGCGCCTGGCCCCCGAGCTTGCCTTCCGTGCCGACCTCGCGCGCGACGCGCGTCACTTCCGATGCGAACGAGTTCAACTGATCGACCATCGTGTTGATGGTGTTCTTGAGCTCGAGGATCTCGCCCTTCACATCGACAGTGATCTTCTTAGACAAATCGCCTGACGCCACCGCAGTGGTCACCTCGGCGATGTTGCGCACCTGGCCGGTAAGGTTGGTGGCCATGGCGTTGACGTTGTCGGTCAGGTCCTTCCACGTGCCGGCCACGCCCTTCACCCGCGCTTGTCCGCCGAGCTTTCCCTCCGTTCCAACCTCACGCGCGACACGTGTCACTTCGGAGGCAAAGGAAGCCAGTTGCCCCACCATCGTGTTGACGATCTTGCCTATGCGCAGGAACTCCCCGCGCAGCGGGCGGCCGTCGATTTCGACCATCATTGTCTGGGAAAGGTCGCCCTTGGCCACTGCCCCGATGACGCGGGCCACTTCGGCGGTCGGTTGAACCATGTCTTCGATCAGGTCGTTGACCGACCTGACGCTTGATTCCCAGCTGCCGGTGGCATTGCGGACATGACCCCGCTCGCCAATTCTCCCGTCCTTGCCGACGACCCTGCTCAGTCGCTCAAACTCCTTCGTCACCTGATCGTTGAGTTCGACGATCTGGTTGAAGGCATCGGCAATATCGGAATCGATTCCTTCGTAGATGTTATCGATCCGGATGGAGAAGTCGCCTCGCCTGAAGGCCTTTAAGGAATTGAGAATCTGACGGCGATCTAATTGCGCCCTTGATGCCTGCACGCTCACAGTGCCCCTCCCCAGTCCATCTGCTTTTGAAGAAACTGATGATCAGATGAAGTCCCGCCCTCGCGGCGAGGTATACAATTCGCCGCAAGCCCTGAAACGTGGTAGGGGCAAATTTGTTCCGATGTGCAGATCGAATCTTATCCGCACGCCGGCAAACTCTTAAAAATGCGCGAAGGCTCGCCCGTTATGTGGCTTGCTTTGTCCTTGGAATTGCTTGGCGTATTCCGCTCGATCGGAAGCTGCGACAGCGCCGCTCGCGGGCTCTTGTCAATTTTGGCGAACCGCTTCGTAAGCTATTGGCCGATAACGATTATGTTAGTCGCAGAGGGGCGATACCGCAGGCGGCCGGCAAGGCCGGCTCGCCTCATGCCATTTCGGGGCGTCTTGAAGCTTCGCGGATCGCCTTGTGAACATTGCGCTGCAGGTCCATGAACTCCGCGCTTTCCATGACCTCTTCCCGGCGCGGGCGCTCTATGTCGACGTTGAAGGTTCGCATGATGCGTCCCGGGCCGATCCCCATGACGACGATGCGGTCGGACAGATAGACGGCCTCCTCCACGTCATGAGTGACGAAGAGCACGGTCAGCCGGTGCTCTTCCCAGATCTGCGTCAGCAGCTCCTGCATCTGGTGCCTGGTCAAGGCGTCGAGCGCGCCGAAGGGCTCGTCCATGAGCAGCATCTTGGGCCGATAGGACAGCGCCCGCGCGATGGCAACGCGCTGCTTCATGCCGCCCGACAGTTCCGACGGATAGAGATCGGCGCAGTGCGGAAGCTTGACGAGGTCGAGATGCTCGCGCGCGATCCTGCGGCAGGTCGAGCGATCATAGCCGGCGGCCTTGAGGGCAAATTCTATGTTCTGCTGCGCCGTCAGCCAAGGCAGCAGCGTGTAGGATTGGAAGACGACGCCGCGGTCGAGGCCGGGCTTGAGGATCGGCGAGCCGTCGATATCGAGCTCGCCGGCGTCGAAATCCTGCAGCCCGGCAACGATCGACAGCAGCGTGCTCTTGCCGCAACCCGACGTGCCCACCAGCGAGACGAACTCGTTGTCGGCAAGATCGAGATTGATGTCCCGCAGCACCTGCGTGCGCCGCTCCCCGGTGCCAAAGCTCTTGTGGAGGCCTTCGATGCGCAGTTTGGGCAAGCTCATCGGCCGAACCTCATTGCGCGTGCCCTTCCTGCCGGAACAGCACCTTTCCCAGCGCCTTCATCACCTGGTCGGTGATGAGACCGAGCACGCCCAGGAGCAAGATGTAGCCGATGATGGTGTTTGTCTGGAAATAACGCTGCGACACGGTGATGCGGTAGCCGAGGCCGGATGTCGCCGCGACGAGCTCAGCCAGCACGAGCCAGGTCCACGCCCAGCCCAGGCTGATGCGCAGCGTGTCCCAGATGCCCGGCAAGGCGCTGGGCACCACAATGCGCGTCAGGATCTTGCGGTCCGGCAGGCCGAGCGTCCTGCCGAGGCCGACGAAATCCGTCGGAACCCGCTTCACATTGTCCATGATCATCAGGACCTGCTGAAAGAAGGTGCCGATGAAGATGATCAGGAACTTCTGGGCGTCGCCGGTTCCCGACCAGAGGATGGAAAGCGGCACGAAGGCGACCACCGGCATATAGCGGATGAAATCCACCAGCGGCTCTACGGCGGCTTCCCAGACCCTGAAGCTGCCGATCAGCACGCCGATCGGTATCGCCAGCGCCGAGGCGATCAGGAAGCCGACGGAGATGCGGTATATCGAGGCCTTGAGGTCCAGCCACAGCGTGCCGTCGCTCCAGAGCTTGCCGAGCTGTCCCGCCACGCTTTCCGGAGAAGGCAGGAAGATGGGCTTCACCAGCTCCAGGCCTGTTGCCGCCCACCAGGCAAGGCCGAGGCCGGCAAAAACGGCCACGGCGATCATCAGGAAACGCGACCGCGTGATGGGCGCGCCGATTCCGGAGGATCGGCGGCGCGGCACCGGTCGCGCAGCCGGTCCTTGCGCGGGGCCGGATTGGCTCGTTTTGGCGGCACGCTGCTCGGACATCCGCGCTACCACCGCGACGCAGCCTTGGTCATTCCGCGGCCTTGACGAATGACGGGTCGATCATCTGCTCCGGCGTCACGTCGGCCTGGAGCAGCCCGGCATTCTTGGCGGCGGCTTCGACATCGGCGAATGTCTTGGTGGAGAACTCGCCGGTCAGAGCGCTCTTGTTCTCGGCGAGAGAATAATAGCGCACGCCGTCGAAGGCCGTGTTGAGGTCCTCTACACTGGAACCGACGGCCTTGGAAATGATGGCGCGGCCACCGGCGGTATCGCCGTTGTAGTCCTTCAGGGCCGCATCCCAGGTCTTGATCATGGCAAGCACCTGGCCGGGTCGCGACTTGATCACCTCGTCGCGCACCACAAGCACGTCGCTGATCAACCCGGGATCCTCGCCGGCGGTGAAGAGCAGCTTGACGTCCTTGTTCTGCGCCCTGGCCGCGGTGAGATAAGGTTCGTAGGTGACCGCGACCGGGACCTGTCCGGCAATCAGCGCGCTGCCGGCGTCGGCCGCCGGCATCGGCACGGGCTGCACATCGGCGATGGACATGCCGTTCTTGGCAAGGGCGTATTTGAGCAGGATGTCGCTGGTCGTGCCCTCCTCGAAGGCGACCTGCTTGCCCTTGAGGTCGGCGACGGAGGAAATATCCTTGCCGGCGATCATGGCGTCGGCCGTCATGCTGACGTCGAGCAGCAGCACGATTTTCACCGGCAGGCCCGCCGCAACCATGCCCATCGCGGTATGGGTCGCGATGTTGGCGGCATCGAGCTGGCCGCTCGCGAGCGCGGCATTGATGTCCTTGTCTTCCGCGAAGTTGACGATTTGGACGTCCGACAACCCGCTTGCCTTGAACAGGCCCTTGGCCTCGGCGACGTGCCACTGGCCATAGCCGAGCCATGGCTCGATGCCGATCTTGAAGGTGCCCGCTTCAGGCGTCGCGGGAATGGCCGCGTCGGCGGCAAAGGCCGCCGGGGCGAACCCGATGACGGCAGCCGCGACGAGTGCACGAAATTGTCCTGCTAGGTTACGCATCATCTCTGTTCCCCTTTATGATCGCGCCGCTCTTTGAACTACATATCCGGCCTGGATGAGAATGCAGGCTTATGCTCTTGCGGCACTCTGCCTCGGCGTCTTACCTGCCACTTCAACGGAAGCGCAAGGATACTCGACGTCGGCGGCGGTGAATGTCAAGACTAAAATACATACATGCATATACAAGTTGGACGGGTTGGGTTCGCAACTTTCGGAACATCAGACCGCATTCGTTTGCCGCATGGCGTTATGGCCGATGGCATCCAGGAAGTCCGTCACGCGATTTGCGCCGGAACAGGGCTCGCCTTGCCGCGATCAGCCGCTTTTGGAAGGAGAGTACCGGCTGCCGAGCGAATAGCGGCTGCCGACATAGGTCAGCTTGCTGATCGTGGCGACGATCGCTCCCGTCCACGTCCGGCGGTGCAGAAGCAGGCAGCAGCTGCCGGCATCGATGCCTAGATGCCGCGCCGTCTCGGCATCGGCTGGGATTGCCGAGATGATGTGCTCGACCTCGGTCACCGGTGTTTTCTGCATCAGATAGTCGTAGGTCGCGGTCTTGGAAAAATCCTGCTTGTCGTAGTCGGGTATCAGGCTCGGATTGACGAAGCGCTCTTCCAGTTGCACAGGCAGATCGTTCTCGAAATTGACGACGACGGAGTGGTAGACCGACGAACGCCTGGCGAACTCGAAGGACAGCGCAAGCTCCTTTTCCGGCATGATTTTTTCGAGGACGAGAACCTCGGAACGATGCTTGTTGCCGCGTGCCAGGATCTCGGCCGCGATATTGTTGATCTCGATCAGGGCCGATTGCGGCCGCGGCGGCGCAATGAATGTTCCCACGCCCTGCAGCCGGATCAGAAATCCCGCCGAGGTCAGTTCCCGCAAGGCACGGTGGATCGTCATCCTGGAGACGCCAAGCGCTGCCACGAATTCATTTTCGGACGGCAGCTTGCGGTCCTTGCTCCACCGGCCGGTTCCGATGTTCGTCAGGATGTAGTCCTTGACCTTCTCGTAGAGGGGGCTGGCCGTATCGGGCAGAGTGTTCATTTCAGATGTCCTTTCCGGCAAGCACGGAAATCAGGAATGCTCAAGGGGTTGCCGCATCCGGATGATTGTTTTCAAGCCGTCGCCCTGGCCTTCCAGCAGCCGCCGATAGGCTGCGGGGACGTCATCCAGGCCGATCTCGCGGTCGATCAGGCTGATCAGCGGCTCGCTCAGCTCACCCAGCATCCGGATGGCATCGGGAAGCTCGTCGGCGAAGGCGTGGCAGCCCAGCAACGCGATCTCCCGCTCGACCAGCATGTTGGGGTCGATGTCGAGCCGGCCGTGGAAGATGCCGACCATCGCAATGGTGCCGCCCGGGCCGAGAACACCCAGCAACTGACTGAGCGCGGCGACGCTGCCTGTCGCCTCGACGGCCGCGAGCAAGGGGGTATTCGCAGTCGCTGAGGCGATGGCGTGCGGGTCTAGATCGACGATCGTGGCGCCGGTCACGCGCGCGACGCGAGCGCAGCGAGCCTGGTTGCGGTCGGCGATCAGCACGGTGCCCGCTAACGTCCGCGACAGCAGCAAGGCGGCAAGGCCGCCGATGGTCCCGCAGCCGAGGACAAGCACCGAGCCTGCTGTTTTCGGCAGGCGCCGTACCGCGTGCAGCGCAACGGCGAGCGGCTCGGCCATCGCCGCCACCCGTGCATCAAGCGCGGCATCGACGCTATGCAACAGGCGCGCGGGGAGCACGGCCTGTTCGGCAAATCCGCCGTCGCATATTTCGCCGACGAAGCCTAGCGACGTGCAGAGATGGCGCCTGCCGGCACGGCATTGCGCGCACTCTCCGCACCAGAAGCGGGAATCGGCGACCACCCGGTCGCCAATGGCGATGGTGTCGACGCCCTCTCCGACGGCGATCACCGTGCCCGTCAATTCATGGCCGGCCGTCGAAGGCGAGCGGCTTATCCATTGGCCCGTGCGGAAATTGTGCAGGTCGGAGCCGCAGATCCCCGCGACGTCCACCTTGAGCTTCACCCAGCCCGCATCGGGGACGCCCGGGGCGGCGATATCCTCAACGCGCAAGTCGCCGGGCCCGTAAAGTCGCGCGGCCTTCATCGTCTTCGCTTCCGCTCAGACCGAGAGATAGCGGCTGCGGATTTCCGAGACCGCGTTTTCATGCGAGCTGAAGCCTTCGTAGCGGGCGAGCCTGCGCGCATGCCGGGCGAGTTCCGGATAGGCCGCCGACGTCACATAACCGACTGACGAGCGCTTGACGAAATCCGTGACCGACAGCGGCCCATACGTGCGCGCCCACCGGCTGGTCGGCAACACGGCATTGGGCCCGAGGACAAAGTTGGCGAGCGTCACCGGCGTATGCGGACCCATGAGGATCTCGGCCGCTTCGGTGATGTGCCCGAGATGCGCGAACGGTTCCTTCGACAGGATCTCGAGATGCTCCGGAGCGTAGTCGTTGATGAAGCGATAGCTGTCCTCCAGGGACGCGGTCAGCACGATGCCGCCGCGCGTTCCGGTCAGCACAGCGCGCGAGAATTCGACGCGCTGTTCGCTCATGCGGGACCAATGCTGCGGCAGCGCGGCCAGCGCGGCCTCGGCGACCTTGCGGCTGTGCGTCACCAGATAGGCCGAGGAATCCGGTCCGTGCTCGGCTTCGATCAAAAGGTCCAGCGCGGCAAGGCCGCCATCGACGCTATCATCGGCAAAGATGATGGCTTCGGAAGGGCCGGCCGGAAGGCCGGTGTTGATGACCGAGGACAGCAGGCTCTTTGCCGCCACCACCCAGGGACTGCCCGGCCCGACGATCTTGACGGCGGGCTTCACCGTCTCGGTGCCATAGGCGACAGCAGCGACCGCCTGGGCGCCACCGCATTTGTACACGGTCTCGACGCCGGCGAGACGTGCGGCAACCAGGGTCGCGGCATCGACGGATCCATCGGAAGTCGGCGGCGTCACGATCGCTATCTGGGGCACGCCGGCAATCACAGCCGGGACCGAGGTCATCATCGTCACCGACGGGAAGGCGCCCTTGCCGCGCGGAACGTAAAGCGCCACGGAGGCGATCGGGGTGTATCTGTCACCTGCATAGGCGCCCGGCCGGACTTCCTTCAGCCACATCGTTTCCGGACGCTGCTCCTCGTGGAAATGCCGGATGTTCTCGATACCGAACCGGATGCTCTCCACGACATCCTTTTCGACCTTGTCGAATGCCGCGTCGAACTCCGCTTCCGAGACCTTGAGCCCGCCATCGGCCACATCGGCCTTGTCGAGCTCGCGCGCGAACCGAAGCAGGGCGGCGTCACCTTCGGTCCTGACCGCCTCGATGATCGGACGGGCTTTTTCGACAAAGACCGAAAGATCGGCTTCGGCGCGCCTCAGCAAGCTGGCCCGCCGGTCGGCGTCGAGGGTCGACAGGTCGTGGAAGCTGATATCGGACATGGCTGCTCCTTCTCCCGGAACGCAGTGGCGGTTGGCGATGGCCGGTCACACGCCTGGAAGACCTTTGAGACCGGCAATACGAGGCAAGGGCCGCAGGTGGAACATTGCCAGCCTGCAAAAGTATATACATGTACACATAACGGCTGCCAGCATTTTCTGCGTCCCGCCAACTCGAGCTCAGCTGATGAGAGGCCATCTTCAGATCGACGCGAGAAAGCCGCCATCGACCGGGATGGACTGACCGGTGATGTAGGCCGAGGCATCGGAGGCGAGGAATACCGCAATCCCGTGCAGGTCCGACAGGTCGCCGAAGCGATGCTGCGGGATTTTGGCGAGCATCGATTGCCGCCATGCCTCATTGCCGTAGAACACTTCCGTCATTGCCGTCCTGAAATAGCCGGGGGCGATGGCGTTGACCCTGATCCCCAGATCCGCCCACTCGGCCGCCAGAGCGCGCGTCATGCCGAGCAGGCCCGACTTCGACGAGCCATAGGGCACAGCCGTCGGAATCCCGACTTCGGAGGTGAGCGAGCAAAGATTGATGATGGCGCCCGGCCGGCCGGCGTCCTTCATGCGCTGCGCGGCGGCCTGGGCGCAGAAGAATGCGCCTTTGAGATTCGTGTCGACGATCCTGTCCCAAAGCGCCTCGTCGACATCGAGCGAGGGGCGGACTTCCTCCATCCCGGCATTGTTGACGAGAATATCGAGACCGCCGAGCAGGCCGGCGGCCTCTGCCGTCGCCGCCCTGCAGCGGCCGACATCGGTGACGTCCAGGGCGATGGCATGTGCCACCCGGCCGGCGGCGCGGATGGTCGCCGTCGTCTCCCCAAGCGAGGCAAGGCTGCGTGCCGTGACGGCGACATCGGCGCCGGCCGCGCTCAGCGCCTCGGCAATGGAACGCCCGATGCCGCGGCTTGCGCCGGTGACAAGTGCTTTCCGGCCCGACAGGTCGAAGAGCGGAGCGTTGCGCATGCGATCCTCCTTGGCAGGGCCGGCTTGGCGATCTCGCCTTGAGCCTAATGGATCGAACTTACCTATACAAGCATATACAAATCAACTGGGTTGCGGTAGTGGTTGAGGGCATGCGCGACAACCGGTCGATCTGGAACCAAGACCGCGAAGTCGCGCCGTCATTCATGGATTTGAGAGGCACGATCGATGCGCCGCTTGGTTGACCATGGAGCGATGAGCGCTGCCGGTTATGCTACGCCCTGGAGCGTAAGGCCCGGCCAGCGGGTGGAACTTGGCCTCTCCTGCAGCCGGCCGGTGGAGAGCGTGCGGATATGCCGGCTGGACACGCAAGCCGCGGATTTTGTGAATTGGCCGATCGAGGCGACATCCGAGCCGGACGCCCATCGCAGCTTCGATCATGGATCGTACCTTCGCCTGCGTGCCGAGGAGCTTGCAAAAGCGCCTGCCGTCAAGGGCATCCGCTTTGAGCTGTTTCTCACCCGCAATACGGGGCCGCGCACGATCCTGGAAGTGGGGTCCTTTCTGCTGAGCCTTCGCGATGGGGCGATCGCCTTGGAGATGCGGAATGATCGTCTGTTGTCTGCGCCGGTTCCGCAAGGGGTTTGGCTGACCGTCGAGCTCGGCCTGCATGAGGACGAGCCGTTCTTCAAGCTGAAATCTCACGACCTCCTCGCCCCTTACGAATTCAAGCGGCGCCTGCACGACGCCGAATGGCATCCACAAGGGCGCGACATCCTCTTCGGCGCGAGCGGCTCTCGAAGCGAGCTGACTCTCAATGCGAGATTTGCAGCT
Source organism: Mesorhizobium sp. CA12 (assembly GCF_020165255.1). NCBI lineage: Bacteria > Pseudomonadati > Pseudomonadota > Alphaproteobacteria > Hyphomicrobiales > Phyllobacteriaceae > Mesorhizobium > Mesorhizobium sp. CA12. Next base: position 75,244 of record NZ_JAIUHT010000005.1, read on the forward strand.
ATTCGGCTGGAGACTTCTCAGGGGCCAATCGCCTGGAATTTCCCGACTCTGCTGCCGACGGGACCGATCCTGTCGTCAGGCGGACCGGTTCCGCTGGCGCTCGATGTGATAAATCAGCCTACATTCTGCGTGACATCGGCGCGCTGGGACGGATCGAGCTTCGACCCCCGGCTCGTGCCTTCGCACTACGATGCCGTCCATTGCCATGACGATGACATGGGACCGCTCGATTGGCCTGCTTCCCACCGCGCCGCGGTGCCCGAGAATGCGAAGCCGGGCGTATACGCTTTCCAGGTGGAATGGGACGGCGGCTACGAGCGCATCGTGTTTTTCGTCACCACCGCGCGTGCCTCCTCACCGCTGCTTTATCTGCTGCCGACCGCGACCTATCTCGCTTACGCGGACGAGTATCTCCCCGACCATCTCTATGAATGGAAGTGCGACGATCGCGGACACCGCTTTGCCATCGCAAACAGCCTCAAGTCGCTCTACGACTATCACTCCGATCTCAGCGGCGTGTCGATCTGCTCCTATCGCAAACCCAAAGTGACATTGCGGGACGACTACAACTACCCGCTATGCGGCTGCCCTCACAACTTGCCGGTCGATCTGCATTTCCTCAGATTCTGCAACGAGAACGGCGTAGCGCTCGACATCGTCACCGATCACGATCTGCATCGGCAGGGGATCGAGGTTCTCCGCGGGCATCGGGCCGTCGTGACCGGAAGCCATCCGGAATACATGTCGACCGAGATGGAAGGGGCACTGCGGCAATTCGCGGCCGAGGGCGGCAGCATCGCCTATCTCGGCGGAAACGGCTTTGCCGGAACGGTCGCCTTCAAGGACGACCTGATGGAATTGCGCCGCTCGCCCCTGGAACCTGGCCGCACTTGGGATGGTCCGGTCAGCGAACAATATCTGTCGATAACCAACGAGCCTGGCGGCCACCTTCGCTCCCGGGGCCGCGGCGAGTTTTCACTGGTCGGCGGCGCGATTTCGCTGATGGGTTTCGACGGCGCGCGCCCGTTCACGCGAACGCCCGAAAGCCACGCGCCGGAATGCGCATGGTTGTTTGAAGGCATCGAGGACGAAACCTTCGGTTCGGAAGGCATCGTATTGGGTGCCGCCGCGGGTTACGAGGTGGATGCGACGAACCCGGCCCTGGGCACGTCGGCCGACACCATTGTGATCGCCCGCGCGACGGACTTTCCGGCCGGCTTCTTCCAGGATCCCTCACGCTGGTACGTGGGCGGGGATGAAGAGCGCGCCGGGCGTCGCTGCGCCGAAATGACCTTACGAAATCTTGCTGCGGGTGGCCTGATCTTTTCGGCAAGTTCGGTCGCCTGGTGCGGTGCGCTGCCTGCCGGCAAAACAATGAACGACGTGGGGAGGATCACCCTGAACCTGCTCAACCGTCTCTCGCATTGCAAAGCAGGAGGCCAACTCCGACGCCCGGCGATCAAGCCTGATGAGGAGCACTGAAATGCTGAAGAGATTGGGACTGGTGGTCTTCGTGGTCGCGGCAACCATGAACTCCGCCTGCGCGGATACCATCGCGCGCCCGAAAATTGTGGAAGGCCATGCGGGCTTGAGCATTCATTGCTGTCCTGTGAACGCGGCCACGCGAACGTGATCGCAGCTACGCTCGATCTGATCGGGTCGGAAAGGCTCAAACGATCGCGAGGCCGGTAGCATCAGACACAGCCAGTTCGTTAACGCGGCGGAACTGGCAATTGGCCAGATCGCCACCGACTTGCGCCCGTCACGGGCGCTCGACCATATCCTGCCGGCGCGAGAAAGCGCTCTCGGCAGCGGCGTGCTGGAGATCGCGGGAGTCATTCTGGTCGGCCCTGAGCGTGAATATGCTCTTTACCGACCCCAGAGATTTCGCCATGTCCCTCTGCCATTCCTCTGTCGCATGGCTACGACGCGGCGGCAGGCCTCCACGCCGAGGCGCCGCTCGAAAAAGGTTTGAGCCGCCATATTCCGTTTAGCTTCCGGTCTTGATCTGGGTCCAGAGGCGGTTGAGCACGCGCTGCTCCTCGGACCCGTAGGGAGAAATCGTGAAAAGCTTCTTGAGTGTTTCGCGACCGTCGGCACCCTCGATCCGCCAGGATAGATCGCGCTGGGAAGCCAGCGGCCTATACGATCCCTCAATCCCGTAGCGCGTCGTCGAAGGCATATCAACCAGGTCGTGAGCGCGACTAGTTGGACCGAAACCTGTCTGTCGATCTTGGGGATCAACTCGCATATAGCGGTCTTCGACCTCATATCTGGCGTGACGACGCTCTCATAAGCAGATGCTTCAGCGATTGAGCACGATGTAGATAGATAGAATATCAGCTTCATTGCCGAGGTTTCTATGAACGAGCAAAATCGATGTTCCTGGCGGGAGCGCATGACGATCTTCGGCGATGTCGAGGTGGCATCGTTTCTTCCGTGGATCGAGCGTCATGCCGCCAAGCTCGGGCTCGCGCATGCGATATGCGTTGCCGGTCCCGACCGCGTTGAACTCGACATTGCCGGTCCGGTCGAACTCATCGACATGATGGAGATGGGGTGCTCTCTTGGACCAATCGATGTCTGGGTCGAGACCATCCGCCGGGCGCCGATCGAGAGCGAATCGGGCTAAGTTTCTGGGCCTGCGGCCCTCTGCCTCCGGAGGTGTGATGCACCTTTTTTAGGCATTATTGCCAGTGAGGAAATGTTGTGCAAACGTAACCCGGCGTATTAGCATATCCTTGACCGCGAAGCTTCGCTCGGGAAGATGCTGGTGCCGTTTTGAAAGTTGATGCATGCCGTCTTATCCCACCGGCTCATGGATGCCTGTTGCCCTCTCCGCGGACTTGCCGGCGGGAACCGTTATGCCGGCGCAATCCCCGGCCGGACCGGTTGCCCTTTGGCGAACCCGCTCCGGCCGTGCGGCGGCCTTCGCCGACAGATGCCCCCATCGCGGCATGCGCCTTTCCCACGGCTTCGTACGCGGTGAGACCCTGGCCTGCATCTATCACGGCTGGAGCTACGCCAAGGCGGGAAACTGCCAGCGCATTCCGGCCCATCCGGCATTGACGCCGCCGGACACGATTCGTGTCGCAACGCAGCACGTCGAGGATGGCGGCGGCATCATATGGATTTCGGTTGGCGAACCCGCCGCCGGGCCGCCGCGGTTCGAGGGCCTTGCGCCGCTCCGCTCCATGGTGGTGGAAGCGGGCATCGTGGCGCTGGAGGCGGCCGCGGGCACGACGGCCGCTGTAGACCTGCTCGACTACACCTATGATGACCGGACCGTCCGGCTGCTGCTTGCTCCCGATGGGCAGGCGCGCACGTTGATGCATGTTTTGGTGGACGAGGACAGCAATCCGGACGAGCGTATCGCCGCGTCGAGGGCCGCCGAGGCGCTGCGGCGGGCGGCCGAGGATATTGCACGCGCCGGGATCGCCCGATGACCCGCAACACGATGATCGACGGATGGTACCCTGTCGGCCTTGCTAGCCAGCTCGATGCGCATGGGCGCAGGACGGCCCTGATGGGCGAGCCGATCGCGGTGAGGCGCGGCGAAGATGGAAACGCGAAGGTCACGGGCGGCAACGGACGTGACCTGCCGGCCTGCATCCGCTATGGCCATGTCTGGTCATCGCTCGGTAATCCACAAAAGCCGCTGTTTGCGATCCCCGAGGCCGATCAGCCGGGCCGCCGGCTCGTCGATGTCGGGGTGGTGCGCGTGCGCTGCTCGCCATTGCGTGCGGTGGAGAACTTCCTGGACATCGCGCATTTTCCTTTCGTGCACACCGACATACTGGGGGCCGAGCCGCATACGGAGGTGCAGAACTACAAGGTCGAGATCCGAGAGGACGAAGACGAGGTTTGGGCCACTCAGGTGAAGTTCTACCAGCCGCAGGCCGCCAAGTCGGCGGAAGGTGGCATCACCACGGAATACATGTATCGCGTGCCCGCGCCGACCTGCTCGGTGCTCTACAAGACCTGCCCGCCTCGCCCGGCGGAATGGGACGTCATCACACTTTTCGTGCAGCCACTTGCCGAAGACCTGTGCGACGTCTGGCCATGGATGGCGCTGTTCGATGACGAAACACCGATGGCCGACCTGATCCATTTCCAGCAGACGATCTTCGTTCAGGACCGATCGATCCTCGAAAACCAAATTCCGACGCTGCTCCCGCTCGATCCCGGCATGGAGATTCCCACGCGCGCCGACCTTACCTCGGTTGCCTACCGGCGCTGGCTGAAACGCCACGGCTACACCTACGGCGCGCAACTGGTGGCGCAATGAAGCTCTACGACTACGTGCTGTCGCCGAGCTGCTACAAGGTGCGCCTCATGGCTGCGCTGATCGGGGTGACGCTCGACATCCGTCCTGTCGACTTCCATCCCGGTCGCGAGCATCGCGGTCCTGAGCTCATGGCGCTCAATCCGGCCGGTTCGATCCCGATCTTGGAGGATGGCGACCTCGTGCTGACCGAATCCTCGGCCATGCTGGTCTATCTCGCCGCGAAAGCGGCACCCCAATGGCTGGGCAATGATACGGTCGGGCGGGCGGCGCGCGTCCAACAATGGCTCTCCTTCTCGCACCGGCTGACCGCGAGCCTTGGGGCGGCGCGCTTGCACGAGATGCTGCTGCGTCCGGGCAATATCGCCGCCCTTCGGGAGCAGGGAATAGCGGCACTGCGGGAGCTGGAAGCCGGCCTCGTCGAACAGCATATCCGCGGCCAGCGCTTCCTCGCGTCGGATCGACCGACGATCGCCGACATTGCCTGCTTTCCCTATGTTGCGCTGGCGCCGGACGGCGGCGTTTCGCTCGACCCCTATCCCGCGATCCGGCTCTGGTCACGGGCGGTCCGCAGTCTCGAGGGCTTCATCGAGATGCCGGGCATCCACCGGCTGCACGAACTGACACCCGCGCCCGTCCTCGAAGTCGGCGAGGCCTGACGTGGCGGGCTATTTGCTGAAGGGCTGCGCTGCGGTCATCGTGGACGAGGGCAACGGTCCGGACATCCGACGCAATGTCGATGTCTTGACCGACGGCCCGGCAATACGGGCCATCGGCGCAGGCCTCGACAAGGCAGAGCTGCCCGTTGGAACAATCACGCAGGACGCCGCCGGCTGGTTCGTCTATCCCGGCCTCGTCAACACCCATCACCACTTCTTTCAATGCTTCGTGCGCAACCGCGCCGATCTGGACTGGACGAAGCTGTCGGTCATCGAATGGCTCGACCGCATCTATCCCATTTTCTCGCGGCTGACTGAGGAATGCTTCTACCATGCATCGGTCACGGCGATGGCCGAGCTGATAAAGCACGGCTGCACGACGGCATTCGACCATCAGTATTGCTTTCCGCGGCAGGCGGGCAAGCGGCTGATCGACCGGCAGTTCCAAGCAGCCGAACTGCTCGGCATGCGCTTCCATGCCGGACGTGGCGGCAACACGCTGCCCAAATCGGAAGGCTCGACCATCCCCGACGCCATGCTGGAAACGACCGACGAATTCATCGCCGACTGCGCCCGGCTGATCGACGCCTACCATGATGCCGGTCCCTTCGGCATGCGGCAGGTCGTCGTCGCGCCTTGCCAGCCAGTCAACTGCTATCGCGACACCTTCGTGGAATCGGTGGCGCTGGCGCGCGACCGTGGGGTGCGCATGCATACCCATGTCGGCGAGGGCGAAAGCCCGGTCATGCAGGCCCGTCACGGCCTGCGCACCGTCGACTATTGCACCGAGATCGGCTTCTGCGGGCCGGATGCCTTCTATGCCCATTGCTGGGAGCTGACCCACGACGAGCTGCGCAAGATGGCGGCGAGCGGCACCGGCGTCTCGCATTGCCCTGAGCCGGTCTACCTCGTCGGCGCCGAGATCACTGACATACCGGCGATGTCGGCCCTCGGGCTCAGTGTCGGACTGGGCTGCGACGGCGCCGCCTCGAACGACAATTCCAACCTGATGCACTGCATCCATTCCGCCTACATGCTGCAATGCCTCGCGGCATCGACGCGCGGTCATTCGGTGCCGCCGCCGGCTGATTTTCTCGGCTATGCGACGGCGGGGGGCGCGGCGCTGCTCGGGCGCGGCGACATCGGCAGGCTGGCGCCTGGCATGGCCGCCGATCTCTTCGCCATCGACACCCGGCGCATGGACTATGTCGGCACGCGGCACGATCCGCTGAGCCTGCTGGCCAAGGTGGGCATCGGCGCGCCGACCGACATAACCATGATCAACGGCCGCATCGTCTGGGCCAAAGGCGAGTTCCCGGGGCTCGATGAGGCCAGACTGTTCGCGCAAGCCGAGGCGGCGCTCGCGACCGTGCAATTCTAGCAGCCAAAACCAAAAGCAAGGGGAACCGACATGCTGATAAATCTTACCCGCAGAACATTGATGAAGGGCGCCGCGGCATCCGGCCTCGTTGCCGCGGTGGGCAGCCGAGCGCTTGCCGCCGACGAGCCGCTAGGCATCGCGCTGGTGGTCCCGTCGCCGGTCGGCGATGTCGGCTGGGGCCGCGCGCTCGCCGACGGGCTCGAGCCGGTGAAGGCAGCCTATGGCGACAAGGTGAAGGTCACTATCATCGAGAACATACAGGAGGGACCCGACGCCGATCGCATCATGAACAAGGCCGTCGCCGACGGAAACAAGTTCCTCATTGCCGGCTCCTTCGGCTATCAGAACGGCGCCCTGCAGATCGCGCGCCGCAATCCCGATGTAACCGTGCTGCACGCTTCCGGTTTCCAGGTGGCGCCGAACTTCTCGCCCTTCGCGGCCCAATATTCCCAGGGTACCTACCTTATGGGCATGGCGGCAGCCGCGCTTTCGAAGACTGGCAAGCTCGGCTCGGTCTCTGCCTTCGCCATTCCCGAGCTGATCACCTCCATCAACGCTTTCACGCTGGGAGCGCAGGCGGTAAAGCCCGATGTCGAGGTTTCGGTCGTATGGGTGAACTCCTGGTTCGATCCAGCCAAGGAGCAGGAGGCCGCCAAGGCGCTGCTGGCGCAGAAATGCGACGTGATCTTCTCCAACGCGCAGGACACACCCTCCGTCGTCTCGGCCTGCGAGGAGGCCGGCGTCCCCGCCTTCAACCTCAACTCGTCGATGAAGAAATACGCGCCCAAAAACTATCTCGGCTGCGTGGCGACCGACTGGTCGCCCTTCTTCAAAGCCTCGGTCGACGCCCACATCGCCGGCACCTTCAAGGGCGCAAACGCTTTCCTGGGTGTGGGCGACAAGGTGGTCGAGGTCGTTGACTGGAACCCGGGAATCCCGGCCGACATGATGGCCAGGATCAAGGACGTTGAAGCCAAGATCGCCGACGGCAGCTTCTCGCCCTTTACCGGTCCCATCGTCAAGGCCGACGGCAGCGAGGGCGTGCCCGCCGGCAAGACGATGACCGGGGCCGAGATCGTTGCCATGGACTGGCACGTCAAGGGTGTCACCACGCCGCTGCCCAAGTGACCGTGACCGTCCCGCTCCTGTCGCTGCGCGGCATCTCCAAGAGCTACGGCCAGATCCATGCCAATCGAGACATCGATCTGGATGTGGCTCCACGCTCGATCCATGCGATCCTCGGGGAAAACGGAGCGGGCAAGTCGACGCTGATGAAGCTGATCTACGGCGTCGAGCAGCCGGACGCCGGAATGGCGACCTGGAAAGGAGACCCCCTGGCCCTCGCTTCCCCCGCGGATGCGAGGCGCAAGGGGATCGGCATGGTCTTCCAGCATTTCTCCTTGTTCGAAACACTGACGGTGGTGGAGAACATCCGCCTGGTCGTGCCCAGGGGCAAATCGGATCTGGCGCAACACATCCGTGCGCTCGGCCGCGACTTCGGACTCGAGGTCGATCCGCTTGCCCATGTGCACGCGCTCTCGGTGGGAGAACGGCAGCGGGTGGAGATCATTCGCTGCCTGATGACCGAACCCCAGCTCCTGATCCTCGACGAACCGACCTCCGTCCTGCCGCCGCAATCGGTGGACAAGCTGTTCGAGACTTTGCGGCGGCTGCGCGACGGCGGCGTTTCGATCCTGTTCATCTCGCACAAGCTGGAGGAGATCCGGGCGGTCTGCGATCGAGCGACCATCCTGCGCGACGGGCGCGTCACCGGCCACGTGGACCCGCGCGACCATGACGCGCACGACCTCGCCCGCATGATGATCGGCCGCGACATGCCGCAGCCCATGCCGGCGTTGGCGCATTCCGGCGGCGAAAAGCGCCTCGAAATCGTGGGCCTGGACCATCAGCCCGATGATCCCTTCGCCGTGCCGCTTTGCGACGTCAATCTGACGGTGCGTGCCGGTGAGATCCTCGGCATAGCGGGCATATCGGGCAACGGGCAGAGCGAACTCGCGGCGCTGATCTCGGGCGAAACGGTGCTGCCGCGCCAAAAGTCCGATTGCATCTACATGATGGGAAAGGATGTCGGCGCGCTCGATACGGCCGCCCGCCGCCGGCTGGGCTTCGCTTTCGTTCCGGAGGAACGGCTCGGCCGCGGCGCGGTGCCGGAAATGTCGCTCGTCCTCAACAGCCTTCTGACCGCCCATCCATTCGGTCTGCTGAAACGCGGCCTTGTCGACACAGCCCGGGCGAAGGCTTTCACCGAGGACTGCATCCGGCAATACGACGTGCGCACGCCCGGTTCCGAAGCGGAGGCCGGCGCGCTTTCCGGGGGCAATCTGCAAAAGTTCATCGTCGGCCGCGAGATCATGCTGTCCCCGAAATTGCTGTTCGTGGCGCAACCCACCTGGGGCGTGGACATCGGCGCGGCCTCCGCCATCCGCCGGCGCCTTGTCGCCCTGCGCAACGAGGGCATGGGCATCCTCGTCATCTCGGAGGAGTTGGAGGAACTGTTCGAACTCTGCGATTCGATCCAGGTGATCCATCAAGGCCGGCTGAGCCCGCCGCTGGTGACGCGCGACACCAGACCCGAGGAGATCGGCCGCTACATGATCGGCGCGCAATCAATGGCCACGAAGGTCCCGGCATGAGCGCTCTTTCCAGGCCGTTCCTTCCGGTTCTGGTTCGCCGGGAGCATGCCTCGCTTACCGTGAAGCTGGTCGCCCCGCCCATGGCGCTCGCCCTGGCGACGCTGCTTAATCTCGGCCTCTACCTCCTGATGGGCCGCGATCCGGCCGCTATTTTCCACGCGATGCTTCTGGAGCCTTTCCTGTCCTGGGCCTCGTTCTCGGAAGTTCTGCTGAAGACGGGGCCGCTCCTGCTGATCGCGCAGGGGCTTGCGATCGGCTTTCGCGCGAAGGTCTTCAACATCGGCGCCGAGGGTCAGTTCATCCTCGGCGCGATCTTCGCATCCGCCATTCCCGTCTGGTTCCCGCAGGCAACGGGCCAGTGGATCTGGCCATCGATGCTGGTCATCGGCGCGCTGGGCGGCGCGCTGTGGGCGTCGCTAACGGCCTTCTGGCGCGTGAAGCTCAACGCAAACGAGATTCTCGTATCGCTCATGCTGGCGCTCGTTGCCGCGCAATTGCTCAATTATCTGCTTCTCGGCCCCTGGAAGGATCCGAATGGCTTCAACTTCCCGCAATCGGTGATGTTCCAGTACGACGCGATGGTGCCGATCCTGATCCCCGGCACCCGCGTCAACGTCTCGCTGCTTGTCGCCTGCGCCTTCTCCCTCGGCGCCTGGGTGTTCATGCAGAGGAGTTTCGCGGGGTACAAGCTGCAGGTCGGCGGCCTCGCGCCGCGCGCCGCCGGATACGCCGGCTTCAACGAAGGACGTGCGATCTGGCTTTCGCTCCTCGTCGGTGGCTTCGCGGCAGGCCTCGCCGGAGCGGCCGAGGTGGCCGGGCCGCTCGGACAGTTGCAGCGCTCCATCTCGACCGGCTACGGCTATGCCGCCATCATCGTCGCCTATCTCGGAGGCATTCACCCGGTCGGTATCGTCTTTTCCGCGTTGCTCATGGCGGCCCTCTATATCGGTGGCGATAACGCCATGGTCTCGGCAAATCTGCCGGTCGCTGCGGTCAGGGTCTTCCAGGGCAGCCTGCTGCTTGCCTATCTTGTCGCCATCGCCTTCGTCCGCTATCGGCTCGAATGGCGCCATGCCGCCCACGCAAGCACGCCATGAACGCCGTGGAGTTCATCATCGCCGGGATGTTGGCGTCGGCTACGCCGTTCCTTCTGGCGGCGCTCGGCGAACTGGTGGCAGAGCGCGCCGGGGTCCTCAATCTCGGTGTGGAGGGCCTGATGGCCCTCGGCGCAGTCATTGCCTTCATCATCGTCTATCAAGGCGGCGGGCATCTCCTGGGTTTCCTGGCCGCTGGTCTCGCCAGCGCCGCTCTTTCCCTTGTCTTTGCGGTCGTGGCGCTAGGATTCCGGGCGAACCAGGTTGCGACGGGCCTCGCCATAGGCATCCTCGGCCAGGGCCTGTCGGCGCTGTTCGGCAAGAGTTTTGAGAGCCTCACGGTCAAAGGGCTTCCGAAGCTCTCATTGCCCTGGCTTTCAGATATCCCGGTCATCGGCGGCCTGTTCAGCCAAGACATTGTCGTGTGGCTTTCGCTCGCTGCGACCGTTGCCATTTGGGCGGTGTTCGCCTACACCAAGACCGGCCTCGTCATCCGCGCCGTCGGCGAGAATCCCAAGGCGGCCCGTGCGCTCGGCTATCCGGTAATCGCCGTGCGCTTCGCCGCGGTCGCTTTCGGCGGCGCGTTGGCGGGTTTTGCCGGTGCCTACGCGGCCGTGGTCTACACTCCGCTCTGGGCCGATGGCATGATCGCCGGGCGCGGCTGGATAGCGATCGCGCTCGTCGTCTTCGGCACTTGGCTTGCCAGCCGTATCTTCCTTGGTGCTTGCCTCTTCGGCGCCGTGTCCCTCGCAAGCCTCGCGGCCCAGACAACTGGGCTCGACGTTTCCTCGCAACTTCTATCGAGCCTACCTTATCTCGTGACAATCGTCGTGCTGGGCATCATTTCTTCGAACCGGCGTCTGCTCAAGCTCAACGGCGTGGCTTCGCTGGGAGAGCCTTTCGAACCATAGTGTCGCTCGCCGCCCGGGCGCTATAACCCGACATCTGAGCTCAGGTCGCACCATACCCCTGGCGCATGAAGGGTTGACGAGTTTGAGGATGCCGAGCAGCTCGCCGCATAGCTCGGCATGGACCTCGCCGCGCTTGTCGCCGGGCGTGAGCACGATCTCTCCTATCAACGAGCGCAGCGCAGCGGCGGCCGGACGTCCACGGTTGCCCTGGGCAGCGCGAAGCTGATGATAGACGGGCACCACCTCAATCGTCCGCTCGGTTCAAGGCTGTCCGGCACCGTCCTTCGGCACTCTTGGTGGAGATCGGCAGCGCCTCTTTGGACACAATTGAGCCATTCGACACGACCGTGCGCTACCGTTAGCGAGCCTGAGCACTGGCGGCCTACGATAAGTCATTGACGAGGCAAGCTGGAACAACTGAGGCCCGCTTCGGTTTTCCCTTTGCTTTCCTCTTTTTTGGACGACTCACATGGAACCTGCTGTCACCGATCGCGTCGAGATCAAGAAATACAATCATCCGACCGGCGGCTGGGGCTCGCTCAAGTCTTTGATCCGCAACGCGCGGGACCAGGGGCTGCTGCTGTCCGACATATGGAGCACGTTGCTGAAGCAGAACAAGGCGGATGGCTACATGTGCGTCTCCTGCTCATGGGCGAAGCCGGCCGAGCCGCGGCCTTTCGAGTTCTGCGAGAACGGCGCCAAGGCAACGATGTGGGAGCAGACCAGCAGGCGCTGCGAGCCGTCCTTCTTTGCCACCCATAGAGTGACCGAACTCCTGGATTGGCCGGATCACGATCTTGAGAAACAGGGACGCCTGACGGAGCCGATGCGTTATAACCGCGCCACCGACAAATACGAGCCTGTGGCGTGGCCGGACGCGTTCGGCGATATGGGCGCTCAGCTCAGGCGCCTCGACCCGAAGTCCGTGGTCTTCTACACGTCCGGACGCGCCTCGCTCGAGGCCTCGTTCATGTATCAGCTCTTCGCCCGCATCTACGGCTCTTCGAACCTGCCCGATTCCTCGAACATGTGTCACGAGTCGACGTCTGTCGGCCTACCGGAATCGATCGGCTCTCCTGTCGGCACGGTGCAATTGGAGGACTTCGCCAAATCCGACATGATGTTCTTCTTCGGCCACAATACCGGTGTCACCGCGCCGCGCCTGTTACACCCCATCGAGGACGCTCGCCAGCGCGGTGTCCCGGTGATCACCTTCAACCCTCTGCGGGAGCGGGGCTTGGTGAGATTCAAGAACCCGCAGAACCCGGTCGAGATGCTGTCGCCAGGCCCAGGGACGAAAATGTCGAGCGATTTCTTCCAGATCCGGGCGGGCGGGGATATTGCGGCCATGACTGGTATTGCCAAGGCTGTGCTGGCGCTCGATGACGCAGCCCGAGAGCGAGGCGGAAAACGCGTCCTCGATACCGCTTTCATCGAGGAGCATACATACGGCTTTGCCGACTTCGAAGCCTATCTGCGCGCGACCGATTGGGAAGACATCGTTCGACGTTCCGGCATCTCGCGGGCTGATCTCGAACATGTCGCTGAAGTATACAGTTCGGCCAATGCGGTCATCGGCAATTACGGCATGGGGCTCACTCAGCATCGCCACGGTACCGAGAATGTGCAGATGCTGTGCAACCTGCTGCTCATGCGCGGCAATATCGGCAAGCCCGGAGCCGGCATATCGCCGTTGCGCGGACATTCCAACGTGCAGGGACAGCGAACGGTCGGCATTTCCGAAAAGCCGGAGCTTGTTCCGCTCGACAAATTTCGCGACTTCTACGGCTTCGAGCCGCCGCGGGATAAGGGGCTCGATACCGTCGAGACGTGCGAGGGCGTGATCGACGGGCGGGTTCGCGGTTTCGTCGGACTCGGCGGTAATTTCGTGCGGGCCGTTCCGGAAACCGGACTGGTCGAGAAGGCCTGGCGGAACCTCGACCTGCACGTCGAGATCGCGACCAAGCTCAACCGCAGCCATTTGATCGCCGGGAAAGTCACGTATCTGCTGCCATGCCTGTCTCGGCTGGAGAAGGACATTCAGGCCAGCGGGCCGCAATGGGTCTCGATGGAGGATTCGACCGCCTGCATCCACGGTTCCTTCGGGTCGCGGCCAAAACCGAGCGAGCATCTCATGTCCGAGCCGAGCATTGTGGCGGAACTCGCCAAGGCGACCGTCGCCGGCATGAGTTCGATTCCCTGGGACGACTGGGTCGCTGACTATTCCCGCATCCGCGACGAGATCGAGCGCTGCTTCCCGGCACATTTCAAGGATTTCAACAAACGCTTCCTCACGCCGGGTGGATTCCATCGCGATATCAAGGCGTCGAAGCGCGTCTGGCAAACGCCGAACAAAAAGGCGAATTTCAAGCTGCCCACCACGCTGGAAACCGACCCCGACATCGATGTGTCGGGCGAGGACGTACTGACGCTGATCACAGTACGGTCGAACGACCAGTTCAACACGACCGTGTATGGTTATCGTGATCGGTTACGCGGCATCATCGGAACGCGAATGGTCCTGCTGATGAACGAGGAAGACATCAGACGGATGGGGCTCAGCGCCGGGCAGGAAGTCGCTCTCGAGGCGCATGCCGATGATGGCGTCGAGCGGCGGGTGGGAGGCCTGCGGGTCACGCCTTACTCCATACCAAGCGGCAACTGCGCCGGCTATTATCCCGAACTCAATCCTTTGATTCCGCTGTGGCACAGGGCTCATAAAGCGCACGTCCCGGCGGCGAAGTCGGTGCCGGTGAGGATCGTCGCATAGCTTCAGGTCCAGGCCGAGAGAATCGTCTTCATGTCGACGGTCTCGACTTGTTGCGCGAAGCGCTGGAGGTAGACGGTCATCAGGCGCCGTGCGTGGCGTCGGAGGAACTGCGCGATCCCGGCCGTATCACAACCTCGGCAGCCAATAGAGCACGGCGTAGAGGGGCAGCCATGAGAGCACGACGAAATACCAGTAGAAAGCATTGTCTTCGGCATCGCTGAAGCGTTTGCCCGTTCCGTGCCGCGTAAACATCAGCACGGCCAGGACCAGCGTGTCGGCAACGTCGGTCAGCACATGCACGCCATGCAGACCGAGAAGGAGCCAGACAAAGGAGCCATAGGCATTGTCGCTCCAGCGTACCGGCAAGGCCGAGAATTCCATGATGCGCAGCCCGATAAGCACCAGCCCGATCGCGCTCATGATCAGCAGCAGCAGACGGACCGAGCGCAAGCTCTCCCGCATCGCTGCTCGCTTGATCAGGAAATTCGGCAGTGCGCTGACGACAAGGACGAGCGTGAAGAGCGCCGACCAGAGCAGGCTCAAAGGGACCGCGTCCTTCGCCCACTCCTTATTGGTGACGGCCAGGTAGAGATAGCCGCCGATGCCGAGGGCGAAGCCAGTTCCCTCCAGCAGGCAGAACGAGAACGTCCCCCACCAGGGGGTGACACGCGAACCGAAGGCATAGGTCGGCAAACCCGAGACATCGATGACGCTGCGGGCCATCTAGACATTCTCCTCGATGGTTTTCGGCCAGAACCAGGCGACCAGCACGATGGCAACGACGGGCGAACCCCAAGTAACCGCCCAAGGCGTGTAGATCGAGCCGATGAACGCGCCGGCTGTGGCAAACGCCGCCAGAAAGGGCCAGATCGAGGGCGCCGGCGATTCCTCGCGAATGTCAGGCCGGGCCTCCGTGACGCTCGTCACGAGCAGTTCGCGCTCATCAACCTTGAGGCCGCCGACCACCGCCTTGTCATCGCCCTGATCCCATAGTGGCGAGCCGCTTGTGACGCAGGGAATGCGATCGAAGTTCTGCGGCTGGGGCGGCGAGCTGGTCGCCCACTCCAACGTGTCGGCTCCCCAGGGATTGTCGCCGGCAAGGACGCCCGAGCGGGCGCTGGCAATCATGTTGTAGAGCATGAGCAGAAAGCTTGCGAAGAACAGCAGCGCGCCGGCGCTGGCGAGCAGGTTGAGTGCGCCCCAGCCCATCTCCGCGGGATAGGTGTAGACCCTGCGCGGCATGCCATACAGGCCGAGCAGGTGCATCGGAAAAAACGTGACATTGAAACCGCAGAAAGCGAGGACGAACTGCCATTTGCCGAGCCGCTCATCCATCAGCCGGCCCGTCACTTTCGGGAACCAGTAGTAAACGGCCGCGACAAGCGGAAAGAGGGTGCCGCCTATAAGCACGTAGTGGAAATGGGCGACGACGAAATAGGTGTCGTGCACCTGCGTATCGATCGGCACCGACGCCAGCATCACACCCGAGAGCCCGCCGGCGACAAAGATGAAGAAGAAACCGAGCACGAAGATCAACGGCGTCTTGAGCACCGGCTTGCCGTCCCACAGCGTCGCGATCCAGCAGAATATCTGGACCCCGTTCGGAATGGCGATTGCCATGCTGGAGGCGGTGAAGAATGCGGCGCCGATTTCAGGCAGGCCGGTCACGAACATGTGGTGAACCCACAAGCCAAAGGACAAAAAGCCGATCGCGATCAGCGACAGCACCATCGGCAAATAGCCGAAGACCGGCCGCCGGGAGAATGTCGCTACGATCGCCGACACGAAAGCGGTTCCAGGCAGGAAGATGATGTAGACTTCGGGGTGACCAAAGAACCAGAAAAGGTGCTGCCAAAGCAGCGGATCGCCGCCCGCATCCGGATTGAAAAACTGCGTGCCGACCAGCCGCTCCATGATCAGCATAGACGAGGCGAGCATGATCGCCGGCATGGCGAAGATGATGATGAAGGAATGGACGAGCATCGTCCATACGAAGAGTGGAATGCGGTCGAGCGTCATGCCCGGCGCGCGCTGCTTCAGGACTGTGACGACGATCTCCACCGAGACTGCGAGCGCCGCGACTTCGGTAAAAGTGATCATCTGCGCCCAGTAGTCCGGCCCCTTGCCTGGAGTGAAATTCAGATTTGCGAGGGGCACATAGGAGAACCAGCCGACATCAGGGCGGATGCTCAACGCGAAAGCGCCCCACAACATCAGACCGCCGAACAGATAGACGTAGTAGGAGAAGGCATTGAGGCGCGGAAAGGCGATGTTGCGGGTGCCGACCATGAGCGGCACCAGATAGACGGCGAACGCCTCGCCAACCGGCACCCCGAACAGGAACATCATCGTTGTGCCATGCATGGTGAAAAGCTGGTTGTAGAGCTCGGCGTCGACAAGGTGGCTGTCCGGCCGCGCGAGCTGCAGCCGCATGATGATCGCCATGATGCCGCCAACCAACAGGAAGACGAAGGCGGTGACGGCATAGCGGATGCCGATGATCTTGTGATCGACTGTCGAAAGAATGCCTATCAGACCACGCGCCGAGCCCCAGGTCTTGCTCAGCCTTGCGCGCAGTTCCTCGTCACCCAGATCGGTGTCACGGGTCTCGTGACGTTCTTCGACCGCCTGGCTCATCGCCAACGCTCCGAAAGGGCGGGGGATGGAGACGATGCCGCGGAAGCAAAGACATTTTGTTGCTTCGCAAGATGAGCCATCGGCCTTGCCGGCGCGGCCTGTTTTGCGCGCCAGCGTTCGAATTCGCTCGGCTCCAGCGCCACCACGAAGATCGCCATATGCGCATGCTGTTGGCCGCAGAATTCGGCACACTGGCCGCGGTACACGCCGGGCTTATCCGCTTGGATGCGGAGCTCATTGCTTTTGCCTGGAATGAGATCGAGCTTGCCGGCAAGGCTCGGTATCCAGAACGAGTGGATCACGTCACCCGTGGTGAGCTTGATGTCGACCGCGCTGCCTACCGGAATGCGAATCTCGTTCGCCGTTTCGAAACCATTGTTTCCTTCGTAGCGGACCTGCCACCACCATTGGTGCGCTATGACGGATATTGTTATGGCCGCCCCGGCCCTGTCTCCGTAAACCGCCCCTTGTCCGTCGAAGCTGAGCACGGCCAGGCCCGAGAGAATGATGACGGTCGATGTCAGCATCGCAGCAAAGGCGATACGCATCGGCCGTTTGACGGCTGGATGCGCTTGCGCCAGTTCGACGCGACTGTCTCGCCGGCGTGTCAGCGCGAAGAACAACCCGGCCATGGTGACCAGCCAGACAAGTCCGAGCACGGCCGTGAATATCCAGAACAGAACAGCCAGAGCGTCGGCCTGCTCGCCGTGCGGATTGAGGGCCGACTGCACACCGGTGCAGCCAGAGGCGAGAACGGATCCGCCGGCGGCAGCCGTGAGACTGGCCAACGCCCGCCAATTGGGGGCTCTTCGAAACAGACGAAACACAGCATCCGGAACTCGCCGGTCCCGTTCCGTGTTGAGGGCTTCGTAGAGTACCGAAGGGGCCGAGCCTTGAGTCTGAAACGCGATACCAAGATTTTTCGCGAACCCGGATTCTGCGTTGCGACACTCCTCGCCTTCTGCCTGATCGGCGGCGTTCTTCTGTTCTGCGGCATCTACGCGCCATAGCTGCGACAGGGGGCCGGGACAGGCTGCAGTCCCGAAATTGCATGTCTCGTGGGGCCACCGGAAGTGCATTCAGCCTGGTTCACCCGCAAAGGATACTTCAGCCGGCTGTCTGCTCAGGCCGTCTGTGCGGAGTTGGAACTGGCAGGATGGGATAAAGTTCCTTGAACCGATTTCGAGGCGCCTTGTACAGCAGGCGCATTGTGCTCACCGAGGACCTTCAGCACGTCTGGAAAAATAGGCCGATACGGCTTGTATATCGTCGTCCGTGAGGCGTTGGGCCGCGGTAGCCATGATATGCCAGAACGGCGTGCCGCCTCGGTCCTCGGACCGGAACAGCTTCAGCTGCCGCTCCAGGTAAGCAGCACGCTGACCGTTAAGGCGTGGATAAACCGGATTTTTGTCGGAGCCGAGATGGCAGCCGGAACAGGCAGGCACGTTCCGCTCCGGAATTCCGGCCTCAGCGATTTGCTGTCCCTTGTTGATCACCTCCGCCGAAACTTGATCGCGGTCCGCTGATACCGGCGGCTGCGCCGCGAAATACCGGGCAAGCGCAGCCAGATCGGCGGGGTCGACGCCAGTCACCGGCAGAGCCATGAAGCCGCTCGTGCGATCGCCTTTGGCATAGGCCTGAAGGCTGGCGAGCAGGTAAGCTTCTTTCTGCCCGGCCAGCACGGGCACGGCGTCACCCCTGCCCTCGCCGTCGCCTCGGTGGCAGCGCATGCAGTCGGAGAGAACATCCGGGGTGGCGGGTTGCCGATCGCTGCTGGTAGCATCGCTGCCATTGAAGGCAAGCGCTCGAAATTCATTCGGATTGAGCTTTGGAAGTTCCCGCAGGAAAGCAACCATTGCCCAGACCTCGTCATCGCGGTCGCGGGCCGGCCAGGCGGGCATGCCGGTGAACCGTATTCCATGCTTGACGATCCGAAAAAGCTGGGCGTCGGTCCAATCTCCGACCGTGAGCGCAAGATCCGGCGGTTGCGGAAGCATCCGCAGCACCGCCGGCGAGCGGAGCTCGCCGGGTGCGCCGTGGCAGATCGCGCAGCCTCGCGCGAAATGTCCGGCTGCCGCCGGGAGCCCCCGCCGGTCAAGCGTTTTCGGCGCGTCCACGGCTAATGCATAGGTGCGTACGGCCGAGCGCATGGCGAGTTGAAGGAACCAGGCCGTCACCTTCCAATGGCCGCTGCTGGCGCCGACGTTGAAAAAGCCGATCCATGCCCCAAGCAACAGGACGACAGGCAAACCGATGGCGCCGAATACGACATGCTTCACGCGGATCATCATCGGCTGGTTCGCCACGCGAACGGCGTCTTCTTCGGCAGTAGCATTGGACGACGCTGTCCCGAATTCGGTACGAGAACCAGGCGTCATTGCAAGGCTTTCAAATATCGCGCGATCGTCTGGATTTCGGTTTGCGGCAGCATGTCGAACGCCGGCATTTTCACGCCTGGCTTGAACAGATCAGGGCGAGCGACAAAACGTGCAATGGCTTCCTCGGTGTTAGGCAGGACCCCGGCGCCGATCGCTGATCGCGATCCGACATGGGAAAGGTCCGGGCCAATCGTCCCGCGGGCCTCGGTGCCTCTTATGGTATGGCATGCACCACAACCGTTGCTCAGGAACAGCGACAGCCCGCTGCCCGGCGGGTCTTGGGATGCGGTTAGGTTCGAGAATTGCGGCGCAGCCGGAATCACGGGCTCGATCGGAGGTTTGACGACCTTCGCTTGTTGATGCCCGAGTTCCTCGGCTGCGACCCAGTTGCTGGCATAGGCAAGAAACCAAAATGCGAAGCCTACCAGAAGGCCGGCGTTTGCTGACATGACAACCGCTCCCGCGCTTTAACTTTGCAGGATGGGCGAGGTTCCATTCCCGCGGGCGCCGGGGCTGCGGTCTTTTGGTGGTCAACCGCTAGCGAAGGCGGTGATTCAGCCTGGAGACCTTTTCCAGTCGAACACGTCGAAGCCGATCACAGTTATTCGTCGAGAATCCGGGCAAGTTGCGCAAAAGACTGCTGCCACAGATTATCGAGAAGGCACCGATTGCGGCCGGGAGGCCCTGGGGTTGCCGCGGAAGGCGGTCCTACTTGGAACCTCGATTCTTGTTATGGGCACTTTCTTGATTTTTGCCGCGAAGGATATTGCGATCGTCTGGATCGACCAGGTCAGGCGTATCGCCCCTGAGGCTCGACCCCTTCCGCCGTGCCTCGCGCTCCGCCGCCGACCGCTTCAGCTCCGCTTTGGCCTCGAATTCCTTGGGCGCGTTCTTCGTATTCTCACACTTCTCGATGACACGTATCTGCTGATCGTGGGTCGTGCGTCCAGTCATTGCTCGCTCCTGTCTTTTTGACGGTAACGGCAGTTGGACTCGATCGTTCCGCATAGGAGGAGTTTCCTTGGGCATAAATGCAATATGGCAAGAGTAGCGGCCTTGGCGTCGGCAAGTCCGGGCTCATCTGGACAGACGGCGCGCCCGCGGATCGGTGCAAAGCGTCTCGGACGACATCGGGAGACCGCTGCCTCAACTGTCGCGCTGATGGAGGGGAGCGGGACTTGTGCGAGAATTGCCAATATCTTCTAATCCCGAAAGCTCGTTATCCGAGCAGAGCAGCCGCGGGTGCGCCGGATCGGTAATGTCGAGCTTGTCCCAAGGTATGCGATAGAGGCCCGACCTGCGACGCAGCTTGAAAAAATCGAGCAATGCGGTGCCGACGGTCGACGCGGACAGACGTTCGAACGCCGCGAAGATGCCGATATGGAATTCGGTGACGACGAGATCGTCACCATCCTGCTCGGCGATGATCTCCTCGATGTAGCCGATGCTCTTGCCGCTTTCTGAGCACACGCGCCGACCGGCCAGATGCTCGAGGTTTACATTCGTCATCGTCAGGCTCCCGGGATCCGGCCGACGACGTGATCGCGCAACCAGTGCTGCCAGGCAAAGATCTTCGTCCTGCGAACGTCGATATCGAATTCGATGTCGACGCCGATGTCGCGCACCTTGTGCCACGCGATCCGGTGCGGCCGTGCCTGGCGCTTGCCGCCAAGCTTTGCCGCGAGCCGCGCGGTCCATCGGCCTGGCTGCGCGCCAAGCCGACGCGCCAGCGCGATCGAGCCAAGCTCGATCGCAATGACCCTGGGCGGCTTGCCTTGCCTCAGCTCGGCGACCAGGCCATCAACCTTGCCGATCTTTACCTGCTCGCGATCGACGACCTGCTTGTCCAATATATCGCGCAGCAGCTGCATCATGTGCCTCCGAATATCTGCAGCGGAATGGTCACCACCGCCAGCACGAAGCCGAGCGCGATGACGAAGATCACGGCCGCGTTCGAAATGACACCGTTGCGATGCTTGCCGACATAGCGGTCGTCGTTCAGCAGGAAAAGGAACGGAACGACCGTCAGCGGCAGGCTGGCCGCGGTCAGCGCCATCGAGAAGATGGTGAGCTTCAACGGGTCGAGGCCGAACGCTATCGGAACGGCGGCGAGGAAGAGCGTCAGCGTGTAGACGAGGCTGAAGCCAGGATCGTCGCGCGGCTTGAGATCCTCACCCCAGTTCCAGCCGAACCCCTGGGCGACGAGATAGGCTTGCTGCAGAGCCACTTCGAGGGCGGCGCCGAAGCAGGCGATGGCCAGCGAAGCAACGAAGAGGACAAAACCCCAGAACCCGAATATCGGGATCAGCATCAGCGGAAGCTGGTTATAGTCATCCACCTGGTTCACGCCATGAGCGCCCAGCACGAGCGCGGCCACGATGAGCACGCCCACGGAGATCGTGCCACCGAAGCTCATGCCGAGGCCGGCAATCGCTCGATTGGTGCCGAGGTAACTCTTGTCCCATTGGTCCTCGATCGCGCCCGACGAATAGAACATGAAAAGGTAAGGCGAGATCGATGCGCCGAGAATGCTGACGGCCATGAACCAGTAGGTCGCCGTGTCGTGCTGCGGCAGGCTGGGCACGGCCCCGACCGCCACCTCTTTCCATTCAGGGCGCAGCATCAAGGCCGCGACGACGAAACAGAGGGTGACGAGGCCAAGCATCGACACCCCTTTCTCTATGAGGCCGAACGTGCCCTTCCACAGCAGCAGCCACGCCAGGAAAGCGACCGGCAAGGCCCACCACTGGAAGCTGATCCCCGTGGCAAGCTCGGCAGCGACGGCAACACCGCCTATCTCGGCGGAAAGCACCAGGAAGTTGACCAGCAAGACTGCAAGCAGCGGCCAGATGAACGCATTGAAGCCGAACCTCTCGCGGATGCCGTCAGCA
Source organism: Mesorhizobium sp. CA12 (assembly GCF_020165255.1). NCBI lineage: Bacteria > Pseudomonadati > Pseudomonadota > Alphaproteobacteria > Hyphomicrobiales > Phyllobacteriaceae > Mesorhizobium > Mesorhizobium sp. CA12. Next base: position 96,904 of record NZ_JAIUHT010000005.1, read on the forward strand.
ATGGTGTGATGGCTGACCGCGGCGAAGCGGCCGGCCATCTCGACCAGGAAGATGATGCAGATGGTACCGAGCACCACCGCCCAGATGAGCTGGTAGCCGAACAATGCACCGGCCTGCGCCGCCGTCGCCATCGAGCCGACCTCCAGGAAGCCGCCGACGCTGGTCACGACACCGAGTGAAATTTCAAGCAGCTTCTTCATTGCTGCTGCGCAAAATACTGGCGATAGGCCCCGGCGAGATCCGCTTGCGCGGCGCGAAGATCCTGCCGCGCCTGTCTGGCCTGGATCTGCTGTTCAGCCTTAACGGCGCGCTCGGCCGCGGCTGCTGCGATCGTCAGCCGGCCGACCGCCGACTTCAGCGCGTCCCGCCTTGCGATATCGGATGAGGGGGCCGATTGAACTTGCCGGTCGGCATCACCAAGCGTGCCGGCAAAGGATTGCAGGGCCGCAGATGCATAGTGCGGCGGTGCGGCGCCCGAAAGCCAGGCATCGATCACCAATACCGCCGCCTCCGCCGTCGAGGCGGCAAGCTTCGATTGCTGTTCGACGGTTTCAGATGAGGAGCAGGAGGCCAGCGCCAGTGCAAGCACCGGCAGTAAAAGCAGACTCCGCCAGGCAATGCTGCTCAATTGCTTCCTCTCGCTGCTTCTTCAAACATGAAGATAAGGCAGCATCGATCGGAAGGTTCCACTCACTTGGACGGCAGAGTCCGTTGGCGCAGTTCCGGCAACTTCGTCTACCAATGAGTTGCTCAACTTCGCTTCGAAAAGCTGCAGTCATCGACCTGCCAGCTCGAGCGCTGGCGAAGACCTTTTCTCATGCAGCGAGACGGCTTGAGGACACGATGGGGTGGCTCGACTTTGACAGTGCGACGCAACAGAAGAATGCATGATCGATCGAACGATTTCTAAGCCTGAAGGTCGACCCAGAGTACCCTCTGACCTGACGCGACATCGATGGAACATCTCGACGCAGATCGGCTCCGCGCTGTCATTGAAGCCATTTTCGAGCTGTTCGACGCTCTTTGGAGCTAATCGAAGCCTTCCATTTTCGCCAGAAGAGAATGCAACATTCAGGCCCGCCATCATGGGGACTATGGGTCATTCGTCAAAAAGCGTGACGGACAACTACGTCCCGAAGCAAACAAGAAGCGGATCGCGGTGGATATCGCTCGCGCCAGAAATGATCGCGAGGCGAAAAGCGATGCAATGAAGCAGCCAGCTGTCCTGCGAGTCATCAAATGATCAAATTGGCGACGCCCAGCGGCTCGGTCTGCTCGTCGGTCTTGACCAGGATGGCGCGGTCGGCGCCCATGGCGAGCGCGGTGCGCAGCGTCTCCTGCGCCTGTTGCGGGCCGATCGACACGACGATGATCTCTTCAGCCTTGCCGGCTTCCTTGATGCGGATGGCTTCCTCGACCGCGATCTCGTCGAACGGGGTTCATCGCCATCTTGACGTTGGCAAGCTCGACGCCCAGTCCGTCGGCTTTCACCCGGACCTTGACGTTGGCGTCCACAACCCGCTTCACGGGCACAAGGATCTTCATTTCCGTTTTCCCTGAAATCAAATTGGGAGCGCCGGTCGGCTCAGTTTGACACGGCTCAAATCACCGCTTCTTCGAGAAACGGTTCATTCCGCGGTATGCGCTCGTAGCTGAACGGCGACAGGTCGAGCGTCTGAAAAGCCCCGTGGACAATCAGCTCCGAGACCGCCCGGCCGACGGCAGGCGACTGCTGCAGGCCATGGCCGGAGAAACCGTTGGCGAACATGAAGTTGGTCACCTCCGGGTGGAAGCCGACGATACCGTTGTGGTCGAGCATGTTGTATTCGTAATGGCCGGTCCAACTGGTCTGCACCTTCAACGCGTCGAAGGCTGGAATGCGGTGCCAGAGCGCCGGCCAGATGTAGTCGTCGAACTCTTCAAAATGCATCTCGAAGTCGTCGTAGTCGGCCGGCCCGTCGCCCTGCGGCGTGTTGCCGGTGAGGAAGAGCTCGCCTTCGGGGCGTACGAATGTGCCGGAAAGATCAATGACATTGGGCATCCGCCCGGGGATGGGATTGGCGCTGGCGAAAACAAAACTGTAGCGCTTGTAGGGAGCAACCGGGATGGACAAGCCAGCCATGACGGCGACCTGCTGTGCGCGTGGACCGGCGGCGTTGACTAGGGTTCCGCAACGAACCGTCTGGCCGGTCGAGAGACGGGCCGAGACGACCCGGCCTTCGGAAACATCCAAATCCGTCACGGCGTTGTCGATATATTCGACGCCGCTCGCTCGCGCCGCGCGGCGGAACCCATTAAGCAAGCCCATGGAGTCGAACCAGCCCTCTTCGCGCGAACCCCACGAACCGCCGCCGAGGTCGTCGACATTCAGCCACGGAAAACGTTCCTTCAACGCGCCCGGTTCGAGGAAGACGGTGTGGGCGCCGAGGCTGCGCTGCAGCTCGACCCGTTCGCGCGCCGCGTTCACGCCCTCGGGCGAGCAGCAGTAGAGATATCCATGTTCCTTGAAGCCGAGATCAGGCGCGGGCTCATTGGTGTAGAACGGCGCCATCCGCTCCTGAAAACCGCGGATGATCTCGATGCCGAACTGGCTGATCTTCACATTGATCGGGTTGGAATATTGCTGGCGGATTGCGCTGGTGGAGAGCGCCGTCGAGGAAAATTCGTAGCTTGAGTCGCGTTCGACCACGAGAATCGACGCGCCGCTGCCCAGCGCCTGGCTCAGCCAGTAAGCGGTCGACGAACCGATCACCGCGCCACCGACGATGACGATGTCGTAGGCGTTCCGGGAAGGCGCCTTGTAAGGAGGAATTGCCATGGCTTTTCCTACTGCCTGAACGAAGCGATCAGGGCATCCGAGCCCCGCGCCAGCAAACCGAGATCCGAGCCCACCGCAATCATGGTGAAGCCGTCGGCGACATAGCGGTCGGCGTCGGCCTTGACCGGCGCCAGGATGCCGCTGGCCTTGCCAGCGGCGGCCGCGGCCTTGCGCACGGAAGCGATCGCCTCCTGCACATGTGCAGCGCCTGGATAGCCCATCGCGCCCATATTGGTGGAGAGATCGCCGGGGCCGACGAAGAGCACATCGACGCCCGCGACAGCGGCGATCTCGCCCGCATTGGCGACGCCCGATTCGTCCTCGATCTGGACGGCCAGCAGCTGCTGCTCGCGTGCCTTGGCGTGATAGCCGGCGATGCGGCCAAACGCGTTGGCACGATGACCGACGGAAAAGCCTCGGAAGCCGCCTGGCGCATAGGTCATGGCTGCGACGATGGCGCGTGCCTGCTCCGCCGTGCGCACATTTGGAATCATCAAGCTACGGGCCCCGACATCCAAAGCCTGCTTCATGAGGTTGGCATCGTCCGACGGCAGGCGCACCACTGCCTCACAAGGAAACGCTGCCGCGACCTGCAGCTGCGCCATGATGCTGCGCAGATCGTTCGGGCTGTGTTCGCCGTCAATCAGCAGCCAGCCCGTCCCGGAGCCGGCGACGACCTCGGTGGTCAGCGCCGAAGCCAGCGAGCACCAGATACCGATGTGGGGTTTGCCCGCCTGCACGGCAGCCTTTAGCGAATTGACACGCTCCTGCATTTTGCGATCGGTCTCCAATGAGAAGAAGGTGCATTGAAATTTGTATGATGTCCTATATCATATGGCCAGCTCAACCTGCAAGATGGCTCTGGCCGCAACGGAGTTGCAAATGAAGATTGGCTTTATCGGACTGGGCGTCATGGGGGCGCCGATGGCAAGGCATCTCGCCGACGCAGGGCATGAGGTCGTCACGGTGCTCAACCGCTCGCCTCTGCCTGCAGATCTGCGAGCATCGGTCGTCGCCTCCGCCGCTGAGGTGGCGCGGACCGCCGAGATCGTCATCACGATGCTGCCCGACACGCCTGAGGTGGAGCGCGTCCTGTTTGGCCAGAACGGCGTGCTTGAAGGGATATCCGCCGGCAAGCTGGTGATCGACATGAGCTCGATCAGCCCGATCGCCACAGCCGAATTCGCGACGAAGCTACGAGAAGTCGGAGCGGGTTTTCTCGACGCGCCGGTCTCCGGCGGCGAGGTCGGCGCCAAGGCGGCCACACTCACCATCATGGTCGGCGGACCGGCCGCCGAGTTCGAGCGCGCGCTGCCGATCTTTGAGGAGCTCGGCAACAACATCACGCTGATCGGTGAAAAGAACGGCGCCGGCCAGACATGCAAGATCGCCAACCAGATCATCGTCGCGCTCAACATCGAGGCGGTTGCCGAAGCGCTGGTCTTTGCCGGCAAGGCCGGCTGCGATCCGGCGAAGGTGCGCACTGCCCTGATGGGCGGCTTCGCCTCATCGCGCGTGCTTGAAGTGCATGGCGAGCGCATGATCGCCCGCGCCTTCGCCCCGGGTTTCCGCATCCGGCTGCACCAGAAGGATCTCGGTCTTGCGCTCGAAAGTGCTCGCGCGCTTGGCGTTGCATTGCCGGGCACGGCAACGGCGCAGCAGCTGATGAATGCCTGCTCAGCGCGAACCGCCGGCGCGGACGCCGACCATTCGTCACTCGTGCGGGCGCTCGAAATCCTGAGTGATCACGAACTGTCAAACGGAAAGGAATAACCGATGCGCGGAACCGGCAAGGCCGACATCTTCGTCATGCTGGCCCATCCTGTGGGCCATGCGAAGAGCCCCGGCATATTCAACGAGATCTTCGAGCAGAAGGGGCTCGACAGCCTGATGGTGCCGCTGAGCTGCCGTCCGGAAGATTTCGACACTTTCTGGGCCGGCATCACGGCGGCCGAGAACATCAAGGGTGTGATCATCTCCGTGCCCTATAAGGTCCCGGTCTACCACAAATGCGCGGCCGCTCACGACCGCGCCGCGCGCGTGCAGAGCGCCAACTCGGTGCGCCGGCAGGCGGACGGCAGCTGGTATGCCGACAATTTCGACGGCGTCGGCTTCATCGATGGCTTGAAGGCAGGCGGAAACCAGATCGCCGGCAAGCGCATCCTCCAGGTCGGCGCCGGCGGCGCGGGGTCGTCGCTGACCTATTGCCTTGCCGAAGAAGGCGCGGCGGAAATCCGCTTGGCCGACATCGACAGGGAACGCGCGCAAAAACTCGCATCGCTGGTCAACAAGGCTTTTCCCAACTGCCGGATCGAGGTCGGAGAGCCTGATCCGTCCGGCATGGATATGGCGATCAACGCGACACCTTCGGGACTGAAGGCCATCGATCCGCTGCCGATGGACGTGAGCAAGCTGACGCCGGAGATGACAGTGGTCGACATCATCATGGAGCCGGCCGAGACGGCGCTGCTCAAAGCTGCGAAGGGAATCGGCTGCCGCATCCAACCCGGACGCCCGATGATGGATTTCCAGGTCGAGGCCATGGCCGAATTCTTCGACATCGAGCGAAAGGACCACCGCCATGGCTGATGCAATGAGCGCCGTCATCATCGGCGGCACGTCCGGCATCGGCCGTGCGATCGCCGAGCGCTTTGCCGGGGACGGCTATCAGGTGGTCGTCGCCGGCCGCGACAGCGTCCGTGGCAAGGAAACGGCGAGCGCCTGCGGGAGCGTAGGCGCGCCGCGCGCCCTCTTCGTCCGGACCGACGTTGCCGATCCCGTCTCCGTCGAGGCGCTGGCGCAAGCCGTCGGCGACGCCTTCGGCACGCCTCATGTCGTCGTCAACTGCGCCGGCATCCTGCAGAGTGGCAAGCATGTGCTCGACCAGGACCTCGCCGAAGACGAAAAGATGTGGCGCATCAACTATCGCGGCACCCTGCTCGGCTGCCAGGTGTTCGGCCGGCTGATGTCGGCGGCCGGGCGCGGGGCGATCCTCAATGTCGGCTCGCTTGCCTCTTTCGCGCCGCTGTCGCTGCCGGCCTATACGCCGGGCAAACATGCGGTGCTGGCTCTCACCCAGATGTTGGCCGCCGAGCTCGGCCCGCATGGGGTACGCGTCAATGCCGTGGCTCCGGGTTACACGCTGTCGGACGGGCTGAAAGCAAAGATCGCCAAGGGCGAGCGCAACCCCGAAGCCATCCAGGCGACCACGGCTCTGCGCCGCTTCGTCGAGCCGCGCGACGTTGCCGAGGCCGCGCTGTTCCTGTGCTCCGACCGCGCCGCCTCGATAACCGGCGTGACCCTGCCCGTCGATGCCGGCTGGCTCGTCCAGGCGCCCTACGCGCAGTATCTGCAAGGCAATCCCATTCGGCTGACGCCGGCTACCTGAGAGAGAACCCGTGACCGACATCCAGCGCTTCGACTTCGACACCCACGTTCATCACGGCGTCATCCACAACGGCACGCTGTACCTCACCGGTCAGGTGGCGAAGCCGGGCCAATCCGCGGCCGACCAGATGCGCGAGGTGCTGGACAAGATCGACGCGCTGCTCGCCAAGGCGGGCACTAACAAGACCCGCATCCTGCACGTCCAGATGTGGCTGGACGACGTGCGCGATTTCGACGAGGTCAACACGGTCTGGGATGCCTGGATGCCGAAGGAGCACGCGCCGGCCCGCTCCTCCGGCGAGGGCCGCATGGCCAAGCCCGGCATGCTGGTCGAACTGATCGTCACCGCGGCGGTTTGAATGGTCCTGCCGGTTCGGGCATCATCCCGAATCTGAACTTGAACGGCCCTGATCTGATTTGAACGGAAGGACCTCAATGACGAAACGCAAGCCGCTTTCCACCCTGGTGGCGGAGAGCCTGGCCGAAAAGATCCGCTCCGGTCAGTTGCAGCCCGGCGCGCAGCTGCCGACGGAGGCGGAGCTTTGCGCCGAATACGATGTCAGCCGCACCGTCGTGCGCGAGGCGGTGGCGAGGCTGCGCTCAGAAGGCATGGTTGTGCCGCAGCAGGGGCGCGGCATGTTCGTCAGCAAGACGCCGACCCCGCGCAGTTTCTCGATCCCGGACGAGGCACTCAGGACCCTGCCGGAAACCATCTCCTTGCTTGAACTCAGACTGAGCGTCGAGGTGGAATCCGCCGGGCTCTGCGCGGAACGCCGCACCGACAAGGAAGCAAGCGGCATCCGCGCCATAATGGATGACATCGACGCGCAGCAGGCCGACCCCGCCGCGGTCCAGATCCATTACGATTACGACTTCCACCTCGCGATCGCCAAGGCGGCGCGCAACGAATTCATCCACGGCTTCCTTGCCTATCTCGGGCCGATGATCGTGCCGAGATTCCAGCTCGGTTATGTCGTCGAGCCTGCCCTCAAGGACAGCTACTACGCGCGCATCCACAGCGAGCACAAAGCCATCGTCGATGCCATTGAAAGGCAGGACGGAAGCAAAGCCCGACAGGCGATGCGCAAGCATCTGCAGAACAGTTTGGGACGTGTGCGCGCGCTTGCCAAAGCCTCGGGCGTCGAGGCAACCGAGGCCGAGCAGAAGGCCGCGGCGGCCTCGCTTTTCACCAAGCTGAAAAAGCCTTTGCCGACCGCCGGGTAGGTTCACCGACTTCGATGTCGTTTGCCTCTGTCGCCGCGCGGGCGGCCGGTTGTTTACGAAAGCCATTTTTTTTCTCAGTTGGCGATCGGAAATCCGCCTTCGCGGGTTGAGGACATTGTTTTCCTTGGGATAGCAGCGTTTGTCGCCGCATAGGCACGCCGAAATATTTCAGCCGCCGAAAGGCGTTGGAAAGTTTATCTTTCCTTTTTGCTGCTTTTCTTGGTTTCGCGGCATCGGCTCAGGCCGCAAACTGAAGCCCAAGCAATCGGGGAAGCCCAGGTGACGACAGCCTTCATAACAGGAGCGACGAGCGGCATAGGGCGGGCGATGGCAATTGCGCTGAGCGACGCCGGCTACGAAGTCTATGCCGTCGGCCGCAGCCAGGCCGCGCTCAAGGAGCTACAGGCCGAGCGTCCGGGCATCGTGCCGATCGCCGTCGACGTTACCGACCGCGAGGCGCTGGAATCGGTGCTGGCCGATCTCACCGTCGACGTCTTGATCAACAATGCCGGCATCATGCCGCCGCTCGGCAATTTCGCCGATATGAACATCGCCGACATCGACACCACGCTCGAGGTGAACCTCAGCGCCGCGATCCTGCTCACCCGCCTCGTCGTGCCGCAGATGCGCGAGCGGCAGTCGGGCCATATCTTGTTCACCGGTTCCGTCGCCGGCCACACGGCATTCTCCAACATCGCCGTCTACGCGGCCACCAAGGCGGCGATCTCCGGCTTTGCCGGCGCGCTGCGCGCTGACCTCTCTGCGTCCGGCATACGCGTCACCGAGATCGTCGCCGGCCGTGTCGAGACGCAGCTCTATGAAGACATCCTCGACGCCAAGGCGCGCGAGGCCATGTACGCCAGCAAAGTGGTGCAGCCGGATGACGTGGCCAAGATGGTGACCGCGGTTCTCGCGCTCCCCGCATGGGCCGACGTTACCCGTTTTGACATCATGCCGACCTGGCCAACCTCGCCGAGCGGCACCAAGTAAGGGAAACAGGATGAAAGACCTTTCCGTTCTGATCGTTGGCGGCGGCGCAGGCCTCGGCGCTCTTCTCGCCCGCATGGCCGTGGAGGCCGGAGCGACAAAGATCGGTATCATCGACATCAACCAGGAAGCAGCGCAGAGCGCGCTCGATCCGGCAAAGGCCAAGAGCCTGCCGACCGCAGCGGCGACTTGCGACATCCAGGTCGGCCCGCAGTGCCATGCCGCTTTCGACGCCATCGTTTCGAAGCTCGGGCGCATCGACACGCTGATCAATTGCGCCGCCATCTATCCGCGCCGTCCGCTGCTCGAAATCACCGACGCCGATTGGGACGCCTCCAACGGCATCAACATCAAGGGCACCTATCACATGATGGTGGCCGCGGTTCGCCACATGCAGGCGCAAGAGCCGAAGAACCATGTCCGCGGGCGGATTGTGAACCTCACCTCGGTCGATGCCTTCAAGGCGCATCCGCAGAACGCCCATTATGCAGCGACGAAGGCAGCCGTCGTCAGCCTGACGCGCTCCTTTGCCCATCACGTCGCCAAGGACGGCATCCTGGTGAATTCCGTCGCACCCGCCGGCATGGCCACGGAGAAGGCAAAGGCGCTCGGTTTCCTCGAGGAGCTGGCTAAGGCAAGCCCTCTCGGCCGCGGCGCCGAGCCGACGGAAATCGCCGAGTGGGTACTCATGACGGGCGGACCCAAGAATACCTACATGACCGGTGAAAACGTCATTGTCTCAGGTGGTTACATCTACGCCTGAACCAATTTCATCAGCCCGGCCCGGCTGACATTCAGCAGTGCATGATCGACGGAGTCTCGAACGAAAGGAGGCGGAATTCCCATGACCGGCAAGCTTCGCCTCCCATCGCTCAATGCGCTGCGCGTTTTCCACGCCGTCGCGCAGCACAAGAGTTTTAGGCAGGCAGCCGACGAATTGCTGGTCACGCCGCAAGCGGTCGGGCAGCAGATCAAGCTGCTGGAGGACACGCTCCAGGTGACGCTGTTCGAGCGCAAGGGCCGATCGATCGAGCTGACCGAATCCGCCATTTTGCTCTCGCACTACGTCAAGGCCGGCTTCGAGGAGTTTTCCGAAGGTGTCCGCCGCGTCACCAAGTCGAACTACCGCGACCGCATCAACCTCAATGCCAGCCCCTACTTCGCCACGCACTATTTGCTGCCCAGGCTCTCGCTCTTCCGCGAGATGCTGCCGGGCGCCGATCTGCGCCTGACGACGATGGTCGACCTGCCTGACTTCGGGCGCGACGACATCGATATGACCGTGCAGTGGGGCTACGGCAACTGGCCGGACTACGAAACCACGCTGTTGGTGCCGGATCCGAAGATCATTTGCTGCACGCCGGCGATCGGCGAAAAGATCAAGTCGGCGCACGATCTCACGAAGTTCACGCTGCTCGACACCGTCAAGTCGAAGCGCCTGTGGCCGGATATTCTGCGGCACCTTGGCGTCGAGCTGACGGATGGAGACCGCAGCATCAGCTTCGACGATGCCGCGACCATGCGTCGGGCGACCCTGCAAGGCATCGGCGTCGGCCTGGTTTCCGTGATCGATGCCGAGGAAGATTTCCGCTCCGGCGCGCTGGTGGCGCCGATCGGCCGCGACGCCATTGCCGATATGAAGCCGGAGGAAGTGCCGGGTTTCTACCTCGTCGTTCCGCGCGGGCATCTGCGCGTGAAGGCGGTGGCAGCGCTCCATCGATGGCTCGCCCAGGAGGATTGGCGGAGCGACCTGAAACTCTCCTTGCCGAAACCGACCCCGCTTTCCGACTGAGAGGCGGCTTCGAGACCGAGTTCCGAAGACATCTTGCGGGGCTCCAACAACAAGAAACGGAACAACCTCAACAGTGGAGACAACAACTATGAAAATGATCAAATGGGGGGCCGCCGCCATGGCCCTGGGCCTCGTTCATCTGGCGGCGCCGGCTGAAGCCGCCGGCGGCAAGACGCTGGAGACCGTGAAGGCCCGCGGCGTGCTCAACTGCACCGGCCATGACGGCTCCTATCTCGGCTTCGCCGAAGTGGACGACAAGGGCAACTGGAAGGGCATGGACATCGACCTTTGCAAGGCGGTGGCGACCGCTGTGTTCGGCGACCCGGCGAAACTGAAGATCGTGCCGATCAGCTGGGCGCAGCGCTGGCCCTCGCTTCAGTCGGGCGATGTCGACATCATCATCAAGGCCTCGGGCGGCACACTCAGCCGCGACACCGAGCTCGGCCTGCAATTCTCGATGTCCTACTATCTCGGCACCACCAAGGTGATGGCGCATAAGGAGCTCAACCTGAAATCGCTCAAGGATGCCAATGGCGGCACGATCTGCATTCCCGCCGGCACTTCGCAGGAACAGCAGGTCGCCGCCTACGCCCAGAAGCTCGGCATCAAGCTCGAGCCGGTGCTGATCGAAAAGACGGAAGAGTTGGAGCAGGCCTACTTCTCCGGCCGTTGCGATCTTTATGCGCAGTGGGGTCCGACATTGGCCATCGCCCGCATCGCCAAGAGCAAGGTCGAAGACCATGTCATCCTGCCCGACGTGCTCGCGGTAGAGCCGGAAGTCATGATCATGCGCCAAGGCGACGACAATTGGGTCGACATCGCCAACTGGACGCTGAGCACACTGATCTTCGCCGAGCAGGAAGGCATCACCTCCAAGAACGTCGACGAGATCAAGGCCAAGCCGACCTCGCCGCAGGTGGCGAAGTTCCTTGGCGTGACGCCCGGCATGGGCAAGGGCCTCGGACTCTCCGACGATTGGGCCTACAACGTGATCAAGAAGGTCGGCAATTACGGCGAGATCTTCGATCGCGACCTAGGCAAGGATTCGCCCTACAAGATGGATCGCGAGCTAACCAACCTCTGGAACAATGGCGGCGTCCTGTTCCCGCTGGTTATCGACTGATCCCCTTGGTGATCGACTGATCCGTTCCTAACGCATCCGCTTTGCGCTCCGCCCGGCCGCCTGCCCGGCGGAGCCGGCGCCAATTCGGGAAGATCCTGATGATCAGCCTGCTGAGAAATCAGAAGGTCCGCAACGCGCTGTTGCAGGCCCTTTATGTCGGCTCACTCGCCGCGATGGTCCTTGCCTGCGTGATGATCGCTAGGCGCAACCTCGCCGAGCAAGGCATTACCTCCGGCTTCGACTTCCTGTTCAAGTCGACGGGCTGGGACGTGAACTTCTCGTTGCTGCCGGCCACGGCCAACGATCCCTATTGGTGGTTCTTCCTTATCGGCATCATCAACACGCTGTTCCTGGGCTGCACCGGGCTGATCCTGGCAACGCTCGTCGGGACGATCGTCGGCCTGGCGCGGACCTCGTCCAACGAACTGGCGCAATTGCTCGGCCGCACCTATGTCGACATCTTCCGCAACATCCCGCTGATCCTCCAGGTCTTCTTCTGGTACGCTTTGATCACGCACCTGCCGACGCCGCGCGCTGCGCACGAGGCCTGGGGCTTTCTGCTGACCAGCCGCGGCCTCTACGTGCCGGCGCCGAATGTCGGCGGGGTGGCAATGGCGCTGGCCACATCGGCCGTGATCGCCGCCGTCGCGCTGCCGGTCTGGCTGGCCAGGACGTCACGGCTCAGCCAGCCGTTCGGCCAGCGTGCCACCATTCAGCTTGCCGGTGCTGCTGCGGCGCTGGCCTGCGCGGCCATCGTTTTGGTGGTAGGACGTCTGCCTGACGCACCGCTGCTCGATTTCCCGGCCCTAGAAGGCCTCAACCTGAGGGGCGGCCTGCGCGTTCCGCCGGAATTCTCCGCCTTGGCTATCGCGATCGCCATCTATGGCGGCTCCTACATCGCAGAAATCGTGCGCGGCGGCTTCAAATCTGTCGGCATGGGCCAGATGGAAGCTGCACGCTCGCTCGGTTTGAGCCCATGGCGCGTCTTCACGCTGGTGCGTCTGCCGCTGGCGTTGCGGGCCATGCTGCCGATCCTTGCCAACCAGTATGTCTGGCTGATGAAGGCCACGACCATGGGCATTGCCGTCGGCTTCACCGACTTCTTCATGATCGTGGCGTTGACCATCAATCATTCCGGCCAGACCCTGGAAGTGATCGGCATCCTGATGGGAGGCTTCCTCGCCATCAATCTCAGCCTCGCCGCCGTCTTCAACCGCATCAACAAGGCCATTGCCATCAAGGGCAATCAACTGAGGTGATGACAGAGATGGAGATGGTCATTGTCGCCCCCCCTGCCCCGGGCAGGCTCGAAGACCTGAAGCGCCGCTTCTTCGCGACGCCGCTCCAGGCGCTGCTGTCGCTGATCTCCTTGGCGATCATGGTCTCTATCGTCTGGAAACTGCTCAACTGGGCAGTCTTTTCTGCCGTGTTCAGGACCAGCGGTGGACCCGAGGCGTGCCAGGCGGCGGCGGGAGCCTGCTGGTCGGTCATCGCTGCCCGGTGGCGGATCATCCTGTTCGGCCTCTATCCCTTCGAAGAGCAATGGCGCTCCGCGCTCGCCTGCCTGACCGTGGTGGTGATGACGGTGCTGAGCTGTATTCCGGCCTTCTGGACCGGACGCCGGATCGCGCTGGTGTGGGGAGCAGGAGCAGCGTCGTACTACGTGCTGATGAAGGGCGGCGTGCTCGGCCTTTCCTATGTCGGCGAGGAAGCCTGGGGCGGGCTGGCGCTCACCCTCTTCATCTTCGTGACCACCTGCCTGATCGGCTTCCCGCTGGCGGTCTGCCTGGCGCTGCTGCGCCGCTCCGAGCTGCCATGGATATCCAGGACCACCGGTCTCATCATCGATGGGGTCCGGTCGTTGCCGCTGATCTCGATCCTGTTCACCTTCGCCATCGTCCTGCCTTTCGCCTTGCCGCAGTGGCTGGCGGGCGACAAGCTCTACCGGGTGATCCTGGGTTCCGCCTTGTTCTTCTCCGCCTATCAGGCCGAGATCGTCAGAGGCGGCATGCAGGGCGTCCCGGCCGGGCAGGAAGAAGCCGCCATGGCGCTCGGCATGAGCTACTGGCAGCGTATCGGCCGCATCCTTCTGCCGCAGGCGATGCGCAACGCGCTGCCGGCCACGATCAACCAGTTCGTCATCTCGTTCAAGGAGACCTCGCTGGTGGTCATCGTCGGCTTCTTCGAGATCCTGGCCTCCGGCAACGCCGCCTATGGCACCGGCGAATGGCGCTTCGCATATGTCGAGGTCTATGCCTTCATTGCCTTCATCTATTTCGTCTTCGTCTTCAGCCTGTCTCGCTACGGCGCTTACCTCGAGCGCCGCATGGCGGTCGGCGAGCGGTAGGAGGCGCGCATGGATTCCACGCTCCCGTCCGGCCCGGCCGTGCATATCGAAGGCCTCGACAAACATTACGGGTCGTTCCACGCGCTGCGAAAGATAAACCTCTCCGTCGGGCGCGGCGAAAGGATCGTCATCTGCGGTCCGTCAGGCTCCGGCAAATCCACCCTGATCCGCTGCATCAACCGGCTCGAACAGCATGACGGCGGCCGCATCGCCGTACTCGGCACCGAGCTCAACGACGACGTCGGCAATATCGACGGGATCAGGCGCGAAGTCGGCATGGTGTTCCAGCACTTCAATCTGTTCCCGCACATGACGGTGCTGGAGAACTGCATGATCGCGCCAATGATCGTGCGCAAGCGGCCGCGCGCGGAAGCCGAGACGACGGCCAGGCGCTTTCTGGAGAAGGTGCGAATCCCTGAGCAGGCGATGAAGTTTCCGAGCCAGCTTTCCGGCGGGCAGCAGCAACGCGTCGCGATCGCCCGCGCGCTCTGCATGCAGCCGCAGATCATGCTGTTCGACGAGCCGACCTCGGCGCTCGACCCGGAGATGATCGCCGAGGTGCTGGATGTCATGGTGACGCTCGCTTCCGAAGGCATGACGATGATCTGCGTGACCCACGAAATGGGCTTCGCCCGTCGCGTCGCCGACCGGGTCATCTTCATGGACCGCGGCGAGATCGTCGAAGAGGCGCCGCCGGAGGTGTTCTTCACGTCCTCCCGAAACGAGCGAACCCGTCAGTTCCTGTCGCAGGTGCTGGGTCATTGAACAGCATCCCGGGAGATGCAACGTTCGCGCGCACATCAGCAGGAATTTCAATGACCGATCCTATAGTCGCCCTGCGCGGGATACTCGGACCGAAAGGCTGGCTTTCGGGCGATGATGCCCAACCTTACCAGCGCGATTGGCTCAACCGCTACGGCGTCCGGCCCGTGGGCGTCGCCCGCCCCGCCAACACCGCGGAGGTGGCCGCGGTCGTCAAGGCTTGCCGGCAGGCAGGATTGGCGGTCGTGCCGCAAGGCGGAAATACCGGCCTGTGCGGCGGGGCCGTCGCCGAGCAGCCAAACGCGGTGATCGTCTCGCTGTCGCGCATGACCGCAATCGGCGAGCCGGATCCGGAGAGCGGCTCGATCGCGGTTGGGGCAGGCGTCGTGCTCGCCGCGCTGCACGAGGCACTGGAGCCGCATGGCCTGATGTTCCCGATGCATCTTGGGGCCGAAGGCAGCGCCAGGATCGGCGGTCTGATCGGCACCAATGCCGGCGGCAGCCAGGCCTTCCGCTTCGGCATGATGCAGGATCTGGTCCTCGGCCTCGAGGTCGTCATGGCGGACGGCACGGTGTGGGACGGAATGCGCGCGGTACAGAAGGACAATGCAGGCTATCAGCTGCGCAAGCTGTTCTGCGGTTCGGAAGGCACGCTCGGCATCGTGACGCGAGCAATCCTCAGGCTCTATCCCTCGCCAAAGCAGCGGGCGAGCGCCCTCCTGGTGATGTCCGACTTCGCCGCCGCCGTGTCGTTCGGTGCGTTTCTGCGTGGCGAGGCCGGAGAGTTCCTGGCCGGCCTTGAGTTCTTTTCGGATGTCGGCCTGACGCTCGCGCTCAAGCATCTTCCAGACCTCGCCTATCAGTTGGAGACGCGGGGCGACGTCTATCTGCTCGTCGAGATGGCGTCGGGCTCGACGCGCGTTCCCCTCGACGACATCCTGGGTTCGGCGCTGGAATGGGGCATGGAGCAAGGCCTGGTCGTCGATGGCGCACTGGCCAATTCGGGCGCGCAGCGGGCGCAGTTCTGGCGCCTGCGCGAGGAGCAGCCGGAAGGCCAGCGGCTGGAGGGCGAGCAGCTCAAGCACGACATCTCCGTGCCGCCGGGCGCGATCGCGCGCTTCATCGAGGCGGGCGCGAAACTATGCCACGAGATTCTTCCGGGCGTGCGGGTCAACCCGTTCGGCCATCTCGGCGACGGCAACATCCACTACAATCTGTCGCCGCCGGCGGGCCGCGCCGATTTCGATGGGAAAGCCGCGGTATTCGCTGAGGCGCTGGCCGCTTCAGCCACCGACATGGGCGGGAGCTTCGCCGCCGAGCATGGGCTCGGCCGCGCCAAGATCGCCATGGCCGACCGGAACAGAAGTCCGGTGGAGCGGGAGCTCATGGCACGGCTGAAGGATGCATTCGATCCGTCGGGCATGATGAACCCCAGTGTTTTGGTGCGGATTGCATAGCGAAAGAAAAACTTTCGTATGGATCGCATTTCTTGATTTCGCGTCGACCGGCCGCAGTGCAGGTATAAATCCGAAAGGCAGGCTCGGTCCGCTTGCCACCGGCTTAAGAGGATGTCGAAGCATGGTCCGCAATGGCGGTCGCCTTCTTGTCGAATGCCTGATCGCCTTGGGCGCGACCAAGAGCTTTGGCGTGCCCGGCGAAAGCTATCTCGCCGTTCTCGACGCGCTGCACGACACCAAGGGGAGGCTGGACTATGTGCTTTGCCGCAATGAAGGCGGCGCGGCGTTCATGGCCTCGGCCTACGGCAAGCTGACGGGATCGCCCGGCATCTGCTTAGTGACCCGCGGCCCAGGCGTGACCAATGCCAGCATCGGCATCCACACCGCGATGCAGGATAGTTCGCCGATGATCCTCTTCGTCGGTCAGGTCGGCACCGATATGAAGGGCCGCGAGGCCTTCCAGGAGATCGACTACCGCGCCGTCTACGGCACCGTCGCCAAATGGGCGGTCGAGATCGACGACGTTGAGCGTCTGCCTGAAATCTTGGCGCGCGCCTGGACCACCGCCTTGACCGGCCGGCCCGGCCCCGTCGTCGTCGCGCTGCCCGAAGACATGCTGACGACCTCGACCGAGGCCGCGCCGCTCAGCGGCCCTGCTTCGATTTTCGAAGCCGCTCCGTCGCAGAATGCCCTTTCGTCGGCGCTTGAGATGCTGGCTGCGGCCGAGAGGCCGGTGCTGCTCATGGGCGGCGCCAACTGGACCGCGGACGGACGCGCCGCGCTCCAGGCCTTCGCCGAGGCTTCCGACATCCCCGTCATTGCCGCCTTCCGCTACCAGGACCAGTTCGACAACCATTCGCCAGTCTTCGTTGGCGAAGCCGGCGTCGGCATGGTGGCGCATGTCAAGACGCTGATCCGCGATGCTGACGTGATCTTGGCTGTCAATGTCCGCTTCGGCGAGATGACGACCGACGGCTACACGCTGCTCGACGTTCCGGTGCCGCGCCAGAAGCTGATCCATGTGCACGGCTCCGACCGCGAAATCGGCAAGATCTACGTGCCCGCGATCGGCGTCCATGCCGGCCCGAACGCTTTCGCCAAGGCACTCACCCCGGTCAAGGGCGCCTGGGCCGATTGGCGCGCGGCAGCGCGCAAGGCCTATGAAGCCACATTCGCGGCACCCGTCCAGCCCGGCCCGGTCGACATGGTCACGGTCACCGCCTGGTTGCGCGAGACCTTGCCGGCCGATGTCATCCTCACCAACGGCGCCGGCAATTTCACGGTGTGGCCGAACAAGTTCTTCAAGTTCGGGCCGGACGCGCGGCTGCTTGCCCCGCAGTCTGGCGCCATGGGCTATGGCCTGCCTGCAGCCATCGCCGCGAAAGTCGCGTTTCCGCAGCGCACAGTCGTATGCTTTGCCGGCGACGGCGACTTCCAGATGAACTGCCAGGAGCTCGGCACGGCTATGCAGGCCGGCGCGCAGCCAATCGTGCTCATCATCAACAACGGCATATACGGCACGATCCGCGCGCATCAGGAACGCAACTATCCGGCCCGCGTCTCCGGCACCTCGCTGGAAAACCCGGACTTCGTGGCGCTGGCAAGGGCCTATGGTTTTCACGCCGAGCGCGTCGAAAGCACCGGGCATTTCGCGGCGGCGTTCCGGCGGGCCCAGCAGTCTGCGACCGGCGCCGTTCTCGACATCGCCATCTCGCCCGAAGCGCTCACGCCCCGGCAGACCCTATCCCAGATGCGCGACGCA
This sequence comes from Mesorhizobium sp. CA12, assembly GCF_020165255.1. Taxonomy (NCBI): domain Bacteria; kingdom Pseudomonadati; phylum Pseudomonadota; class Alphaproteobacteria; order Hyphomicrobiales; family Phyllobacteriaceae; genus Mesorhizobium; species Mesorhizobium sp. CA12. Next base: position 114,563 of record NZ_JAIUHT010000005.1, read on the forward strand.
GCACTCGCTTCGCAGAAGGCCACGCCATGACCTCCAGATCAGACGACATCCGCCTCGGCGCGGACATCGGTGGCACCTTCACCGACATCGCCCTCGATGTCAGAGGAACGATGTTTTCGACCAAGGTGCTGACCAATTATTCGGCGCCCGAGCAGGCGATCCTCGACGGCATCGACGTCGTCGTGCGCGATGCCGGAATTTCGGCAGCCGAGATCGGCATCATCATCCACGGCACGACGCTCGCCACCAATGCGCTGATCGAGCGGCGCGGCGCCAGGACCGCGCTTGTCACGACGGAAGGCTTTCGCGATGTGATCGAGATGCGGACGGAGAACCGGTTCGAGCAGTATGATCTGAACCTGCAGCTGCCGACGCCGCTGATCCCGCGTGAAGATCGTTTCACCGTCAAGGGCCGCATCGGCGCCGAGGGCCAGGAACTGCAACCGCTCGACGAAGCAGCCCTGGAGGAAATCGCCGAGCGGATCTTGGCCGGCAATTTCGGCTCGGTGGCGATCGGCTTCATCCACGCTTACGCCAACCCCGACCACGAGCGCCGGGCGCGCCAGATCCTCGCTCGCAAGCTCACCATCCCGATCTCGATCAGCGCCGAGGTCTCGCCGCAGATGCGCGAGTTCGAGCGCTTCAACACGGTCTGCGCCAACGCCTATGTGCGGCCGCAGATGGCCGACTATCTCGCCCGCCTGCAGACGCGCCTCAAGGACATGGGCGCCGAGTGCCCGGTCTTCATGATCCATTCCGGCGGCGGCCTGATCTCGGTGGAAACTGCTTCTGAATTCCCTGTCCGGCTGGTCGAGTCCGGTCCCGCGGGCGGCGCCATTTTTGCCGCCGACATCGCTCGGCGCTTCGGCCTGGAGAAGGTCGTCTCCTATGACATGGGCGGAACCACCGCCAAGATCTGCCTGATCGAGGATTTTGCGCCGCGCACGGCGAGAACCTTCGAAGTGGCGCGCACCTATCGCTTCTCCAAGGGCTCCGGCATGCCGATCTCGATCCCCGTGATCGAGATGATCGAGATCGGCGCCGGCGGCGGCTCGATCGCGTGGGTGGACGCTATGGGCCGTATCCAGACCGGGCCGGAAAGCGCGGGCTCGGAACCCGGCCCGGCCTGCTACGGCCGCGGCGGCAAACGCCCGGCGATCACCGACGCCGACCTGGTGCTCGGCAAGCTTGATCCGCACAATTTCGCCGGCGGCGCGATCAAGCTCGACATCTCCGCTTCCGAGCAGGCGATCCTGCGCGATGTCGGCGAGCGCCTGTCGCTGAATGCCATGTCGACCGCCTTCGGCATCTGCGAGGTGGTGGACGAGAACATGGCCAACGCCGCCCGCGTACACGCCGTTGAGAACGGCAAGAACATTTCCGACAATCTGATGATCGCCTTTGGCGGCGCAGCGCCTCTGCATGCGGCAAGGCTTTGCGAAAAGCTCGGCATCGATCAGTGCATCGTGCCGCGCGGCGCCGGCGTTGGATCGGCGATCGGTTTCCTCAAGGCGCCGTTCGGCTACGAGGCGCTGGCCTCGAAACTGACGCGCCTTTCGCGCTTCAAGCCGGCCGAAGTCAACGCCCTGCTCTCCGATCTCAAAGCCTCCGCCGAAGGCTTTGTCCGCACCGGCGCCAGTGGCCAGATCGTCTGCGAGATCACCGCCTTCATGCGCTATGCCGGCCAGGGCTGGGAAATCCCCGTGCCGGTATCGGACGAGCCGTTCGGCGACGATGCGGCCGCCAGGCTCAAGGCGCTGTTCGAGACCAGCTATCAGCGCTTCTTCGGCCGCGCCATCGACGGGCTCGACGGGCTGGAGATTGAGATCGTCACTTGGTCGGTGAAGGCGACCGATATTCGTCCGGCCGGCACCAGGCACGAGCTCACCGCAGGCAAGAAGACCAGCCAACCGACGACGACCCGCGCGGTCTTCGATCCGGCAACGGGGGCGCCGCAGAGCTACGGCATCGTCGAACGCGAGGCGCTGTGCCCCGGCGATCGCATCGCTGGCCCGGCCGTCATCGTCGAGCGCGAGACATCGACCGTTGTCACCACCAGCTTCGACGCCGTCATCCAGAGCGACGGCGCGATCCTCCTGACCCGCAAAGGCAGCCAGGCATGAGCGATATTGGCGAGATCCGCATGCAGGTCATGTGGAACCGGTTGATCTCGGTGGTCGAGGAGCAGGCGCTCACGCTTTTGCGCACCGCCTTTTCGACCTCGGTGCGCGAATCCGGCGACCTGTCGGCCGGCGTATTCGATCCGCGCGGCCAGATGCTGGCGCAGGCGGTGACCGGCACGCCCGGCCACGTCAACACCATGGCCGAAGCCGTGCTGCATTTCATGAACGAGATCCCGCGCGATCAAATGTTCGAGGGCGACACTTACGTCACCAACGATCCGTGGCTCGGCACCGGCCACCTGCACGACATCACCATGGTCTCGCCGTCCTTCCTCAATGGCGAGCTCGTCGCCTTCTTCGCCTGTACCGCACATGTCGTCGATGTCGGCGGCCGCGGCTTCGGCGCCGACGGCAAATCGGTCTATGAGGAAGGCATCCAGATCCCGATCATGAAGTTTGCCGAGAAGGGCAAGGTCAACCTTGACTTGGTCCGCATCCTGCGCGCCAATGTCCGCGAGCCCAACCAGGTCGTCGGCGATTTCTATTCGCTTGCAGCCTGCAACGAGGTCGGCCATCGCCGCCTCGTCGATATGATGAAGGAGATCGGCCTCACTTCGCTCGACGGGCTCGGCGACTTCATCTTCTCGCGCACCCGCGACGCCATGCTCGAACGCATCGAGGCGTTGCCCAAGGGAAGCTGGTCGAACGAGCTGGTGACCGACGGTTATGACGAGCCGGTCAAGCTCGCAGCGACGGTCTCGGTCCGCGACGACCATGTCGAAGTCGATTTCACCGGCACAGATCCGATGAGCCGCTGGGGCATCAACTGCCCGATCATCTACAGCAAGGCCTATGCCTGCTATGCGCTGAAATGCATGGTGGCGCCCGACATTCCCAACAATGCCGCCTCGCTCGCCTTCTTCACCGTATCCTCACCGGTCAACATCCTGAACGCGGTGCGGCCGGCGCCGGTGGCGCTCAGGCATATTTTCGGCCACATGGTTCCCGATCTGGTGCTCGGCGCCTTCTCGAAGGCGTTACCCGGAAAAATCCTCGCGGAAGGCGCCGGCGCACTCTGGAACATCCATATTTCGGCGCGCCCTGTTTCAGGCGCATCCGGTCGCCGCGCCGAAGTGCTTATGTTCAATTCCGGCGGCATGGGCGCCCGCCCCGAGCTCGACGGCTTGTCGGCGACGGCCTTTCCGTCCGGCGTGCACACGATGCCGATCGAAGCGACGGAACATACTGGCCCGATCGTAATCTGGCGTAAGGAGCTGCGCCCGAACTCCGGCGGCGACGGCGAATTCCGCGGCGGCCTCGGACAGATCATCGAGATCGCAGCGACCGACGGCCACGAATTCGACTTCTCGGCCATGTTCGACCGCGTCAACCATCCGGCCCACGGCCGCAATGGCGGGAAGTCTGGCGTTGCCGGCGTGGTCAAGCTCGACGACGGCACGAAGATGCGGCCCAAGGGCTGGCAGCATGTGCCGGCGGGACGCCGGCTGATCCTCGAACTGCCAGGCGGCGGCGGCTATGGCGATCCGGTCAAACGCAATGCGGCCGCACGAGCCAATGACCGGTCCAAGGGTTACATCACGGAGAACGACTGATGAGCTATATTGCCTCGCGCCTCTCGGTGGTGAAGCCTTCGGCCTCAATGGCCGCTTCGCAGGCCGCCAAGGCGCTACGCGCCAGGGGTGTGGACGTGATCGATCTCGGCCTGGGCGAGCCCGACTTTCCGACGCCCCTCCACATCATCGATGCCGCGCATTTCGCGGCGAAAGCGGGACAAACCCTCTACACCGCCGCTGCCGGCACGGCCGAGGTGCGCCAGGCTGTGGCCGGCAAATTCCGACGCGAGAACGGCCTGGACTACACGGCCGATGACATCGTGGTGGCCAACGGCGCCAAGCAGATCATCTTCAACGCGCTGATGGCAACGCTGGAGACGGGCGACGAGGCGATCCTGCCGGCGCCCTACTTCGTCTCCTATCCCGAAATGGTGAAGCTGCTCGGCGGCACGCCGGTCGTCGTCGAATGCCCGGAGACCACCGGTTTCCGGCTGACCCCAGCGCTCTTGGAAAAAACAATCACGCCGAGGACGAAATGGCTCTTCCTCAACATGCCGGGTAATCCATCCGGCGCGGTCTATTCGGAGTCGGATTTGCGCGCACTCGGCGCCATTCTAGCCGTGCACCCGCAAGTGCTCGTCCTCTCCGACGAGATCTACGAGCACATCCTGTTCGACGGGCGCGAGTTCGTTTCCTTCGGCAAGGCCTGCCCCGAGCTCAAGGACCGCACGCTGATCGTCAACGGCGTCTCGAAATCCTACGCGATGACCGGGTGGCGCGTCGGTTACGCGGCGGGACCCGCGCCGCTCGTCAAGGCGATGTCGACGATCCAGAGCCAGTCCTGCACCTCGGTGTGCTCGATCGCGCAGGCCGCGACCGTAGCCGCGCTCAACGGTCCGCAGGACGAAGTCGCGCGCTTCCGCCAGGCTTTCGAGAGGCGCCGCGATCTGGTCGTGGACGGCATCGGGAAGATCAACGGGCTGACGCTGTCGCCGCCGGAAGGTGCCTTCTATGCCTATATCGGCTGCGCCAGCCTGATCGGCCGCAAGACCCCGAAGGGCGTCGTGCTGGAAGACGATACCGCGGTTGCGAATTACCTGCTGAGTGAAGGCCGGGTGGCGTCGGTGCCCGGCGGCGCCTACGGACTGTCACCCTATTTCCGCATCTCGACCGCGACCAACGAAGAGGTGCTGGCCGAGGCGATCTCGCGGATCAATACCGCCGTAGCGCAAGTGGAGTAAACGATGCCGCATTACGAACGTATCCTGATCACCGGCGCCGCCGGCCGGCTTGGATCGGAGCTGCGCAAGGGGCTGGTGCCGCTGGCCAAGACGATTCGCCTGGCGGGGCGCCACCCGTTCGGCGATCTCGCGCCTCACGAAGAGGAAGCGGTTTTCGATCTCGCCGACATGGAAGCCGCGATCGCAGCGACCAAGGACTGCGACGCGATCGTGCATTTCGGCGGCGCGCCGCTCGAATGCGAGTGGCAGACCATCCTCGATTCCAGCATCCGCGGCTCCTACCACATCTATGAAGGCGCCCGGAAACATGGCGTCAAGCGCGTCATCTACGCCTCGTCGGTGCATGCCATCGGCTACCACGAGGTCGAGGCGCATATCGGCGTCGACGCGCCGGTGCGTCCCGACAGCCTCTACGGCGTGTCGAAAAACTTTGTCGAGAGTCTCAGCCGGCTCTATTGGGACAAGTTCGGCATCGAGACGGTATGCCTGCGCATCTTCTCGTCCTTCCCTGAACCGGCCGACCGCCGTATGCTGTGGTCGTACCTATCCTTTGCCGATTGCGTGCGCCTGGTCGAGGCATCGCTGACCGCGCCGCGCGTCGGCCACACCATCTCTTACGGCATTTCCGATAACAAGCTGAAGATGGTCGACAACAGCGGCGCGAACCATCTGGGATTTATCCCACAGGACAGCGCCGAGCCATTCCGCGCCGCCGTCGAGGCGAAGACGCCGGTTCCCGATCCGAAAAGACCGTCAGTGAAATATCTCGGCGGCTGGTTCTGCGAGCTCGGCCATCCGGACGACAAGCCGTCCTGAGGGTCGATCCGCAGGGCGCACGCATCCGTCTCCGCGTCACCAGTAGGGAGGCGCCGAACCAAGCGCACCGAGGGTGGCGGATTCAATTTCGCGTCGTCTGCCTCTGGAATCCGACGACATCCGGCATTGTCACCCTGCGATGTCCGCTTCCCGGAGGAGGCAAAGCTCTGCTGGAATGGCCGGCATCAGGCGCAAAGCTGGGCGCCAAACTCAGTCAGCCGTTGTAAACTGCTCATTCGACCTTCGAGATAAGAAAAGGCGAGCAGATTGAAGACGTGCTCGTCTTCGGCGCTATAAGGGACACATCGGCCGACGTCTACGAGTCCGCGCCTTGTCGCCCGAAAGCCAAGATTGCCATCGGTTGCGCTATTCTCAACGGCATGCTGGCCGGTGCACGCCCGGAGTCCCTTCGTTGCGCACAAGCAGAGACGAGCCGGCGGTATCAAAGATCCTATTGCGCCGCAAGTCGCACCCTTGCTCCAACGCCCCCAAAATCCTGATCTAATAATGATTGTGTTGAATGCGTTTCGCTGATTAGCTGTCTTGCATAAGTCCGGGACAGGGTTGGCAATGTTGTCCGGGGAGGACCGCGATGCCGGTGCTTGAAGTTCGCCATGTTTCCAAGAACTTTGGAGCCATCCAGGCCCTGACCGACGTCAGCTTCCAGGTAGAGCGGGGCGAAGTCGTGGGTCTCATGGGGGACAACGGCGCCGGCAAGTCGACGATAGTCAAGACAGTGGCCGGGAACTTCCCGCCGAACGACGGCGAAATCGTAGTGGACGGCGAGGTTTGTCAATTCCACAAACCCGTCCAGGCGCGTGCTAAAGGAATCGAAGTCGTCTATCAGGACCTGGCGCTCGCCGACAATCTAACGGCCGCGCAGAACGTCTTTCTTGGCCGTGAGATCAAGAAGGGCTTCTGGCCGATCAGGGTGCTCAATAAGCAGGCGATGATCGACCGCTCGGCAGCGCTGTTCGAAGAACTCAAATCGGAAACCCGACCGCGCGACCTGGTCAGGAAGATGTCGGGTGGGCAGCGCCAAGCGGTAGCCATCGCACGAACCCGGCTTTCGAACGCCAAGCTGGTGTTGATGGACGAGCCGACCGCCGCAATCTCCGTACGCCAGGTGGCGGAAGTGCTCGAACTGATCCGACGCCTCAAGGCGCAAGGAGTCGGGGTCATGTTGATCAGCCACCGCATGCCTGACGTTTTCGCCGTCGCAGATCGTATCATCGTGCTGAGGCGAGGTTCGAAGGTTGCCGACAAGCAGGTCGACGACACCTCGCCCGAGGAAATCACCGGACTAATAACGGGGGCCATCCGTGGCGAATAGTGCTCGGCAGTCGGTTAGCGTCAGGGAGTCGCTCGTGGAAACCAGCCGCCCGGCCATGGCGGACTTCATCCCGACCAAGGAGAAGACGGCGCTGCAGCGTGTGGTTTCAAGTCAGCCATTCTGGGTGACAATCGCGCTCATTGCTCTCGTCATGTTGATGACAGCCATCGAGCCGAGCTTCGGCACCTCCGAAAACGTCGCCAACGTCACGCGCAACTTCGCACCTTTCGGCCTCATGGCGCTCGGCATGACGGTGGTGATCATCACCGGTGGCATCGATCTGTCGGTCGGGTCGATCATGGGCCTGGTGGCCATCGTCGCCGGCCTGTTCCTGACCTGGCACTATCCTTGGTACGTCGCCTTCGCCATCGGCCTTTTCTCCGGTCTGGCCTGCGGCGCGGTCAACGGGTTCTTTGTTGCTTATGTCGGAATGCCGTCCTTCGTGGTCACCCTCGGGATGCTGTCCGTGGCGCGTTCGCTGGCGGTCGTGTTCTCGGCCAACCAGATGCTCTACCAGTTCGGGCCCGATGCTCCGATCGTGAAGGCGATCGGTCAGGCGAGATGGCCGCTGCATGGGCCGCAGGACTGGGCACCCCACTGGATACCGGGACTGTCATCGCAGTTTTGGACTATGGTGATTCTGGCCCTAATCGTCGGCTTCGTGTTCAATTTCACCGCCTGGGCCCGACATCTCTTCGCCATCGGTGGTAACGAGGAGGCCGCCCGGCTTACCGGCGTGCCGGTCGACTGGATCAAATTCCAGGCCTATGTCTTCTCGGCTTTCACCGCCTCGCTCGCCTCGCTGCTGCTGCTTGGTTACAACGGCTCGGCCATCAATGCCATGGGCCAAGGTTATGAGCTGCGCGTGATCGCCGCGACAGTCATTGGCGGAGCCAGCCTCATGGGCGGCGCCGGCACGGCGTTCGGCGCGATAATCGGTTCGGCCTTCCTCGAGGTGATCAGGAATGCACTGCTGATGGCCGGCATCGATTCAAATTGGCAGGGTGCCTTCGTGGGCGCCTTCATCGTTCTTGCGGTTCTTTTGGGCATGCAAACCGGCGGCAGATCGATGCTCGCAGCGTCGCTGGCAGCCTTGATGCCCAAACGAAGCCGTTAGAAACCCGCCGGCGGGAGGCCTGCGGGATCACACCAAGGAGGAGAACGTCCCATGAGAAAACATCTGTTGACGGCGGCCGTGGCGCTTGGCGCAATGGTGCTCGCCGTTTCCGGCGCCCAGGCGAAATACATCTTCGCCCTGGTGCCGAAGAACATGAACAATCCTTTCTTCGACCAGGCACGCGACGGCTGCAAGAAAGCCGAAGCCGAATCGAATGGGGCCCTGGAGTGCATGTATATCGGCCCCGGAGAGCATGGGGGCGGCGACGAGCAGGTACAGATCGTGCAGGACCTCGTTGCCAAGAAGGTGGACGGCATCGCCGTGTCGCCATCGAATGCCGCGGCGATGGCAGTCGCGCTGCAGGCAGCCAAGGAAGCCGGCATCCCGGTCCTCACCTGGGATTCCGACCTCCTGCCCGAGAACAAGGATCTTCGCGCCGCCTATATCGGGACCCACAATTATGAGATCGGCGTGAACCTTGCCAAGCTTGCCATGCAGATTAAGCCCAAGGGCGGCACGATCTGTATCCAGTCGGGCGGCGCGGCGGCGGCCAACCACAATGAGCGCATGCAGGGCATTCGCGATACGCTTTCGGGCACCAAATCGGCAGCCTCGCCCGGGGATCGGCTGACGGGCCAGAATGGCTGGACCGAAATCGAAGGCTGTCCGCTCTATACCAACGATGATTTCCCGCTTTCGGTGCAGCAATTCGAGGACATCATGGGGAAAAACCCGAACCTCGACGCATTCATCCCAACCGGTGGCTTCCCGCAGTTCATCCCAGATGCCAACCGAGCTGCGGTAGCCCCGTACAAGGACAAGATCGCCTCGAAGGCCCTGGCCCTTGTCGTCGCCGACACGCTTCCCGTCCAGATCGATCAGATGAAGGAAGGTCTCTCCCTTGGCCAGGTCGGCCAGCGGCCGTTCGAAATGGGCTACAAGACGATGATGGCATTGAAGGATATGAAGGACGGCAAGGCTCCGCCGGCTGACCCGACCTACACCGGCCTCGACGTCTGCACTCCGCAGACGGCGGATACCTGCGTCGCCAAATAGGGTTTTTTGGGCGGGAGGCAACTCCCGCCCGTTCGTTGAAGCGAGATGCGGCTAGATTGAAGCATTCTCATCTCGCTCCAGGGGCTTCAATGTCGGAATTGTTCTCGCTCAAGGGCCGTGTCGCATTGGTCACGGGTGCTTCGCGCGGCCTCGGCTTCGCCATGGCCAAAGCACTTGCGGAAAACGGTGCGACGGTAATCGTCAACGCCCGCGGCACGAACGCCCTCTCCGCGGCGGCGGAAAGCATCGGGGCCGAAGCCCTGCCGTTCGACGTTGCCGACGCGGCGGTCTCAAGGGCGGCGCTCCAAGCAATCGTCGAACGCCACGGCCGCCTCGATATCCTGATCAACAACGCCGGCATCCAGCATCGCAGGCCTTTGGTCGAATGGGAGGACGAGGATTTCGACCGTGTGATTGCCGTCAATCTGTCGGCCTGCTTTCGCATGATGCGTGATGCAGTGCGTCTGATACTGCCGAACAAATTCGGCCGCATCATAAACACTGGATCGGTTGCGGCGATCCTTGGCCGTCCCACCATTCACGCCTATGTGGCGGCAAAGGCGGGCCTGCATGGACTGACGCGCTCCGCCGCCGCCGAGATGGGCCGTCACGGCATAACAATCAACGCGATCGCCCCCGGCTATTTCGCCACCGAGCTCAATACCGCGCTTATCAACGATGAGGCTTTCACCAAATGGGTCGAGGCACGAACCCCTGCAGGCCGCTGGGCCAAGCCTGAGGAACTCGGCGGAGCCGTGGTGTTTCTCGCCTCTGACGCTGCCGGTTACGTCAATGGACATGTGCTGGCGGTTGACGGCGGACTATCGGTTTCCCTCTGATCTGCGAACCGCAGCCCGTCAGAGCCTATTCCGGATGACACCGTCGGCTTCGGCCTCACGGCCGCGCCGGCGCGTTCATTAGGACCCGCCGATATGAGCCAGTGCGTTGGCTATGCAAGTACCGCGAGCAGGTTTGTTCTCTGCGCGGGGCATCTTGCCGACTTCAGTCAACCCCGGGCAGACGCACTCCTGCCAAGCCGGCCGGCGGAGACCTGTTCTTTCTTCCGCTCGCCTGTCGTTTCGGGCGCAAGCTCGCTGATGTCGCCGGCCACGACGGCACGTGTGCGCTCCAGCATCGCGGGGATCTCCCGAGCCGGTAGTGGCCGACTGAACAGGAAGCCTTGCGCTTCCGTGCAGCCTTCTCTTCGCACCCGTTCCAGTTGCTCGGCCGTCTCTATCCCTTCTGCGGTGGTCTGCATCCCAAGGCTGTTGCCGAGGCTGGTGACGGCCCGGATGATGGCGACGGAGCTGTCGATATCCTCGGCGTCCTTTACGAAGGACTGGTCAATCTTGATTTTGTCGAACGGAAACGAGCGCAGATAGCTCAAACTCGAATATCCGGTCCCGAAGTCGTCCATCGCGATATGGACACCCAGCAAGTGGATCTGTTGCAGCATCGCGAGAGTGGCCTGGGTGTTGGCCAGCAGCACGGTCTCGGTGATTTCAAGTTCGAGACGGCTCGCGGGCAATCCCGAGGCATCCAACGCTGCGACAATCGTCGAGAGCAAGCGGGCATTGCGAAACTGCGTCGGCGACAGGTTGACGGCAACCCTGATGCCTTCGGGCCAGCTTGCTGCGTCGAGACAGGCTTGCTTGATCACCCATTCCCCAATCGGAACAATCAAGCCGATCTCTTCAGCCAAGGGGATGAACTCGGACGGCGAAACGATGCCCCGCGTCGGGTGATGCCAGCGCAACAGCGCCTCGAAACAGCTGACCTCGCCGCTTTCGAGATTGAGGAGCGGCTGGTAGTAGATCTCGAACTGCTGCCGTCCCAACGCGTCGCGCAGATCGAGTTCGAGAACCCGCCGCGCCTGCATGCGGGCATCCATGTCCGGCTCGAAGAACCGGTATGTTCTGCGACCCTCCGCCTTTGCCCGATATAGCGCCATGTCGCCGTTCTTGAGCAACTGGTCGGCGTTTGTGCCGTCGTCAGGCGCAATCGAGATGCCGACGCTGGCGCTGACGGTGACGCCATGGCCGTCGGCGATATAAGGGGCGCTCAGCGCATCAATGACGCGTTGCGCAAGGGCGGTGGCCTCGACCGGCTGATCGACCCCATTTTGAATGATCACGAACTCGTCGCCACCTAGTCTGGCAACAGTGTCGTCCTCGCGCACGATCTGCTTCAGCCTTGCGGCGACCTCCTTGAGCAAGGCGTCGCCGACCGGATGCCCTAGCGTGTCGTTGACAGTCTTGAAATGATCGAGATCGAGGCAAAGGAAGGCGACCTTGCCATCTCTGCGAGCCATCTCGGCCAAGGCGTCCTCGGCGCGTTCGCGAAACAATATCCGGTTTGGAAGATCGGTAAGCCCGTCATGGCGAGCCATGTGCGATATGCGAGCCTCGCTGCGCCGCAAGTCGGTCACGTCGTGATGCGTGGCAAGCCATCCGCCGCCCGGCAGCGGCTGATGAATGAGGTCGATGGTGCGCCCGTCCCTGAGCTCCACCAGGCTCACGACGCGCTCGGCGCGGTCGATGGTCGCCGAGAGCTCTTCCAGATATCTGTCCGGGTCCTGGCCTACATAAAGTCCCGCCGCAATCCGGAAATGCATCAAATCGTCCCACCGGGAACCAGGGTGGGTCAGGGCCTCCGGCAGGCGATAGAAGTCGGCATAGGCCTGATTGCAGAAAACCAGCCGTCGGCCGGCATCGAACATACACAGGCCCACAGGCATGTTCGCGGCAGCGGCAGCCAGATTCTGCCGCTCCAACTCGGCATCACGAGCCAGGGCGATGCTGCGCTCCAGGCTGGCGCGGTAGCCGGCAAAGGCCGTGAACAATATTCCGACCTCGTCGCGCCGATCCTTTCTGAGCGCAACCAGCGTCGAGCGGTGTTCCCCTCGCGTCAACCGGTGCATCGCTTCGCTCACGGCCAGGATCGGCTTGCTGACATTATGGCGAATCCAGGCGACAAGCACGCCAAGGCACACGGCAGCAAAGGCGATCGCGGCCCAAACGAGCCGCTGCGCGATGGTGTAGGTGCGGTCCGCCATGGCTGCGGCAGCCTTGCTGCGCTGATTGGTGAGTGCCAAGAGGCCATCCAGCCGCTGAGCCGCCGCCGCAATCGTGGGGAGCGACACCGCCTCGAACTCGTTAGCTGCCTTCGTTCGCTCCGCGGTATCGAGAAGTGGAATGATCGACGACAGGGAATCTTGATACGCCGTCCAGAGGTTGACGAACTGATCGAACAGTTCCTGCTCGGCAGGTGATCCGGCGCTCCTGCGGTAGGCGCGCCGATCTTGGAGCATTTCTTCGCTCTCTCTCGCCATCTCCTTGTCGATGTCAGCGATTTGCTGAGAGTTTTCGGCACGCATGCGCAGCGTCGCGTAGAGCCGGTGCTCCGCAAGGTTGCGCTTCATCTCGTCGACGATCTGCACCTGGGGCAACCAAACTCCGGTGATCTCGCTCGTGACCTTATTGAGCGACCGCAGCTGTGCGACCCCAAATACCCCGACCGTCACGGTGCAAAGCAGTGCCAATCCAAAGCCCAGCGTGAGCTTGCTGCCGACACTTATGTCCTTGAACCGTTTCATGTTAACGCTGACCTGATAAGGTCAGTCCCGCCCGCAGGCGCCACTAGCGGGACTGATTGGAAGCGCCTCGCCAATCTCGCGCTGAAATGTATTAAGGCTGACTTAAGATGGCGTTTAGCGTAATCTGCACTTCGTCGTTGTCTGCTTCAACGATATGACGACCGGAGCACTTATCCTTTGCGCTTCTGAACAAAGAGATATTCGCCACTCAACAGGGATGGCGGGTCAATACTCTTCTGGACGTTGAGGTAATCCGCTACATATTTAACGATCGGGCAGCTGTCGAAGGAGACCGCCTAGGCACGCGACTGCTGCCAAAGGGATCCGCTGATTTCGGGATGGAGGAAAGCCGTGGAAAATCACGCCGGCTCGGCACCCAATGTAGCTGACTTCGTCATTCACAAGGTTCTGGACACGTTCGAATACTCCGACCGCGGCGCGGTGGTCACGATGGTCGATCCGCAGGGCGCACGCATCCGTCTCCACGTCACCATCGTCACCGGGGAGTTGCTTTGCGAACATATTGCCGAAGCGCTGGAGCAGCGATACGGGAAATAGAATGTCTCCTGCAACAGCACACGCATTCAACAGCGAGCCCTCGGAATCGAAGAGCAAGGCGGCATGACACGGGCATTGCTCAACCTACGAATACCCCGGTGTAGCAGCCACCTGCTACCAACGACATCCATTTCGGCACTAGCTAATATGAATGGCGGACTCGACTGTGGCAGTGTAAGGTCCGCTGCAAGCAAGAAAAATTGCCATACCGGCACTGCCGACGAATCTGGGAGGATTCATGGTCGAGATCATCTCCAAGCGGGATGGCCCGCGGCGCGAGGATGCTCAAGTCAAAAGGCTGATTGAGCAGAACCGCTCAACCATCGTGCGCCTTGCCGACCAGCTCAGCGCCGGCGGTTATTCAGCTTCGAAACAGCCACGTCAGAAACCGAAAGCTCAAGGCCTTATCTTTCACGTTGGCGGCGCAACCGGATCTGTGGCCGAGGCCAACCCGTCCGTGCATGTCAGCCTCAATGGGCGTGTGATCTCGAAGGATCAAGACACAGGCCGTCAGCTTCATCATATCGGCGATATCCGCGATCGCGGCGGCGAGCACATTTTCGTATTGGCCACCAAGCAGAACGGCTACTTCGCGCCGGTCGACGAAGCCGTCGCCGCGAAGCTTGCCGAAATGGACGGGCGTCGCCTCACCGCCACCTACTCCGAAGAACAGCTCGCCACCGACATCGGCGCGAAACTAGGCATCAATTGACCGGTAAGCGATTGGACCGGCTTCGGCACGTCCGATCCAAGACAGCATACAGCATTGGCATGCCTCGAAGGTTCCGTAATGACTGAATGAAACGCGATCCTGGACCTAATCAGATGAAGATCGATGCTCTTCCGACGCGTGCGTCGTTGGCCAGCAATCAAATCGCTCTGGGCAGCATCGACTATGACGAGCGCGCCACCATGCGCGCTTGGGAAGATTTTCTGGCGGACGAGCCCAAATGTGTCCGCGATCCGATCCGCCCAAGCCACGTCCGCTCCCTCATTCACGACTCTTGGTATCGCAGCGCCACCGGCGGCATCAACGCTCAGGGGATCGAAGCGCCGCTGAGCAGCGATCGCGACGAAATCGAGTACCTGACCCGGGCCAATGCCGAACTGCTCTCGGCGGCGCGCCGATCCTTCGCTTCCATCGGTCAGTTGCTGGAGGGCACCGGCGCGATGCTGGTTCTTGCCGACAGCGACGGCGTGCTGATCGATGCCATCGGCGACAAGAAGACCCTGCATGACGGCATGGATATTCATCTGGCCATCGGCGGCAAATGGAATGAGGGCGCCGTCGGGACCAACGGCATCGGCACGGCGCTGTGGACCGGGGAACCGACTTTCGTCCATGCGGCGGAGCACTTCTGCGCCGGCATCAAGTCCTGGACCTGCGCCGGGGCGCCGATCCGCGATCCGCTGGACGGCAAGATAGTCGGGGTCGTCGACTTGTCAGGCTACTCGCCGATCTTCCGACCCCACAACACCGCGCTTGTCGCCGCCACGGCCCGCCAGATCGAAAAAGCATTGGCAGAGCAGCAACAGGAGCAGCGCACACGCCTGCTCGAAGCTTTCATTTCCTCGGCTCCCGGCTATCGCCGAAAAGATGGACTGGTGATCGTCGATCATCGCGGGCGCGCGATCTACCGAAACAACCTGCCCGACGGCGAAGCCGCCGAAATGACCAGCGGCCCGATAGACGCGGGTCGCGGCCGCTGGCTGATGAACCTTCCGTCGTCCGGTTCGGAGGCCGATATCGCCAGGGCTCTGCCGGCTCATCTGCGTTCCTGCCACATCACACCGCTCAAGCTCGATGGCGACTTGCGCGGCGCTGCGCTGGTGTTCCCGTCGGCGCCGACAGTTTCGACCGTGATCAAGCGGGAGGCGGACAAGCATCTTCAAGACGCAGCCGCAATGATAGTCGGCGAGAGCGAGGCACTGCTTGCCGCAGTCGATGTCGCCTGCCGCGTCGCGCGATCGAAAAGCGTCGCCTCGCTGCTGGTCGAAGGCGAGACCGGCGTCGGCAAGGAGCTGTTCGCGCGGCTCGTCCATGCCGGCAGCCGGCGTACGGACAACGACCCGTTCATCGCGATGAATTGCGGCGCTATCACAAAGGACTTGTTCGGCAGCGAGCTGTTCGGCCATGTCGCCGGCGCCTTCACCGGCGCATCACGCGACGGCAAACCGGGTGTCTTCGAGCTTGCCAATGGCGGCGTGCTCAGCCTCGACGAGATCGGCGAGATGCCGCTCGAGATCCAGCCGTTTCTGTTGCGTGTCCTTGAAGAGCGCGTGGTCCACCGTATCGGCGACAACCGAGGCCGGCCAGTCGACGTCCGGCTCGTCGCCTCGACCAATCGAGACCTCAAGCAGGAAGTCGCTGCGGGTCGTTTCCGCCGCGACCTCTATTATCGGATCGGCGCCGTCTCGATCACTGTGCCGCCGCTGCGCGATCGCGGCGAGGACGTGCTGCTGCTGATCGAACATTTCAACCGGAAGATCGCCGCTGCATCAGGCGACGAGCCGCTGGAATTCTCGCAGGAAGCTGTCGCTGCATTGCTCGCCTATCGGTGGCCGGGCAATGTGCGTGAGCTGAAGAACCTCGTCGGACGGCTGCACGTCCTGGCGCGCGGCCGTGGTATCGGACTGCACGACCTTCCCGAGGAAATCACGGATGGCGGTTCCGAGCCGCAGCCGGGCAGCAACACGGCAGTCTCCCCCGAAGAGCCCGCTGGCACGCTAGCCGAGGCGGAACACCAAGCGTTGAAGAATGCGCTGACCGCGGAGGGCGGCAATCTCAGCCGGGTGGCGCAGCGGCTGGGCATTTCCAGGCCAACGCTCTACCGCAAGCTCGAGCAATATGGCATCCGGCGCGGCTTCGTCTGAACACGCAGTAAAAAAGAAACCCATGGCGTTCCGCCATGGGCTTGGGAATCTTACCGACAAAAAGGCAGCGGCCGATCAGGCGAGCTGCGGTGCCGGTTCGCCGGCGCCGATCATCCCGGTGCGCAGCACCAGTCCGGCCGCGGCAGCGCCCAGGCAAGGCGCCACGATATAGAGCCAGAGCTGCGACAGCGCGCTTCCGCCGGCAAACAACGCGGGCCCTAGCGAGCGAGCCGGATTGACCGAAGACCCTGACACGGCAATGCCGGCGAGGTGGATCATGACCAGCGTCAAACCGATCGCCAGGCCGGCCAGAGCACCCGCGCCGTCCTCCGCGGTGGCACGCAAGATGACGAGCAGAAAGAGGAATGTGGCGACTGCCTCGAACAAGAACGCCGAAGTCGCCGAATAGGCCGACCAGCCGTTCTGGGCAAAACCATTCGCCGCGACGTCATAGCCGCCGCCTTTGCCTTGCGCCATCACGTAGAGCACCGCCGAGGCAGCGATCGCCCCCAGACATTGCGCGACCACGTAGCCGGCGAGATCGTTGGACTTCATCCGGCCGGAAACAAAGACGCCAAGGCTTACCGCCGGGTTAAGATGCGCGCCGGAAATCGGCCCGATCGAATAGGCCATCGCAATCACCGACAGGCCGAAGGCCATTGCAACACCGAGCAGTCCGACCTCGGAACGCATGAACAGAACCGTAGCGCAGCCGAAGAAGACCAGCGCGAAGGTTCCGACGAATTCACAGATGTATTTGTTCATTTTTTCCTCTCCGGATTGTGACGCCTGGACCGGATACCGCAGCTTTCCGCGCGCCATCCGGGCCCAAGGCTTTCAGGGAACGATGACGCCGCGGCCGGTGAAGCGCCGGTTCTTGAAGTCATCGAGCGCGGTGTTGATGCTGGCGAGATTGTATTCGGTGTAGTGCATCTTGACCTTGCCGTCGGCGTTGAGCTCCATCAGCTCGACGAGCTCGGTGAAATTGCCGACCAGGCTGCCGCCGATGTTGATTTCCTCGATGACCAGATGCGCGGTCGGCACGTTGACGGCGCCGCCATAGCCTACCACGAACAGCTGGCCGCCCTTGCGCACCATCTTCCAGCAGATGTTTTCCACGCCAAGCTCGCCGACGAAATCGATGACCACATGGGCGCCGCCGCCGGTGATCGCCTTTACTTCTTCGACGACGTTCGGCCCGCCATCGAGGACGAAGTCGGCACCGAGATCCTTGGCCAGCACGCGCGCGGCAGGCTCACGATCGACGGCGATTATCCGGCAGCCTGAAATCGCATGCAGCGACTGCAGCGCGATGTGTCCGAGCCCGCCGATGCCGAGCAGGACGCAGTAGCTCCCCGGCCGCAAAAGCTTCGCCGCTCGTTTGGCGGCGCGATAAGCGGTGATGCCGGCATCTGCCAGCGGCGCCACTTCGATCGGCGTGACATTGGCATTGAGCTTGATCAGCGAACGTTCACTAGTGATGAAATATTCGGCGAAGCCGCCATTCATGCCCAGCCCAGGGAACTGGCCATTGTCGCAGTACATATCCTCGCCGTGCCGGCAGTTGAGGCAAATGCCGCAAGAGCGGAACGGATGGCAGATCACGGCATCGCCGCGCTTGACCGATCTGACGCCGCTGCCGACCTCCTCGACCCAGCCGGCGTTCTCATGACCCATGATGTAAGGCAGAAGGCTGCCGTCGGGGTCCATGGTCGGTTTCCACACACCTTCAATGATATGGAGGTCGGTGCGGCAGAGGCCGGCGGCACCTACCCGCACGATGACCTCGTCCGGGGCCGTGATCGTCGGCGCCTTGACCTCCTCGATCTTGAGCTTGACGTTCATGTGCGGGTCGTATTCGTAAAGTCTTGCGGCTTTCATCGTCGTGTCCTTTCAGGTCCGGAATTGTTTCAGGCGCGGCCAAGCTTTTCCGCGCCGCCGCCGAGCGCCGGCCCGGCCGTCGGGTCCTCATCCTCGGCAAGATCGCCGATGAGTGTCTCGGTGGTCAGGATCAGCGTCGCCACGGAGGCGGCATTGGCCAGCGCGGTGTAGGTGACGCGGACAGGATCGATGATCCCGGCTTCGAACATGTTCTGGTAGCTGCCGGCGGATGCGTTATAGCCGTAGCCGCCGTTGATGCGCGTCACCTCGGCCACCACGGCTTCGGGATCGGCGCCGGCATTGGCGGCGATGCGCCAGAGCGGCCGTGTCAGCACCGACCGGACCAGGCGCACGCCTTCGGCGACATCGCCGTCGACACCGGTCGCCACCTTGTCGAGCAGAGGCGCGATCTGGGCCAACGCCGAGCCGCCACCGGCAACCACGCCCTCCTCGGACGCCGCGCGCACCGCATTCAGCGAATCCTCGATCAGCTGGATGGTCCGCTTCTGCTCGACCGGCGTGACGCCGCCGGCATAGAGGATCGCGGTACCGCCGGAGAGCTTGGCCAGGCGCTCGCGCAGCTTGTCCTGCTCGATGTTCGGCGGCGCGGCCTCATACTGCCGCTGCACCTGGGCGCGGCGCGCCGCGATCGCGTCATGGTCGCCGCCGCCGCGAATGATCGAGGTGTAGGATGAGCTGGTTTTCACCCGGTCAGCGGTCCCAAGATCGTCGACTGTGATGTCCTCCAGCCGGCCGCCGAGGTCGCGGGCTATCACCCTACCGCCGGTGATGATCGCCAGGTCCTCCATCATGGCCTTTCGCCAATGGCCATACTCCGGCGGATGGACGACGAGGTATTTGCCTGGCCCCTGCTTGCCGAGCAGTGTGACCACAACTTCCGGCGACACTTCCTCGGACACGATCAGCAACGGGCGCCCCGCCTCGTCGGCGATACGGCGCGCAGTCTCGAGCGCCGTGGGCTCCTTGATCTTGAGATCGGTCATCAGGATGAAGGGCCGCTCGAGCACGGCCTCCATCTTCTCCTGGTCCGTCACCATGTGATGCGAGAGGTAGCCGCGGTCGAAGGACATGCCCTCGACCACGTCCAGCGTGGTCTCGGTGGTCACGCTGAAATCGGTGGTAATGACACCTTCCGCGCCGACGCGCTCATGCGCTTGGGCCACCAGCGCGCCAAGCTTGGCATCGGTTGCGGCGATGTTGGCAACCGAGGCGAGGACGCCATTGCCCTTGGCGGGCTTGGCCGATGCCTTGAGGGCCGTCACGACCGCCGCCACGGCAAGGTTGATGCCCTTGCAGAGATCGACTGATTTGGCGCCGCGCTCATTGGCCTCGATGCCGCCCTGGATCAGCGCGTTGGCGAGCACGATGGCGGTCGTCGTGCCGTCGCCGGCGACCTCGTTGGTCTGCATCGACACCTCGCGGACGACCTGCGCGCCCATGTTCTCGAAACGGTCATGCAGCTCGATCTCGGAAGCGATGCTGACGCCGTCGCGGGTCACCATCGGCGTTCCGATCGGCCGGTCGATCATGGCGTTCATGCCTTTGGGACCGAGCGTCGGTTCAACTGCCGCCGCCAGCCTAAAGACGCCACGGGCAAGGGCCCGGCGGGCCTCGGAATTGTGAAGCATAATTTTAGGCATGATTCCTCCTTCCGCCTTACGGGCGGGTTGTTGGTTGGGGGCCTCGTGCGAGGGAGGCCGTTGCTTTCGACGCTGCTTAGACGGCCGGCGCGTTTCGCGCCGGCACGCGATCCATGATGAAGTCGACCAGCGTCGGCTCGCCTTCGACCACGCTCAGTTCCTTGTATCTTGTCTGCTTGAGCCCACGGCAAAGCGCACCGTTGAACTCCATGTTGACACGCACGCCGCGTAACTCGGCGAGATGGGCACTGAGCGCGGCAGGCGGAATTTGCCGCCCTTCCCAGGTGACGAAGACGGGATCGTCCATACGGCGATCGGGAAACCGCTGCAGCAGCGCTGCCCGGTACCGTGGCTTCTGCATGGCCGCCTCGCCCGGCTCGAAGCTGGCGGCATCGTATGACGGCAGGTCCATGCCGAGGATTTCGACATCCGTCAGGCCGTGCTGGCGCAGACCGCGCAGGACCGCTTCCTGGCGGCGCTTGAATGCCTTCATCCTGAAGGTTTCGCGCACGGCGCCGAGATCCGCGTCTGCGGCTAACTCGGCGAATATGTCGCCGAATGCCTTGCCGGCTTCGATGCCGCGATTGACCTCCTCCGCGAACATATGATCGTGCAGTTTCACGCGATAGGCGGGCGACCAGGAAAGCTGGTCGAGCGCCTTGCGGACGCCGTCGAGCATGAGGAAAGCGAAGTTGGGCGAGCACCAGTAGGTCGGCAGGCGGAAATCGACCTCCACGCTGCCGTCGCCCGTCATCTCGGCCCGCTCGACGAAGCCCATCTCGGTGATCGGCTCGTCGAGTTCCGGGTCATTGACCTCGCCAAGGCGCCGCCAGAGTTCCTTCTCGCGGCTGTCGGAAACGCTGGCGGTTGCCATGGCCCTACTCCGCCGCGATGCTGAAGGGCGAACTTGCGAGCGCCTTCTTCTTCGCTTCGACGTCGATCTCGTAGAGCCGCGCGGCATTCAGCCCGAGGATCTTCTCCTTGATCTCGTCGGTCAGCTGCACGCCGCGTTCCGCGGCGATGTCCTCGGGGATCTGATACGCCCAGAATTTCTCGACGAGCCAGCGCGGCGTCCAGATCGCATAGTCGGAGCCGAACAGGATCTTTTCCGGCCCGATCCAGAACAGCAGCTCGGCAATGACCTCGCCGAAATAGCGCGGGCGCGAATGGATGAAGGGCAGCGCCACGGCAAGGCCGCCATAGACATTGGTTTCCTGCGTCGCGATCCAGCAGAAATCGTCGAGGCGCGGCAGCCCGCAATGCTCGATGATCCAGTTCAAGCCCTGGAAATCCGTCGCTGCGTGGTCGACATCATGCACGTCGAACGCGTCCTTGCTGAGCGGGATGATCGTTGGGCCCTTGTGAACGTGAATGTTTTTGATGCCGAGCTTTTCACAGAGTTCGAAGCACCTGTAGGCGTCGGGATCTGTGAGCTTCCAGCCCTTGGAGGCGCCGTTCCACTCGGCAGTGTACATCTTCACGCCCTTGACGTCGTAAGTCTCCTTCATGAAGTGGATGTATTCCAGCGCCTTCTCGCCGTCGCGCGGATCGAAGGACCCATTGATGATGAAGCGCTCCGGGTAGCGCTTGGCGACCTCCGCGTTGCGCTCGATCGTGTTGAACCCGTTCTTGTAGAAATCCTTCAGATAGGTCGACTGGACGATCGCCACGTCGTCCGGACCGTCTATGAACAGGTCGCGATAGAGATCGTCGGCGCTGTATTTCTCGAACTTGCCCTTCTCCCAAAGCTGCTCCTTCGGGCTCAGCCCCGTATGATAGGCGTAGAAGCAGTCGATGAACTGCTTGCCGTGGATGTTCCTCTGATTCTCCGGGCTGCCGTCCCAGAAATGGGTGTGGCCATCGACCACGAAAATGTCTTTGCCTTCAGGTGTCCTGTACATTCTTGCCTCCGCAATCGTCGCGTTGATGCCGTCCTGTTGATGGAGTGGGCGCGCCGCGATCGGGCGGCGCGCCGGTGCCCGGCTTCCTCAGATGTATTCGAAGACCTCGTCCATGTTCCCGAACAGGATCACGGTGTTGTCGTCGACCCGCACCATGCGGCCGTAGTGGGTGGAGGTGTTGACCTCGAAGATCTCGGCGGTCATGTCGCGGCCGAGATATTCGCTGATCTCGTCCATCTTGAAGATCAGCTTGCCGTTGCCGTCGATGCGGATCATGGCCGGCTGGTAAGTGACGATAACCCCCGGCTTCTTGCCCATGAATTCGGCGATGGCGCGCGCCTCGACCGAGTCGTTCATGGTGACGCCGCACTGGTGCGAAATCGTCTGCTCAAAGGTGATGTCCTTCATCGATTTGAAGATGTTGGACTGCGAGGCGTCGCGTGCTGCTACTGACATGTTGGTCTTCTCCCTGTTCAGCGCTTGAGGCCGAGTTCGCCGAGGATCTGGCCGATCCGTTCCTCGGATTGGGCGCGAACGTCGGTGAAGGAAATCGGCTTGGAATGCGGCATCGACCAGATCGGCTGAAGGCCGGTGGCTGCCTTGTCGGCAAGCGCGCCGTGCTTGTTCACCCAGCCCTGGAAGAGCTTCCTGTTCGCCGCGCCATGCTTCTCGTCATTGGCAAGCAGGTAGGCCAGGTCGATGGTGTTGGCGAGGTTGCGCTCGTAGTCGGCTTCGGCCGCCGAGATCACCGGCGGTGTGATGAAGTCGTGGTTGGCCGCCGCAGCCTGCATCAGGAAGCCGGAGCGGAACAGTTCGCCGACCAGCGGTTCGAACACGATGTTGATGGCGAAGTACTGTTCCAGATAATCGGTCGTGCCCATGATGGTTTCGACCGCCTCGCGGGTGCCCTGCCAGACACCGTCCTCCAGCCAGTGCTTCTTGCCGAGTTCGTCGTCCCAGCCGGCGATGTCCATGCCGATCTCAGCGAGATAGAGCGTGATGTCCTGGGCGAGCCTCAGCTTGTAGGACGAATTGGTCAGCGTGGCGTTGTTGATCATCTGCGTGTAGCCGTAGCGCTGCGCCTGCATCAGCGAAGTGCCTAGGCCGAACTCGGCATGTTTCCACGCTCCGAGATGCGCCTGCAGGAGCTTGGCCCAAACCTTGTCGAAGGTCTTCGGCGCGCCGGCGCGGCGGGCATTGGTGATCACGCTCTGCACCATCGTCTCGATTTTCGACTGGCGCTGATAATGCGTGCGCTCCCACTCCTGGTCGGGAGCCCGGAAGGCATGCCAGTTCGAGCTCTTGGCAGCCGTATTATCCTTGATGTAGGCGCCCTTGCCGTTCGAGAAGGAGATGATCCAGTCCTGGATCAGGTAGCGCTCGGGGTCGGGCTGCACGTCGACCGTGACATCCTCGTAATGGGTGGCGCGCTGGCCTTTCGGATCGAAATACCGATATTTGCGGCTGTCGGAATCGGCGAAGATCGCGGCTCCCGCGGCTCCCGATCCGACTGAACTCGACGTTGCTACCATTGTCTTCACTCCCTTGTTGCAGTTGCTTTGGTGTCGCTGGCTCCGGGCCGTCTCAATGGCCCGGGGTGGCGCTGGACGACGTGGTGAACCGGTCGAAGAAGATGCGTTCGCTCTCGAAGCCGTTCATGAACAGGACCGGCTGCAGCGCATCGATCATGGGCGGCGGACCGCAGGCGTAGACGTCGCCCTGCCCGTCGACCGCCAGTTGCTTGAGCTTGGCATCGACGCTCTGGTGGACGAAGCCGCGCTCGCCGTCCCACGCCTCGCCATTCACATGCGACAGCACCGGGATGAAGTTCAGCTCCGGGTGGCGGCCGGCAAGCTCGGCGATCCTGTCGAGATAGAACAGGTCGGTCGGGGTCCGCGCGCCGTAGAAGAAGAACACGTCCCGCTTCTCGCCGCTCTTCAGGTGATCGTTGAGGATCGACCAAACCGGCGACATGCCGGAGCCGGCGCCGACCAGGATCAGGGGACCTTGCCGTTCCTCCCGCCGGAAGCAGGTTCCATAGGGTCCGGCGACAGTGACTTCGGCTCCGACGCGGATGCCTCCGGAATCAAGCTCTCCGGAGAACTTTCCTTCGGGATATTTCTTGATGATGAAGGAAAGTTTTTGGGTTTGGTCCGGCGTATTTGCCATGGAGAACGAGCGCGTAATCGTCTCCCCTTTTTGCGTGGTGACCGTGATGTCGACATATTGCCCAGCCCAGAATTTTATCGGCGAGCCGAGCTCGATCTCGATGCCGCGGATGTCATGGGTCAGATGTTCGAATTTTGAGATCCGGCCTTTGAATGTCTTCACCGCGATTGATTTCGCCAGCACCTCCTCGTCGTAGTTGAGAAGCTCGACATGCATGTCGGAATAGGCGATGGACCGGCACAGCAGGATGTGCCCGGTATCCTTCTCCGTGTCGTTGAGGGCGAAGGTCGAGTATTTCAGCATGTCGACCTCGCCTTCGAGCAGCACGCATTTGCAGGCCGAGCATTGCCCTTCCTTGCAGCCATGCGGCAGCGCAATGCCTTGGCGGAATGCCGCGTTCAGGACCGTCTCGCCGTTTTCGACCTCGAACTCGACGCCGACCGGCTCCAGGCGCACGGTGTGAGCACCAGTCATCGATAACCTCCCAATTCCTCTCCGGCCCGTCCGCAGGACAGGAGATGGCCTTCCTCTGGAATGTCGCGGGGGTCGGAACCCGGCCCCCGCGCTCGTATGGTCAGTTGAAGGGCGTGATCGTGAAGCCGGCCCGATACTCGGCCAGATGCTTCTCACGATCGGCCGGCGACATGCCGCGAAGCGCCTTGAGCGGCGATCCGAGGACGTTGCCGCGCACGTCGTCGAGCGTCCACTGCTCGTCGGCGCCGAAGCGCAAATGCGGCTGCGGGATCAGCGTCTTGCCATCGGAACGGACGAAGTTGAGGTCCTTGATCGCATCGGCGAGATCCCAGCCGTCATAGAGCGTCTCCCACTCGCGTTTGCCGCTGAAGCGGCCCATCGCGGGCGTCGGACGGCCTTGATACTCGTCGGCGAAGGCTTCGACAGCGGTCCAGCGGTCGAGCTCGTGGGCGAAGGTATGCAGCTGCCCGTCGATCTCGTCGACCACGATGTCCTCGCGGATCAGGCAAGGCACGAGGCAGGACCAGCAGCGGTGCGGATAGACGTAACCGACATCGCTGTTGAACAAGAGCACCTTCTCGCCCTTGTGGCTGAGCTTGGCATACCATTTCCAGAAGTCGCCGAACTCGGCGTACCAGCCCGGATATTTGTGCTCGAACCACTCGAAGTCCTTGTCGGTCTGAGCCTCGATGCGCCAGAAGTTCACCGGCCAGCCAACCGCGAAGAACTGGCCGACCTTGTGGACGTAGTTCTTCTTGGTGATGCGCTCCCAGGCTGCCTGGACATCGTCATGGTGGATCTTGATGCCGTACTTCTCGAGCGGCAGCATGTAGGTGCGATAGTAGTCTTCGTAGATCCAGCGGTGCCACATCTCCGCATAGGATTCCTTCGACTTGTCGCGATTGGTGGTGCCGTATTCGATGAAGGTGCCGATTGCGGCATCGACGATGGCGTGGTTCTGCCAGAAGGCGTAGCGCATGTCGCGCTCGAGCAGCAGGTGGTTCTCAGGCTCCTTGAGCGCGGCCATCAGCAGCGAGTGGCCGTTGCCGATGTGCCGGCTCTCGTCAGACTGCACCGAAAGGAACACAGTCGGCAGCGCGTAATCGCCGTTGCGGGCGGCCTCCGAGGGCATGGCGACGAAGAGCGTGTTGGTGAACGCCGTCTCGGCCACGACGGTCAGGTACATGCACGCGGCCGTCATCGTATCGCCGGTGATGAAGCCTTCGCCGAATTGGCGGCCGATGGTCGTCGCATAGCACTTGCCGAAGGCTTCCTCGGTGATGTCGAAGCCCGCCGGATCGATGTAGTTCTCCATGTACCACTTCTTCAGGTTCATCTGGATCGTGGAGTGGCGGAACTCGTCGACCATCTGCATGGTGAAGCCGGTCCTGAGATCCTCGCCCGGCGCCAGCCGCGCCACCATCGCCATCGAACGGGCGGCGGAGATTTCCGGGAAGGGAATGATGGCGAGGAAGAGCTTCATCCATTCCACCCAGCGCGGCTCGACATTGCGGAACATGTCGCCGCGAAGAGCGGCATCGAGCGCGCCATAGACGCGGTTGTCCTTCTCCTCCTGCATGGGGAAGTAAGAGCGCAGCACCTGCTTCATCGGATCGCGCGGCGCCTTGGCGATCTTGTAGTCGGTCGGAAACGTCATCGCTTCCTGGACATAGCTCGGGTTCCAACCGAGGTCGGAAATCTTCTTCGTCGCCTCGCCTACGGAAATGCCGCGTTGCGAGGTAATCTTGTTGAGCGTCAAAGACGACATCGTCATAAGCCTCCACCAGGTTTGAGCCGAGGATCCCTTGATCCGGGCGTGAGACGGCAAACAGCGCCGCCAGTGAGAGTGCGAACGGCACGACAAAGGGTTGCGCATTCAGGCGCGACCGACGGCCGGCTGTTCAAGTGGATCGCGGCAAAGGTTTGTGAGGGGTCTGGCGCGGCTCGCTACGCCAACCGCACTTGCGATGGCGTATCGAAGCGGACCTGCTTCCTCCGTTCCTTCGTTCTTTTAGCACCGCGACGAGAGCGCGATGGGCTTCTTATGGAAATAGACAAAGCAAGCGCCGTGCCAGTTTGGAAATAAGGGCGCATCCGGCCGTTGGGAACAACCCACGCGCATTTCGACGGCAGAGATCGCCATCAACTGTAACGTTATTTTACAATTGTAACTTACGGCTGTAATGATTTTCTTCTATTCGCAATCGCAATATATTTACTTAGCACCTGCAGCATGCAGAAAAATACACGCCATCTATTAAATTCTTCTGGTCTCTCTATTATTTCAACGTGACGGCCCATGCGGCTCAGCAGGAGAGAGGCTATGCCGAACGACAGGGACAACCGGAGCCGTCCGCCGCCAACATCCGATCTGTCCGACGGCGTTGCCGGCGATCTGGTAAGGCTGATGCCCCGTGATCTGGTGTTTGTCATGCGTTTCATGGGCGAGAGCCAATTGCGCCTGCAGAGCCACTTCCAGAGCTTCATCCGGGCCGAACTTGCGGCCGGCGGCGTCACCGCCGAAACGCATCCCATGATCCATCTGTTCATCGAGAGCCACGCCATCCTGCTGCGCGACTTCGTATTTTCCGGCGTTTCGCTGTCGCGCCAGTTCCGCGTCGAAGAAATCGAGCGCCTCACCGGGGACACGACTGCGATGATGCGCGTCGACATCTGGGACCAGCTCAAGAGCCACATCGAGACGGCCGAAAAGCAGTTCCAGTCACAGGCCGGCACACTGCCCGGGCTGCTGGCGGCATTCGAGCAACCGCCAGGTCCGGTGCCTGGAAACGAAAAGTGACAGGAGGGTCCGATGGGGCAAACCGAAAGCCGTGACGCGCTGCTCGCCCGCCGCCTCGATCTCGTCGCGAGCGTCTGCGCGCTCACCGCCGAGGCGCAGCGTCTCAACCAGAAACTTGCCGGCGTCGAGATGGATGTGCTGCGCCTGGAACTCGAGATCGGCAGACGCGGCACGAACGCGCAACTGGTGCAGGACTTGCATGAAGCCGAGGAGAGTGCCGCGGCATTCAGGAACGCATGCACGGCGTGCGAGGAACGTATCGCGGCCGCCGAAGGTGACATTGACGATGTCGACCGTCGCCTGGCGAAGACCGTGAACTGACGAAGGGAGTGGCCATGAACCAGCACGCGATACAGAACCTCACCTTGTTCGACCTGCTGGCGAGAAGCTGGTGCCGTCCATCGGCGATCGCCGATCTGCGCTTCAGCGCCGATGGCTCGACCGTCGCCTTCACGTGCATCGACGGAACGGTTGCCATAGCGGCAGTCGCGGACCAGGAACCGCCGGAGCAGCGGATCAGGGTGAGCGGCGATCTCGGCCAAACGACGATCCGCCCAAGGGAAAAGCCGCCGGTGCCACTGGTAGCGACCGCCGTTCTGGCTGATGGCGATGTTCCGCTCGCAAGCTACCTTGGGTCCGACTTTCTCGTCGGGACGGCGGCCGGCGATGTGGCCCGGCTGAACGCGGACGGCTCTGTGATGGAGACGCTGGTCAAGATCGCCGGACCTGCCGTCGCAATCGACTATAGTCCTCGGACGGGCATGGTGGCCGTCAGCAGCGGGCAGGACATCTTTTTGGCGCGCGGCGGGATCGAGCCAGTGAGGCTGCAACGCGACGCGCCACCATCCACGGACGCGCTTGCCTTCTCACCAGCCGGGAGGAGGCTTGCCTGTGGTCAGGAGCACGGGTTGTCGACCTGGATAGTCGAAGGCGAGCCCACCCCGATGCGCGATTTCGCCTTTTCAGCGCACCCGATGTCAATTTGCTGGAGTGGCGACGGCGCCTGGCTGGCCTGTGGGCTCGAAACCGGAGGCCTTGCTCTGGTCAGCGCAAGTGATGACCGAACTGCAATCGTGGCGGGATTTCCATCGTCAGTCCGGACGGTATGCTGGAGCGCGCCGGGGGACGCGCTGTTTGCGTCGGGCGCATTCCGGATTGCCGGCTGGTCGATGACCGCGCCGCCACTTGACGGCGAAACCTCCGGCGCTCTGGAGACTGGCCGCGCCGGGTTGGTTCCGGTCGAGGCCGTGGCCGCCCATCCGCAGAAGAAACTGATTGCGGCCGGCTATGCCAACGGTCGGATCACCATCGCCCAGATCGGAACGCGGGACGAACTCCTCGTCAGACCCCTGGGCAGCGCGGTGACCGCGCTTGCTTGGTCCGGCGACGGACGGCACCTGGCGTTAGGCGCCGTCGACGGTACCGCCGCGATCATCACCTTTCCCGCCCAGATGTTCAAATAGGCCAATACGGGCCGCAAGCGACAGGAGAAGAAGGATGCAGACCGAACTTACCCCTGAGGACAAGAGCAAGGATGAATTCTTCGAACGGCTCGCCAAACTGTCGGAAGAAATGGTCGCCAAGCACGGTAAGGATTTCAGCATGGGCGCGCTGGTGCTGGCTGCCCGCTGGATTGCGGAGAACCGTGTCGGTCAATTGAAGACCAATTGACCATCAAGACGCTCGTGACAGGTCGCGCTCCAACATCAGCTCCTCGAAATTCGCTGGAAAGACCGAAACAGCCTATTTGTCTCGAAGGTGCTTTGCCGACCAAACTTCCGAAGCGGCGATCAAGGGGGGTCGAGCCCTCGTTTTGGGCCGTATCTCTCAGCCCAAGGCGCTGAAGAGGTCGGCGACGCTCTGAGGAGCCTCGGGTCCGAAGAACCGAGTGAGGTTCTGCGCGCTGGTTTGCGCAACGCTGGTGCTGCGAGGGAACAGACGCTGTTCGTATTCGGCGATGGCGGCTTCGTTGTCGTTTTTGACGGCGATCGCAACAGCCAGCTCAGCGGCGTCATATATCGCCAAGTTGGCGCCTTCACCAGCGAAGGGAGACATTAGGTGCGCGGCATCGCCGAGCAGCGTCGCGCCTGGCACGTGGCGCCAGCGATGGTCGACCGGCAGCGCGTAGATCGGCCGTATCACGGGCGAGATATCGGTGTTTGTGATCAGCGCGACCAGCGGTGCGGCCCAACCGTCGAACTGCTCGGCGACCCGGGCGAGACCGGCGCGTGCCTCCGTGAAGTCGATGCTTGATGCCCAGCTTTCCGGCTTGTTGATCGCGACATAGACGTGAACACTGCCGTCCGCGTTGCGATGGGCAAGAATGCCCTTGCCCGGCGCCACTGCCATCAGCGTGCCTGTGCCGATGATCTCAGCGTTTGCGACGCTGCGCGGATCGTCCGCCGACAGATGCGTCTCGATGAAGCAGGTCCCGGAATATTCAGGCTTCGTCTGGGACAAGAGCGGCCGCACCCTCGACCACGCGCCATCGGCGCCTACGAGCAGCGACGTCGTCGTGCCAGTGCCGTCGACGAATCGGAGCTCGTTTCGGCCGTCGCCTCTCGACGACACCGACGCGACCTTGTGTCCCCAATGGATCGTGCCCTGCGGCAGGGCATCGATCAGCATCTTCCGCAGCTCACCGCGGTCCACCTCCGGGCGCTTGCTGAAGGGATTACCGGGCTTGTCGAGCAGCACTGTGCCATCTCGATCGACGACGCGCTTCGCGTCCTCGCTGGGACGCACCAGCCGCTCGAACTGCTCGAACAGACCGGCCACCCTCAGGGCATGCTGGCCGGTAGCTTCATGCATGTCGAGCAGCCCGCCCTGCACGCGGGCGCTGGGCGATGCCTCTGCCTCGTAGATCACGGCGGCGATGCCATTGAGATTGAGAATGCGGGCCAGGGTGAGGCCACCCAAACCTGCGCCCACAATCGTGATGGGATATTGCATAGCGCGCTCCATGTCTTGCGATCCGTGCCGACGGAGCACGAAATCGGGAGCCCAATCTGTCGTCAGGCTCGTGCTGTTGGAGCCGCTGGCCGACCGCGAAACGGTCGGCGTATGCGCGAAGCCCAGTGATGCGGGCGTCGTTTTTCGCGACGTGCAGGTCTTACGGCTTTGCACCCGACAACGCAAGTCGGGTGTCCGCTTCGCCCAAGCTCGACGTTGGCGCCCTCGTCGGCTTCAACGATCGGGGGCCGACGTCCATGCAGGCCGCCGACATTGTGGTGCGACTTGATTGTCACCGACGGGCCGCCCGAGAAGAGACGCTCTCGACGACCGGCTGGGCGTCTGCCCCCGGCACGCGGAAAGTACCGAAGCCGAGCCGAGGGATTGCGACGCCCCTTGTGATGATGGTGTCCATGAACTCGCTTTTCTGAGTTGATGCTTCGGGGGGACGCTGCACCGCCGGTGTTTCGTGCCCGCAGCTATCGACCTCAGCCAGCCGCCTCGGAGCAGTTCTGGCCGACGAGGTCCGTGACAACGTCTTCGAGTGTCACGGTACCTTTCATCGCCGACCTGCCGTCGTCGCGGAACGCGATCCAACCCTCGTTGAAGCCGTCGATCATGCGAATTCGGGGCAGCGGATTGCGCGTGCCTTGCCCGCGGAAGAGCGCTTCCCAACTGTCGCGCGTCACGATCTCGACCCGCACCTGATGGTCCAGCGCCTTGGCGAAGGCATGGGCGAGGTCGTTTGGCGACACGCGCTGAGGCCCTTCCAGCTCGACGATCCGCGTTCCGGTCCAGTCCTCGCGCAAGAGCGCAGCTGCGGTGCGCCCGACATCCTGCGTCGCGACCATCGGGAAGGCCTTGTCGGCTGGCTGCAGGCAGCTGCGCAGCACGCTTTCATCACGCGCGGCGGCAACGTCCCACAGCGCATTCTCCATGAACCAGGCGGGCCGAAGGAAGGTTACCGGCAAGTCGAGCTCGCCGAGCGCTTCCTCAAGCAGGGTGCGCTGGGTCAGCAGGTTCTCGTGCGCAGCGTCGGCGCCGATGGTCGACAGGCACACCACCTTGCCGGGACGGGCCGCGATGAGGGCCGCCACCAGCGCCGCGATTACGCGCCGCGCCTCGGGAAAGCCTGGCTCGGGATCGAATTCCGACGGCGGCAGGATGAAGACGCCCTCGACACTGCGGAAGGCGGCTGCGAGGCCCTCCGCATCATTCATCTCGGCAAGGGCGACCTCACAGCCCTGTCTGATCCATGGCCCAGACTTAGCCTCGTCGCGCAAGACTGCGCGGACGGAAAGCCCGTCGGCAAGCAAAGTGCGCGCCAAGGCGCCGCCGACTTTGCCGGTGATTCCGGTGATTGCAAACATATCGGTTCTCCTTTGGTTGGGATCGCGCCGACTCAGGCGAGTCCGGCATAGAGCTCGCGCTCGAAGGCACCGTAGAGGGCGACGACCCGCTCGTCGTAAAAGGGCAGGATCTGTGTGAAGAGCGCGCCGGTGACATGCTTGACCGGATCGAGCCAGAAATAGCAGTTGAGCAGGCCCGCCCATGAGATGCTGCCCGCAGAGCGGCCGTTCGGCCCAGGCTGCGTGTTGATGTCGAAGGAGAGGCCCCATTTGTGCGGCTGGCCGGGGAATTGGTCGAAGCTGCGCGAATAGGACGGATGCGCCGAGCGCATCTCGTGGACGTTCAGTTCGCTGATCTGGTTCTGCATCATCAGCGAGACCGTCTCCGGACGGAGGATACGCGCGCCATTTAGCGTCCCGCCGTTCAACAGGGCCTGCAGGAACGTCATGTAGTCGCGCGGGGTCGAGAAGGCGCCGCCGCCGCCCATGAAGAATTCCGGCCGCTGCGGCATCTCAAACGGCGCCGGCTCCAACCCGCCATCTGCGCGCCGGTTCTGGAAGGTGGCGACAAGCTTCTTCTGTTCGCTCCCGATCAGGAAACCGGAGTTCCGCATGCCGAGCGGCGCGAAGATGTTTTCGCGGAAATAGACTTCCAGCGACTGGTCCGAGACGGCTTCCACCAGCTTGCCGACCCAATCCATGCTGATGCCGTATTCCCAGCGTTCGCCGGGATCGAATTCGAGCGGCGCCGTGAAGGCGGCATTCTTGCAGGTGGCGATGTCGGGCATGCCGGTGACCTGCTCGTAGCGGCTCAGCGCCTCGCTCCAGATCGAATAGGTGAAGCCGGAGGTGTGGGTAAGCAGATGCCGCACCTTGATGGCGCGTTTGGCGGGGCGCAGGCGCGGCGCACCGTCGGCGGCGAAGCCTTCAAGGACCTGGGGCGCGGTAAGTTCGGGCAGATACTTGGCCGCGTCGTCATCGAGGTCGATGCGGCCCTGTTCGATCAACTGCATGCAGGCGGTGGCCGTGAAGGCCTTGGTCATGGAGAGCAGCCAGAACACCGTGTCGGCCGTCATCGGCGCGCCGGTCGCAACGTTCGACCTGCCGAAGCTGCCTTCGTAAACGAGGCCATTGCGGGTGGCTGCCATGGCGACGACGCCGGAGACGTCGTCACGGGAGACGCCGGCGCGCAAGGCGGCGTCGATTGCGCTCGCGCTCAGAAGGGATGCGACGGGCTTCGTTGCAGCCAGAGCGGGGCTCACGGTGTCGAGCGCCAGAATGGCACCGAGCAGGCCTCCGCGCTGGAGAATGGTTCTGCGTGTCAACTGGTTCATGACTGGCTCCTTTGAAGGTTCTCAGGAGGGCGGCCGATGGCTGCTCACCCGACAATGGAGCCGTGTGTATGCCGAGATATAACGTGATTCACGCGCATTAAGATCAGTGCTACGGTGACTCAAAATCATTGCGTTTTCGAGGTGGCGTCCGTTAGTGGACGGTAAGGAGAAGGAATGGTTTTCGACACGCGGCTCCTCACCGGCGTCGGCGTCCTTGCGGCGGTGACGGAGGCCGGGAATTTCGCCCGGGCGGCCGAAATGCTCGGCGTAACGCCCTCGGGCGTGAGCCGGGCGGTGGCGCGCCTGGAAGCGAGGGTCGGCGTCCGCCTCTTCGACCGCAATCCGCGCGAGGTAAGCCTCACCGAAGAAGGGCGGCGCTTCCATGCGCAGGTAATGCCATTGCTTGCCGGCCTCGACGAGGCGGCAGCCGAGGTGGCAGGTGCCGCTGCGGTCGTGCGCGGCAGGCTGCGCGTATCAGTCGATCCCTGGTTCGCGCGCATGGTGCTCGCGCCGACGCTTAGGCAGTTCCTGGCACGCTATCCAATGCTGCAACTCGACCTATCCACAAGCAACTATCGCGAGGAGATGATGGCGGGGATAGACGTCGCGGTACGCTTCGGCCCCCCGGACGATTCAAGGCTCATCGTACAAAAACTCCTCGAAACGCCGATCCTGACGGTCGCCGCGCCGGTATATCTCGATCGTCATGGCGAGCCGCGCTCGCCTCATGACCTCGTCCATCACGAGGCTCTGCTCTTCCGCGATCCTCAGACGGGACTGCCGTTTCCGTGGGAATTCTATCGCGGCGGCGAGATCGTTGCGGTCAAGGTCACAAGCCGCCTGGTGCTCGACGATCCTTCCGTCGCGGTCTCCGCCTGCGTGGCGGGTCAAGGGGTGTTCCAGAGCCTTGCCGTGGGTCTCGCGCCCTTCATGGCACGCGGCGAATTGGTGCGGATTTTGCCGGATTGGTCGGAGGAGCTTTATCCACTCTATGCCTACCATCCCTCGCGCCATCTACCCCCTGCAAAGGTCAGAGCGTTTCTGGACTTCATCCAAGAGGTCGCTGCCGGATTGTGATTTGCTTTTATTTCACGCGCTGATCGTCGTGATACGCGTTGAAGATAAGGGACAATCGTCCAACGCGGGTTGGGCATCGTGAGGTCTTCCCACGATCTTCCGGCGCCGGCGGATCTCTGCAGGCATCGGACCCGAACCCACTTCGGGCTGTCGCCGTTAGACACTGCGAATATTAAGCCTGCGAGGAACTTTGGTTCTGCCGCGCCCTCTTGCCGAGATAGAGCTCCTGCATGACCGACGACTGTTGCAACTCTTCGATGCCGCCTGAAGCTACGATGCGCCCGGAATTCATGAGATAGCCTTGCTCGGCCACCGAGAGTGCCAGTCCGGCGTTCTGCTCGACGAGCAACACCGCGGCGCGGAACTTCTCGCGCACGTCGATGATGATGCCCTGCAGCTCCGAGACCAGCAATGGCGATAACCCGAGCGACGGCTCGTCGAGCAACAGGATGCGTGGCCTGGCCACAAGGCCGCGCGCGATGGCCAGCATCTGCTGCTGGCCTCCGCTGAGCGTCCCGGCCTTGGCGCCGCGCTTCTTGGCAAGGATGGTGAAATAGCTTTCCATCAAGGCGATGTCGGCTTCGATAGCATCCCGGTCCTTGCGGCAGTAGGCGCCGAGCAAAAGGTTCTCGCGCACACTCATGTCGGCGAACACGCGGCGGCCTTC
Source organism: Mesorhizobium sp. CA12 (assembly GCF_020165255.1). NCBI lineage: Bacteria > Pseudomonadati > Pseudomonadota > Alphaproteobacteria > Hyphomicrobiales > Phyllobacteriaceae > Mesorhizobium > Mesorhizobium sp. CA12. Next base: position 149,115 of record NZ_JAIUHT010000005.1, read on the forward strand.
CGGCACCATCACGATGCCGAGCGTTGCTTTTTCGTCGGCGTGAAGCTTGGTGACGTCGCGGCTCTCGAAGGTCACCGTGCCGCGCCGCGGCTTCACCAGGCCGGCGATGCATCGCAGCAGCGTCGTCTTGCCGGCGCCGTTGGGTCCCAGAATGGTGACGATCCCGTTTTGGCCGACCGCGAGCGAGACGTCGCGATTGACGGCGACGGGCCCGTAGCCGGTGTCGACATGCTCGACGGCAAGCAGGCTCATGACGCGGCCGCCTTCTTGTCGGGACCGAGATAGACCTCGCGGACCTTGGGGTCGGCGAGCACCTCGCCCGGCGGACCTTCGGCGATCTTCGTGCCGAAATCGAGCACGATGAGGCGGTCGCAGAGGTCGGCCATCATGTCCATGTCATGGTCGATCAGGCACACGCCGATGCCTTGCGGCGGCAGCTGCGCGATGACCGCCGCGAAGGCCTGGGCTTCGCTGTCGTTCAGCCCGGCGCCGGGCTCATCCAGGAGCAGGAGTTCGGGCGACACACCGAGCGCGACGGCCAGCCCAAGGCGTCTCAGGCTGCCGAAGGGCAGCGATCCCGCAATCGCCTTGCTAAGCGGCGCCAGGCCGACAAACTCGAGGATCATGCCCGGTGACGCCCAGCGGCCGTCTCCCCTCCTGCCCTGCTCCCAGGCGATCCGGACGTTCTCGTCGACGGTCAGGCCCGGAAACGACATCGCCTGCTGGAACGTCCGCACCAGCCGCTTTCGCGCGATGCGATGCGCGCCGATATTGGTGATGTCCTGCCCATGCCAGAACACCGTGCCGCCGGTCGCCGGATGGACGCCGGTGACGACGTTGAACAAAGTTGTCTTGCCGGAGCCGTTAGGGCCAACGATACCGACGACACGGTCGGTGTCGATGTCGAGATCGATGCCGTTGAGCGCGACGACGCCGCCGAACTGCTTGCGCAGGCCCCTCACCTCAAGCGCGGCCATTCGAACCTCTTTGCTTTTGCGTCTCGAAGCCGCCGGTAATCGCGCAGTAGATGTTCTTGATGCCGGCGCCGACGCCGCCCGGCAGCAGCAGGATCACCAGGAGCAGACAGACGCCGTAGGCGATGCGGGAATCGACCGGATCGAGGTTCAGCACCTCGGGCAGGAAATTGACGACGACCGCGCCGATCAGCGGCCCGTAGAGATAGCGGGCGCCGCCCAGCATGACCATCAGCGCGAGGTAGAGGCTGGGAAAGGCGCCGAACAGGGTCGGCGAGATGTGGCGCAGATAGTAGAGCTGCAGCACCCCGGCGAGGCCCGCGAACAGGCCCGAGACCATCAGCACGCCGAGCTTGTGCAGGTCGACATTGATGCCGACCGAACGCGCCAGTTGCTCGTTCTCGCGGATGGCCCGCAACGTCCGCCCGTAGCGCGAATTGCCGATGAGATAGGTTGCCACAACCGCCAGGAACAGCGCCGCCAGGACCAGGTAGTAATTGTTGGAGAGCTTGTCGAAATTGATGCCAGGCAAGGGTGTCACCGAGCCGACGTCGAGGCCGGTCGCCGATCCGGTGAAGGTGCCGCCATTGGTCAGCACGATGACGAACAGCGCGCAGAAGCAGAAGGTGATGATGATGTAATGCTGGCCGCCGACCCTCAGCGTCGGCAGGCCGATGACGCCGCCGACGATCGCCGACAGCGCCATGGCGAAGGGCAGCGATGCCCACAAACCCAGGCCGAGCTGCACCGACAGGATCGCCGAGGCATAGGCGCCGACGCCCATCAGCGCCGCATGGCCGACCGACATGATGCCGGCCTGGCCGAACTGCAGGCCGAGGCCGTAGAGCCCGATCGCCGTATAGAGCGTGGTGATGGCGATCGACAGGAAGCGGTAGCCGAGGCCGAGCCAGGGCAAGGCGATGAGCAGCACCGCCAAAAGGATGGCCGTGATCGCCTGGACGCCGGCCGGCAGGGGAACGGCGGCGTTGTCCGCCGTCAGAAGCGCCAGGCGATCCCGTGCTCTGGCGCCTTCTGGCGCGGCGCCTGTCTTGCCGGCGCTGTTGTCGGTCACTGGCATCGACATCTCACGATGCCTTGGGGCCGAGCGTGCCGCCGAGCAGGCCCTGCGGCCGCAGCACCAGGATCAGGATCATCACGACCAGCGAATAGGCGTCGGTCCATTCCGGATAGCCGTAGCCGGCGCTGAGACCGTCGACCAAGCCGAGCACCAGGCCGCCGACGACCGCGCCGCCGACATTGCCGAGGCCGCCGATCAGCGAGACGGCGAAACCACGGATGATGATGACGCTGCCGGTAAACGGTGTGATCGGAAACAGCGAGATCATCAAGGCGCCGCCTATTCCGGCAAGCAGGCTGCCATAAATGAAGACGCCGGTGACGTAGCGGCGCACCGGAATGCCCATCAGCTCGGCGGTGTCGCGGTCCGCAACGCTCGCCCGCAACGCCATCCCATAGCGGCTGCGCGAGATGCCGAAATAGGTGATCGCCACGATGATGGCCGTTATCGCGACGACGATCGCGCGCATGGCGATGATGTCGACGCCGCCGATCGTCCAGACCAGGCCGACCGGGTCGGTGATGCTTTTCTGGAATTCGTTGAACACGCGGATGACCGCATGCTGCAGGATGACGCTGAGGCCGATCGACATGATGAAGCCGTTCATCGGCCGGTTGAGCGTGAAGCGGAACAGGCATCTTTCGGCGGCAAAGCCGAGCGCGCCGACCAGCAGCCCGGCGAGCACAAGGGCCACGAAGAAGTTCATGCCGGCGCCGACCATAAACCAGGTCGCCATGCCGCCGACCATCAGGAACTCGCCATGTGCGAAATTGACGATGCCGGCGAGACCGAAGATCAGCGTGATGCCGATGCCGATGAGAATGGTGACGCTGGCAACCGAGAGGCTGTTCACCAGTTGCTGCACAAAAATGTCCATCGTCGTATCCGGGTGGCGAGCCTGCAAGGGGAGGATGGACGGAACCTCGCCGCCCATCCCGATGTCGGATTTTGTCGCGGGCCGGCTCAGCCGCCGTTGTCGCCGGGCGGCGGAGCGGCCGGCGGCTGCTCGACCGCGCATTTGAACTGGTCGGATGTGTTGGGCTCGACCATGCAAACCTCGGTCGCGAAGGTGACCTGGTGGTGCTTGTTGAACACAAGCGGCACCGGCGACACGACGCCCTTGTAGTCCGACTTCAGGAGCTCCGCGACCACCGCGTCCGGATCGTCGATCTTGCCGACCTTCTCCAGCGCCTTGGCGTACCAGAAGAAGTAATCGTAATAGAGCAGCGAGACCGAGGACTGCGGGCCCTTGGCGGCGCCGAGGCCGAAATACTTGTCGAAATACTGCTTCACTTCGGGGTATGGCGATGAACCCCAGCAGACCGGCACGCAGCTCAGCGTCACCGGCACATCAGCCTTCAGGCTGCGCTCCTGATAGATGCCCGGATCGACGCCGAACAGGAAATAGGACGGCGCCACGCCGAGCTTGAGAGCCTGCGGGAAAGCGGTGAGCGTTGAATCGCCATTGTACCAGAAATGCACGATATCGGGCTTCATGCCCTTGATGCGGGTAAGCAGCGGCGAAAAGTCGGTCGTATCCGGCGGATACTGCACAAGGTCGACTTTCTGGCCTTCCGCCTCGAGCGCCTTGACATAGTGCGACGACAGATACTGCCCGGTCGCGTCATTGCCGACGAACACCACCGAATGCTTCGGCGGCGACTTCAGCTGCGGCGTCAGAAGCGAGAGCACGCCCTTGGCGGTGCTGCCGCTGCGCTGCCATTCCTGCGGCTCGCTCTGGAACGTGTAGTGAAGCCAGCCATCCTCGGCGACGGCCTTGTCGTCGAGCACGGCGCCGAGCGAGCTGTTGCCGGAAAACTGCAGGACCTTGGCCGGGCCGGTGATCTTGGCCATGGATACCGAGAAGTCATGCGTCTCGGTGCCCCAGATCGCCTTGACGCCGATGTCGTTGACCAGCTCGCGCGCGGCCGCGATAGTGACGTTCACATCCGTGCGGTTGTCGCGGATATAGAGCTTGATCTTGTAGGTCTTGTCGCCGACCTTGATGCCGCCGGCGTCGTTGATCTGCTGCGCCGCCAGGTTCGCGGCGCCGACGATGGTGTTGCCGGCCGAAACGAACGAGCCCGACTGCGCGGCGATGACGCCGATGGGCAGTTCCTCGTCGGCGCGGGCCGTCTGCAAAGCCATGGCGAGCCCCGCGGCCGCGATGGTCAATCCAAGTCCTAGCTGTCTCATGCATGTTCCTCCCGTTACACGGCCGACTTGTCATACAACCCTATTACCATGTAACAGTGGTGTCAACTCCGGCGCGGAGCTAGCGGCCAAGTTGCGTGCCGCGCCTTTGGTTCTTCCCTATCTGATCTCAGCTTGGGCGAGGAAGGGTTGCAGTCGGTGCGAGGCGCTGGACAAAGATGCCCAACGCAGAGATATGCGTAGCGATCGTGGTGATGATGAATGTGGCCGGGCAACCGCAAGGCGGGAGGACTCAGAGCCTTGCCGCCGTCACAGCGACAAGCGGTAGGCCTCGACGGCGGAAGCGCCGAAAATCTGCGAACGTTCCTCTTCGGCCAGCCCGGCAAGACACTCGCCAAGGGTGCGTTTGACCGTCTGATAGTCGGCTGCGACCAGGCAGACCGGCCAATCCGAGCCGAACAGGCATCGCGACGGGCCGAAAATGGAAAGGACCTCGTCCACATAGGGCTGCAGATCCTGTTGCTTCCAGTGCCGCCAGTCGGCTTCCGTGACCATCCCGGACAGCTTGCACCAGACATGGTCGCGATGCGCCCTGAAGCCCTGCATCAATCCGGCCCACGGCTCCATCGCGTGCTGCGCAATGCGCGGTTTTGCGACGTGGTCGACCACGAAACGTAAATTGCGATGCCGCGCCACCGTCTCCAGGGCAGCCGGAATCTGCGGCTCCTTCAACAGCAGGTCATAGGCGAGCCCTGCTTCGGCGACAGCCGCCAGCCCGCGCTGGACATCGGCGCGCAAGAGCCAGTTCGGATCCGCCTCGTTGTGCACGAGGTGACGGATGCCGACCAGGTAACGGCCATCTGGCCGCGCCTTCAGCTCGGACAGCGTGGCCGCCACCTCGGGATCGGCGAGGTCCACCCATCCCACGACGCCAGCGACGAAATCGGTCCGGCTGGCCGTCTCAAGGAATGCGCGTGTCTCGTCGAGCGAATGCCATGTCTGGACCAGGATGGTCCTGTCCACGCCGGCTGCGGCAAGCGCCGGTCTGAGGTCGTCGGGCTCAAACACGCGACGTATGGCGGCGTAGTCCTCCGTCATCCAGCCGCAGGATCCATCCGCCGGATCCCAGAAATGCTGATGCCCATCGATGATCAGTTGCTTACCAGCAACCAGGGGCCGACCGGCTGTCATGGCGCTCACCAGCGCTGGTGGACGGAGGCCTTGATGCGCCGCTCATAGATGTCGGCGATGCGCTCCATCAATTGCGGCGACAACGCCGGCAGGTCGGACGCGGCGGCGTTCTCTTGCGCCTGCCTGACCGACTTGGCGCCCGGAATGGTGACCGTCACCGCCGGGTTCATCAGGATCCAGCGCAGCGCCCATTGCGCCATGGTGGCGCCTGGCGGCAGCAGCGCCCGCAATTCCTCGACCGCTTGCAGGCCTTCCTCGTAATTCACGCCGGCGAATGTCTCGCCGACGTCGAAGGCCTCGCCCTGCCGGTTGTAGCTGCGGTGGTCCTTGGCGCTGAAGCTGGAATCGCTCTTGAACTTGCCGGACAGGAGCCCGCTGGCCAGCGGCACCCTGACGATGATGGCAACGTCCTTCTGGCGCGCCATGTCGAAGAACAGTTCCGCGGGCCGCTGCCGGAAAATGTTGTAGATGATCTGGACGCTGACGACGCCGGGATATTGCAGCGCCTTGATGCCTTCCTCGACCTTCTCGACGCTGACGCCGTAGTGACGGATCTTGCCTTCCTCGACCAGCTTCTCCAGCGCATCGAAGGTCTCGGGCTGATAGAAGACTTCTGTCATCGGACAATGAAGCTGCACCAGGTCCAGCACGTCGACCTCAAGATAGCGCAGGCTGCGCTCGACGAAGCTGGTCAGGTTCTGGCGATTGTAGCCTGCGGCGACATGCGGGTTCAGCCGCTTGCCGGCCTTGGTGGCGACCATCGGCCTCGCGCCGCCCCGCCCCTTCAGCGTCTTGGCGATCAGCTTTTCCGCCCGGCCGTCGCCATAGACATCGGCCGTGTCGATCATCGTCACGCCTGAATCGAGCGCCGCATTAAGCGCCGCGATGGCGTCCTTCTCCTCGACGTCGCCCCAATCGGCCCCGATCGCCCAACTGCCGAAGCCGATTTCCGACACTTGCCAGCCGGTGCGGCCAAATCGCCTTTGATGCATAGAAACCACTCCTCAAAGACCACGTCCTCTTGACGGGTCATGCCCGCAGGAATATCAGATCGAATGGTTGTATGACAACCCTGTAAGCATGCAAAAGGTGATGACGGAAATGCTGGTTTTGGATCTACCGGCAGGCTGGAGGACGACGGAATGTTCCTGGCATGGGCGCATAATGCCAATCACGGCCGGCCGCACTTTGAAAGTCGCGTCGTAGCTGCCTCTCGCGGTGCGCCATGCGCCGCTCGGGCGCCCTCGCCCGATCTATTTCAGATGTGCGGTTCCGTCTCGGAGCTGCTCGAAGCGCTTGTAGGAACGGGAAAGATGCAGCCGCATCGCGCGCTGCGCCGCCTTGGCGTCTTGCGCCGCGATGGCATCATGGATCGCCCGGTGCTCGCGCCGCGTCCGCTCGAAATGCCGCTCGCGCTCGTCGGACTCCATCTGGTCGAATTGCGTCCATTGGCGCGGGATCATCGCAGTGCCGAACGTGTCGAAGAGCCGGCTGAAGTAGGCGTTGTGCGAGGCGAGCGAAATCGCCCGATGGAAAGCCGCATCCTCGGTCGCGGCGAGACCCGTTTCGGCGATCGCCCGGTCGATTGCGTCGAGCTGCTTAGCCATAAGCCCAAGGTCCTTGGCGGTCCGGCGCGTGGCCGCCAGCGCCGCCGCCTCCGCCTCGACGCCCCTGCGCAGCTCCAGCACCGCCAGGATCTCGTCGATCGATTCGACATCCGTCGGCACGATCGAAAAGGTTTTCGGCGGGGGCTCCTGGGCCACAAAGGCGCCGAGGCCCTGCCGTGTCGTGATCAGCCCCCGTGCGCGCAACGATGCCAGCGCCTCGCGAACCACCGTCCGGCTGACGCCCGTCGCGTTGACGATCTCCTGCTCGGTGGGAAGCCGCTGGCCAGGCGCAAGATCGCCGGCCTCGATCTGCGCGGCAAATTTCTCCACCAGTTCGCCCCTGAGATTGGGGGACTGGCGAATGGCGCCGAACATTGCTCCCTGGCGATCCGTCATCGGAAAACCGGCCTCTTAAATCGATTCTCAGGCCAAGGATCGCACCGCTTGGTTGCAACGGCAATCTTTCGTTTCCAATGCATGCCCCCCGGAAGTGCACAGCGGTTCCCGGACAACGACATGCATCAAAACAGAAATTCCAACAGCACTGGAAGACCAACATGAAGCAGAAAATCGGCTTTATCGGCCTGGGCGCGATGGGCTCGGGCATGGCTGCCAACCTTCTGGCTAAGGGCTGGCCTCTGACGGTCTGGGCGCACCGAAACCAGGATGCGGCGCTGAAGCTGGTCAACGCCGGCGCCCGCCAGGCGGCGACACTACGCGCGCTCGCTGAAGGTTGCGACATTGTTTTGATCTGCGTTACCGGTTCGCCGCAGGTCGAGGCGGTCGTGAAAGGACCGGACGGGCTTGCAGCCTCCGGCAAGCCGCTATTGATAGTCGACTGCTCGACCTCTAACCCCTCCTCGACGATAGCGCTTGCCGGCGAACTCGCCGCCAATGGCGTGACGTTGATCGACGCGCCGTTGGCGCGCACGCCCAAGGAAGCCGCCGAAGGCAAGCTCGATGTCATGGTCGGCGGTGCGGCGGAAGCGGTCGCCCGCGCGCGGCCAGTGCTCGAAGCCTTCGCCGCGCGAATTATCCACGCCGGCCCGACCGGCAGCGGCCACACCATGAAGCTGCTCAACAATTTCGTCTCTATGGGTTATTCGGCGATCTATTCCGAAGCGCTGACGCTGGGAGCAAAGGCCGGGCTGACGCCGCAGGTCTTCAACAGCGTCATTTCCGGCAGCCGCATGGACTGCGGCTTTTACCAGGCCTTCTTCGACTTCGTGCTCAACCGCAACGAGAACGCCCAGCGCTTCGCCATCGCCAATGCGCTGAAGGACATGACCTATCTCGCCTCCTTCGCCCAGGCCGCCGGCATCGCCAACCCGGTCGGCGCCGTGGTCCGCAATGGTTTCGCCACGGCGGTCGCTACGGGGCACGGAGAAAAATTCGTGCCGGCGCTGTCGGATATTGTTGCTGAGCTCAACGGCGTTTCATTGATTGAGGCTGCGGCCGAGTGAGGGAGGTGGCTGCGCGGCCCTACCCTGCCCGCCCGCGCACGGCCTTTCGCAACCTCGAATGCCGTGTCGGCGACGCGGCCTCAGCGTCGCCGCCAGGCAGTCCGACGCGTGAGGCCGCCCCCGCGAGATGCCGCGTCATGGCGGCGCTCGCGCCCTTCGCGTCGCCGGCCTTGATCGCCGCCAGGATGCGCTCGTGCTCGCCCAGGGTCGTGCGCGCCATGTCGTCGGACTTCTGCTGGTTGCCGGCGGCAAGGATGCTCTCACGCACCCGTTCCGAGACGAAGACGAGGAACTGGCCCATATAGGGGTTCTGGGTCGCCTCGGCGACGGCGCGGTGGAAACCGAGATCGTTCTTCAGCCAGGCGACGCTGCCATAAGGCGCGGCGCGCATCCCATCGAGCGCCTGTTCCATCGCCTCGATGTCGGCGTCGGAGCGGCGGGTCGCGGCCAGCGCGGCGATCTGCACTTCCAACATGCCGCGCAGCTCGAAAAGATTGCGAAAGGAATCCGCCCGCTGCAAGGTCTCATAGTCGATCGTCAGCACCGTCGCGTTGGTAGCGTCGGCAACGAAGGCGCCCCTGCCCTGCTGCGACCAGATGCGGCCTTCGGAGCGCAGCCTTGCGATCGCCTCGCGCACCACGTTGCGGCTGACCCCGAAGGTGGTCGCCAGTGCCTGTTCGGTCGGCAGCTGATCGCCGGGTTTGAGGCGTCCTTGCGCGATCTCGCGCGAGATGGAACTCGCCACTAGCGTGGAGAGGTGCGGACCGCGATTGACCTTGTCGAGCTTCAGCGTCATCGCTCACCTATAGTCGAGCGCGGATGCGGACGCCAGAATGCGGCCGTTGCTCAATATATGGCGCGGATCGAAAGCATCCTTGATGCCTGCGGCGAGATCGAGCGTCACCGGATCGATGCGGTCGAGGAAGGCCCGCTGCTTGACCCGGCCAATGCCGTGCTCGGCACTGATCGAGCCACCATAGCGGTCGACGACGGCGAAAATCTCCGCTTCCGCCTCCTCGAACAGATGCTCGATCGCCTCGGCCCCCATGCCCTCCGGCGGCACGACGTTGAGATGGATGTTGCCGTCGCCGACATGGCCGTAGGTGACGGGCAGCGCGTCGGGTCTCGCCCGTCCAAGTTCGGTGAGCGCGTCGGCGACAAAATCGGCAAGCTTGGAGATCGGCACCGAGACATCGGTGCGCAGATAGCGGCCGCCGCGGCCCTGCCGCTCGACCATGATCTCGCGGTAAAGCCACAGGCGCTCGGCCTGCGCCCGGGCCGATGCCACAATGCCGTCCTCGACAAGATCCTCGACGCCGGCGAGAAAACTCAAAAGCATATCCTTGAGGTCGATAAGCCCACCGGACGAAACCTCGATCAGCACATAGGCGGGATAAGGCTTGCCGAGCGGATCGGGGAAATCCTTGCCCTCGCGCATGGTGATCTCGATACCGCCGCGCAGGATCAACTCGAAGGCGGTTAGCAAGTCGCTACAGCCGCGCCGCGCCCGCGCATAGAGCGCCATTGCATCCTCGACGGAGCGTAGGCCGACAAGCGCCGTTTCGATCTGCGTCGGCTTGGGGAAGAGTTTCAGCGCCGCCGCGGTGACGATGCCGAGCGTGCCTTCCGAGCCGATGAAGACCTGCTTCAAATCGTAGCCGCGATTGTCCTTGCGCAGCACCTTCAGCCCGTTCCAGATCCGGCCGTCGGCCAGCACGACTTCGAGGCCAAGCACCAGGTCGCGCGTCATGCCGTAGCGCAGCACGTTGAAGCCGCCGGCATTGGTGGCGACATTGCCGCCGATGCGGCAGCTGCCTTGCGCTCCAAAGGTGATCGGCAGGATGCAGTCACTCTCCTCCGCCGCGCGCTTGGCGTCCTCGAGGATGCAGCCGGCCTCGACCACCATGGCGAAGTCGATCGGACTGATCGAGCGGATCCTGTTCATGCGCTCCAGCGAGACGACGACCTCATTGCCGTCAGCCGCCACCGCCGCGCCGACAAGGCCGGTCAGCCCGCCCTGCGGCACGACGGGGATGCGCTCGGCATGACAGTGCCGCATCAGCGCCGACATTTCTTCCACCGAGCTGGGCCGCGCCACCGCCAGCGGGCGGCCGAAATGGTCGCCCGACCAGTCGCGGCTGTAGCGCGCCAGGTCTTGCGGTTCGGTCAGCAGCCCGTCATCGGACAGCACGCCGGCGAGGGCGGCGATCTGCGATGCGGAAATGGGCGGCACTGCATTCATGAATTGAACCTGGACCTTCCGGAAACGACTGGACAACCACTAATCTTGTCGTGTTATCATACAACCCTGATTGAGAACATCAAGCGATAGCATGCTTCTTCCCGAAGCCGCTTGATGTGGATGGTCAGACGGGCAAATCACTGAATTCGGAGGACTTTCCCAATGAGCGACGCCCCCGGCTTTCGCTATATGCATACCATGATCAGGGTGCTCGACCTCGACAAATCGATCGCCTTCTACACCGAAGTGCTCGGCATGACCTTGCTGCGCCGCGAGGATTATCCCGGCGGCAAGTTCACCAACGCCTTTGTCGGCTATGGACCCGAGGACAAGGAAGCCGTCGTTGAGCTGACGCTGAACTGGGGCCGCGAGGAGCCCTATGAGATCGGCACCGGCTTCGGCCATCTGGCGCTCGGCGTCAACGATATCTACGCCGTCTGCGCCGAGCTCGAGAGGCGCGGTGCCAAGATCCCGCGCAAGCCCGGACCGATGCAGCACGGCACCACCCACATCGCCTTCGTCGAGGACCCGGACGGCTACAAGATCGAGCTGATCGGCCTGGACACGATGCAGTAAATTCAGCCCGGACCGCACCGGCTCATTGCCGATGCGGTCCCACTTGGTCCGCGTCTGCTTGGGAGGCGGTGCGGATAGGTTCGTCACTTGATGACCGCGATCTTGCTGCGGTCGATGGTTATGGCGACGGCGGCGATCAGCACCGCGCCGAACACCATATTTTCCAGGAAGATGTTGACGCCGACGAAGGTCATGCCGATGCGCACGATCGAGATGATCAGCGCGCCGACCGCGGTGCGCGCCACGCCGCCCAGTCCGCCGGTGATGGCCGTGCCGCCGACGATGACGGCGGCGATGGCGGGGAGCAGCAGCTGGTTGGCGAGCACCGGCGAGCCGCTGGACAGCCTGGCCGCCAGCACGACGCCGGCGATGGCCGCCAGAATGCCCGATGCGGCAAAGGCGATGATCTTGGTGCGGTCGACATTAATGCCGGCCGCCCACGCCGCCGGTTCGCCGGCCCCGACCGCGATCGCCTGGCGGCCGAAGCGGGTGTAACGCAGCGCGAGGAAGCTGACGATGCCGATCAGTGCCGAAATCAGCACCACCATCGGCAGGCCGAAAATCGTAGCGTTGATCCACGCCGTCTTTTCACGCCCGGCTTCCTCGATGGTGATGGCGCGGCCGTTGGAGACCCAGAGCGCCAGGCCGGTGACCACGCCGCCGGTAGCCAATGTCGCCACGAAGGACGGCACGCGCAGCTTGACGTGAACGATGCCGCTCAGCAGCCCGAAGGCGAGGCCAGACAGGATCGCCACCGGGAACGCTGCGAAGCCGAGCGAGGGCAGCAATTGCGCCAGCATCACACTCGCCAGCGAGGCGACCGCCTGGATCGACAGGTCGATGCCGCCGAGCAGGATGGCGAAGGTGACGCCGGTCGCCAGCATAAACAGCACGGCGGTGTTGGCAAAGAGCAGCGCCAGCGTCTCGCCGGTCAGGAAGCCGGGCGCGGCGATCTCGATGATCAGCAAAAGGGCGACAAGCAGCACCAGCGGGATGGCGCCTTGCGTCCACTTGCCCTCGAAGACCTGCTTGATGGAAAAACCTTCATTCATCGGCTTACACCATCGCTCGTAGCAACTCGACCTGATCCGGCTTGTTGCCGGGGCTAGCATCGAAGCGCGCGGTGATCTCGCCGTCGCGCATCACCAGAACCTGGTGCGACAGGCCGATCGTCTCCTCCAGCGTGTCGGAGATCAGAAGGATCGCCACGCCTTGGTCCGAGAGGTCGCGCACCAGCTCGTAAACCTCTTCCTTGGCGCCGACATCAAGCCCGCGCGTCGGGTGGTCGAGCACCAGGATGCGCGAGCCCGCCGTCATCCAGCGCGCCAGCACCACCTTCTGCTGGTTGCCGCCACTGAGCTTGCGGCAGGCGGCGTCCGGTCCTGGCGCCTTGATGCTGAGCCGCTTGATCCAGTCAGCGGCAAGCCGCCGCTCCTTGCCGTAATCGATGGCCCCGTTGCGCATGACGCTCGAGAGATCCGCCAGCGAAATGTTCTCGGCGATCGACAGGAACATCACCAGGCCTTCCAGCCTGCGCTCGCGCGGCACATAGCCGATGCCCTTGCGCACTGCCGGCTCTGGCGAGCTGAAGCGAACCGTCTCGCCGGCGATCTTCATCTCGCCCGCATCATGTGGCAGGAAGCCGCCGACGGTGCGCGTCACCTCCTCGCGGCCGGAGCCGACGACGCCGGCAATGCCAACGATCTCTCCGGCGCGGATCGAAAGGTCGACACCATGATAGAAGCCGCTGGCGCCCAGGCCCCTGGCCTCGACCATGATCTTATCGCCCGGCGGCTGCTGACGGGCCTCGCGATAATATTCGGCCTGCAGCCCGCGCCCGACCATGATCTCGTGCAGCTCCGGCGCGGTGACTTCCGCGGCGCGGTGTTCGGCCACGACCGCGCCGTCCTTCATCGTGTAGACGCGGTCGGAAATCGCCAGCACTTCGTCGAGGCGATGCGACACGAAGACGAAGCTGGCGCGGGATTTGAGCGAGCGCACCCGCGCGAACAGAACCTCGATATCGGCGGCGTTGAGCACCGAGGTCGGCTCGTCGAGCAAGATGAGCAGCGGACGCTCGACCATCTCCTCCAGCGTCAGCGCCTTGGCGAGCTCGACCATCTGGCGCGCGGCGAAGGTCAGTTCGGAGGTGCGCGCGGTGACGTCGATGTCGACGCCGATCTTGGCCAGTTGCCGGCGCGCCGCAGCATTCATGGCGCGCCAGTTGACAAGACCGAAGCGGGTGAAGCGGTCTTCTTCGCCGAGATAGATGTTTTCGGCGACGGTCAGGTTGAGCACCAGCGATTGTTCCTGGAACACCATGCCGATGCCGTTCCTGGCCGCGTCACGGGCGTTGCGTAGCTTGAGCTGTTCGCCGTCGAGGGTGATCGTACCGCCATCCGGCCGATAGCCGCCGGCCAGCAGGCGCATCAGCGTCGACTTGCCGGCGCCGTTCTCGCCGATCAGTCCGACCACCTCGTTCGGCCGCACCTCTATGGAGACGTCGCGCAACGCCTGGACGCCGGGGAAATTCTTGATGATGCCGGTTGCCTGCAGCATGGCGCTTACTTCACGATCTTCAGGCGAACGCGGTCGAGCGACAGCGCCACCGCCGCGATGATCATCAGGCCCTGCACCGTCTGCTGGATGTAAGGCGAGATGCCGAGCAGGATCATGCCATTGGCCAAAACGGTGACGATCAGCACACCGATCAGCGTATTGACGACGCCACCCTCGCCCCCGGTCAGCGCAGTGCCGCCGACGACCACCGCGGTGACCGCGGCAAACAGCCTGCCGTCGCCGATGACGGCATGCGACTGACCGAGCTGCGCCGCGGCAAGCACACCGGCAATGCCGAAGAAGAAGCCGGCCAGCGCGAACGCCGCGATCCGCACGCGCGTGACGTTGACGCCGGAGAGCCTGGTCACGTCCTCGTCGCCGCCGATCGCCAATATGTGGCGGCCGAGCCGGGTGTAATACTGGATGACCGCTGCAAGCGCGAACGCGCCGAGCGCGACCCAGACCGCCAGCGGCAGGCCGAGGAAACGGTGCAAGGCGAGATTGCGGATCGAGGCGTCGTTCAGTCGTATGGCCGAGCCGCCCAGCATATAGACCGACAGGCCCAGTCCGATGAACCACATGCCGAGCGTCGCCATGAAGGACGGGATGCGCAGCATCGTCTGGACGAGACCGCTGATGAGGCCCATGACCGTGCCGGCGGCGATCGCCGCCAGCACTGCCCACCAACCATAATCGTTGCCGTTGCTGTCATTGGCGGCGAGCAGCACCACCACCATCGCCGCCACCGACAGGGTACCCTCGACCGAAAGGTCGATGCTGCCCATCACGATAATGAAGGTCAGTCCCATCGCCAGCGTCAGCGGCACGGCGGCGGAGTTGGCGAGCCGCACCAAGTTGCGCAGCTCGATGAAATTGGGATTGGCGATGGTGATCAGCACGCACAGCACGACCAGCACCGCCAGCGGCGCGAGCCTGCGCCAGCGCCTGCCGCCGAGCATGATGGCGATGCGGCCGGGGAGGAATGTCATAAGCGCTGTCCGCTCGATGTCCGAAACGGACTTCAGAGGTTCTGTATCGATTGTCAACAAACCGCTTCCCGTCTGCTGGTGACAGGCGTCGTGGCCGCGGGCGCAAGACGCCGGCAAAAAGGGGCGGCCGCTGCCAGGGAGAAGCCGGCCCGCCCCAAACGGGTCAGGCCCGGATCGCTCCGGTCACCCGGCCCCAGAGATCGTTCCAGTTGATCTCGGGCTTCGCCTCGACATTGGTCTTGTAATATTCCTCAACATTGTCGTGCGAGATCAGCACCGCCTTGCCGTAGAATTCGCGGTGTTCCGGCGGCTCCTTGGCCGGGTCGAACTTGCCTATCTTGGCGTTGTAGCCGATAGCCAGCCCCATGCCGCCCTGCCAGAACGGATCCGAGGTGATCGTGCAGGCGAACTCGCCGGTGCGCACCGCGTCGACCGCCGTCTTGATGCCGTCGACACCGACGATCGGCACCTTGCCGGCGAGGTTTTCGGCGCGCAGCGCTTCGAGCGCACCGGAGCCCATGTCGTCATTGGCGGCCCAGATGCCCTTGATGTCGTCACCGAAACGGGTCAGCAGATTGCCCATCAGGTCGAAGGCCTCGGTGGATTTCCAGTTTGCGACCTGGAAGTCGAGCAGCTTGATGTCGGGGTTCGCGGCGAGCGCAGCATCGAGGCCCTTCTTGCGTTCAATCGCGGCCGTGGTCGAGATCAGGCCGCCGAGCGCGACGATGCCGCCCTTGCCGCCGATGGCCTTGAACAGGATCTCGGCGATGGTCTTGCCGCTGGCGATGCCGTCGAACTCGATATGCGAGACATAGTTCGGGTTGAAGTCCTTGGGGTGCAGGTCGGCAGGCTTGTTCCACTGCGTCACCACATAGGCGCCGGCCTTGGCGCAGGCTTCGACGATCGGGCGCGCGTCGGGCGTGTCGTTGGGATCGGAGTTGAGCACCATGTTGCCGTTGGTCTTGGCCAGCATCGCCTTGATGTCGGCGATGCCCTTCTCGCTGTTGCCTTCCGAGACCAGCGTGACGTGCTCCAGCCCGGCCCATTTGGCATAAGCCTCGGCGCCGGTCTTCCACACCGCGTGATAGGGATTGGACAACGAGCGGATCGACGTCACCAGCGTCGGCTTGTCGGCCGCGCGCAACACATTCGGCATGGCCAGCGTCGCCGCCCCGGCGGCAGCGCCCAGCATCAGCGTCCGGCGGCTCACCCTGCCGGAAAAAACAAGACCATTGCTGTCCTTCATTTCGAACCTCCCGATTGAATTGTTTCCGCCCGGCTCGTGCGCAGGGAGCGCGGCCGGGTCCTCCGGAGACGGGCCGTCAGGTCCCTCTACTTGTACGACAACCCTTCAACACGGCAACCATACCCTTTCTCTTGACGTGGCACAAGCGACTTGAGATCGTCGCGCGTAAAAGCGCGAGGCCGGATTTGCCTCGGCAAGGGAGCGAGAATGGCGGACTATATCATCGTTGGCGGCGGTTCGGCCGGCTGCGTGCTTGCCGCGAGGCTGAGCGAGGATCCAGGCCTGTCCGTCGTCCTGCTCGAGGCCGGGCCGCCCGACACCGACCGATACATCCACATGCCGGTAGGCTTCTTCAAGATGACGTCCGGGCCGCTGATCTGGGGTTATGACGCCGCACCCGGCAAGGAGATCGACGGCCGCGTCATGGTCTACCCGCAGGCGCGCGTGCTCGGCGGCGGCTCCTCGATCAACGCCCAGGTGTTCACGCGCGGCTGCCCGCAGGACTATGACGATTGGGCGGCAGACTTCGGCTGCACAGGATGGAGCTACGCCGATGTGCTGCCCTATTTCGTTCGTTCCGAGGGCAACGACACTTTTGCCGGTTCCCAGCACGGCATCGACGGACCGCTCGGCGTTTCCAGCGGCACGCCGCACCCGCTGACCAGGATCTTCGTCAAGGCGGCGCAGCAGGCTGGCCTGCCCTTCCGCGCCGATTTCAATGCCGGCGAGCAGGAAGGCGCCGGCTTCTATCAGACGACGACGCGCAATGGCAGGCGCTCGAGCACCGCGGTCGCCTATCTGAAACCGGCGCTCGGCCGCGGGAACCTGACGCTGCGCACCGGCGCCACGGTCAGCCGCGTCGTCGTCGAGAAGGGTCGGGCCGTCGGCGTCGAGATCATCGCCAATGGTCGCGCCGAGTTGCTGCACGCCGAGCGCGAGGTGATCGTCACCGCCGGTGCCATCGGCTCGCCGAAACTCCTGATGCTGTCCGGCATCGGCCCTGCCGCGCATCTCGAAAAGCATGGCATCAAAGCTGTGCATGATCTCGCTGGGGTCGGCCAGAATCTACACGATCACATGGACGTGGACGTCGTCGCGGAACTCAACGGGCCGCACGGCATCGACCGCTACAAGAAGAAGCGTTGGCAGGCCGTCGCCGGCCTCGAATATGCGCTCTTCGGCAAAGGACCGGTTGCCTCCAACATCGTCGAAGCCGGCGGTTTCTGGTGGGGCGACCGCTCGGAAAAGACGCCAGATATACAATTTCATTTCCTGCCCGGCGCCGGTGTCGAGGAAGGCATCGGCTCGGTCCCCGGCGGCAATGGCTGCACGTTGAATTCCTACCATGTGCGCCCGCGTTCGCGCGGCAGCGTCACGTTGCGCTCGGCGGATCTGCGCGATGCGCCGGTCATCGACCCCAATCCCTTCGCCGAACGCTACGACGTCGAACGCGCCATCGACGGCATCGAGATCAGCCGCGAGATCCTCTCTCAGCCGGCCTTCGCCAAATACATCAGCCGCGAGCATTTGCCTGGAGCGGCGACGAAGGGCCGCGCGGCGCTCGAAGCCTTTGCCCGCCAGCATGGCCGCAGCGCCTACCATCCGGTCGGCACCTGCCGCATGGGCGGCGATGCCGACAGCGTCGTTGATCCGGAACTGCGCCTGCGCGGGCTGCAAGGCTTACGCGTCTGCGACAGCTCGGTGATGCCACGCATCGTATCATCGAACACCAACGCAGCGGTGATCATGATGGCCGAGAAGGCGGCGGATATGATCACCGGGAAGACACCAGCGGCATAGCTCACTCGAAGCGGGACACTCCGGAGAGGACAGGCTCCCTTAATTTATCCTCCTGCCGCTCTCGGCATCGAACAGGTGCACCTTATTCACCATGATCTCCAGGTTCACCTCCTGATCCGGCTTGAAGGGCGGCCGGCCCCGGATCTCCGCCATCAGGTCGACGCCATCGGCGGTCAAGGTGATTTCCTGCGCTTCACCGGTCGGCTCGACAACCTGGACTCTCGCCTGTGCGTGGTTGCCTCCGACAGCGATGTGCTGAGGACGAATCCCGTAAACCACACCTTGCTTGTCCCCCACCCCTGCCACGTGCGGCAAGGGCAGGCGCAGGCCCTGCTCCGCGATGAATGCGCCACTCTGGATGCGGCCGTTGATGAGATTCATTTCCGGCGAGCCGATAAAGCCTGCGACGAACAGATTGGCCGGGTTCTCGTAGAGTTCGGAGGGAGTGCCGATCTGTTCGATGCGGCCTTTGTTCAGCACCACGATGCGGTCGGCGAGCGTCATTGCTTCTGTCTGGTCATGGGTGACGTAGATGCTGGTTCGTCCCAGCCGTTGGTGCAGCTTCTTGATCTCGGCACGCATCTTCACGCGCAGCTTGGCATCGAGATTGCTGAGCGGCTCGTCGAACAAGAAGGCCGCAGGGTCGCGGATGATGGCGCGGCCCATGGCGACACGCTGGCGCTGGCCGCCGGACAGTTGACGCGGCATGCGCCCGAGCAGGTCCTGCAGACCGAGGATCTCGGCCGCGGCCTTCACTCTGGAAACGATCTCTTCCCGGGGAACCTTGGCCAGCCGCAGCGCGAAGCTCATATTGTCGGCCACGCTCATATGCGGATAGAGGGCATAGCTTTGGAACACCATGGCTATGTCGCGCGACTTGGCCGGCATCTCGTCGACGACGCGTCCGCCGATGCGGATCTCGCCAGTCGTATGCTCTTCGAGCCCCGCGATGATGCGCAGCAACGTCGACTTGCCGCAGCCCGACGGACCGACCAGGACCACGAACTCGCCGCTGGCGATCTCGATGTTGACGTCGCGCAGAACTTCCACCGCCCCGAAGCTCTTGCCGAGCTGTTCTATCTCGATTGCAGACACCTATTCTTCTCCCGTACCGGCACGGCTCATTTTCGTTGAGCCTGGCGCCATGCGCGGTATTCAGCCTCGCCCTCAGGGCTCAACGGGTAGTATTTCCGCAGGTCTCCTCCTTGCGCGAGCCGCAAGCGCGAAAACTCTTCCCACTCGATATGCGCGCCGGCGAGTTCGACCAGTTTGGGGGCAAGGCCGACCGGCACGACGACCACGCCATCGTCGTCGGCGACGATGATATCGCCCGGGATGACCAGCACGTTCGAGCAGGCGATCGGAACGTTGACGGCGAAGGGAACGATGTTGGTCTGGGCATGGAAATTCGGCGTGACGCCCCTCACCCAGATGCCGATGTCGAGCGCCGCCGCCTGGGCGGAATCGCGAATACAGCCGTCGATAACGACGCCGGCGCCGCCACGCCCGGCGAAATAGGTCAGCATCATCTCGCCGAAGATGCCGCTGCCCATGTCGCCACGGGCATCGACCACCACCATGTCGCCGGGCTGAGTGGGATAAAGCACGTGCCGGTGCAGTTGCCGCTCCGGCTCCTCGTATTCCGTCTCGTTGTACAGATCCTCGCGCTTCGGCATGCACTGGAGGGTCAGGGCCGGCCCCGCCGCTGTGCTGCCGAGCCTCAGCGGACGCGGCCCACGGATCTGCGGGTCGCGAATGCCCATCTTGTGGTAGAGCTCACTGGCCAGCGTCGCCGAACCGATCGCCGCCAGCGCGTCGACCAGTTCTCGTGGCGGCCGGGAAATGTCCTGTATCGCCGGTATCTGGTCAGCTTCCATTCTATTTCCTCCAATGCGCGGTGAGTTCTAACCTCATCGATCGCACTCAGTTGCGTTCAACGCCCAGCAAAGCCGTCGAGCGCGTTGTGGCCCATGTCCGCTACTCAGCCGCGAACCGCGCCGGTCGTGAGCCCCTTGACCAGCAGCCCCTGGGCAAACCAGACGAACACCAAAGTCGGGATGACCATGAGCACGCCGGCAGCCGACATGGCGCCCCAATCGATGCCGAACTGCGAGACGAAATTGGTGAGGCCGACCGGCAGCGTCTGCGCGGCCTTGCTCGAGGTCAGCGTTAGCGCGAGCAGCAGGTCGTTCCAGGTGAAGAGGAAGGTGATGACAGCGCTGGCGCCGATGCCCGGCGCAATCAGAGGCGCGACGATCTGGACCAGCGTGCGCACGGTGCCGGCGCCATCCGACTGGGCAGCCTCCTCGATCTCTTTCGGCACATCCTGGATGAAGCCCAGAAGCAGCCAAATGGCAACCGGCAGCTTGGCGGCCGTATGGCTGAGGATCAGCGCCCAGACAGTGTCGAGCAGGCCCATGGCGGCGAACACGGCGAAGAGCGGGATAGCAAGCGCGATGACCGGGATCATGCGCATGATCAAAAGCAGCCCGAAGATCAGCATGGCGCCCGGCATCCTGAAGCGCGACAGCGCATAGGCGCAGGGGATGGCCAGCAGATGGACAAGAATGACCGTCGCCACCGAGACAATGACGGTGTTCCAGACATAGCCCATTGTGTCGTACTGGGCGAAGACCGCGACATACTGCGTCAGCGTCGCTGTCTCGGGCATGATGTGCACCGGAACCGAGAAGATATCGGCCGAGCTTCGGATCGAGGTCAGGAACAGCCACACCAGCGGAAAGACGGTGAGCGCGACTGTGACGACTAGCGCCAAATACTGACCGGCGATTCCCGCCGTGAACCGGCGGCGCCGGCGCTTTGGCATGGAACGTGCGTCGACGATGACGGCTTCGCTCATATAGCCCTCCGTTTCGCAATCAGCCACGGCACTCCGTAGAGCAGGGCGAGCACGAACAGCGACATGCCCAGCGCGATGTAGGAGACCGCCGCCGCGTGTCCGAAATCCACCGCCTGAAACGCCAGCAGGTAGGAATAGACCGTGAGCAGATTGGTGGCGCCGCCCGGGCCGCCCTGCGTCATCAGCCAGACGACGTCGAAGGTGCGGAAGGTGTCGATGATGCGCAGCATCAGCGCGATCATGATGACCGGGCGCATCAGCGGCAGAACGATGTGCCAGAAGCGCTGCCACGGCGTCGCGCCATCCACCGTGGCTGCCTCGAGCGGCTCCTGCGGCAGGGATTGCAGGCCGGCAAGGAACAGAAGCACCATCAGTGGCGTGTTCTGCCAGACGTCGGCGACGATCACCGAGACGAGCGCCCAGGTCGGGTGGTTGAGCCACGGAATGTCAGGCAGGTTGAACATGCGCAGCAACGCATCGATCAAGCCGTATTGGGTGTTGAACAGCCATCGGAAGTTCAGGCCGACGACGGCGGGCGCAATCATCGGCGGAACCAGAAGCAACGTGCGCGCAAGTCGCATGCCGCGCAATTTGCCGTTGACCAGCACGGCGATCGCCATGCCAGCCACCACTTCGATCGTGATGGAAACGACGCTGAAAATGGTCTGGTTTCGCAGCGCCTGGTTGAACTGGCGGCCAAAGAGCTCGTCGGTGTAGTTTCCCGTTCCGATGAATGGCGCCGAGCCGCTCAGATCCCAGCGGAAGAAGCTCATGACGAAGGAGTATCCGAGCGGATAGATCAGGATGGCCAGCATCACGAGAAGCGCCGGGCTGGCCAGGAGGTAACCTCTCTGCCAACTGTAGGGCAGCGGCGAACGTCGCCGGCGCCTTGGCGCCCGGTGCTGCGCTGCGGCCGACATTCTCAGTCGTAAGCTCCGGCCCGGCGCATGATCTCTTCCGCTTCCGTCGCCGCCTGGTTGAGCGAGTCGGCGGGCGAAACCTGATCGGACAGTGCTTGCTCGATGGCCGAGAACATCAAGGTGCAGACCTTCGAGAAGCCGGCGAGCTTGGGCCATTCCTTGCCGTTCGCGATCGTCGTCTCGAGCTGCTGCAGCCAAGTGGCCTGCGGGCCCTTGGCCGCAGCGATCACTTCCTTGGCCAGACTCTGGCTGCTCGGGAAGTTGGTGAACTGGTCGAACTGGAGCCGCTGGGCGTCGGTACTGACCGTGTATTTGATGAACTCGACGGCGGGTTCCTTGCGTCCGGATTGGCCGTTCAGCGCCATGGCGTGCGAGATGGCGCATGAGATCGCCGCCTTGTCCCGCACATAGGGCGCCGTCGACCATTTACCGACGACGCGCGAGGTTTCCGGATTAGACAGGGTGGCGAAGGCGCCCGGCCAATCGAAAGTGGCATAGACCGTGCCGGACGAGAATTCGGTCGAGTTCTCGTTCCATTGATAGCCAACGGCGTCGGGCGGCACGATTTTGTGCTTCTGGATCAGATCGCGATAGAAGGTGAGCGCCTTGATGCCGGCTTCGGAATTGAACGCCGGCTTGTTGGCCTGGTCGACCCAGTCGCCGCCTGCCTGCCAAAGCAGGTCGCTGAAGGTGCGCTGGGCGGGGTCCCCCTGCCCCGGCACGACAAGGCCATAGTGCCCGTTGCCAGTGAGTTTTAGCCCGACATCGACGAGTTCTTCCCAGGTTCCGGCCGGCTTCAGGCCCTTCTCTTGGTAGATGTCGCTGCGGTAATACTGAACGCGCGCATCCATGTTGCGCGGAATCGCCGCCAGATTTCCGGTCTTGGGATCGCGCAGGTATTTAACCGCGACGGGATAGAAATCTGCCAGCTCGGAGTCGCTGAAATAGCTGTTCAGCGGCGCGAAATGGTTGAAGTAGGAATCGATCTGCGCCGTGTGGGTGCTGTAGACATCGTACTGGCTCGACCGTGCCGCGCTCAACGTGACCACCTTCGCCGTCAGGGGCGTGAATTCCAGGAGGTCGTAGCGAACCTTGATGCCGGTCTTGGCGGTGAAGTCCTGGACGATCTTCTCCCAATATTTGGGATAGAGCGGGCCGCCCGTGATCAGCAATGCGGTGATCTCTTTAGCGTCTGCCCTGGCAACCCACGGCGCGGCAAGCGAGCCGGCCGTCACCGCCGCGCTCGCGGCAAGGAATTTGCGTCTCGATAAGGTTCCAGACATCACAATCTCCTCCTGGTTTGATGGATCGGTCCGTCCAGGGACGGCCGACGACTTTCGCCCTCGACAGTTCGCCGGCGTGCTCCTCCCGCGGCGAGACTGCCTGTATGGGTTCCCGGACGACGCCTGCGAGCCTCCGGGCGATCAGGCACTTGCGCTCCAACACGCCTCAGTTGGTAAGGCGTATCGATCTTGATCTCGGACAGCGGCAACAGGGCACGGCGACTGGACACCGCTCGATCCCTTTCCGCAGGCCGTGTTATAGGCTAGTGAGCGTTTTTATGAGATAAGTTGACTGCATATCTAGCTATCAGCCTATAAGCTTATCAGACAAGTGGATGTTAGTGATGGATACCGTCGAGGTCAAGCTTCAAACTTTGCCCAAGCAGGTAGCTGGTGTGCTGGCGCGACGCATCGCCGGCAGCGGTGTCGCCGGCGCCCAGGGGCCGTCGGAACAGCAGATCCTTCAGGAGTTCGGGGTCTCGCGCGCGGTCGCGCGAGAGGCGCTGAAGATCCTGGCCTCGCTCGATATGATCGAGATCGCGCAGGGCCGGCGCGTGGTGCTGCGTCCAGCCGAGGAGTGGGACTATCTCAGCCCATTGCTCATCGACTGGCTGCCGCACGAGCAGATGCGCGAGATCCTGGCCGAAGCGCACGCCACGCGGATCATCATCGAACCGGCCATCGCCGCCATCGCGGCCAAGCATATGACCAAAGAAAACCTCGAGCGTCTTGGCACCTTGCTGGCGGCGATGTCGGCCAGCGAGGACAATCCGGATGCCTATCTGAAGCTCGATCTGGATTTCCACATGGAGATTTGCCGCGCGGCGCAGAACAGGATTCTCGACCGTTTCATGTATTCGTCCCGATGGTGGCAGATGGCAAGCAGGCGCATCAGCAATCAGATGCCCCATGCGCTTCCCTCCGCGACCGAAATGCACAGGGCAATCTACGAGGCGCTCGTGGCGCGCGATGAAAAGCGAGCCGAAGAAGCGATGCGCCGGCACCTCAAGAAAACCACCGCGGTCGGCTTGCCTCGGTGAAGAAGCAGCGCAGCCAGCATTTGCGCTGGCCGCGCCGCAGCGTGCCGGGAGGACACGGCGTTGAATTGAGGGGGGCCCTAGGCCCTCTTCGCTTGTTGTTCCTGGCGCTGGCGTGCGCGGAAACCGAACATGTCGCCCTTGTCCTTGATTTCCGCCCAAATCGGGGCCGTGATCCTGTCGATGGCGGCAATGTCCGCGTCGGAAATCGTCCAGCCGGCGCTCTCGACGTTTTCCTCCAGCTCCTTGACGGTGCGGGCGCCGACCAGCGGCGAGCTGACGCCTGGCCTGCTGGTGAGCCACTGGATCGCAAGCTGCGGAACAGTCTTGCCGTAGCGCGCCGCGATCGGCTTGAGGAGGTCGACGGCATTCACCGCCCGTTCATAGGTGCCCGGCTGGAACAGCACCGTTGTGCGCCGCTCATCGCCCTCGACGAATTTCGTGTCCGGTGACAGCGTGCCGGTGAGCAGTCCCTGAGCCAGGCCGCTGTATGGCATGACGCCGATATTGTGCTTGCGGCAATAGGGCAGCGTTTCGGCCTCAACCTCGCGCCAGAGCATGTTGTAGGGCGGCTGCAGCACGTCGATGACGCCATGCTGGCGGGCGCTGTCCATGTCGGCGGTGTTGAAATTCGAGACGCCGACCGCCTTGATCCGTCCTGACGCGCGCAGCCGCTCCATCATCTCCATGGTCGGGCCGATCGGAAACTCCGAGTTCGGCCAGTGGACGAAATAGACGTCGACATGGTCTGTCTGCATGCGCTTCAGCGAACCGTCGAGCGCCGCCTCTATCGCGGCGGGTTCCAGATGATTGGGCGCGACCTTGGTCGCGATGACGGCCTTGTCGCGGCGGCCGGCCAGTGCCTCGCCGACGACTTCCTCGGCATGGCCGTGTCCATAGGCCTCGGCCGTATCGATTAGCGTGATGCCAAGCTCGAGCGCGCGTCGGATCACCCGGATCGATTCCTTATCGTCGGCCGCGCCCCAAAACGCGCCCGACATGCCCCAAGTCCCAAGTCCGATTTCCGATACCTTGACCGGCGACGATCCCAGCTGTCGCTGTTGCATCCTGTTCCTCCCGATTGGCGGCATATATGGGCCATGGCCCTGCCGTTACCCAATTTATACGCTTATATACTCGTCTAACAAGTGCGTTCTCCGGGAATCGCAATTCGTCGCCAAAAACCGCAAATTCCCAAATAATTCAAGGTAAGGCGGGAGGCTCTGAAGCCGGCTGACGCAAAATCTCTCAAAGGGGGTTTACGCCTTATTCGGCAATCTTGTATGCTTATTAGACAAGTTGGCATTTAGCCAGAATTGTGTGCTGTAAAGTGCGACGCCATTACGGGGAGAAGGATCCGATGAAGATCGTGGATATCAAGACAGCGGTCGTCGCCTATCACGGCAAGGCGACGCTGATCCGGATCGATACGGACGCCGGTATCTCCGGTTATGGCGAAGCCAACCCCGATGCAGGTGCCGCCGCAATCGTGGGGCTGATTTCGGAACTGAAGTCGGAATTGATCGGCCAGGATCCGCGCAATGTCGAATATTGCTGGGACAAGATCCGCCGCGATCACGTGTTTTCCGGCGCGCAGGCCGGCGTCTTTCTCATCGCCCTCACCGGGCTCGAAATGGCCCTGTGGGACGTGGCGGCGAAAGCCGCCGGCCAGCCGCTCTACCGCATGTTCGGCGGCAAGTTCCGCGACCGGATAAGGCTCTACGCGGATTGCGGCGACGGCGATGACGAATCGGGATCGCCGCAGGGCTGTGCGGCGCGCGCGCGCCGCATGGTTGAGGAGGGCTTCACCGCGCTCAAGTTCGACATCGACAATCTGCACCATCCAACGAAATTCGACCGGATGAACCACACCATCAACGGCGCGGAACTCCGCTTCATGGTGGAACGTGTGGCGGCGGTGCGCGACGCTGTTGGTCCCGACGTCGATCTCTGCATCGATTTGCATGCGCGCTACGATGTGTTGAGCGCCAGCCGCATCGCCGCCGAGATGGAGCGCTTCAATCTTCTGTGGCTCGAAGAGCCGATCCCGGCGGAAAATGTCGAGGCTCTGAAGCAGATCAGAATGCGTACGAAAACGCCGATCTGCGTCGGTGAAAACCTCTATCTGCGCTGGGGCTTTCGCGAGCTGTTCCAGAATTACGGGGCCGACGTCGTCATGCCCGATGTGCCGAAATGCGGCGGCCTTGCGGAAAGCCGCAAGATCGCCAACCTCGCCGAGATGTATTATGTGCCCTTCGCGCCGCATCTGGTGTCGACGCCGCTGGGCACGATGGCGACCTGCCATGTCTGCGCCAGTGTGCCGAACTTCCTGGTGCTGGAATGGCACGCGCTCGAGGAACGGGACGCGTGGGACAGCTATGTCCGCCTGCCGGACGGCGCAAGGTCCATCGTCGAGGACGGCCATATCGCGGTGTCCGACGTTCCCGGCATCGGCGTCGAGCTCGACATGGAGGGTGTGTGCAAGCACGCGGTTCCTGGCTTCGGCATTTTTGAGTAGCGGATGATCGGATGGAGACTCTTCTGGCCGGGCACTGCGCTGCTCGGCAAAAAGAGACCGTCAGGAGGAGGCCATGGGCAAGCGGATCGTTTTCACCGGCGGCAGCGGCAAGATCGGCCGCCACGTCATACCTTATCTGCTGAAACGCGGGCATCAGGTCCTCAACCTCGATCTGACGCCGCTCGATCTGCCGGGTGTCGACACCGTCATCACCGACCTTGCGGACACCGGCGAAACCTACAATGCGCTGACGCTGCATTTCGGGTTCAGCGAGTATTTCGGCGGCAAGGGCCGCCGCCCGGTCGACGCCGTCGTCCATTTCGCGGCGCTGCCGCGGATATTCCTGCGGCCGGACAACGCCATGTTCGCCGCCAATGTGCAGTCGACCTACAACGTGATCGAAGCCGCCACCAAGCTCGGTATCCGCAAGATCGTCACGGCTTCCAGCGAAACGGTCTATGGCGTCTGCTTTGCCGAAGGCGAACGCGACTTCTCATCGTTTCCGGTGGATGAGGACTACGACGTCGATCCGACCGACAGCTACGGCCTCTCCAAACTGCTCGGCGAAAAAATCGCACGATCTTTCGCCTCCCGCACGGGAGCCGACATTTATGCCCTGCGGATCGGTGGCGTCGTCGAGCCGAAGGACTATGCCCGCTTTCCGGAATTCCTGGCCGATCCCTCGAAGCGGCGGCGCGACGCCTGGACCTATATGGACGTGCGCGATCTCGGTCAGATCGTCGACCTGTGCGTCGAGAGGGACGGCTTGGGATTCCAGATATTCAACGCCGTCAACGACACCATCGTGTCTGAATTGCCGACGGCGGAGTTTCTCAGGAAGCATGTGCCCAACATACCGGTCACCCGCGCCATGGACGCATTTGAGGGACTGATCTCCAACCGGAAGCTGCGCGACGTCCTTGGGTTCCGGCAAGAGTATGACTGGCGGACACAGTGACCCGATCGTGCCCCACGGGCAGCGGCGACCGGCTTGATAGAGCCACTATATCCGGCCGATCTCTGACCAGCTCGTTCCAAGCGTCAGGCCGGTGACAAGCCACCCAGGCCGAATGCCGCGCCGTATCACAATCGGCAGAGCGTCAACATGATTTCTCTTCCGAGCTTACTAGCGATGAAGGTACCTCTCACCTCGGGCAAGGTCCGTCCGCGCAGTCAGTTCTTGTCGAGGTCGAGAGATTTACAGCGACTAAACCTGTAGGGACCTTTCAACCCCCGAAGTCAAAGGATAAGCTGCGGTCGGCGTTTGGGCCGCAAGCGGGCCGGCAGCTTAGGGCAGCGAACCTTCAAGAACGGACATTATTCTCGCATTGTGATCTGGCTCAGAACCGATATCCGGCCGCAAGAGCATTGAATCGATCCGGTTCAGCGATTCGCTGCTCCTGACCGATGTCAGCTACGCTACTGGGCCCAGATGTTGGAAGAACTGCAGGAACAATTCACGCTCGGTGGTGATGTCGAGCTTTTCATAGATGCGGCGGCGGTGGTTCTTCACCGTGCCGACGGTGATGCCGAGCCGCTCGGCAATGTTGGCGGTGGGATGGCCGGCGAGGATGAGCTGCACCAACTCGCGCTCGCGCGATGAAAGCTCGGGCCAGAGGCTTTCCGGAACTCTGGGCTTCTGCTGCGGCGAGGCGCCGGGACCACTGGGCGCCGAGGTGCGGGAGAAGTCTGAGCCGCGTGCTTTGATGTCCAGCGCATGCAGCGCCTCGAACACCGGCAATCGCTCGGTGAGCAGCGCGATCTCGCTGTCCTTGAACGACACCGTCGAGCGGTCGAGGAAGATGCCGAGGCACCAGTCGCCGCCATCGGCCAGCATGATGCCGACCTCGTCGCAGATTTCCGACTGCGCCAGGAAACCGGCTATGTACTGCCCGCGTTTGGCCTCCTCATTGGCCAGGCCTTTCAGCGGCATGATGCCTAGCCGGCGCTGGCTGCGCCACGAGGCATAGAACGGATCGAAGACGTAGTAATTGTCGAGATAGCGCCGCACCATCTCGTCGGAGAAGCGCCGGTGCTTGACGAATTCCGGCGTCTTGGTCGCCGAGTAGCGCGTCACCGTCACCAGGTCATGCGCGATGTCGGCGCCGATCAGGTCGATCAGGCAGTCGACATGCCGGTCGGTGCCGGTGGCGGCGATCGCCTTGGCCAGCGGCGCCCAGATGTTGCCCATGCGCATGCCCTTTTCTCGGCGAACCCGGCCCAAGCGTCATTGTGTCTTTAGGCATATGGCGCGATCCGGCTTTGGGAATCTAGCCTGCGGTCACTCTCGGCAAGGGAAAGCGACCCGTGGACCAGATTACCACCAACCCAATCGTCATCGGCATCGACGCTGGCGGCACCATGACCGACACGATCCTTGTCGATCAGGACGGGCACTTCAAGATCGGCAAGTCGGCGACCACTCCGAAGAACGAGGCCGAGGGCTTCCTCGCCTCCGCCGAGGATGCGGCCGATGCCTGGGGCATCTCGCTGCAGGACCTGTTCTCAGGCGTCAATGTCGTGCTCTATTCCGGCACCGGCATGCTCAACACGCTGTTGTCGCGCACCGGCCGCAGGCTCGGGCTGATCACCACCAAGGGCCTGGAGGACATGATCCTGATGGGGCGCGGCCTGCAGGCCTGGGCCGACTATTCCTATGCCGACCGCCTGCACGCGGTCACCCATCACCATCCCGACCCGCTGGTGCCGCGCCGTCGCACCCACGGCGTCACCGAGCGTATCGACCAGTTCGGCGACGTCATCCTGCCGCTCTACGAGCACGAGGTGCATGCGGCCGCCAAGAAGCTGATCGCCGACAAGGTCGAGGCGATCTGCATCATGACCATCTTCTCCCACGTCAATCCGGCGCATGAGAAACGCATTGCCGAGATCTGCCGCGAGGAGATCGCCACCGCCGGCGCCGACATCCTCGTCTACACCAGCCATGAGGTGCGTCCGGTCATCCGCGAGCAGTCGCGGCTGAACTCGGTGCTGATCGAGGCCTACGCCACTTCGCGCGGCCGCAAGCAGCTCAAGGGCATTGAGGACGTCTCCAAGAAATACGGCTTCAAATATGGCGTGCAGACGCTGCTCTCCTTCGGTGGCCTGACCTCGATCGACCATCCGCGCCTGCACGAGACGATGATCTCCGGGCCGATCGGCGGCATTCTCGGCGCGGCCTATGTCGGCAAGCTGATTGGCAACGACTCGCTGATCTGCTCGGATATGGGCGGCACGTCCTTCGACATGGGCGTCATCACGCGCGGCCAGACGCGGATCGAGAACGAGCCGCTGATGGACCGCTTCAAGCTCAACGTGCCGACGCTGCATCTCGACACGATCGGCGCTGGCGCCGGCATGATCCTGAAGGTCGACCCGCTGACCCGAAAAGTCTCGCTCGGACCGGAAAGCGCCGGTTCCGATCCCGGCCCGATCTGCTTCGCCAAGGGCGGCACCGAACCAACCATCGCCGATTGCGATGCTATCCTCGGCCGCTTGAACCCGCATTACTTCCTCGGCGGCAAGGTCGTGCTGCAGGTCGAGAAGGCGCGCAAAGCCTTCGAGGAGAAATGCGCCCGCGTGCTCGGCGTCGGTGTCGAGGAAGCTGCCGAAGGCATGATCGACATGCTGGAGGCCGACGCTAACAATGCGCTCCGCCGCGTCATCTCCGGCCAGGGCATTCACCCCTCGGAATTCACGCTTCTGTCCTATGGCGGCTCGGGGCCATTGCATCTCGCCGGCTGCTCCAGGGGCATCGGCTTCAAGGACATCATCACCTTCCAGTTCGCCGCAGCCTTCTCGGCCTTCGGCTGCACCACGGCCGATTTCATGCGCCGCCATTCGGTGTCGACGCAGATCGACATCGGCGCCCGCGCCAGCGATGACGAATTGCAGGCCTTTGGCAAGAAGGTGACCAATGTCTGGGACGATCTCACCAAGGCTGCGGTCGACGAAATGATCGCCGACGGCCACAGCCACGACAAGATCAAGACCGTGCCGTTCCTGATGATGCGCTACACCGGCCAGCTCGAGGACGTCGAGGTCATGGCGCCGCTGTCGGCGGTTCGCTCGGCCGACGACATGCGCAAGGTCATCGCCGAGTTCGAGGCGGTCTATGCCAAGGTCAACCACCGCGTCTCGCGCTATGGCGAGGCCGGCTTCTCGATCACCGAGCTCGGGCTGATCGCCACCGCCGACAAGGTCAAGCCGATGCTGGTCAAGCGGCCGCTCGGCAAATCCGATCCGGCGTCCGCCCACAAGGGCGTGCGCGAGGCCTATATCGGGGGCCGCTGGCACAAGGCGAATCTCTACGAGATGGACTTGCTGCAACCCGGCCACGAAGTTGTCGGCCCCGCCATCATCGAACATCCGGCGACGACGCTCGTCGTCCATCCGCAGGATCGCGTCCATGTCGATGAATGGACGCTGCTGCACTACACTCACGCTTGAGAAGGGCGAACGTCATGCTGGACAAACCCGCCTCTGCGCTGCGCATCCGCGAAAGGCTGCTCGAATCCGAACGGCTGATGGACGAGACCGGCTGCTATGACGGCATCACCGAGCTCAAGCTGCGCAACCAGGATCCGCTGAAATTCGAGACGCTGCACACCAAATTGCGCGCCTACTGCGTATCGGCCCGCGAGATGGCGCGCCGCATCTCCGCCTCGCCCGGCGTGCGCGAGGTCGGCGAGATGGTCGTCGCCATCTACACGCCGGAAGGCGATGCCATCGCGCTTTCCAACGGCATCATGGTGCATGTGCACACGATGAGCCGCTTCATCAAATGGATGATCCGCAACGGCTACGAGGAAAACCCGCAGATCCGTGATGGCGACATCTTCGCCAACAATGACGCCTTCATCGGCACCGTGCAGGTGCCGGATGTGATGGACGTGGTGCCGATCTTCCATTCCGGCAAGCTCGTCGGCTGGGCCGGTGCGGTCTGCCACGAGCTCGAAGCCGGCGGCATCACGCCGGGCGGCGACGTTGCGCTGGCGCAGGAACGTTTCACCGAGGGCCTCTTCGTCTGCGCCGAGAAGGTCGGTGAGAACGACGAGCTTCGGCGCGACTACGTCATCCGCTGCGAGCGCAATCTCCGCATGCCGATCTACTGGGTGCTGGACGAGAAGGCCAAGGTGGCGTCGTGCATCGACATGCGCGAAAGCGTCAAGGCGCTGATCGACGAGATCGGCCTCGACTACTGGATGCAGGTGTCGAAGGAATTCATCGAGGAGGGCCGCCGCGCCCAGCTCGCCCGCACCCGTCAGCTCACCGTGCCCGGCATCTATCGCGGCCACACTTTTTACGGGCACGTCACCAAGGGCAAGCCCGGCTACCAGCCGCTCGGCGATCCCGACTGGCTCTACAACATGCCGATCGAGATGGAGATCACCACCGACGGCAAGATCGTCATGGACTTCGAGGGCACGCAGCCCTGGGGCTACCATTCGATGAACTGCACGCCGGCCGGCATGGATGGCGGCATGTTCGTGACGCTGACGCAGCACATGAATTTCGAAGGTCTCGTTAATGACGGCGCCTGGATGGCGACCGAACTGAAGCTGCCCAAGGGCACCTGGACCAACCCCGACAACGAGATGGTGGCGACGGCGACTTCCTGGGCGTTGCTTTTGCCCGCCTATGGCGTCTTCCAGCGGCTCCTGTCGCGCTCCTTCATCGCCCGCGGCTTCGTCGAGGAGGCCTTTGTCGGCCAGGTCAACAGCCCGATGATCGAGATGGGGGGCACCAGCCAATACGGCACGCCCTTCGGCATGGCGCATTTCGAATGCGCCGCCGCCGGGTCCGGCGCGCTCGCGATCAAGGACGGCTTGGACACCGCCTATGTCGGCTGGAACCCGGAATCCGACATGGGCAACATCGAGATATGGGAACAGAACATGCCGATGCTCTATATCGGCCGCTCCATCGTCCCCAACTCCGGCGGCGCCGGCAAATATCGCGGCGGCTGCTCCTTCCTGTCGACATGGCTGGTCTCGAAGACCGATCACCTGAGGCTGGTCACGTCCGAGCATTCGTCACGCGTCTTCGACAATGGCGGTCTGTGCGGCGGCTATCCGGCGCCGACCTGCCAGAAGCACCGCGCCGTGCGCGAGAGCAACATCTTCGAGCTGGCCGAAAATGGCGCGCCGCTGGCCCACCACACCGGCACCAATCCGTATCGCTCGGAGCTGGAAATGCGGCTGGAAGGCGAGCATGTGACGCTCGAAGGGCCATACATCACAGCACCCCACAAGACGGGCGACGTCTTCACCCATTCCTACAATGGCGGCGGCGGTTACGGCGATGTGCTCGAGCGCGATCCGGTCAAGACCGCCTGGGATGTCGAGAACGGCTTCCTCACCAAGGAGGCAGCCGAAGGCATCTTCGGCATCGTGCTCGATGAGGACGAGGAAGGCTTCCCGATCGCCAATCTGGAGGCCACCAACCGCCATCGTGCCGAGATGCGGGCGCGACGTTTGGCCCGTGCAAAGCCGGTTTCGGAGTGGATCGCCAGGGAGCGCGAAAGGGTGAAGGCGGCCGATTTCGCGCCCGAGGTGAGGAAGATGTATGCCAGCGCGATCAAGCTTTCGCCGCGCTTTGCAAAAGACTTTTCGACCTTCTGGGATGTCGATGCCAAATCGACCTTCGGCGCGGAGTAAGGGACCATGACCTCATACAGCAAGGAAGTCATCGCCGACCTGGTTGCAGGCACGCTGCCCTGGCCGCAGACGCGCCGCATCATGAGCGCCTACAAGGACGACGACCGCTTCTTCAAATATGTCGCGGTGCTGCAGGACCGCGTCGGCTGGAGCGATCCGATCCTGCTTCCGGTCGGCGACCATCTCTTCATCTGCCAGAGCGGCGACGAGCGGGTGACGAAATGCGAATGCGGCCATTCCTTCGGCGACTATCGCAAGAACTGGAAGCTGAAGGCGGCGATCATCGTGCGCGACAGCGAGGAGACGCTGCGCGAGATCTACCCCAACAGCGATCTGCCGGATCCGGACTGGATGGAGATCCGCGAATTCATCTGCCCTGAATGTGGCACGCTGCATGAAGTCGAGGCGGCGGCGCCCGGCTACCCGATCGTGCATGATTTCGAGCCCGATCTCGAAGGATTCTATCGCGATTGGCTTGGCAAGCCGCTGGAGCCGTCGAACAAAGGAGGCTGATGCCGCAAATGGGCCGCGTCGCAGGCAAGGTGGCGCTCGTTACCGGGGCCGGTCTCGGCCTCGGACGGGCGTCGTCGCTTTTGCTGGCGTCGGAAGGCGCCAGGCTCGTCGTCAGCGACATAGACGAGAGGCTCGCCGGCGATACGGCGGCGCAGATTGTCAAAGTTGGCGGCGAGGCGTTGGCGCTTCGCCATGACGTCTCGAAGCCCGAGGATTGGTCTGCCGCCATGGCGGCGATCGAGCAGCGCTTCGGCCGGCTCGACGTGCTGGTCAACAATGCCGGCATCGCCATCGCTCGGAACATCGAGGATACCTCTTTAGCCGAATGGCGGCGCACCATGGCGATCAACCTCGACGGCGTCTTCCTCGGCTGCCAGGAAGGCATCAAGCTGATGAAGAAATCCGGCGGCGGATCGATCATCAATCTCTCTTCCATCGACGGCGTCATCGGCGAGGCGGATCTTGCCGCCTACTGCGCCTCCAAGGGCGGCGTGCGCACCTTGACCAAGGCGGTGGCCGTACACTGTGCCGAGCAGCGCTACGGCATCCGCTGCAATTCGATCCACCCCGGCTATATCTGGACGCCGCAGACCGAGAATTATCTGCGCGATTTGGGCACGCTCGAGCAGGAGAAGGCGAAGGCGCTGTCGCGCCATCCGATCGGCTTCCTCGGCGAACCCAACGACATCGCCTACATGGTCCTCTACCTCGCCTCGGACGAATCGAAATTCGTCACCGGCTCCGAAATGGTCGTCGACGGAGGCTATCTTGCAGTGTGAACACGGAGCACGTTCGCGATGACCAACCTCACCGGCCGCAGCGCCATCGTTACCGGTGGCTTTTCCGGCATGGGTTTTGCCATCGCCACGGCGCTCGCCAAGGCCGGCGCCAATGTCGCCGTCGGCTCCTACGTGGCGCCGCCGCACGCGGACAGGGCGGATGCCGCCTACTATCCCGGCGCCGACGAGATCGAGCGCGTGACGTCGGCGCTGGCCGCCCACGGCACCAAGGCGCACGCCGCCCATCTCGACGTGCGCGACAGCGCGCTCACCAATCTCTTCTTTGCCGAAGCCCAGGCGGCAGTCGGTCCGGCAGACATCCTGGTCAACGCCGCCGGCACCACGGCCGAGCAACCGGTCTGCGGCCATTCCGACGAGCTCTGGGATAAGATCGTCGACACCAATCTCACCGGGGCGTTCCGTACGACCCGCGCGGTCCTGCCCGGCATGATCGAACGCGGCTGGGGCCGCATCGTCAACATCGGCTCGACCGCGGCTTCCGTCGGCTGGAAGGACAATCCTGCTTACTGCGCATCCAAGGCCGGCCTGCTCGGGCTGACGCGTTGCGTGGCGCTCGAAGGCGCAGCACACGGCGTCACCTGCGTCATGATCAGTCCCACCTGGGTCGAGACCGAGCTGATGCGCCGCAACGTGGCGCAGGTCGTCGAGCGCGAAGGCAAGGGCCGCAGCGCAGAGGAACTGATGGACGAGTTCAGGAAAGGCAATCCCCAGGGGCGCATGATGCAGCCGGAGGAAATCGCGGCGCTCGCCGTCTTCCTTTGCTCGTACCTCGCCAGGGGGATCACCATGGAAAACATCCAGATCACCGGCGGCGCCTTGTGGTAGCGTCGGTGGGGGGCGATGGATTCCGGTCTCGTGGGAGGAGACCGGCATAGACGGAAGGACCATCAACAGACAGGGGAACTGACATGAAAATAAGAAATGCCTTGCAAGGGGCCGGTCTTGGCCTCGCGCTGATGCTTGCCGCAACGACGGCCGGGCAAAGCGCCGATCTTGGCGCGAAGGACGAGCCGATCAAGCTCGCCATGCTGGAATGGACGGGCGCGCACGTCTCCACGCACATCGCAGGCCAGCTTCTGGAGAAGCTCGGCTATAAGGTCGAATACGTCACCGCCGGCAATTTCCCGCAATTTTCGGGCCTCGCCGACGGCTCGCTCAGCGCATCGGTCGAGATCTGGTTGAACAATGTCGGCGACATCTATCCGAAAGTGCTGGCCGCCAAGCAGATCGAGGACATCGGCAAGCTCGATCTGAAGACGCAGGAAGGCTGGATCTATCCGAAATTCATGGAAAAGGTCTGCCCCGGCCTGCCGGACTGGACTGCGCTGAACAAGCCCGAATGCGTGCAGGCATTGGCGACGCCCGAAACCGCGCCCAATGGCCGCTTCCTCGATTACCCGGCCGATTGGGGCTCGCGCGCGGCCACCATCCTTGCCGACAACAACATGCCCTACACCGCTGTGCCGTCGGGCTCCGAAGGCGCGCTGGTGGCCGAGTTGGAAGCCGCCGAAGCCGCCAAGACGCCGCTCATCATGATGTTCTGGGGTCCGCACTACGCGCTGGCCGAGAACGACGTCGGCTGGGTGACGATGCCGCCCTGCAAGGAACAGACCAACGAGCACTGCATCACCCCACCTGATGTCGACAAGATCGTCTGGTCGGGCTTTGGCGGCAAATGGCCGGCGGCCTACGCCTTCCTCAAGGCCTTCAAGATGGATGCAGCCGAGCAGCAGAAGATGATGCTGGCCGTCGACAAGCAAGGCAAGGATCTCGACGCCGTCGTCAAGGAATGGATCGACAAGAACGAGACGGTGTGGAAACCTTGGCTCGACGCCGCCAAAGGATAATTCGCCGATGTGCCTGGCAAAGGCTGAGGGCACCATAGGCCCGGTTTCCGCACTGCGCGGAGCCGGGCGGGCGATCGGCACGGGTGGTTGAGGATGAACACGGCCGCGCGTCCGATAAAGCTTGCCTGCCGAAATGTCTGGAAGGTTTATGGCCGGCGCCCGGCCTATTACTTCGACTCGCGCGGCTATATCATCGATCCCGATGCGCTGGCCGAGCGCCTGCGCGCCGAGGCGCATCTGCCGGCCGTGGTCGATGCCAGCTTCGAGGTGGCGACCGGCGAGATATTCGTCATCATGGGTCTGTCCGGCTCCGGCAAGTCGACCCTGGTGCGCTGCCTGTCGCGCCTGGTCGAGCCGAGCGCTGGCGAGATACTGCTCGACGGTAGGAACCTGCTTGCCGCCAGCGGCAAGGAACTGATCGAGCTGCGCCGCCACGCCATGGGCATGGTGTTCCAGAATTTCGGCCTGCTGCCGCATCTGAACGTGTTGGGCAATGTCGCCTTCCCGCTGAAAATTCAGGGCAAGCCGGCGAAGGAACGCGAGGCGCGCGCCCGCGAGATGATCGCGCTGGTCGGACTCGAAGGCCGCGAGGCATCCTTCCCGCACCAGCTCTCCGGCGGCCAGCAGCAGCGCGTCGGCATCGCCCGTTCGCTTGCGGTGGGGCCGGAGCTCTGGTTTCTCGACGAGCCGTTCTCGGCGCTCGATCCGCTGATCCGCAAGCAGATGCAGGATGAGTTCCTGCGCCTGCAGCGCATGCTGAAGAAGACCATCATCTTCATCACCCACGATATCGCCGAGGCCTTCCGGCTTGCCGACAGGCTGGCGATCATGCGGGCCGGCAAGATCGTGCAAATCGGCCGTCCCGCCGACATCGTGCTCAACCCGGCCGACGACTATGTCGCGCAGTTCACCGAGGACATGCCGCTGTTGCGCGTCATCACGGCCGGCGACATCGCCACGCCCGCCAATGGCGCGCTGTTGCCGGAACGAAGCGTCGTCGCCGACACCAGCCTCGAGGCGCTCATCCCGCAACTCGCCGCGGGCGCCACGGCCTTCACCGTTTCCGGGGTGGGTGACAGCCCGCCGGCGGTGCTCGACGCCAGCGCCGTGCTCGCGGTGCTCGAACGCGAGCAGGCAAGGCGCAAGAACTCATGACGGCGCCGGCCGCGGCATTTCGACCCTCATCGCGGTTCGTGGTGGAACCGGCGCTTCTGCCTTGGTGCGGCCTGGCCGTGCTGACGGCGCTTTGCCTGCTTCTCAAAACCGAGCTTCCCTGGCTGGTCAATTTCCCCAAGCAATGGACGCTGCCGCTGGCTACCTACATCAATGCCGTGACCGACATTGTCGTCGCCGTCATCCAACCAGCCTTCCGGGCGCTGTCCGCTTTGCTCGATGCGCCGATGCGCGGCGCGCGGCTGGCGCTCGCCTGGCTGCCCTGGCCGGCGGTGATGCTGGCGATCGCCGCCCTTGCGCTGAAGTCGGGCGGTGAGCGGTTGGCGATCTTCGCGCTCGCCACGCTCGCCTATATCCTGCTCGCCGGCTACTGGCCGCAGAGCATGAACACGCTCGCGCTGGTGCTGCTGGCGGTGCCGATCTCCACCGTGCTCGGCTTCCTGCTTGGCTTTCTGGGTTACGCCCGCCCGCGCTGGCGTCCGGTCCTGCTCGGCGCGCTCGACCTGATGCAGACGGTGCCGGCCTTCGCCTATCTCATTCCGCTCCTGCTCCTGTTCGGCTTCGGTCCGGTGGTTGGGCTGATCGCCTCGGCGATCTATGCGACGCCGCCGATGGTCCGCAACACCATGCTCGGATTGGACCGTGTGCCGGCGGCCATCAGCGAGGCCGGCTTGATGAGCGGCTGCACACGCCGTCAGCAATTCTGGCAGGTCGAGGTGCCGACGGCGCTGCCGCAGCTTCTCGTCGGCTTCAACCAGACGACCATGGCGGCGCTGTCGATGGTCATCGTCGCCGCCATTATCGGTGGCTTCGAGGATATTGGCTGGGAGGTGCTCTCCTCGATGCGCAAGGCCGAGTTCGGCCAGAGCATCCTCTCCGGCCTCGTCATCGCGCTGCTCGCCATCCTCATCGACCGCCTCACCATCGGCTTCGCGAAGGCGCCGGAGACCGGGCCGACGCCCGCCATGCGCTGGATGACGCCGCGCCGGTTGGCCTTGTCACTGGCGGGTGCGCTGGCTCTCGCCGTGGTCATCCGGTTGGCCGCGCCAGATGCGGCGCTTCTGCCGGAAACCGGTCTGCGCATGCAGATGGGCGCCGTCAACCAATGGCTGCTGGCGCTCGTGCGCGACTACGCCTGGTTCTTCAACGGCGTGCGCAATGCGGTGCTCTACTGCCTGCTTCTGCCGATGCGCGTCGGCATCGCCGGCTCGGCGACGCCGGCAATGTGGGGCTTCACATTGCCATCTTCGGTGCTCGCCGCCTATCTCGTCCTGGTGCTGGCCTTGGCCGTGTTGGCGCTGCGCGGCTTCGGTTGGCGCGGGGCGCTGGCCGTGCTGGCCGCCGGCCTTGTTCTCTATACCGGCTTTCTCGATCTCCCCTGGCCTGCCTTCATCCTTGCCGTCGCGTTGCTTGCCGGCCAGGTGGCCGGGCCGCGGCTCGGTTTTTTCGCGCTTGTCGGCTTCGGGCTGATCCTGGTCAACGGGCTGTGGCCGCAACTAGTGCAGTCGCTCTATCTCTGCACGCTGGCGGTCCTGCTCTGCCTTCTGATCGGCGGCGCGCTCGGCACATGGGCGGCGCACAGCGATCGCGTCTCGCATATCCTGAAGCCGATCTGCGACGCGCTGCAGACGATGCCGCAATTCGTCTTCCTCATCCCGGCGCTGATGTTCTTCAAGGTGGGCGAGTTCACGGCGCTGATCGCCATCATGCTCTACGCCATCGTGCCGCCGATCCGCTATGTCGAGCACGGGCTGCGGCATGTCCGTCCCGATGTCGTCGAGGCGGTCGAGCAGATGGGCGCGACGCCGATGCAGACCTTGCTGCAGGCCAAGCTGCCGCTGGCTTTGCCGGTCGTCATGCTTGGCCTCAACCAGACCATCATGGCGACGCTGTCGATGCTGGCAATCGCCGCGCTCGTCGGCACGCGCGATCTTGGCCAGGCAGTCTATGTCGCGCTCGGCAAGGCCGATGCCGGCATGGGCCTGATCGCCGGCCTGTCGATCGCCTTCCTGGCGATCCTCGCCGACCGGCTGATCCAGGCGGGCGTCAGCGGCAGGGCCGACGAAGTCAGCTGAATCTGACGCCACAAAGCCGCGAAACCGCTAAGGCATTGAAAAACAACATGATTGGCCCGGAGGCGCCGATAGCGGAGACTTCAGGCCGGCCTATGTGATCCAAGAAAAGAGCCTGGACATGGCCCCTCCCATGGGCCAGATTCCCGCAGTCATTGCACCGGCTAATTTTGCTTTGCGGCTTGGTCGCGGTGCCATAGCTTCCGTTCCGGAAGACCTTGCCGACAAATTTGGTCGCCAGACCTGCATGGATATGCCGTGCCTGTGAAAGCAACTACCCATGTCCAGGCCATGTCCGCTTTTGCCTTGGCGAATTTCGGTGGCTTCGACCGGCCCACGCTAGCCCAGAACGAGAGCGCCTTCCCGCCTAGCCCGAAGGCAATCGAAGCCGGCCGGGTCGCTGTGGCACGCAGCCATCTCTACCCGGACCCGGACTGGACCTTGCTGCGCGACGCGATCGCAAGAACCTATGGGATCGAGCGCGATCTCATCCTGTGCGGCGCGGGTTCGATGGAGCTGATTGCCTGCACCATCGCGGCCTTCGCCGGACCGGGCGCTGACGTTCTGGGTACGGACTATGCCTATAATTTCGCCGCCTCGGCGGCCGCGCGCGTCGGGGCGACCTATGCCAAAGCGCAGGAGCGCGGCTTTGAGGTCTCGATCGACGCCGTCCTGGCGGCGGTGACGTCGGCGACACGTATCGTGTTCGTCTGCAATCCGGGCAACCCGACCGGCACGCGCATCAAGAACGCGGAGCTGCTGCGCCTGCGCGCGGCCCTTCCCGGCGACGTTCTCCTGATGGTCGACCAAGCCTATGGCGAATTCGACGATCAGGATCCGCAAGCCGTCTTCGCGCTGGCCGGGCGCGGCGACACCGTCATCCTGCGTAGTCTGTCCAAGGCATATGGGCTGGCCGGCGCCCGCATCGGCTGGGGCTTGTTCGCGCCGCGGATCGCCGCCGAGGTGCGCAAGATGCAGAACTCCAACCAGGTCTCGACGGTGAGCCTCGCCATGGCCGCCGCGGCGCTAGAGGACCAAGCCTATACGCGCGCAATCGTAACCCGCACCGCCGACATTCGCGACCGCTTCGCGCAAGGCTTGCGAGCCGCCGGATACGAAGTCCCCGAAAGCCGGACCAATTTCGTTCTGGCGCGTTTTGCCGACGCGGCGGCAGCGGCCGCCGCCGACAGTGCCCTGCGCGGCGTCGACATTATCGTGCGCGGCCTCTCCGGTTACGGCCTGACCGACTGCCTGCGCATCACCATCGGGCCGCAGGAAGTCATGGACCGCGCGCTGCGTATCCTGACCGCCCTGCGCGGCCGGCAATGCTGGTAAGGGCTTCATCCGAGGGGATTTCATGACGTCAGACGCACCGTACCTGCCCGCTCGCGATTTCATCGGCTATGGCGAGCGGCCTCCGCCGGCCGAGTGGCCCGGCGGCGCAAAGTTGGCGCTCAACATCGTCGTCAATTACGAGGAAGGTGCGGAATACTCGATCGGCGAAGGCGACGGCGTCTCCGAAACGATCCTGTCCGATCTCGCCGTCGCGCCCGCCGTGCCGGGCCTGCGCAACCGCAACATGGAATCGCTTTATGAATACGGTTCGCGTGTCGGCGTCTGGCGGCTCATCTCGCTGTTCCGGGACAAGGGCGTCATCCCGACCTTCTACATTGTCGGGCGCGCGCTTGAGATCAACCCGGCGGCTGGCAAGGCGATCGCAGCACTTGGCAGCGACATCGTCTGCCACGGCTGGCGCTGGAT
This sequence comes from Mesorhizobium sp. CA12, assembly GCF_020165255.1. Classification (NCBI taxonomy): domain Bacteria; kingdom Pseudomonadati; phylum Pseudomonadota; class Alphaproteobacteria; order Hyphomicrobiales; family Phyllobacteriaceae; genus Mesorhizobium; species Mesorhizobium sp. CA12. The sequence goes on from NZ_JAIUHT010000005.1 coordinate 190,437, forward strand.
CGACTACGCCCCGCTCAGCGAGGAGGAAGAGCGCCAGCACATCGCCATGACGGTGGACACGGTGCGAAACATCACCGGCATCGATCCCTTCGGGTGGTACACCGGCCGGCCAAGCCTCAACACGAGAAGGCTGGTGGTCGAGCATGGCGGCTTCCTGTTCGACTGCGACGACTACAATGACGACCTGCCCTATTTCGTCGATGTCGGCGCCAAGCGGCACCTCGTCGTGCCGCACAGCTTCGACAACAACGACAGCCGCTTTTCGCGCGGTTCAGGCTTGGAGACCGGCAGCCAGTTCTTCGACTATGTCAGCGACGGCGTCGACTGGCTGCTGAAGGAAGGCCAGAAGACCCCGCGCATGATGACGGTGTCGCTGCATTGCCGGCTGGCGGCGCGGCCGGGGCGAATGGTCGGGCTGGATCGCTTCCTCGACAAGATCACCGCCAATCCCGACATCTGGGTCTGCCGCCGCTCCGACCTCGCCCGCCACTGGCTGGACCGGTTCGGCGGCTAAGCCACCGAGCCGTTACCAGCGAAGTCTCTATTTATTCGGCACCTCATAAACCTTGCCGTGCCAGGGTGCTGCATCGATCTGGTCGAGCGCCATCACATAAAGCACCTTCTCGTCCGGTCCGAAGGCGAAGTTCGGCATCGACGGCGACGGCACCGAAAGCGTGCGCAAGAGCTTGGCGTCTTTGTCCACGACGATGATCTTGCCTGGCGAGTCGAGCGAGCGCGGGCTCTGGCCGATATACATCTCGCCTTCTTTGTCCATCTTGATGCCGTCGGGCCAGATATGCGGCTGGTTCGGGAACAGATCGTCGAGCCGCAGGAACACGCGGCGGTTGCTCAAGGTGTGGTCGGACGAAACGTCGAACTCGATGATCCGGTTGTCCTCGGTCTCGACCAGATAGAGGATCTTGCCGTCATTCGACATGACAAGGCCGTTGGCATTGTGCAGGTCGCCGGCGACCTTCTTCACGCTGCCGTCCTTGCCGATGTAATAGGCCGAAGCGTCGATCAGCGGACCGCCCTTGCCGGAGCCCGTGAAATAGACGCCACCATCCTTGTCCGGCGCGAAATCGTTCGGTCCGCTGAACGGCTTGCCGTCCGTGTCCTTGTCATAGGCAGGCAGCGTCTTGCCGTCGGCCGAGATGCGGCCGATCGTGTTGTTGTCGTAGCAGGTGACGAGGAACTCGCCGGTGGTGGTCGGCAGCACGGCCGAGGGGCCGCAGCCATCCATCTTCCAGAAAATGTCGTTCTTCTTGCCGTCCCAGACAGTGACCGTGCCGCGGCCATATTCGACGTAGAACAGCTTGTCCTGATACCAGATAGGACCTTCGGCGAACCAGGCGTCGTCGTTGACGACCTTGATGTCGGCCGCCTGTGCGGCGGACGTCAGGACCAGGGCGAGCATCGTGCCCAGCAAATGCCGTTTGATCATGCGATTCCCCTTTGTTTTTAGTTGTCTGAAGTCCTCTTCTAAACTGGTGTGCTCGCGGTGGCCGGCTGTTCGCGCCTTACGACCGCAGCCGCTTGCCTTCCGGGTCGAAGGGCGGATGCGCGAGCAACACCGCGTCATGCGGCCGGCCTAGAATGGCGACGGTCACCTTGTCGCCGGCCTTGGCGGTTCCGGCCTTGACGTAGCCCATCGCCAGCGACTGAGCGACGAAATAGCCATAGGCGCCCGATGACACCTGGCCGATCGGCGTGCCGTCCGGCAGGAAGATCGGCTCGCCGCCGGTGGCGTCCGCGTCCTTGGCCGACACGGAAAGCATGATGAGTTCATCCCGCGCCGGCTTATCGGCGACGGCGAGATAGGCGTCGCGGTTGAGGAATTGCTTGTCCGTCTTGATCAGGCGATCGAGCTTGACCTCCTGCGGCCAGTATTCCGGCGAGTATTCGCGGCTCCAGCTGCCATAGCCCTTTTCGACGCGCAGCGACATCAGCGCCCGTGAGCCGACCGGCCCAGCGCCGACTTCCGCGCCCGCCTTGAGCAGCGCGCGGTAGAGCTCGACCTGGTCGGCCGACTTGCAGTGCAGCTCCCAGCCAAGATCGCCGGTGAAGGAAACCCTCAACGCCACGACATCGACGCCGGCGACGGTGATCTGCCGCGAGCGCATGAACGGGAAGGCCTCGTTCGACAGATCATCATTGGTGAGCCGCTGCAGGAGCTCGCGCGATTTCGGGCCGGCGACGTTGAAGCCGCCGAGATCCTCGGTACGCGAGCGGAAGGTCGTGCCTTCCGGCAGCGGCACCGATTTGAAGAAGCGCTGGTGGAAGCGTTCGGCCATGCCCGAGCCGATCACCATGAACTCGTCTTCCGCCAGCCTGGTCACGGTGAAGTCGCCGGCAATGCCGCCGCGCTTGCCGATCAGCGGCGTCAGGCAAGAGTTGCCGACCTTGGCCGGCATGCGATTGGCGAAGAGCGCGTTCAGCCAGGCTTCCGCGTCCGGCCCCTTTATCTCGTATTTGGCAAAATTGGAGATGTCGATGATGCCGGCATACTCGCGCAGCATACGCGCCTCGCGGCCGACCGGCCCCCACCAGTTCTGCCGAGTGAAGCCGATCGTTTCCTCGCGCGGCTCGCCTTCGGCCGCGAACCAAAGCGGATGCTCCCAGCCGAAATTGAGGCCGAACACGGCGCCCATCTCCTTCTGCATCTCGTAAACCGGCCGTGTCCGCACCGGACGGCCGGCGGCGCGCTCCTCGTTCGGGAAATGGATCTTGAAACGGTGGCTGTACTGGTCCTGCACGCGCGCCTTGGTGAAGGCCTTGCCGGCCCAATGGCCGAAGCGCGCCATATCCCAGCCGAACATGTCGAGCGAAGGCTCTCCCTCGATCATCCACTCGGCGGCGAGCTTGCCCATGCCGCCTGATTGCGAGAAGCCGGGGATAATGCCGTTGCAGCAGAAATAATTGCTGAGCTCCGGCGCCGGTCCGAACAGCACCGCGCTGTCGGGAGACCAGATCATCGGACCGTTGATCACCTTCTTGACGCCGGCGGCCGCGACCGCCGGCACGCGCTGGATGGCGCGCATCATGTTTTCCTCGATGCGGTCGAGATCGTCGGGAAACAGCTCGTGGCCGAAATCCATCGGCGTGCCGTCCTCGGCCCAGAATTTCATGTTGCGTTCGTAGGCGCCGATCAGCAGCCCCAAACCTTCCTGGCGCAGATAATATTCGCCGTCGCGATCGGCGACCGATGGCAGCCGTCGTCCCATCAAGGCGATTTCCGGAATGGTTTCGGTGACGAAATACTGGTGCTCTGTCGGGATCAGCGGCAGTTGCAGCCCGGCCATGGCGGCGACCTCCCTGCCCCACAGACCGGCGGCGTTGACTACCCATTGCGTGCGGATATCGCCCTTTGGCGTGCGCACGATCCAGCTGCCGTCCGCTTGCGCCTCGGTCGCCGTGACCGGGGTGAAGCGATGGATTTCCGCGCCGCGCTGCCGCGCCCCCGCGGCGTAAGCCGCAGTCACGCCCGACGGATCGACATTGCCGCCCTCCGGCTCATACATGACGCAGCGAATGCCGTCGAAATCGACCAGCGGATGCAGTCGCTCCGCTTCGTCGCGACCGACCTCGTAGAAGTTCATCTTGTAGCGCCGCGCCTTGGCTTCCTGCAGCCGCAGCTGATGCTCGCGGGCCTCGGTCTGGGCGAGATAGAGCGAACCCGGCTGGAAGATACCGCAGCCCTGGCCGGTCTCCGCTTCCAGCTCCTTGTAGAGCGCCATCGTGTAGTGCTGCAGCCGGCTGATATTGGTGGAATCATGCAGGCCGTGGATGTTGGCGGCCGCGTGCCAGGTCGAACCGGAGGTCAGCTCGCTGCGTTCCAGAAGCACGACATCCGTCCAGCCGAACTTGGCGAGATGATAGAGGATCGAGCAGCCGATCAGACCACCGCCAATGACAACGGCTTGTGCATGAGTACGCATATCGAGATTTCTTCCCTTTGTTCGGCGACTTTGCTTCGCGCTCTTTGGCAGCGCTTTGGCATTTCAATTAGCTGACTGATCGGTCGCAGTCGCCAGCGAATTCAGGGGCGCAAACCGCGCCCCTGAATGGTGTTTGAGCTGCCGGTCTAGGCCCTATCCAACCAGACCTTGTCGAGCTGCAGTTCGAACGTCTGGTGCATGCCGAGGTTCTTCACATAGGTGGCGTGGTGGCGGTAGAGCGAGCGCCAGAACGCTTGGACCAGGATGCCGGAGTCCTGCAGGATGAACTCCACGTCCTTCATCAGCTCCTTGCGCTTGGCCGGGTCGGCAATGGCCATCGCCTCGTTCAGCTTCTTGTCGAACTCCGGATTGGCATAGCCGGACTCGTTCCACGCTTCGCCGCTGCGATAGGCGATCGCCAGCACCTGCACCCCCAGCGGCCGCATGCCCCAGTCGGTGGTCGACCACGGATATTTCGTCCAGTCGTTCCAGAAGGACGAGCCCGGGATGATGGTGCGCTTGACCTTGAATCCGGCGTCGCGCATCTGCGCAGCGACGACATCGGCCGGATCCTTCACATAGTCGGCGTCGTAGGAGATCAGCTCGAACTCGTGATCCGTCAGGCCGGCCTCGGCCATCAGCGCCTTTGCCTTGGCCAGGTCGCGCGGGACTTTGGGCAGTTCGTAATATTCCGGATGGATCGGGCAGACATGGTGGTTTTCGGCGACTTGCCCCAAGCCGCTATAGCCGAGTTTCAGCACCGTCTCGTTGTCGACCGCAAGCTGGATGGCATTGCGCACGCGCTTGTCGTCATAGGGCTTGTTGGTCACGTTGGTGCGCAGCACGATCGTGCCGGCGGTGACAACCTGCTCCTTGACCAGGCCCATGCTGTCATAGAGATCGACCGTGCCGCCGACCGTTTGGTAGTTGCAGTCGATCTCGCCGGCCTCGAAGGCGCTGCCGATGGCGGGGTTGGATGCGTCGGATCCGTAGTCGATCCAGTCGACGCCGTCGAGATAGGGCTCGCCGCCGAACCAGGTGAAATCCTTGCGCCGCCGCACCGAGGCGGACTCGCCGACCTTGTAGGAGATCAGCTCATACGGGCCGGTGCCAGGCGTCTTCAGCATATTGGCGCCGTTCTTGTCGAAGTCGCGATGGACGATAACCGCCGGATAGTCGGAGAAGCCCGGGATGATGGTAACGTCGGACTGATTGCATTTCAGCTTCACCGTATGGTCGTCGACCTTGGTGATGGCGCCTTTGGTAGCCTTTTTCGTAGCGGCGTCGATCAGCGAGCCCATGCGCCCGGCCATCGAGTTGCCCTCGGCCGCCTTATCGCACCAGCGCTCGATGTTGTAGACGATGTCGTCGGCGTTGAAGTCGTCGCCATTCGACCATTTCACGCCCTTGCGCAGATGCAGCGTGTATTCGGTGGCGTCGTCGCTCACCTCCCAGCTCTCGACCAGATGGCCCTCGAAGGTGAAGTCGGTGGTGTAGCGGATCATGTAATCGTTGCACTGGCGCATGACATTGGCGATTTCCGACCAGTCCCAGGCGCGCGGATCCTTCATGTCCTTGATGATCATCTGCATCTTCAGGATGCCGCCCTTCTTGCCGGGCACGGCTGCCGAGGCCTTGGCCGGCTCCATCCCTGCCATCGCATAGGCAAGCGCCGTTGAAGCACCCATCACGCTTGCCATGGCTAGGAATTCGCGGCGGTCCATCCGCCCGCCTTTGACTTCAGCTGCGTAGCTTTCGATGACCGCCGGCACGCGGTCACCGTTGCTCTTGAACATTGTCATCGTTGTTCTCCGGTTCAGGGCTTTCCGCCCGTTGCATTCCCCTTGCGGCTCAGCATGTTAGGGGTGATGCAAAAATCGCGGAAGGGCTCGACCCTTCACAAACCGCAGAAAACCGGCCCTTGAGGCCTAAAAAAACAATGGCATTGGCTAGCTAAATTTTTGAAGGAGCGGATAGCCCTATGGTCGGGCGGCGTCTTCCTTGGCCCTGGACAAGATCCATTCCCTCACTGTTCGGGCGATATTTCCCTTCGAAAGCTGGCTCTCGGTGAGATAGTAATTCCAGGGACTTGGCGGCCGCACCGGAAACGGCTCGACGAGAAGCCCGCGGCGCATATAGGCATGCGCCAGCGAGCGTTGCGTGGCAACGAGCCCCGCCCCCATCGCGGCGAGCTCGAGCGCGATGTTGGAGGCGTTGGTCGACAGGCCCTTGTCATGGTCCTCCATGTCAACGCCGAGCGCCTCGGTCACCGCCTGCCAGTATTCCTGGCGGCCATGCACGAAGATCCAGTCCACCTTTAGCATGTCCTGCGGCGTCTTCAGCGCATGCTCGCCCTCGAGCAAGGCAGGGGCGCAGAGCAGCACCAGTTCGTCGTTCCAGAGCGGGATCGCCGCCGGCGGCCTGTCATCGAAACGCCGCGTGGAGATTGTGATGTCGGCGATCTGCTCGTTCAGATCCTCCCAGATCGTGCCGTGCAGGACGATCTCGATCTCAGGATGCCTCTTGCGGAAGGCGGCCATGCAGCCCGCCAGCCAGTTTTCCGCAAGGCTCATCGGGCACGAAACCACGACTGTCCGGTTGCGAGAGGACGCGACGATCGCCTCAGTCGCCTGGTCGATCTGATCGAGCGCCTGGCGCAAGGTCGGCAGGAACGCCTCCCCCATCTCGGTCAACTTCAGGCTGCGCGGATAGCGGATGAACAGCTGCCGGCCGATATAATGTTCGAGCGCGCGCACATGCGTGCTGACCGCGGCTTGCGTGTAGCCCAGTTCCTTGGCAGCGGTGGTAAAGCTCAGATGCCTGGCCGAGCTCTCGAACGAGCGGATATAGTTCAAGGGGGGTGGCGGCTTCATCCCGGTCTCCTGTTCCACAGTTGCCTAGCTATCGCATGGGCAACCGGGCGTTCAATCGCAGACAAGCGACATGGCATCAATATTTTTGGCCAAAGCCGCCAAACTAATCGCGTGCCTGCGCGATGAACCCAATTTAATGATGTTGTGAGAAGACAGGGGAGATAAGCGCGTGGCTGTGCCGTCATACCGGCGTGAGGGGCCTGTCGTCAGTTCCGACACGTTCACACGCCTGGCCGATTTCGTGCTGCGGCGTCCAGCTTCCGTCTTCCCTCAGCCGGTGCTCGAACAGGCCCGTTACCTCCTGCTCGACACGCTGGGCATCGCCGTTGCGGCAGGACCGATGGAGGCAGGCCGCATCGCCCGCGACGCCGCCGTCCTGCTCTATGGCTCGGGCGACCCGCAATATTCCGCCCGCATGCTGTTCGACGGACGGCGCGCCAGCATTGCCGGCGCGGCCTATGCCGTCGCCACGCAGATCGACAATCTCGACGCCCACGACGGCTACAGCCCCACCAAAGGCCATATCGGCGTGGCGGTCGTGCCGGCGCTTGCAGCACTGGCGGAGGCGAGGCCCGGCCTCACCGGGCCGGAGGCGCTGGCGTCCCTGGTCGTCGGCTACGAAGTCGCCGGCCGGGCCGGCGTCGCCTTGCATGCGACGGTGAGCGACTACCACACCTCCGGCGCCTGGAATGCATTGGGCGTGGCGGCCGTGGCGGCACGCTTGCGGCGGCTCGACGAAACGCAACTGCGCGAGGCGCTGGGCATTGCCGAGTATCACGGCCCGCGCAGCCAGATGATGCGCGAGATCGCCACGCCAACAATGCTGCATGACGGCTCCGGCCTCGGCGCTCTCGTCGGCCTCTCCGCGGCGGTGCTTGCCGAACGTGGCTTCACCGGCGCGCCGGCGATCACGGTGGAGGCGCCGGAGGTCGCGACCCATTGGCAGGACCTCGGCGTCTTCTGGCAGTCGCTCCATCAATACCTTAAACCCTACCCGATCTGCCGCTGGGCGCATGCGGCCATTGATGCCGTGCGTGGACTTTGCCTGGCGCACAACCTTGCCCCGTCCGACATCGGCCATGTCCAGGTCAACAGCTTCCACTATGCCGCAACGCTCTTCGACGGCATGCCGGACACGACCTCGAAGGCGCAATACAGCCTGCGCTTCGCCGTGGCGACCTTCATCCTCCATCGGCGCATCGGGCTCGAGCATATTTCCGGCTCCGGGCTCGTGGACGCCGCGGTCGCGGACATGCTGACGCGCATCACCGTGACCGAAACCGAGCGCCACAGCGCCCGCTTCCCGGCCGGCCGCTGGGCCGACGTCGTCATCACGACGACGGACGGACGTGTGCTGGCGTCCGGCGACGTGCATGCGCGCGGCGGCCCGGAAGCGCCGATGACCAGGCAGGACGTCGAGGCCAAATACATGGAGTTCGCCGCGCCCGTGCTCGGATCTAGCCGCGCCGCTGCGATCCGCGACGCGGTGCTTTCGCTCGACGACCGCAACAGCCGCTTCTCCGATCTCTCGGCGCTGCTCTACGATCCTCCCAAGATTTCGAGCTGAGCCCGCAATGCCCCTCAGGCTCCTGAAATACGGTCTCAGCAGGGACTATCCGGTGAGCGGCGACATCCCCGCCACGCCCGAGCTGAAGCCGGCCTATGACGTCGTCATCATCGGCGGCGGCGGGCATGGACTGTCCTGCGCGCATCATCTTGCAAAGTACCACGGCATAAAGAGTGTGGCGGTGCTGGAGAAAGCCTATCTCGCCGGCGGCAACACGGCGCGCAACACCACCACCATCCGCTCCAACTACATCACGCCGGAAGGCATCGCTTTCTACAAGGAAGGCGTCGAGCTGTTCGAGCGGCTCTCGCACGAGCTCGATTTCAACGTCATGTTCTCGCAGCGCGGCCAGCTTACGTTGGCGCATAGCGAGGCGACGATGCGCAGCTTCCACATGCGCGCCGAAATGGGCAAGCATATGGGCACGCGCACCGAGGTCGTCGACCAGAAGGGCGTCGAGGAGCTCTGCCCGCTTTTGAATATGGACTATGGCGGCCCGCTCGAAATCCTCGGCGGGCTCTGGCATGCCGACGGCGGAACGGCGCGCCATGACGCCGTCGCCTGGGGCTACGCCGCCCAGGCGTCGCGACGTGGCGTCGAGATCCACCAGCGCACCGAGGTGCAAGACTTCGAGGTCGTCGGCGACCGGGTCCAGGCCGTCAGGACGAACAGGGGCCGCGTCGCTTGCGGCCAGGTGCTGATCGCCACCGGCGGCATGAACTATGACGTCGCGCTGAAGGCCGGCGTCGAGCTTCCCATCCGCTGCTATCCGCTGCAGGCAATGGTGACCCAGCCCTTGAAACCCTGGCTGCACACGCTGGTCTCGTCCGTTTCCCTGCACACCTATCTCGTGCAATCCTCGCGCGGCGAAATCGTCATCGGCGGCGGCTCCGATCCCTACCAGCTCTATTCGACGCGCTCGACGCTCGACATGAAGGAGCATCTTGCCGAAGGCGCCGTCCACCTCTTCCCCTTTCTGCAAGGTGTGCGCCTGCTCCGGCAGTGGGCCGGCATCACCGACATGACGCCGGACTACAGCCCGATCATGGGTGCCAGCCCGCTTACCAATCTCTGGCTCGATTGCGGCTGGGGCACCTGGGGCTTCAAGGCGACGCCTGTCGCCGGCAAGCGCATGGCGCAGACCATCGCCGACGGCCGGGTGCCCGATATCCTCAAACCATTTGCATTGGAGCGCTTCGAAACCTTCCGGCTGCTCAATGAAATGGGCGCGACTGCCGCCAGCCATTAGCCATGAAACCACACTGACCGATGAAACTGCTTACCTGCCCCATGAACGGCCTGCGCAACATCGACGAGTTCCAGTCCTTCGGCCCGGTGCGCGCGCGGCCCGATCCGGACGCAACCGCCGATACCGAATGGTCGCGACATCTGTTCCGCGCAGAAAACCGCAAAGGTATCGTGACCGAGTGGTGGCGGCACGTGCCGAGCAACTATTTCTTCCTGGCCGAGCGCGATCTTGTCAGCAACGAGATCATCCGCACCTTCGACGCCTCCGAGCTGCGGGACCGCGCATGAACCGGCTGCTCGCTCCTTTCGGAAGCCGCATCGATCGAAGCCGGCCTATCCGCTTCACCTTCGAAGGCAAGCCTTTTAAAGGCTATGAAGGCGACAGCATCGCCAGCGCCCTCGCCGCTTCCGGCCAATGGGTGTTGTCGCGTTCGTTCAAATATCATCGCCCGCGCGGCATCCTGTCGATGACCGGAGCCGACGCCAACGCGCTGGTGCAATTGCCATTCGAACCGAACGCTGCAGCCGAGCGCACGCCGATCAGAGAAGGGCTGCGGGTCAGCGCACAGAACGTCAACGGCTCGCTTGAGCGCGACCGCGATGCCATCATGGACAGGTTCGGCCGCTTCCTGCCGGTCGGGTTCTACTACCGCACGTTCATGGGTCCGCGCCGCGACAGCTGGCTGAAATTCTGGGAGCCGATGATCCGCCGCAAGGCGGGCCTTGGCGTGGTCGACACCAAGGCGCCGCACCGGCATTTCGACAAGACGCATCTGCATTGCGACGTGCTGGTGGTCGGCGCCGGCCCGGCGGGATTAAGCGCCGCGATCGCCGCCGCGGAGGCCAGCGTCGATGTGGTGCTGTGCGACGAGAATCCGGAGATCGGCGGCGCGCTGAGCTATGGCCGCTACGATCCGGCCATCCTCTCCGGTCTGTTGGCAAGGCTCGAGTCGCTGCCCAATCTCAAGGTGCTGACCGACACCGTCTGCAATGGCTGGTACGAGGACAACTGGCTGCCGTTGATCGAGGGCAATCGGCTTCACCGCACACGCGCCCGCGAGGTGATCCTGGCGACCGGCGCCATCGAGCAGCCAGCCGTCTTCCGCAACAACGACCTGCCTGGGATCATGCTCGGCGGAGCCGCGCAGCGCCTGATCCGCCACTATGGCGTGCGGCCAGGTCAGAGCGCCGTGGTGCTGGCCGCCAATGACGACGGCTACCGGACGGCGCTCGACCTGCTGGATGCCGGCGTATCGGTCGTCGAGCTTGTCGATCCGAGACCCGCTGGCGAGGCCGGTCGGTTGGAAACCGAACTGCGCAGCAAGGGCGTCACCATCCGCAAAGGCGCGACTATCGAAGCGGCGGAAGGCACGGCCGGCAACCACCACCTCGCCCGCGTCCGCGTCGGTGGAAGCTGGATCGCCTGCGACCTGCTGACGGTTTCGATCGGCCAGGCGCCGGCATGGCAACTGCCGTGTCAGGCCGGCGGCAAGGTCGGCTATGATGCCGCGATGGGAGCCATGACGATTGCGCTTCCGCAAGGCTCCGTCCATCTCGCCGGCGCCGTTGCCGGATCGGACGATCTTGAGGATGCGATCGCCAGCGGCCGGCGCGCGGCGGCAGCCGCGCTTTCCCGGCTCGGCCATGCGGTCGCGGAAGAACCTCCGGTCAGTCCAAAGACCGCCCGACCACGCTATGTGCAGCCCATCGTCGCCGACCCCAACGGACGTGACTTCGTCGACTTCGACGAGGATCTGCAGGTCAAGGATCTGCAGAACGCGACCAAGGACGGCTATCGCGAGATCGAGCTCGTCAAGCGTTTCACCACCGTCGGCATGGGCCCGAGCCAGGGACGCCATTCGGCCTTGGCGACTGCTCGCATCGTCGCCGAGGCGACCGGCCGGACGGTCGGCGAAATCGGCATCACCACGGCGCGGCCTCCTGTCGGGCCGGAAACGCTCGGCGTGCTCGCCGGCCATCACGAGGTGCTGGAGCGCCGCACGGCGCTGCATGCGCGGCACGTCGCGCTGAACGCCGCAATGAAGCCGGTCGGCGCATGGTGGCGGCCTTATTACTATGGTGACGCAAGCAGCGCCGACGAGTCTGTCCGCCAGGAAATCCTGGCCGTGCGCGAAGGCGTCGGCCTGCTCGATGTCTCGACGCTCGGCAAGCTGGAGATCCGCGGGCCGGATGCCGGCGAATTTCTCGACCGCCTCTACACAATGGCGCATGCCAATCAGCCGGTGGGTCGTGTCCGCTATTGCCTGATGCTGAACGAGATGGGCTCGGTGGTCGACGACGGCGTCGCCTACCGGATGGCCGAGGATCAGTTCTATGTGACGGCAACCACCGGCGCCGTCGCGCGCGTCTATGCCGACATGCTGTTCTGGAATGCCGAGTGGCGTCTGAAGGTCGATGTGCTCAACCTTACCGGCGCGTTCTCGGGCCTCAACGTCACCGGACCCAAGGCGCGTTTGGTGCTGGAGGCGCTGGAGAGCGACGTCGACTTCAGCCGCGACGCTTTCCCCTATCTCAGTGGCCGCGAAGGCATGGTCGCAGGCGTCCCGGTGCGGGTGATGCGCATCGGCTTCACAGGCGAGCTCAGCTATGAATTGCACTGCCCTTCGAGCCTGGCGCCGAGCCTCTGGGATGCGGTGATGGCGGCGGGCCGGCCGCATGGCCTGCTTCCCTACGGACTGGAGGCGTCGCGTATACTGCGGCTGGAGAAGGGCCATATCCTGATCGGCCAGGATACGGATGCGATCACCACGCCTGAAGAATTGGGGTTCGGCTGGGCGGTCTCGAAGAAGAAGCCGTTCTTCGTCGGCAAGCGCTCTATCGAGATGCGCGCAAGGCTCGGCCATACCCGCAAGCTGGTAGGCCTGCAATTCTCCGCCGACGCCCGCAACATTCCCGGCGAGAGCTGCCTGGTGCTGCGCGGCGGCGCGCCTGTCGGCCAGATCACCTCGGTGGGATTTTCACCATCTCTAGGGACACACATCGCGCTCGCCTATGTCCATGTCGACGACCAGGCGGAAGGCAGCCGCGTGACGGTGAAGTGCCGCAATGGTGAACTGGTCGAAGTGCCGGTCGTCGCCCATGCCTTCTTCGACCCGACCAACGCGCGGCAGGAGATCTAGATGGCCGCCAGCACCGCGATGCGCATCTACCCCTTCATGCCCGGCGGCGCGGCCGGCAGCACGAAGCTGATTTCCGACGCGGTCGTGCTGAGCGACCTCACGGGCCGCCCGCGCTTTGGTCTGAAAGGCGGCGGCAGTGCCGCCTGGCTTGCCGCGCAGGGCGTTACGCTGCCGGCCGTCAACCGCATCGGCGACCACCGTGGCATGCGGGTTCTGCGCCTCGGCAACGAGGACATCCTGCTTCTCGCGGAGGACGCCGTCGAGACTCTCGCCGAAGTCAAAGCGGCCTGGCAGGCCGCGACGGCGCCGAAAGGCTACTCCTCATGGCGCGAGGAAGGCTGGGCATGGATGCGCCTTTCCGGTCCCCGCCTTGCCGAAGCGATGAGCGCGCTTTGCGCGCTGGACCTGAGACCGCAAAAATTCGGCGCCGACGATATCGCGCAGACACGCGTCGGCCATATCGAGGCCGTGACGTTCCGTTCGCCGGCGGGTTTCGACATACTCTTCGACATCACCGCTTCGGCCTACTTCGCCCGCGCCGTCGCGGCGGTGGTCGGCCACACAGGCAAGCATAGAGGATAGTCATGACCCGCCCGCAAGGAACCATCGCCCCGATCCTGACGCCATTCGAAGATGACGGCCGCATCGCGCGCGATCTGTGGATCTCTCACGCCAAATGGGTGCTCGGCCAAGGCGCGCATTTCCTCTCGCCCTTCGGCACGACGGGCGAAGCGCTGTCGGTGTCCTTGCGCGAGCGCATGCAGGCGCTGGAATGGCTGGTCGAGGCCGGCATTGCGCCGGACCGGCTTATGCCCGGCACCGGCGTCACCGCGCTGCCCGAAACGGTCGAATTGTCGGCCCACGCCGTCGGCCTCGGCTGCGCCGCCGTCATGGTGCTGCCCTCCTTCTTCTACACCGGCGCCGGCGATAACGGCCAGGCGCGCTACTACAGCGAGCTGATCGAGAAGGTGGCAAAACCTTCGATGCGCGTGATCCTCTACCACATCCCGCAGAACTCCGGCGTGCCGGTCAGCCCTGCCCTGGCGGCCAGGCTGAGCAAGGCGTTCCCAAACACCGTTGTCGCCTACAAGGACAGCGCCGGCGACTGGAACAACACCGCCGCCGTCATCGCCGCCGCGCCCGATATCTCGGTCTTTCCGAGCTCCGAGGCGCAGCTCACCAAGGGTCTGGCGAGCGGCGCGGCCGGCTGCATTTCGGCCACGGTCAATTTGAACGCCGCCGCCATTCGCCGCCTCTATGACGCGGCCCGGCAGGGCGAGGACGTCGCCGAAGCCGATGGCGCTATCAAGACGTTCCGGAAGGTCATCCAGGATGCCGGGTTGATCCCTGCGATGAAGGCGGTGCTTGCAGTCAAGTCCGGCGACCGGCGCTGGCTGAACCTGCGCGCGCCGCATGAGAATGCGACGCTCGAGAACGGCCGGGCGCTGCTTGCCATCCTCGGCAGCGCCGCCGATCATATCGGCCGCGATTGAGATCGCGATGTCGGCGCGCCCAACAATCATCCTGCACACCGACAAGCCTGCCGGCGCGCTCGCGGTGCTTGCCGAGACACATCCGGATCTGGATGTTCATGCCTGCGACACCTATGCCGGCCTTCCCGCTTTGATCGAGCGGACCGCCGCGGAAGTAGTCTATTCGATCCGCTTCGACGGCACGCCGCACTATCCGCGCCAGGCCCTCGTCGAGAGCCCGACGGTGAAATGGGTGTCGATCGGCGGCTCTGGCACCGACCATCTCGGTCGCTGGGATCCGAATCATGTGACGGTGACGAACTCGGCCGGCGTCGCCGCCGGTATGCTGGCCGAATATGCGCTCGGAGCGATGCTCTCCTTCTCGCTCGACCTGCGCGGTTTCGAGCGCCGGCAACAGGCCCGCCAATGGGGCGGCGGCCGCGTCGAGCCGATTGAGGGTAAGACCGTCCTCATCGTCGGCCTCGGCAAGACCGGTGAGGCCGTCGCGCGCCGCGCGCAGGCGATGGGCATGCGCACCCTGGGCATCCGCGCGCGACCGAAACCGATGCCGCCGCTCGACGAGGTGCATGGGCCCGACGCGCTGCTGCCTCTGACCGGCCGTGCAGATTTCATCGTCTGCTGCGTGCCTCTGCTGTCCACCACGCGCGGCCTGCTGGGCGAGGCCGCTTTCGCCGCGATGAAGCCGCCCGTCGTTCTCATCGACATTTCGCGCGGCGGCGTCATCGAGGAAAAGGCCCTTCTCGCCGCGCTTGATGCGGGGCGGATCAAGGGCGCGGCGCTCGACGTCTTTGCGACCGAACCGCTCCCGGCGGAGCATCCGCTCTGGAGCTACGACAACGTTGCCGTCACGCCGCATTGCGCTGCGGTTTATGACGGCTGGGAGATCAAGTCGGTGCGCATGTTCGCCGACAATCTGGCGCGCTACCGCCGCGGCGAGCCGTTGGAGAATGTGGTCAATCCGGAACGCGGCTACTGAAGGCAATTCCAGGAAAAGTGCAGCGGTTTTCCGTGCGAGAACAAGAATCGAAGGGGAATGCTATGTCACAGGACAGGCGCGGCGGTGGCCGCAGATCGAAGCTCGGGCGCGGTGGCGGCGGCATCGCGCAGCTGCCGTGGCAGAGCGTCAAGAATCCCTACCCGCCCATGCAGCTCCTTGACGAGGAGCGCATGGAGCAGTTGCACAAGACCTCGATGCGCATCCTGTCAGAGCTCGGGATCCGCGTCATGAGCGAAAAGGTTATGGACCTGTTCGCCAAGGCTGGCGCCATCGTCGATCGCGAGGAGCGGACCATCCGCATCGACGAGAGCATCGTGACGGAAGCTCTGAGCAACGTGCCCTCCTCCTTCACGCTGACCAGCCGCAATCCGGACAAGCAGATCCATTTCGGCGGCAATTCACTGGTTTTCGGCCTGGTCGCCGGTCCGCCCAATGTGCATGACCGCATCAACGGCCGCCGTCCGGGCAACCTCCCCGACTACCAGAACTTCATCCGGCTGGCGCACCACTTCAACGCCATCCACATCATCGGCAACCAGGTGGTGGCGCCGATCGAGCTGCCGGCGAATTCCCGCCATCTCGACACCTACCATGCCAATCTGACACTGAGCGATCTCTCCTTCCATTGCACGGCGATCGGCCGCGCCAGGGCGATGGACGGCATCAACATGATGGCGGTCGCGCGCGGCATCTCGGTCGAGGAGATGCGCGCCTCGCCGGGCGTCACCACGATCATCTCGATCAACTCGCCGCGCCTGTTCGATGACGCGATGGCGGAAGGCCTGATCGCCATGGCCGAGCACGGCCAGCCGGTGACGGTGACGCCCTTCACGCTGATGGGCGCGATGACGCCGGTGACGCTGGCCGCCGCGCTCTGCCAGCAGAACGCCGAGGCGCTGTTCGGCGTGACGCTGACCCAGTTGGTCAACCCCGGCGCGCCGGTGATGTACGGCGCCTTCACCTCCAATGTCGACATGAAGTCGGGCGCGCCGGCCTTCGGCACGCCGGAAAACGCCAAGGCCAACATCATCGCCGGCCAATTGGCGCGGCGCTACAACCTGCCCTACCGCACCTCAAATGCGAATGCCTCCAACGTGGTCGACTTGCAGGCCGCCTACGAGACCGAAATGGCGACATGGGGCGCGGTGCTCGGCGGCGCCAATTTGATCTATCACGCCGCCGGCTGGCTGGAGGGCGGGCTGACGGCGTCCTACGAAAAGCTCGTGCTCGACGTCGAGATCCTGCAGAACATGATGGAGTTCCTGCGGCCGTTGCCCTTCCAGGAGGACGACCTCGGCTTCGAAGCCATCAAATCGGTGCCGGCCGGCGGCCATTTCTTCGGCGCCGAGCACACCATGTCGCGCTACACCACCGCCTTCTACCAGCCGATGCTCTCCAACTGGCAGAACTACGGCGCCTGGCAGGAAGCCGGCGGCAAGGATGCGCTGGAGCGGGCGACAGAGCTCTGGCAGCAGGCGCTGCACGACTATGAGGAGCCGGTCATGGATTCCGCAATCCGCGAGGAGCTCGACGCCTATGTCGCGCGCCGCCGCGAGGAGATCGCCGCCAATCCGGAAGCTTAGGACACTACAATGCCTTACGACCTCGTTATCCGCCACGCGACGCTGATCGCCGGCGACGGCTCGGCACCGTTCGAGGCCGACATCGCCGCTACCGGCGACAGAATCGCGGCGATCGGCCGGCTGGACGATGAGCACGGCATCGAGGAAATCGATGCTCTGGGCAAGGTCGTCGCGCCCGGCTTCATCGACGTGCACACCCATGACGACGGCGCGCTGCTTTCGCCGCGCGGCATGGACCCGAAGATCAGCCAGGGCGTGACGACGGTGATCGCCGGCAATTGCGGTGTCAGCCTGGCGCCTCTGCTGCTCGACAAGACACCGCCGCCGCCCTTCACGCTGGTCGGCGGCCGCGAGAATTTCCGCTTCGACCGCTTTGCCGATTATGTTGCGGAGCTGAAGCGCCGCGGCATCGCCACCAATGCGGCCCTGCTCGTCGGCCACACCACCTTGCGCCAGCGCTGCATGCCGGTGACCGATCGGCCAGCCGATAAGGCCGAAACGGCGGCAATGCAGGAGGCAGTCGCCGAGGCCATGGCGGAAGGTGCGTTCGGCCTCAGCACCGGGCTCGACTATTCGCCGGCCGTCAACTCATCGACCGATGAGGTCAAGGCGCTGGCCGCCACAGCGGCAGGCCTGGGCGGTCCGTATGTCACCCACACGCGCAACTATTTCGAGGCGATGGACGAGGCGATCGAGGAAGCGATCGACATTGCCGGTCATGCTGGCGGCAAGCTGTTCATCTCGCATCACCAGTGCACCGGCCGCGCCAATTTCGGCAAGAGCCTGCCCTCTCTCGCGCGCATCGATCGGGCGCGCGAGACGATGGACATCGGCATGGATGTCTATCCCTATGCCGCGAGTTCGACGGTGCTTCGGCTGGAGCGCTGCGATACCGGCCTGAAGATCCTGATCACCTGGTCCGATGCGCATCCTGAGATGGCGAGGCGCGAGATCGCCGACATTGCCCGCGAATGGAACTGCACCGAGCGCCAGGCCGGCGAGCGCCTGTTGCCGGCGGGCGCGGTCTATTTCCAGCTCGATGAGGACGACGTGCGCAACATCATCGCCCATCCGCGCACCATGATCGGCTCGGACGGCCTGCCGCACGACATCCATCCGCATCCGCGCCTGTGGGGCACATTTCCGCGTGTGCTTGGGCACTATGCCCGCGATGTCGGCCTGTTCAGCCTAGAAGAAGCGGTGTTCCGAATGACCGGCCTGCCCGCGCGGGAGTTCGGCATCGCGCAACGCGGGCTTCTGGCCGAAGGCAACTTCGCCGATCTCGTCATCTTCGATCCCGAGACGATCATCGACAGCGCGACCTTTGAGGAGCCGCGCCGGCCCGCCGCCGGTATTGAGCATGTCTTTGTGAATGGCGTATCGGTGTGGCGAAAAGGCAGAGCCACCGGAGCGCTGCCGGGCGCGGTCCTCAGGCCTCTGGCCTCGAAGCCGATCGTCAGGGGCGCTTGCAACTGCGGCGCCGATCACAGCGCCTCGTAAATCCGGTCGACCGTCTCCAGCGTGTAGGCGAACTCAACCGGCCGCATGCAGCGCCAACCGTCGAAAGTCTGGCCGGAGAGCGCTTTCAGTGCCTGCGGCAGACGCAATATGCCGCCGCCATAGAGCCGATTCGCCATGTCGAGCATGCCGGTGCGATGCATCGCTTCCGTCATGCTGCCGCAGGCTTCCTTGACCAGCCAGACGCGAAAACCCTGGTAGACCGCGTCGAACACGCTTTCGGTCACGCAGCTGTCGGTCAGCACGCCGGCGACGATCAGGTTCTCCGTACCGAGCGCGGCGAGCTTTTGCGAAAGATCGGTCCGCCGAAAGGCGCTCGGCCAATGCTTGTGGATGACGATGTCGCCGGGCAACGCCGCCACCTCGGCGCAGATCGCGGCGCCTTCGCTTTCGGCGACTGCGGAGCGGAACTCCTCCGTCAGGATCTCCTCCTGCCGCGCATAGCCGTCGCGTTCCTCCGGCTTCACCCAGGCCTGCGCGTGGATGACGGCTACGCCCGCCGTCCGAGCGGCTTCGATCAATGCTGCTGTGTTGGCAAGCACCGAGTCGTAGCCGACGACCGGCCATGCCGCGCCGGGGCGGTATTCGTTCTGCAGGTCGATGACGAGCAAGGCAGTTTTGGCGAGGTTCATGGCTGATCCAGGGCATTGTCGAAGTCGGTGACGAAGCGCAGAAGCAGACGTATCGCCTGATCGAGATCGGCGATCTCCATCGCTTCATGCGGATTGTGGCTGCCATTCTCGTTGCGCACGAAGAGCATCGCGGTTGGGATGCCGGCGCCGGCAAACGTCGCGGCGTCGTGCCCGGCCCCGCTTGGCACATGCGGCGCCAGCATTTGCAGTTCGATGGCGGCACTGTTGAGCCTGCCGATCAGATTCAGCGACATCGTGGCCGGATCCCAGGTGAAGCGCGGCCCGGGCTCGAAGGTGACGCCGCGTTTGCCGGCAATCTCAGTGAAAATGTTCTGAAGCTTGGCCTCGATCCGCTCCAGAACGGCCGCCTCGGCGCTGCGCACATCGAGTGTGAAACCGAGCTCACCCAGAACACGGCTGCCGCCATGCTGCGTCGGATCGGACTGCACGCGGCCGAAGGTGATGGTGGCCTCACGCCCTTCGCGTTCGAGCGCATCCCATTCGGTTTCGAGCGCGGCGACCAGATCGGCAAAGCCAAGCACGCTGTCATGCCGGGCGAAGCGCGGCTCAGCGCCGGAATGGGCGTAGGCGCCAAGGCATTTCGCATCGACATAGCGGAAGCCGCCGGCGATCCCGGTGACGATGCCGACCGGCGCTTCGGCGGCGGTCAAGCGTGGCCCCTGCTCGATATGCACCTCGACAAAAGCCGCGATCCGGCCTGCATCGATGCCGGGCACGCCGCGCCACACGGCGTCGGGATCGAAGCCTTCCTCGCGCATGTGCTCGGCCAGCGTGCGCCCGCTGTCGGACCGCCTGGCTTC
The DNA here is from genome assembly GCF_020165255.1 of Mesorhizobium sp. CA12. Lineage (NCBI taxonomy): Bacteria > Pseudomonadati > Pseudomonadota > Alphaproteobacteria > Hyphomicrobiales > Phyllobacteriaceae > Mesorhizobium > Mesorhizobium sp. CA12. Next base: position 210,247 of record NZ_JAIUHT010000005.1, read on the forward strand.
GAGCGCCCGCGGATCCAGCAGGCCAAGCGCCGCCTGGCTGCCGGGGTATGACAGCGGAAACCAGATGGCCTCCTCCGCCCGCGTTGCCAACACGATGAGGTCGCGTGGCAACCGGATGCCCTGCCCGACCAGTTCGGCCATGACCGCCAGGCCCGCCACGACACCGGCGGCCCCATCGAAATTGCCGCCATGCGCCACGCTGTCGAGATGCGAGCCGATGACGATCGCCGGCAAATCGGGGTCACGGCCTTTCAGCGTCAAATAGAGGTTGCCGGCGGCATCGACGCGCGCGACGGCGCCGAGCTTTTCCGCCTCCTTGCGCACAAAGTCATGGGCGAAGCGCTCGCCCGGCCCGTAAGCAACGCGCGTGATTCCCGGCGCGTCCGTCGTGGCTTCGGCGAGTGCGTTCAGGATACGTCCCGCCAGTTTCCCACCGGCCGTCAGTGAGCTCATGGCGCGGCCCGTCGAGCTTCGCCCTCGGCGCCGCGCAGCCGGTGCGGCGTCAGATCGTCCAAGGAAACGCCTTGCCTCGCGACATTGTCCGGCAGGCCGCCGCCGGCGATCAGGCTGGCGCAGATGCGCGACAACGCCGGCGAGGTTTTGATGCCGTAGCCGCCCTGCCCGACCAGCCAGACGAAATCCGGAAATTCGTCATCCGGCCCGACCACTGGCGACCCGTCGGCGACAAATGTCCGCAGGCCCGCCCAGGAGCGCGACACGCGCTGCACCTCGATTGTCGTTGCCCGTTCGAGACGCTCGGCGCCGATCGCGACATCGATGTCTTCGGCAAATGCGTCCATCGGCGTCGACGGCGTGGCGTCGGCCGGCGACACGAACAATTGCCCGGCATCCTGCTTGAAATAGAATTCCGCGCCGACATCGTTGACCAGCGGCCAGTCGCTAATGTCGACACCCGCAGGTGCGGGAATGTTGAAGGCGGTGCGGCGCTTTGGCTGCAGGCCGACCGGGCGCACGCCAGCCATCGCAGCGACCTCGTCGCCCCAGGCGCCAGCCGCATTGACGATCAGCGGCGCAAGGAATGTTCCCGCCTCCGTCTCGACCCGCCATAGACCGCCCTGTCGGCCGATGGTCCGTACACCCGCCTTGGTGACGATGCGCGCGCCATGCGCTCGCGCGCCGCGCAAAAAACCCTGGTGCAGGCCGTTGACGTCGATGTCCATCGAATGCGGTTCGATATAGGCGCCGGCGAGGTAGTCCCGGCGCAGCACCGGCACGCGCGCGATCGCCTCCGCCGGCGTCATCGCGACGATCGTGGGAACGAGCGCCTGCGCGGCCGCCAGATCTTCACGCAAAAGGTCGAGTTGGTCGGTGCGCGCCACGGTGATCATGCCGCGCTTGCTGAGCAGCGGATAGTCACAAAAACCCGTCGGCGGCTCGGTGAGAAACGCCCGGCTGGCGAGCACGATGCGGCGGATGACGCCGTTGCCGTAATTCTCGGTGAAGCTCGCCGCCGAGCGTCCCGTGGTGTGATAGCCGCAATGGCTCTCGCGCTCGAGCAGCACGACCTTCTTATCGCGCGAAATCTCGAAGGCAGCGCCGGCGCCGGCCATGCCCCCGCCGATGATGATGACTTCGGTCTGCCCGCTCATCGGCGCTCATCCTCCACGACTATTTTGCGCGGCACGGCTGGCGGCTCGCCCAGGCGGCCGCGGCGCGCGCGATCGCGGGCGCCCCGCCCTTCGGCCAGATTGTCGGCCGGCGAGTTCTGCACGGCGCAATCCCGCAAAGCGAGGTCGCTGACAAAAGGCACCGGCTTGCCTGCGATTGCCATGCCTGTCAGCCGCGCCCACACGGCGCGCCGCTTGCGCACTTGATGCGACTGCAATTCGCTGATCTCGGCGATGCCGCTCTCCCGCTTGATCTGCAGTACGCCAGTCTCAACGGCCGCGTCGAACAGCTCCAGCCCGCGCTTCGTGCGCACGATGATGCCATTGAGTGGCTCGTCCTCGACGGCCGGTCCGCCGTTCAGCCAGGAATCCGATACCGCGATATCCGCCACCTGCCCGATCGCGTCGGGGCAGATCTTGCAGCGCGGCTGGATCATCCATTTGTCCTCGTCTTCCCACAGCTGCCGATAGCTGATCTCGAAGGCGCGGCCGTCTCTGGTTTCGACGCGGTTCAGGCCAGGATTTCCATATCCCCGGTAGCGGAAGAGAGCGAGCTCGTCCTCACGAAGGCCAAAACGCTCCAGCACCTGTTCCGACTTGGTCAGGTCAGAGGCCCCGCCGCAGACGAAGGCGAGCGCATAGCGCATATATTCGTCGACACGCAGATCGAGCCGCGCCAGGTTTCGCACCGCGGTGATGTCGCAGGGCTTGGCGATCAGGGCGAACGGCTCGCCGCGGTCGAGGATGTCGTTGAAATCCACCAGCGTCGCCGCCGGCCCATAGCGCGAGCCGGCGCCTTCGAGCACCGAAGCGCTGTCGAAGCTTAGCCTTCGTTCCGTGCGCATCGGCATGGAACGCGAGGCCGCGACGTGCAGCACGAACTTGACCCGTCCCGAGTCGAGCAGGAACTGCCCGAGCGCCGTCAGCGTCCCGCCGCCGGAGCCGACAAACCGCACTGTGGGATTTCCAGCGGAGCCGAGCACAAGCCGTTCGACAGGCCCCCAGACAGTATCCGCTAGCCTGGCCTCGCGTCTTTGCGCCGGAGGCGGACCGGCGATCCTCGTTCCTGGGCAGACGGCGTTGATCTTCGCCAAGGTCGCCTTATCCAACGCCTGCCTCGCCACTGGCCGCTCTCGGCCTTCCGGCGTCATCACCATCTGGATTTCTCCAGCACCGGCAATCGAGACGCAAAGGCCGCAACCGATGCAAAGTCCGTTCTCCACGATGTCGCCAAGCGACAGCGGGTCGGCTGCGAGCGCCGCGGTGCCCTGGCTGTATCCGGTTTCGATCAGGCCCATCGCGGTCTCAGACAGGCTCCGAGATGCGCTTGTACTGGTCGGGGCGGCGATAGAGCTCGAAGTTGAAATTCACCTTCCGGCAGGTCTCGATCAGATCGAGATCGGCGCGGTGGACAATGACCTCGTCGTCGAGCGACATCGCCTGCGCGGCGATCTCGCCGGTCGGCGCGATGATGCAGGATCCGCCGATCAGCGCTTGCCCGTCTTCCAGGCCCGCCTTGGCGGCGGCGCCTATCCAAAGCGTGTTCTGGTAGGCGCCGGCCTGCATCGGCAGATGATTGTGGAACATTCTCAGATGCGCCAGCGCCGGCGCCTCGTCGAGCAGCAGCGGCGTGTTGTAGCCGAGCAACGCCACCTCGGCGCCGTTGAGGCAGAGCATGCGATAGGTCTCCGGCCAGCGGCGGTCGTTGCAGATGGCAAGCCCGACGCGCACGCCGCGATAGTCGAACACCGGAAAGCCGAGATTGCCCGGTTCGAAGTAGCGTCGTTCGAGATGCGTGGTCGTGCCCGCCTCCGGCTCGCTCGAGCCCGGCACATGCATCTTGCGGTAACGGCCGATGAAAGCGCCATCCGGTCCGACCAGATCCATCGTGTTGAAATGGCGTGTGCGGCCCTCTTCATGCGCAAGCTCGCAATAGCCGAGCGCGAAGCCGACCTTCAGCCGCGCGGCGGCATCGTAGAGCCGCTGCGTCTCGGGTCCTGGCATCGAGACTTCGAAGAAGGCATCGATCTCGGCCTGGTCGTTGATGCGCGAGCGCGGAAAGAACGTGGTCAGCGCCATTTCCGGAAACACCGCGATCTCGGCGCCGGAAGCCGCTGCCTTTTCGAGCAGATGCACCAGCCGCCCGACTGTCTCGGCGCGCGTGGCGCTGCGCTGGATCGGTCCGGTCTGGCAAACGGCGATGGTCAGGCATCGAGCCATGGTGTCCAATCCTCGACTGGTTTTCCCAAAAGCGCCGGATCGGCGGCGGCGCGCGCCACGAAGCGCCCGAACCCCGGTTCGGCCTGCAGCTTGCCGTCGGCGACCACCGGCACGCCGCGCACCAGGACGGTGGTCGGCCGGCCGGTGACGACCTTGCCCTCATAGGGCGTGAAATCGACGTGCGAATGCAGCGCCTTGTGCCCGAGCGTCCAGCGCGCAGCCGGATCCCACAGCGCGAGGTCCGCGTCGAGCCCGACGGCGATCCTGCCCTTGCGATCGGCGAAACCGTAGATCGAGGCGGCGTTGCGCGAGGTGAGGTCGAGATAGCGCTCGAGCGTCAGGCGGCCTGTGAGCAGCCCCTCCGAAAACAGCAGCGGCAGGCGTGTCTCGATGCCGGGAATGCCGCTCAGCGTCGTTGTGAAACCGGGTGTTTCGGAGCGGCCGATCTTGTCGGCGAAATAATATGGCGAATGGTCCGACGACCAGAGGTCGATACCGCCGTTAATCAGCTCCTGCCACAGATGCTCATGGCTGCGCGGCGACCGCGGCGGCGGCGAAAAGACGAAGCGGGCCGCGTCGACTGCGTCGCGGTCGAGGTCAGCCGCCCCAAGAAAGAGATATTGCGGACAGGTCTCGGCAATGGCGGCCACGCCGCGCGTCTTTGCCCGCGCCACTTCCTCCGCCGATTGCCAGGAGGAGACATGCACGATGGTCATGCGCGCGCCGGTCATCTCGGCGAAGGCTAAAGCGCGATGCGTCGCCTCGCGCTCCATCGTCTCGCTGTGGGCGACGACATGATAGCGGATATCGGTGCGGCCGAGATCGATGAGCCGCTGTCGCGTGCGCCGGATCGCGGCGTCATTTTCGGCATGGACCATGACGATCCAGCCTAGTCGTCTCGCCGTATCGAGCACTCGGAAGAACAGGTCGTCGTCGACGGCAAAACCCTGATAGGTCATGAACAGCTTCACCGAGGAGATGCCGCGTACCGCAAGCGCCGCAAGTTGCGCCTCGACATCGGCGCCAGTGCCCATGGTGACCACGGCATGCAGCCCATAGTCGATCACGGGACGCCCCGCCGCGCGCTGCAGCGCGCGGTCAATGGCGCCGATGGTGGTCATGTCCTGCCCGGGCATGCCGAACGGGACGATGCAGGTGGTGCCGCCAAAGGCCGCGGAGATCGTGCCGGAATAGAAATCGTCGGCATTACCCGCGCCGCCCCAGACCGGCTGGTCGAGATGGCAATGCGCGTCGATGCCACCGGGCATCACCCAGCTGCCGCCGGCGTCGATCGATTTCCCCCCGGTCAGGCCTTTGCCGATCGCGGCGATGCGGCCGTCGTCGATGCCGATGTCGCACTCGGCCCAGCCGTCGTCGAGCGCCACGCGCCCGCCTTTGATCACCAGCTCATGCATTGGCGTCCCCTCGCCGGCCGGCTCATCCGACGGCCGCCGTCACCATGATCTCGACACGGTACTGGTCGCCGGCAAGCCGCGCTTCCACCGTGGCGCGCACCGGCATGGCGCTCCTGTCGATCCAGGCGTCCCAGGCCGTGTTCATCATCTCGAAATCGGCGATGTCGCGGAGCCAGATCTGGACGCTGAGCAGCTTCGACTTGTCGCTGCCGGCCTTGGCCAGAAGCGTATCGATCTTGGCCAGGATCTGCTTGGTCTGGCTGGTGGTGTCGCCGGAAAGATCATCCGCGGTCAGGCCGGCCACATAGACGGTGCCGTTATAGCGGAGTACCCGGCAGAAGCGCTGGCCGTTTTCGAGGCGTTCGATCGTCATGATGTTCCCTTCCGCTGGGTTCCAGATCCGGTTTTTGCCTATGGTAAGGAGGGTGCAAAACCGCTGTAAAGCCCGCGACGCGCCGAGACGCCGCTTTCCTTTGCCGGCATGGCCAAAAAAATTTAAGCCATAGCCGCGTCAATCTTCGTTTGTGGCAGCCACTATAAAGTGTAGCTTCAGCTCGGGCTGCCGTCGGTCAACGGTGCCGCCAGGGAGCCGCCGCAGCCGCATTCATGAGGTCGATCGCTCAATCCGCGATGAGGCTTTGGCAAAATGCTGAGCGCTCCCGCGCCATGCTGCCGATCATGGTCGGCGTCTGCCTCGCTTGCATCGGCAGCGCCATGCTGACCACCGCCGTGTCGCTGCATCTCGGCAAGCCCGGCATTTCGCCCCAGGTCGTGCAGATCGTGCTGACCGCCTATCCCGTGGGCTTCCTCGTCGGGTGCCTGGTCACGCGCCCGGCTGTCGCCCAATACGGCCACGAGCGCACCTTCGTCGCGATCCTTGTGCTGGCGCTGCTGGCCGCTTCAGGCTTTGTCTTCACCGACTTCCTGCCGAGCTGGATCTGCTTCCGCCTGCTCGGCGGCATGGCGATGGCGTCGTTGTTCGTGGTCTGCGAAAGCTGGATCAACCTCTACGCCGAGCACCACAATCGCGGCGCGTTGTTTTCGCTCTACATGCTGACGACGGCGATCGCCGTGCTGCTCGGACAACTCCTTGTCGGCCTGGTCGGTCCGCAATCGCCGCATCTGTTCCCGGTCGCGGCGGCGACGGTGCTTCTGGCGTTGATCTCCAAATTCATCGGCGGTCGCTGGCCGGCGCTGCCGGCCAGCGATCCGGAGCACGCAAGTTCGGCGAGACCGGTCAAGCGCCTCGGCCCGCTGGCGCTCTTTCGGCTGGCGCCGGTGACGGTCGTGGCGATCTTCCAGGGCGGCATCACCAACATGAACATCTTCGTGCTGACGCCGATCTACGGCACGCAGATCGGGCTGTCGGCGGCAACGACGGTCGGGCTGGTTACGACCATCAGCATCGCCGGCATGCTGGCGCAGACGCCAGTCGGCTGGCTGTCGGACAGGTTTGAGCGGCGAATCATATTGCTTGTCCAGGGCGTCCTGTCCGTCACGCTCTGCGCTGCGATCGCCTGGCTCGGCAATTTTTCGGTGCCGCTGCTCTTCGTGCTGTTCTTCCTCTATGGCTGCACGGCGCTCACCGTCTATCCCGTGGCGATGGCCTTCGGCGCCTCGCAATTGCACAGCCGGCACATGGTCGGCGCTTCCGGCACGCTGCTCCTGCTCTATTCGATCGGCAATGTCGCGACGCCCGGCATTTCCGCCGGCCTGATGGACCGCATGGGCGCGCCGGCCATGTTCCTCTTGCTCGGCGGCGGCGCCGTGCTGGTGACGATAGCTGCCTGCTACAATCTTTTACGCCGGCCGGTCATCGCGCCGACGATGCAGTCAGCCGAGGAGCAGGTCTGATGACGGACGCAATGAACCGCATGAAGGGCAGCGTCATTCTCATCGCCGGCGCTGCCAGCGGCATCGGTGCGGCGATTGCACGCCGCTGCGCTGCCGAAGGCGCAAGCGTCGTCTGCGCGGATTACGATCTTGAGGCTGCGACGAAGCTTGCCGAAGCGCTTGGCCCTGCAGCGGCCGCTTGCCAGTGCGATGTGACGAACATCGAGTCCGCCGAAGCGGCCGTCGCGTTCGCCCGGCAAAAATTCGGCCGGCTCGACGGGCTGGTGCACAATGCCGCGGCCCCCTCCACCAACGCCACCGTCGTCGATCTCGATGAAGGTGCGTGGCGGCACGAGATCGATATCGGCCTGACCGGCGCCTTTCTGATGAGCAAGTTCGCCGTGCCGCTGATCGCCGCAAGCGGCGGCGGCTCGATCGTCTTCATCGGCTCGCAATTCGGGCGCGTCGCCACGACCAAGGCCGTCGCCTATTGCGCTGCCAAGGCCGGGCTGATCCACCTCGCCAAGGCGATGGCCGTGGACCACGCGCCCGACAAGGTTCGCGTCAACAGCCTGTCGCCCGGCGCGGTAGCCACGACCCGCCTGCTGCGCCGGTTCGCCGATTTCGAGGCCGCCAATGCCGGCCTTGGTCCCGCCCACCTGCTCGGCCGCATCGCCGATCCTGACGAGATCGCCGCGGCGGCGGCTTTCCTGCTTTCCTCGGATGCATCCTTCGTCACCGGATCCGACATGCTCGTGGACGGCGGCTATGCGACGCGCTGAGCCCGTATTTTCAAAGGAGTTCCCATGACCCTGCTCGTCACTGGCGGCACCGGCTTCGTCATGAGCGTGGTTGCGCGCGCTTGGCTGGATCGCGACCCTCTGGCCCGCGCCGTGATCCTCGACCGCTCCGGCCTCGACGCAGCCGCTGAAAAGCATTTCGCGCCGGTGCGCGACCGGCTGACGGTAATCGCTGCCGATATCCTCGACCCGCAAGCCTGGTCCGCGACGCTCGACCAGCAAGGCATCACGGCAATCGTCCACGGCGCGACGATCACGCCGATCTCACGCGGCAGTGCTTCGGAGGCCAAGCGCCAGCCGGAGGCCGAGGATCCGGCACGCATCGTCGACGTCAATCTGATGGGCACCGTGCGCATGCTGGAGTGGGCGCGTGCGAGGGCCGGCCTCAAGCGCTTCGTCTATGTCAGTTCCGGTTCGGTCTACCGCCACAACGGGCCCGACTGGAGTAGCGAGCCGCTGCCGGAAGACGGCTATGTCGCGCCGCTGACGCTATACGGCATCTCGAAATTCGCTTCCGAGATGGTCACCAACCGCTATGCCGACCTGTTTAACCTGTCGGCGGTCTCGGTGCGGCTTGCTTCCGTCTACGGGCCGATGGACCGCGCCACCGAGAGCCGCAACTTTCGCCATGTCCCCAACCGCGTCGCGCATATGGCTCTGGCCGGCGAGACGATCAGGCCGAACAGCCTGGAGCCTGTCGGCGACTATGTCGCCTCGACCGACGTTGCCGCAGCGATCCTCGCGCTGATCGACGCGCCGCACCTCAATTACCGTCATTACAATATCGGCTCCGGCTCCAGCCAGACCATCGGCGAGATCATCGGTTGGGCAAAGGAACGCGTGCCGGGGCTGAAGGCCGAGGTGACATCAGGAGAAGACGCCAACATCGTCCAGGACGTGGCGCTGAAAGGCGGTATGTGGGGCGCCTATGACATCGCCCGCATCCTGCGCGACACCACATGGCGGCCGCGTCCCGGCAAGGAAGCCTTCCACGCCTATATGGACTGGATTGCCGCCAACGAAAGCTGAGGAGAGTACCGATGCCGATCGATCTCCAGCATGCCCAGCCGCGCGACTTTGTCGGCTATGGCCCGCATCCGCCCTTCGTCACCTGGCCGGGCGGCGTGAAGCTCGCTGTCAACCTCGTGCTCAACTACGAGGAAGGTTCGGAATACAACTGGCTGGATGATGGCCGCAACGACAATTGGGGCGAATACAATCTGACCAGCAGCCCGCCGGTGCGCGATCTCGGCACCGAGACGCATTTCGAATATGGCAGCCGCGCCGGCGTCTGGCGCCTGGTGCGCCTCTTCGATCGCTACGACATTCCGGTCACCTTTTCCGCCTGCGCCGTGGCGCTGGAGCGCAACCCGCCTTTGGTCGAGTGGATGAAGAGCCGCCGCCAAGACCTGATGGGCCATGGCCTGCGCTGGATTGACTACACGATGATGGAGCGCGGCGAGGAAGAGCGTCACCTGCACGAAGCCATCGCGCTTTACGAGAAGCTGCTCGGCAAGCGGCCGCTCGGCTGGAACTGCCGCTCGCTGCCCAGCGTCAACACGCGCGACCTTCTGGTGAAGGAAGGCGGCTTCCTTTACCACTCCGATCCCTGCAATGACGACCTGCCTTATTTCCTCGATCACCGGGGCACGGAGATACTGGTCGTCCCCTACTCCAAGACGCTCAACGACAGCCGCTATCTGGTGGCTCCGGGCTATAGCAATCCCCGCGACTTCGCCGAGGACTGCCGCTCGGCCATCGACTATATGCTCTCCGAAGCCGACGAGACCGGCGGCCGCATGCTGACCATCGGCATCCACGCCCGCTGGACGGGCCAGCCCAACCGCGCATCGGGTCTACGCGAGGTGATCGAGCATGTCCAACAAAGCGACGGCGCCGCCTTCATGCGCCGCGAGGACATCGCCCGCTTCTGGCATGCGAACCATACCCGCATCGAACAGCGCGGCTGAGCGATGTTCGAAACGCTGATCCGCGGTGGAACGGTGGTGAATGCCGAAGGCATCAGCCACAGCGATATCGGAATCGCCGCGGGCAAGGTCGCCGCAATCATCGCGCCCGGCGAAGCCGCCGAAGCCAGGATGGTCGTCGATGCCTCAGACTGCTTCTTGCTGCCAGGTCTGGTCGATGCGCATGCACATCTGCGCGACCCTGGCCTGACTCAAAAGGAAGATTTCTCCTCCGGCACGCATGCGGCCGCACTCGGCGGCGTGACGACCGTGCTCGACATGCCGACCGACGAACCGTGGACGGCCACGCCAACGCAACTCGCCGACAAGATGGCGATCGCCGAAGGCCGCATCCATGTCGACGTCGGCCTGCAGGCCGTGATCAGCCGCGACCTGTCGCTCATCCCTGGCCTGCTTAGCCTTGCGCCGGTGTCGTTCGAGCTGTTCACCGCCGACGTGCCGGACGTCTTCCTCTTTGCCTCGCTCGACGCGGTCGCCGAAGCGCTCAAAGCTTTTGCCGGTGCCGATACGCTGATCGGCATTTCACCCGGCGATCAATCGATCCTGAACGGCAGCGCTATGCGCGACCGCTCGGGCGCCATCGCCGCCTTTCTGGACAGCCGGCCGCCGCTGGCCGAAGCCAACGGCATCGCCCGCGCCCTTGTCGTCGCGGCCTCGGCGGAGGCAAAAATCCACGTCCGGCAGATCAATTCCGAACTGGGTGTCGAGACCTGGAGCCGGCTGCGCGGCATGGCCGACGCCAGCGTCGAGACGACGCCGCAGAACCTGTTCTTCACAGCGCAAGATTACGAAGCTCTGGGCGCTAATCTGAAGGCTTCGCCGCCCTTGCGGTCGCCGCATGACGTCGATGCGCTGCACGCTGCGCTCGGCGCGGGACTGATCGACATCGTCGCCACCGACCATGCTCCGCACGCACCGGCCGAGAAGGCGGCGCCTTATGCGGCTTTCGCTGACATTCCGGGCGGCATGCCGGGATTGCAGACGCTGCTTCCCACCATGCTGAAGCTGGTCGATGACGGGCTCATCGCCCTCCCCGATCTGGTGCGCATGTGCTCTCGCCATCCGGCCGAGCGGTTCGGCCTCGGCCGACGCAAAGGCCGCATCGCCGCCGGCTACGACGCCGATCTGCTGATCCTCGATCCGCACCAACCCAGCACGATCGCCAATGCCGACCAGGTGTCTCGGGCCGGCTATACGCCCTTCGACGGTTGGGCCGTGAAAGCGCGCCTGACCAACGTCTTCCTGCGCGGCCGCGAGATCGTGCGCGCAGGCAGGCTGGTCGGCCCGGCGCAGGGAAAGATCGTCACCCGGGAGAGCTGAACACCATGGCCTTGCTCGCAGGTAAAACCGTCATCGTCACCGGAGCGAGCTCCGGCATCGGCCGTGCCATCGCGCTGAAATTCGCGGCGGAGGGCGCGAGCGTCGTCGTTGCCGACATGGTGGAGCAGCCGATCGAGGACGGCGAGAGCACCACCGACATGATCCGCTCGGCCGGCGGCGCTGCAATCTACGTCAAGACCGACATATCCGACTGGAGTGCCGTCGATACGCTGGTGGGCGCAACGGTCGCGCGGTTCGGTCGCCTCGACGTGATGGTCAACAATGCGGCGATCTACACCAGCACCAACCTGATCGAGACCACGCCGGAACAGTGGAACCGCGTCATCGGCGTCAACCTGACCGGGTTCTTCTACTGCAACAAGCGCGCCGTCACGCAGATGCTGACCCAGGCGCCGGTCAATGAGGTGCGCGGCCGGATCATCAACATCTCCTCGCAGCACGGCATGGTTGCCTGCCCCGGCGATTTTCCCTATTCGGTGAGCAAGGGCGGTATCGTGCAGATGACGCGCCAGATCGCCGTCGACCATGCCGACGACCTGATCGTCTGCAACGCCATCGCGCCGGGCAAGATCATCACCGGCAAGCCGGGCGTCGCCAACGATCCTGATGCGCTCGAGTATTCGCGCCGGCGCACGCCGTGGCCGCGGCTCGGGCATCCTCACGACGTGGCGGGCGCGGCGCTGTTCCTGGCCAGCGATATGGCCAGCTACGTCACCGGGATAAACCTGATGGTTGACGGCGGCTGGATGGCCGGCTGACGAGTGATTGCCGGGCCGCTCTGGCAACCAGGCACGGGATGACGCCTACGAATACCGGGCGAAGAGGGGACTGGCGAAGGAACTACCCTATGGTTGCCCCAAACTATTCTGCCGCCCGATCGGAATCTCGAACTAACGAAGGAAGGCGTCCGGCCTCGAGTTTCTAGGGCGTGGGCAAAGCGCGGGCAAGCCGTGGGCAAAGCCATTTTTTTGCAATGAAATCAAAGGTCATGGTGGGCCCGGAGGGTGTGAGACCTTCGAAGAAAATCAATGGCTTAGCGGATGGTTAGCCAACCCATATCCTTCGTATCGTCTCGCATGGTCTGGCGAACCGGATAAGAACCCGAAATGAGCCACCTTCTTATTCGCTAATCGTAGGTCGAAGGTTCGATTCCTGCCGGGTTCACCACTTGGGCTCGCTATAGTCTCACCTGACGTTGTTAAGGTCGGTATTCCGGGCAACACCGCCCTATCGCTCACTGAAAATCCTCGTGTCAGTGGTTCGAATCCGCCTCTGGGCACCATCCCCTCTTCTCCCGACAGTCCCTATCGGCGATAGCTTCTACGCCGCAGCCTCTGCAAAGGCCTGAAATTGTTGGCCTTTTCGGGTCAGTTCGCGAATTTGAGCGCGGTTGGGCCGTTTCGAGTGCATTTGGTCCAACGGCGGGTGGGGATGGTATTTTCGTTGGTATTGGACATCCTGTTGGTATCGAAACAGCCAAAGGGAGGTCTCACGAATGGCCCTTTCTGATGTGAAATGCCGAAACGCTCGCCCCGCTACTAAGCTTGTGAAACTCTCTGACAGTTGCGGACTCCAACTGTGGGTGCAGCCTACGGGATCTCGCCTCTGGCGCCTCGCATATCGCTTTGACGGCAAGCACCGGCGCGCGCCTCCGTGAAGTCGATGCTTGATGCCCAGCTTTCCGCTTGTTGATCGCAACATAGACGTGGGTGCGTCGAAGTTCTTGATTTATCGCGGGCAAAGATCAGAAGCTCTCCAGGATGGCTCCGTATCGCTCGGCCCTACCTTTGAACGGCGATTTAGCCATTAAAGCTACCAATGCGTCCCCTGGACCGCACGACACGCGCAATTACATACAGTGGCAAATCCTAATAAGGAAAAATACGCCCACTCCATAAGGGATGATGAGAAGTCCGAGAGCGATCCAATAGCCCGGCTGCGCTATTGCGGCGAAATCTGAGCGAAGTTGTTCCATCTGCCCCAAACGATGCGCCAACATAGTTGTTCCAAGGGGCAACAATGCGAGCGGCATATGACCTTCCTGATTTGCCGGCAAATGTAAAAAGTTCTGAGCTTCCAGCTCGAGGCAGGAACAAGCTGTGGGGACGTTGGGTGGCTGCTCTAACGCCAGAACAGGTCACGGCAGCCTGTTGCGCGAACCCGAGTACTTGGATCAAAATTTGATTTGAGCGAAGCAAGTCCGCGTTCGAGCGTGGTGGCCGTCTTCCCTCGCCGGAACAGCTGCTTGCGCCAGGCATTTCTGGCGAGGCTGGGATAATCGGCAAAAGCGCATGTAACCACTTAACTCGATCTCGATCGGCGTACTGAGCGGTTCAGGGAATTCGCGTTTCAGACAGGTCAGGTAGCTTTGCTACCTGCCGAGGTCGCAACAAATGGCCAAGCCTGTCCAACGCCATAATTCGGCCTGTCGTCGACGCATTGGTGCGGCCAGTGATCCAAACTGGTTCCGCTGCCCGGCGTCCTTACAGGCCAGCGGTCTTGGTCGGCTACAAACCTCTTCATGAAGGAGGAACAAAGCAGCCGGCTGTCAGTTCGGTAACATTCAACAAGTTGTTCCGGATCATGGCTCATCGTCGGTTTTCGTTGCTAGCTTTGGGCCTTCTGGTCTTGGCGTTTGGCTCGACGCAGCAAAACGCCGCTCACGCGCAAGCGCCCTGCCCGGCCGATCACGACAAGCTGCTTTCGGCCTTGAAGGCCAACGTCAAGGCGAGCGGCGGCCCCGCGAATGGCGGCTTCGAGACCAATGAATGGGCGGCAATCGTTGCCCGCGACGGCACCGTCTGCGCCGTTGCCTTCAGTGGACCCACGGCCGATGCGCAATGGCCGGGCAGCCGGCTGATCGCGGCCGAGAAGGCCAATACGGCCAATGGCCTCAGCCTAGTGAACATGGCGCTGTCGACAGCCAATCTCTATGCCGGGGTGCAACCAGGCGGACCGCTGTTCGGTCTGCAGACCACCAATCCCGTCAACCAGGCAGCGGCTTACACAGGCGACCCCAAGACGTTCGGCAGCGCCAACGATCCGCTGATCGGCGAGCCGATCGGCGGCGTCGTCGTGTTCGGCGGGGGCCTGGCTCTCTACGACGGCAAGGCGATCGTCGGTGGCCTCGGGATCAGCGGCGATTCCTCCTGCGCTGACCACAACGTCGCCTGGCGCGTTCGCGCCGCCCTGGGGCTCAATAAGGTTCCGGCGGGCGTCAATCCCAACCGCAAGGATGCCATCATCTACGATCTTGATCCCGGCGGGAAAAGCGCCTCGGGCTGGGGCCACCCGCTTTGTGCCGGGCACGAGGCCGATATAGCGGCGGAAATCGGTTCCGGCGTCGGAGGTTCGACGCCGAAATGAAGCAAGCAGCGCAACCGGTACGATCCTGCGGGGAAGCCCCGATGACCAAGCGCTCGTCGGCGCCCCGAAAACATTCTCCGGGCGCCATTGCAGCGATGCTGTTGGTCTGCGCCCCCTTGCTGACAGCCGCTTCGGAATCGCCGCCGGCACCCGCGATCTCACCGCCTGCCGCGGCCGCGCCGCCCGATGACGGGCAATGGACGATGCCCGCCAAGAACTACGCCTCGACCCGCTATAGCGAGCTCGCCGAGATCAATGAAGGCAACGTCAAGAATCTGCAGGTCGCCTTCACCTTCTCGACCGGGGTGAACAAGGGCCAGGAAGCGGCGCCCTTGGTGGTCGGCAGCACGATGTACATCGTGAGCCCGTTTCCCAACATCGTCTACGCGCTCGACCTTTCCAAGTCTGGCGCGCCGATCAAGTGGAAATACGAGCCCAATCCTGAGCCTGCCGCGCAAGGGGTTGCCTGCTGCGATGTCGTCAACCGCGGTGCTGCCTTCGCGAATGGACGCATATTCTTCAACACGCTCGACGGCCACACCATCGCGCTCGATGCGAACACCGGCCAGCCGGTCTGGAACGCCCATGTCGGCAACATCAATATCGGCGAAACCATCACCATGGCGCCGCTTGTGGTGAAAGGCAAAGTGCTGGTCGGCAATTCCGGCGGCGAGATGGGCGTTCGCGGCTGGGTCAAGGCGCTCGACGCTGGCGACGGTCATGTCGTCTGGACGGCTTACAACACGGGCCCCGACAAGGAGGTGCTGATCGGCCTGGATTTCAAGCCGCATTACGACATGGACAAGGGCAAGGATCTCGGCGTCACGACATGGCCGCCGGAGGCCTGGAAGATCGGCGGCGGCAATATGTGGGGCTGGATTTCCTACGATCCGGATCTCAACCTTATCTTCCACGGCACCGGCAATCCCGGCCCCTGGAATCCCGATCTGCGGCCTGGCGACAACAAGTGGACATCGGGCATTTTCGCCCGCGACCCCGATACCGGGGCGGCGAAATGGTTCTACCAGTGGACCCCGCACGACCTGCACGACTATGACGGCATCAACGAGCAGATCCTGCTCGACATGAACTGGCAGGGCAAGCCGCGCAAGGTGCTGGTCCGGCCGGAACGCAACGGCTATCTCTACGTCCTTGATCGCACCACCGGCGAGGTCCTGTCCGCAAAGCCTTACGGCCCCGTCAACTCCAGCAAGGGCGTGGATCTCAAGACCGGCCGCCTGATCGAAAACCCGGACAAGCTGACGGGCACCGGCAAGGTCGTCCGCGACATCTGCCCGACCGCGTCGGGCCTCAAGGACTGGCAGCCTTCCGCCTTCTCTCCGAAGACCGGTCTGCTCTACATCCCGCACAACAATCTGTGCATGGACGAAGAAGGTGTCGAGGTGAACTACATCGCCGGCACGCCCTACGTCGGGATGAACGTACGCATGATCCCGGGGCCGGGCGGCAATCGCGGCGCCTTCACGGCGTGGGATATCGCGGCCGAAAAACCCGCCTGGAGCCTCAAGGAGAATTTCCCGGTGTGGAGCGGCGCGGTCGTCACCGCCGGCGATGTGGTCTTTTATGGAACGATGGAAGGCTGGTTCAAGGCGGTGAGCGCCAAGACCGGCGACCTGCTCTGGCAGTTCAAGACCTCGTCCGGCATTATCGGCCAGCCCATCACCTATCGCGGCCCGGACGGCCACCAATACGTCGCCATCTTGTCCGGCGTCGGCGGTTGGGCAGGCGCCATCGTGTCGGGCGACCTCGACCCGCGTGATGCCACCGCCGCGCTCGGTTTCGTCAATGCGATGAAGGACCTGAAGAACGCGACCACGGCGGGAGGCACGCTCTATGTGTTCCGGCTGCCCTGATGTGTTCGGTGTGATCCACAGCGTGGCGCGGAAGGCTTTCCCGCCGATAGCGCTCGGCATCACCGCGCTCGCCTTGCTGCTCTTTCCGGCGACGGCCGGCGCTCGTGAGCTCAGGGTCTGCGCTGACCCGAACAACCTGCCCTTTTCCAATGCGGCTGGACAGGGATTCGAGAACAGGATCGCCGAAATCATTGCCGCCGATCTCGGCGCGAAGCTGACCTACACCTGGTGGGCGCAGCGCCGCGGCTTCGTGCGCAACACGCTGAAGGCGGGTCTCTGCGATCTCGTGCCCGGCACGCCGGCCAATCTCGAAATGCTGCGCACCACCACTCCCTACTACCGATCGTCCTATGTCTTCGTGACCCGCCAGGACGGTCCCGACGTGGCCTCCTTCAACGACCCGCGGCTGCGCGACATGCGCATCGGCGTTCAACTCATCGGCGACGACGGAGCCAACTCGCCTCCGGTCCAGGCGCTCGGCCGCCGCGGCATCATCGGTCACTTGGTGGGCTATCCCGTCTATGGCGACTACTCCGCCCCCAATCCGCCGGCCCGCATCGTCGAGGCGGTGGCGAGCGGCGAGATCGACCTAGCCGTGGTATGGGGCCCGCTTGCCGGCTATTTTGCCCAGAAGCAGAAGGTCCCGCTGCGCATCACGCCGGTTGCGCCTCGCATCGACGGACCGCAATTACCCATGATCTACGATATTTCGATGGGCGTGCGACGCGAGGACGACGCCTTGCGCGGCGACGTGAACAATGCCTTGGCCAGGCACAAGGCGGAGATCGATGCATTGCTGGCGCAGTATGGCGTGCCGCGCCTCGATGCCTTGGGGAGCACGGTGCGATGAGGTGCGCTGCCGCTCTGCTCTTTCCTGTGGTGCTGATGCTCGTTGCCTGCCAGCGCGAGGAACGGGACACGCGCCCTCAATCGGCCCTCGGCTCGGGCGAGCAGCCGACGCCGGTGACAACTCTGGAACCCGGCGGGCAGCGGCCCTCCCCCACAGACAACAAAGCGGCGAGCTTCGAGGCCAATGCCTTTCATCTGAGCGAAGGCAAGCGCCTGTTCGGTTGGTTCAACTGTTCAGGATGCCATGCCAATGGCGGCGGCGGCATGGGCCCGGCGCTGATGGACGAAAAATGGATCTATGGCAGCTCTATGGAAAGCATTCATGCCACCATCCGCGACGGCCGTCCGAACGGCATGCCCAGCTTCCGCGACAAGATCCCGGACGACCAGATCTGGGAGCTTGCGGCCTTCGTTCGCTCGTTGAGCGGCAACGCGCCCTCCTCCGCCGCGCCATCCCGCAATGACGACATGATGGCGCACCCATCGGAAAACCGTATGCCGAATGCCGCCACGCTGGGGAAGTCGCCGTGAAACGCTTCGCCCCGATTGCGTTCGCCACGGCAATCGCCCTGTTTCTTCAGGGATGCGCAGGCTGGCAATCGGCGCTCGACCCGAAAGGTCCCGCGGCAAGTGAGCTCGCATGGCTGATCTGGTTCTTCACCGGCCTGTGCGCGGCGGTGTGGGTGCTGGTGATGATCGCCCTTGCCTTGCCATTGATGATGCGTCCACGAGAACGCGCCGAGCCGCTTGTAATCGACGCCGATGCCGACAATCGCAAGCTGCGCGTGGTGATGACCGCTATCGGGCTGACCGCCGTGATCCTGGTCGGCCTCACTCTGCTAAGCTTCTTCGCCAACAGGACGCTCGCCGCGATCGGCTCGGACGCCGCGCTGACCATTCGCGTCACAGGTCACCAATGGTGGTGGGAGGTGCGCTATGAGGACGCTACGCCGAGCCGCATCTTGACGACGGCGAACGAGATCCACATTCCAGCCGGCGAGCCGGTGCGGCTTCTTATCACCTCGACCGACGTGATTCACTCCTTCTGGGTGCCGAGCCTTTCCGGCAAGCTCGACCTCATTCCGGGCCACATGAACGTGCTCGACATCAAAGCCGATAAACCGGGCGTCTATCGTGGCCAATGCGCCGAGTTCTGCGGCGCGCAGCACGCCAACATGGGCACCTTCATCATCGCCGAACCGCGCGAAAAGTTCGACGCCTGGTGGAACGATCAGCTGCAACCAGCCGCCGCTCCAATGAGCGACGAGGCCAAGGCAGGCGAGGACCTGTTCCTGAAACGCCCTTGCGTCATGTGTCACAAAGTCGGCGGCACCCCCGCAGGCGGAACGGTCGCTCCCGACCTGACGCATATAGCCAGCCGGCAAACGCTTGCGGCCGGAACATTGACGATGAGCCGCGGCAATCTCGCCGCCTGGATAGCCGATCCGCAGGGCATCAAGCCGGGTTCTCACATGCCGGTAGCCGATCTGAGCGGCGACGAGCTCAACGCCATCGTCGCCTATCTCGAGGGGCTGAAATGAGCAGCGCGGATCTCACCAGCGAACGCGATCTGCCGCCCGAACGCGAGGCGTCCGCCAAAGGCGATCTTGCACCCGAGCGCGACGGGCCGCGCGACACCGGCTTGGACGATAGCAGCCTGCATCGGTGGCTGGCGCGGACGTGGCGTACGCCTCCCGGTATCATCGGCGCGCTGTCGAGCGTCGATCACAAGGTCATCGCACGGCGTTATCTGATCACCGCGTTCCTGTTTCTGTGTTTGGGCGGCCTCAACGCCGTTGTCATGCGCATCCAACTCTCCGGCCCGCGGCGCGGCCTGATCGGGCCGGATCTCTACAACCAGCTGTTCACGATGCACGGCGTCACCATGATGTTCCTGTTCGCTGTGCCCATCGTCCAGGCGACAGGAATCTATCTGGTGCCGTTAATGGTCGGGACCCGCAACATCGCCTTCCCGCGCCTCAATGCCTTCAGCTATTGGGTCTATGTCTCAGGAGGCCTCTTCGCCTGGGTGTCCTTCGCCCTCTCGATGGCGCCGGATGTCGGCTGGTTCGCCTATGTGCCGCTGTCCGGGCCGGAATACGCTCCAGGCAAGCGCGCAGACGTCTGGGCGCAGATGATCACCTATACCGAGGTCTCATCCCTGGCGGTCGCCGTCGCGACCATCGTCACCGTATTCAAGCAGCGCGCGCCCGGCATGTCGCTCGACAAGATCCCGCTCTACGTCTGGGCATTGCTGGTCACGTCCTTCGTCGTCGTCTTCGCCATGCCGGCGGTAATGGTCACCTCGACCTTCCTGATCCTCGACCGGCTGGTCGGCACGCATATCTTCAACCCGGCGGAAGGCGGTGACGCGCTGCTGTTCCAGCATCTCTTCTGGTTCTTCGGCCATCCCGAAGTGTACATCATCTTCCTGCCCGCGACCGGCATGGTCTCCGCCATCATCCCGGCCTTCGCCCGGCGCCCGATGTTCGGCCATCTCGGCTTGGTCCTGTCGTTGATCGCCGTCGGTTTCCTATCGTTCGGCCTCTGGGTCCACCACATGTTCGCGACCGGGCTGCCGAAACTGGGGGCCAGCTTCTTCACCGCCTCGAGCATGATGATCGCAATCCCCAACGGCGCTCAGATCTTCTGCTGGCTGGCGACTCTCTGGGACAGCAGACCGGTGATCCGCACGCCGCTGCTGTTCGTCTTCGGCTTCTTCTTCATCTTCGTCATCGGCGGCCTGACTGGCGTCATGCTTGCCTCCGTGCCGCTCGACCTGCAGGTGCACGACACCTATTTCGTCGTCGCTCACTTCCATTACGTGCTGATCGGCGGCTCGGTCTTTCCGCTGCTCGGAGCTGCCTATTTCTGGTTTCCCAAAATCACCGGCCGCATGATGAGCGAGCGCCTCGGGCGTTGGCACTTTTGGCTGGCGATGGTCGGCTTCAACGCGGCTTTCTTCCCCATGCACATCGTCGGCCTGTGGGGCATGCCGCGCAGGGTCTACACCTATCCGGCCGAGCTCGGCTGGGGGAACATCAACCTCTTCATCAGTGCCGGCGCGGTGCTCTTCTTCCTGAGCTTCGTGCTGTTTGCCTTCAACCTCGTCCACAGCGCATTGAGGGGTGCGCCTGCCGGCGACAATCCCTGGGACGCCGGCACGCTTGAATGGGCGACGTCCTCGCCGCCGCCCAGCTATAATTTCGCGCGCATTCCGATCGTGACGAATGTCGAGCCGCTCTGGGCCGAACGCGAGGCGCTCCCCGTCGCGACCGGGCTTCGCGTCGACGTGCGCGAGTTGGTCGTCTCGACGGTGGCGGAAGCTCACCCCGACATCCGCGAGAAATCGGCGACGCCGTCGATCTGGCCGCTGCTGGCGGCGATCGCCGTCGGCGCCACCTTCCTCTACTCGATCTTCACGCCCTGGGCGATCGTGTGGGGCGCCGCGCCGATAGCCGTCACGTTGATCGGATGGTTCTGGCCCAAGGGCGATCCGGAGGACGAGGAATGAACCAGCGCCCCGCCATGGATCTTTCCGGCCTCCCGACCTTTGGACATGGCCCCCGCAGCCCGACCTGGTGGGGCACGCTTGGCTTCATGGCGTTGGAGGGCACGGGCTTTGCGCTGGCCGCCGGCGCCTATCTCTATCTCGCGACGTTGTGGCCCAACTGGCGGCTAAGCGCTCCGCAGCCCAACCATTGGCCGGGAACGATCGTAACGCTGCTTCTCATCGCCAGCCTCGTTCCCAACCACATACTGAACGGCTACGCCAAGCGATGCGCTATCGAACCGGTGCGGATCGGCATGGTGGTGATGTCGCTGCTCGGCATCGCGCCGCTCGTCGTGCGCTGGTTCGAATTCCCGGCGCTGAACATCTATTGGGACACGAACGCTTATGGCTCGATGCTGTGGGTGCTGCTCGGTCTCCACACCACGCATTTGATCACCGATGTCGGCGACACGATTGTTCTGACCGTGCTGATGTTCACGCACCATGGCTACAGCGGCCGGCGCTTCGGCGATGTCGGCGACAATGTCTTCTACTGGGACTTCGTGGTCCTCACCTGGATCCCGATCTACCTGCTCATTTACTGGCTACCGAGGTGGGGCTGAGATGCGCGCGCTGCGGCTGGGCACGTCCTGGGGAGGTTTGTTGTCGGGGCCTTTGGCCTGGGCAATCTCGACGCAGCTGAACTATTCGCTCGTGCACTGGCAGTGCAATCGCCAGGTTCAGGTCGTGCTCCCTGTGGCGCTGTCGCTGGCCGTATTTTCTCTGCTGGGCGGCGCGCTATCATGGCGGGCGAAGCGGCAAGGCGGCGCCGCCTTCAAGCCGGAGCGCACGCGCAGCACCGAGCGTTTCGTCGCCGATCTCGGCATGCTCGCGGCACTGCTGTTTGCCCTCGTCATCCTCATGCAGGGTAGCGCCGCGCTTATTCTCGACGAGTGCCTGCGATGAGCCTCGAGGCCTTCTTTTCGACCTCGATCTGCTATGGCGCCGGCGCGCCCGAGGCCGGATGGACGTTGGCGTTTCCCATCACGCTTCCCTTGGCAGTGCTCGCGCTTATTTATGCGCTCGGCGCAAGCCGGCTATGGCGCCGCAGCGGCCGGGGCCGACCCGAGCGGCTACGCCAAGCTCTATTGTTCGCCGCCGGCTGGGGCGTTTTGACGGGAGCGCTGGTCAGCCCGATCCATGCGCTCGGCGAGCGCGTGTTCTCAGCCCACATGATCGAGCACGAGTTGCTGATGGCCGTAGCGGCGCCGCTCCTTGTCGCCGCCTGCCCCGGCGCGGCCTTGATGTGGGCGTTGCCGGCCACACTTCGCCGAGGGACGGGAAAGCTCACCCACGGCAAGGTGCTGCAGGCGCTCTGGGCCCTCGCCGCGCGCCCGCTCAGCGCGACGGTGCTTCATGGGGTCGCGATCTGGATCTGGCATATTCCGGCACTGTTCGAGGCAGCGTTGCAGCAGGGGGTGTTGCACTACGCGCAGCATGCGAGTTTCCTCGGCACTGCCTTGCTGTTCTGGTGGGCGCTTCTGCCACGTTACGGCCGACGGCAAACCTATGGCAGCTCCGTCATGCATCTTTTCTTCACCTCGCTGCATACCGGCCTGCTCGGCGTCCTGTTGCTGTTATCGCCAAAACTCTGGTATCCGGCGAATGCCTCCGGCGCGGCGATCTGGGGCCTGAGCCCGATCGAGGACCAGCAACTCGCCGGGCTAGTAATGTGGGTTCCGGCCGGCTTGATCTATGGCGGAGCGGCCTTGCTGCTCGCCGGCCTTTGGATAAGCAACAGTGGAGCCAGGGAGGCAACGCATGCGTTCCGACCTGGCTAGGCTGATCGGCGGCGCCCTTGCCGCGATCCTCCTGCTGGCCGCCGCAGTCGGCGCGGCGGCCTTATGGACCGACCGGCGCGAGCGCGTCCGGCACGAGTCGGATGTGGCGACCGGCGGCGTGGGCGCACGCGCCATTCCGATCATGACCGCGAATGGCTGTTCCGGCTGCCATACGATTCCTGGCGTGCCGGGAGCGCAAGGCCAGGTCGGGCCGCGCCTCGACGGCAGCCTAGCCGGCCGTGTCTATATCGGCGGCGTTGTGGCAAACAGTCCGGAGAACCTGATCCGCTGGATCCGGTCGGCCAGGGAAATCAACCCGCACACCGCCATGCCGTCGACAAGGATCACCGAGCAGCAGGCGCGCGATATCGCGGCCTATCTGTATGCCCTCAGATAATCAGCCTTCGCCGCCGCGCCGGGACCACAAGCCGCGGCCTGGATCGTAGCCGACCACCGCCGCCAGGAAGAATGCCCCAAGGCAGGCGACAACGACGAGCATGGAAACCACATCGAACCGCAGGTAGAGCGCGAAGCGGATCAGCTCGACCGCCGAGCTGAATGGGTTCCAGGCGGCGATCGTCGCCAGCACCGGGCCGGCTTCGGCGAGCCGCCAGATCGGATAGAGCGCCGTCGAGGCAAAGAACATCGGGAAAATGACGAAGTTCATCACGCCGGCGAAGTTCTCCATCTGGGTCGAGATCGAGGACACCAATAGGCCGAACGCACCGAGCATCAGACCCGACAGCACGAGCGCCGGAAACACGGCAACATAGCCCAGGATCGGCGGCCGCACGTCCCAGAAGCGCGCCACGAAAAGGAACAGGTAGACCAGCGGCAGGCCGACGATCACGCTGGCCAGCAGGCGCGCGGCAAGCAGGTACCAGCGCGGCAAAGGTGCCGTCAGCAGCAGGCGCATGCTGCCCATCTCGCGGTCGTAGACCATGGCCAGCGAGCTTGCCATGGCATGAAACAGCAGCATCATGGCCACCAGGCCGGGCACAACATAGACCTCGTAGAGGACATAAGTCTGGTAAGGCGGCGTGATCGACAGGCCGAGTACCGAGCGGAAGCCGGCGGCGAAGATCGCCAGCCAGACAAGCGGACGGACCATCGCGGAGAACAGGCGCGCGCGCTGCCGCAGCGTGCGCAGCATTTCCCGCTGCAAGATGCCGTGGAGCGCCCGCAATGCGTGATGCGTCTTCATGGCGACCCCGTCAGCGAGGCGAATGCCTCCGCGATGCTTTCGACCCCAAGCTCGGTGGAGATGCGATCAGCGCGACCAGCCCAGCGCACCCTGCCCTGATCCAGCACGACGATGTCGTCATCGGCTCCCACTTCTTCAAGGAAATGCGTCGCCCACAGAACGGCGATGCCGCGCTCGCGGCAAAGCTCTCTCACATGCCGCTCGAGCGCGCGCCGTCCCGGCACGTCGAGCCCGGCGGTCGGCTCGTCGAGCAGCAGCAGGCGCGGACCATGCATCAGCGCCCTTGCGATCTCCACGCGTCGGCGCTGACCGCCGGACAGCGCGCGGGTGGGATGATCGATCCTGTCCAGCACTCCCAGGCGGCTGAGTTCCTCCCTGGAGCGCTGCTTGCTCAAGTCTGCGGGAATCCCGTGCAGGGCCGCGTGGTAGCGCAGGTTCTCCCCCGCCGTCAGGTCGAGATCGAGCGTCGGCAGTTGGAAAACGATGCCCATTTGCGCGAGCGCGGCGGATGGGTTCGCCTCCATCGCCTGGCCAAAGACATGCACAGATCCTGCCCGCGCGTGATAGAGACCAGTGATCAGCGAGAACAAAGTCGTCTTGCCGGCCCCGTTGCGTCCAAGCAGGATGCACATCCTGCCTTCAGCCACAGCGAACGAGACCCCCTGGAGAACCCGCCGGTTTCCGAAACTGTGGCCCAGCTCCTCGACCGACAGCGCGTTCATGGGCCGATCACGACGCTCCATGGGCCGCGCCCCACCGGCAGCGATTTCACCACCTCCTGATTCTCCAGGTCAATGAAGGAGATGTCGCCCGAGTTGCCGTTGGCGCTGATCAGGCGCTTCTGGTCGTCCGAGAGCGCGACATGCCAGGGCCGCTGGCCGACGAGGTAGAGGCGCCGGACCTCAAGGGTCTTGGTATCGACCTCGGCAATCCTATTGGCCGGACCGAGCGCTACATAGGCGTTCGCGCCGTCGCGCGACATCACGATACCGACCGCCTGCACGCCCTCGCGCCGAATACCCGGCACCTCGAACTCGATCTTGCCCGTTTGTGCGCGCGTCGCGGCGTCGAACACCGTGGCGGTGCCGCGGATTTCGGACGACACCCACAATTGCTTGCCGTCCGGCGAGAACGCAGCCGCGCGCGGCCGCGTGTCGATGAGCAGATTGTCGATGAGCTCGAGCGTGGCGGCGTCGATAAGATGGACCATGCTCGTGGTCTCGGAGGTGCAGGCGACCGTTCGGCCGTCGGCACTAACCGCCATACCTTCCGGCTCCACCCCGACATCGACGGTGCCGATAACCTTGGCCGCCGCGATATCCACGACCGAAACCAGATTGTCCTTCTCATTGGCCACAAAGAGCCGTTTGCCATCCGGGTGGACGACGAAGAATTCCGGATCGGCGCCGGAAGGCAATCGACCGACCACCTGCCGCTTGGCGAGATCGACCATGTCGATGCGGTTATCGTCGCCTTCGGCAACGAACAGCGTCTTCTTGTCGATCGAAAGCGCCATTCCGCGCGGACGCCGGCCGACTTCGATCGTGTCCTGAAGGGTCATGGTCGCCCCGTCGACGACCGCGACGGTGTTGTCCTGCTCGTTGGAAACGTAAATCGTCTCTGCCCAGGCGGAAGGAGCGAGGATCAACATCGAAAGGACGAGCGCGATCAGAACTTGCACGTGCTCTCCTCCAGATCGATGCCCAGAGTGTCCAGCGTCGTACGCTGGTGAAGGAAGCCCGGCTGTGGCGAACTCGAGACGAGCAGGCGAGGGCCAGCGATAAGGATGGGCTGGCGCATCTGCCCGTCCCACGGACGGAAACTCAGCCCCTGTCCCTTGAAGCCGGCGAGAAGGAAATCGTCGCTGCGCAGATAGTTTCCGATCGCGGTCGGATCGAGACTGTGCAGCCGCGTTGCCGCCTCGCCAACGCTTCTGATGGCAAGCCAGGCGGCGTAGTCGCTGGGCAGCATCCAGCGCCCGGCCAGCTTGTGGAAGCGATCCTGGAGCTGCGTGGCGCCCCACTCCTCGTTGACCGCACTCCAGCCGGTTGCGACCAGCCCTTGCGTCCCGGCCACCGGCCTCGGAAGAGCGGTGCGCCCCTCGAGATAGGCGCCGAATTCATCGGCTTCGTCGGCTGCGACCAGAACATCATAGTCGCTGACTTGCGTGGCGGCGGGGATCTCGGTCTGCAGCGTGACGTGCCCCGTGTCCGCGCGGCCATTGGCGGGACGGAACGTCCAGGGCTGGTCGACGGTGATTTCCGCTCCGAAGCGCGTCGCGGCGCGCCGGAAGGCAGCCGCCATCGCCTGATCCTGCGGATGCGGGCCGACCAGCAGGAACCAGTGCTGCCAGCGTTTCCAGATCAGATATTGCGCCAGGGCGTCGGCGAGCATGGCGTGGCTCGGAATTGTATGCAGCACGTTGCTGCGGCAATCCTCCTGACGCAGGCGATCATCGGGCGCGCGGCTGTTGAACAGCGTCATCCGCTCGGCGCCGGGTGCTGCGCTAGCCTGCAGCAATTGGAGGGCATCCAGATCGGCAACCACAAAGCTGATGCGGGCGGCGGCGAATTCCTTGATTGCTTCGGCTGGCGTCTCGCCGGGCTTGAGGATGACTTGCTGCAACCGGAATTGCTGGCCGAGAAAGCGGCCGGTGCTGGCATCGTCGGCGATGCCGAGCCGGGCACCTTGCAGGCCGTCGTCGGTGACGACCTCGTCCAGCGGCCCGAGGGGCAGAGGTGGTTTGCGCAGTTCGCCGAGATAGCCGATCACCAACGTCTGCGGCTCGGCCAGACCGGGCAGGGCGATGGCGAGCAGCATGAGAAACGTCAGCGCCAGCCGCATCCGGCTCAGGTCGGGCAAGCCAAGTCGGATGTTCAATATCGGCATGGGCACTCCAGGATGGGAGCGACCCTAATGTTTTGAAAGAAGGAATGTTCCTGGATTCATGCCAACCGGGCCCGCCCCATTCAACCATCGGGGCGGGCCAGCCTTCGACCGGTAGAGGGAGGACCGACCACGACCCTAACAGCTGGAAATGCGGATTGTTCCTGGCGGTGGTCTGTCCAAGTCAGCGTTTCGCGCTGTCGCTGTCGGCGTCCGCCCGCGTCAGGAACTTTTGCGTGACTTGCGGCAGGTTGCTCTTCAGCCACTCGGCCATGGCTTCCTCTTCGCGCAGGTTCTGCTCGCAAACACGGGCAATCTCAGCCTCGCCCGCAGCGTTGGCCGCGGCGATGAGGATCGTATAGGACGCGATTTCCATGTGCTCGAACGTGTAGCTCGCCAGAGAGCCTTTCATGACCTCGTCGCCGGCGAAGACGCCGCTGATCGACTGCGCTGTAGCGGTCAGCTTGCCGCCTGCGTCTTTCAACATGGAGGAACCTTCATCGAGGCCATCTAGGCAGGTTTTCAGCCGCCTCGCCTGCTCTTTCGTCTCTTCCAGATGGCTGCGAATTCGCTCGCTGAGTTCCGGATAGTTGTCTATCCGGCTCAATTGCCCCGACAGCATCGTCTCTGCCTGTTCCTCCATGGCGTGAGCGTCCCTCAGCCATTGGACAAGCCATGCGCGCGATTCAGCCATTGCGGTGTCTCCATCTATCTGACGCCGCCCGAACCGAGGGAGGCGCGCATTGTTCCTTGAGTGTTGAAAAAGCGGCTACGATTTCCCGGACGAGGACGCGTCGGAATCGGAAAGTTTCTCGCGCACCGATTCGTCGGCCTTGTCGGCCGCGGCTTTGACGACCCCGCCGACCTTGTCGGCCAGCGTGCCCTCGCTCGACGCCTGCCGTCCGGCTTCGTCGCTTGCCGACTGGTAGGCTTCCGCCGCGACTTGCGTTGCGGTGTCGAG
The DNA here is from genome assembly GCF_020165255.1 of Mesorhizobium sp. CA12. Lineage (NCBI taxonomy): Bacteria > Pseudomonadati > Pseudomonadota > Alphaproteobacteria > Hyphomicrobiales > Phyllobacteriaceae > Mesorhizobium > Mesorhizobium sp. CA12. The sequence goes on from NZ_JAIUHT010000005.1 coordinate 237,946, forward strand.
GCCTTCTTTCAAAGTGTCTTCGGCACTATCCCGAAGCCTCTCGCGATAGGTGCCCAATCGCTCGTCCTCGACCTCTGTGTGGGGCAGCATGGCGCCGATGGCAGCTCCGATGGCGAGGCCGACGGCAGCCACTGCGAGAGGCTGGTCCTCAAGCAGACTATGTGCCGAGCGGCTGGCACTCGTTGCCATATCGGCCGCAGCCGCCGCCGAGCTCGCCAGTGTGTCGGCTGCGCTGCTTGCCACATTCGACACTGTGCCGGCAGCTTCGTTAGCCATTCCCAAGACAGTTCCGGCCGCCCCGCTGGCCGCTTCGGCGACAGCGCCTGCCGCATCCGAGGCGGTCGAACCCATTCCAGCGCCGAACGCTCCATGATCGAGGCCAGGACCGCGCCGCGTCACACCATCGGTACCAGCCGGCGTGGCGGAGGCGCCGCTGCCCAACATCAGCCAGGCTAGGCCCGCGCCGATCACCGTCAGCGGCAACGGATTGTCCCGCACCTGGGCCTTCAGGTTGTGAAGCATTTCGGAGCCCGCGCCGCCTCTGAAATGCCCGGTGAATTCGTCAAAGAGCTGCCCGGGGGTCATCTTGTCGCGAATGGAGTCGGCGGTCGCCACCACTCTTGCGCGCGTGGCTTCCGCTTCGCGTTCGAGCTCTGCTGCGGATCTCTCGGTCATCTCGCTTGTTCCTTGATCACGTTCACGTCACGCTTGAGCTGTTCCTGTGTACGGTCCGGCGCGAGCTCGGAAGGCGCCATGCTCGCCATGCCGGTCCGCAACAGGATCACGCCAAGCACGGCCACGACCACGCCCACGAGCAAAGCGGACCACCCGGCGCCCAGACCAAGGCGGGCCAGAGCGATAACGAGCGCCTGCAACAAAACCAGCAGCGCAGCGAGCAGACATATCGCGCCGCCCAGCACCTCGACGGCGCCTGCGCCAGCCTTGGTCGCATTCTCCGAGATCTCCGCTCTTAGGAGCCTCGCCTCCGTTTGCACGAGCGTGCTCACCTGTTGCGCCAGATCGGCGACCAATGTGCCGAGACTTGGATTATCGTGAGTGCTCATTTCTTCAGCTCCGCTGCCTTGCCGGGTATGCCGCCGTCGGAACCCCAATTTGAGGGAGCGCTATCCCGTCGTGCACTCCTTCCCAGGCCGGTTTGTCCGGAACGTTCAGGCTTGGCCGCGGCCTGCGTCGGGCGGCGCGTGCCGGGCGGCGAAGCCTTCATGAAGCGGCCAAGTGCCAATCCCGCCAGAACCGAACCGGCAAGAAGCGCTCCAGGATTCTCGCGGCCAAAGGACTGAACGTCTTCGAGCACTTGTCCGAACGGCTTCTCCTTCAACGAGGAGGACAGCCGCTCCAGCCCGCTTGCGGCCTCCTGCATGAACTTCGAGGCCGCACTCTGGTCGCTGTTAGCCAAGTGATCGCTCGCGGCGCGCAGGGCGCCGCCGAAAACCGACAGGCTCGATCCGATATCGCGCTGCGTCTGCTCGGCCTTTTCGGAGACGGCCTGCTGGGCTTCGGCGGCATACGCTCCAGCCCTGCGGGCGACCTCGTCGCGGGCATCGTGGAGAGCTTCGCCGGCGCTTTGGGTTTCTTGCTGGATCCGGTCGGAAACTTCGTCCTTCGCCTTGGCGAAGTCGGACTCGGGGCCTCGATCATCCTCGCGCTGCATGGTGCCTCCTAGTGAAAGCCGAGGAAGGAAAGCACTGCGAGCACAACAACGATCAGTCCGATGAGATAGATGACACTGTTCATGGTGCAGCCTCCTCGATCCAATCCGAACTTCCGGCCGGCTACGATGTTCCCCTGGACGAGCAGCTTTTTAGCGAGTTCTCATTTGCCCATGGGCTTTGCCTTCAAAGCGGCAAGCTTCTCGTCTGGGCAAAGCAGCCTGGGGCGTGTCGGATCGGAAATATCGATCTTGTCCCAGGGAATGCGATAAAGGCCCTCGCGGCGGCTCAGCGCGAAGAAGTCGAGCAATGCGGTGCCGACAGTCGACGCGGATAGTCGCTCGAACGCCGCGAAGATGCCGATATGGAATTCGGTGACGACGAGATCGTCACCATCCTGCTCTGCGATGATCTCCTCGATATAGCCGATGCTCTTGCCGCGCTCGGAAAATACGGGCCTGCCGGCAAGGTGCTCGAGATTTACAGTCGCCATCCTCGCCCAGATGAGCTGGTAGCCGAACAATGCACCGGCCTGCGCCGCCGTCGCCATCGAGCCGACCTCCACGAAGCCGCCGACGCTGGTCACGACACCGAGTGAAATTTCGAGCAGCTTCTTCATTGCTGCTGCGCAAAATACTGGCGATAGGCCACAGCGAGATCGCCTTGCGCGGCCCGAAGCTCCTGTTGCGCCTGACCGACCTGGGCATCCTGTTCGGCCTCGACCGCGTCCTTGGCCCGCCTTGCCGCATTCGACAGCCGGGTAACAGCCGCTGCCAACGAATCTCGCTTTCCCCGGTCGGAGGGAGACGCCGATTCCACTTGCTGGCCGGCGGCGAGTGTCTCGGCGAAGGTTTGCAATGCAGAGGACGCACAATGGGATGGCGCGGCGCCGGAGAGCCAGGCGTCGCTCAACAGCACTGCCGCCTGCGCCGTCGAGGCCGCACGCTTCGATTGCTGGTCAATCGTTTTAGACGAGGAGCAAGAGGCAAGCGCCAGCAGGGGCAGGAAAGCCCGGCTCGGCCGGGCAACGGTGCGCGACATCTTCCCCTCGCTGCAATCGCATCAAATCCCGAAGATCAAGCCGCAGCCACGCGAAAGTTCCTCCGTGTTCGGGTTTTGCGCCGCCGATTGCCTGTTGCAGGGCGCGCGCGAAGATCGGGTTCGGCTTTTCCACCCTGACCGGGAATTGCAATTTCTTTGTCGGTAAAATACGTGGCTGGTTCTCCGTTGGAGGCCAGCCGAATCTCGGCCGTATTACGTTGTTCCGCGGACCGCGCACCTAATCATGTCGTGCGAGCCGGTTGCTTCGCCATGTCACCAATGTTGGCAAGAGCCGCAACCTTGTCGATCATCGCTAGGATCACCTGCGGATTGCTTTGATGCACCATATGTCCCGCATCCAAAACGATTTCTACGAGCGAGTGGCTTATCTCTGATTGCAGCCGCAGCGCCTCGGCCTTGGCATCGAACAGCTGGTCGCCCGCGCCGGCAATTATCCCGACAGGGACGGCGATGTCGGCATATCGGCGATTTGGGAAGAGTGCCGATACCAGCATCAGAAAGGATTCAGCGGATATGGAGCGCAGCTGCGAGGGCCGGCTCGCCAATCCTCTTGTCATCGCCGCAAAAGGCATCGCGACCGTTGCCGGATGAAAAATCTGCTTCATCGCCCAATGCCAGTTCAGCCTAACCAGCGAAGGCAGCAAAGCGTGGCGCAGCACCGTCCCGAGCAGTGGAACCGCCGGCAGCGCGGAGATGGCAAGGGCCAGTCTCGGCGACGGATAATGATAGCCGGCGACGACAACGACGCCAGCTACCGACCGGCGATGCCGACGCGCCATCTGGAGCGCCACCGCTGCACCCCAGGAATGGCCGACAACCATGTAGCGCCCGATGCCGAGTTTCGCGACCGCGGCATCGATGACGTCGGCCTGGGCAGCTGCGGTCCAAGGTCTGCCGGCCGGGCGTGGACTCATGCCGAAGCCGGGCCTGTCGAAGGCAAGTACGCGATATCTGGCGGCGGCTCTGCCGAAGATGCCGCTTGTCGTGAAGTCTTCCGCCGAGGCGCCATTGCCGTGCAACAGCAGAAGCGGTTGCCCATTGCCCGCCTCCAGGAAATGCAGCTTCGTTCCCCGGAGATGGATGAAGCGCCCGAGCGGACGTGCGGCCAACGCTCGTCGCGCAAGCTGGCCATTGTACAGGGACAAGCCAACCGCTGCCGCCGCAAGCAACAGAAGCAGATTCTTCCTGAACTTTGCCGTCATCGTTGGAAATCAGGCGGTGTGGCGGAGCAGGCGACTTTACAGCCGCCCTGCTCGCTATCAGGCCGACCCTTTCTGAGGCAGCTCGGTCTCTTCCTCGACTTGGTCGCGCAGGCTCTGCTCGGCCTCCTTCTTATCAGCCCCGGCCGACGGCTTTTGCCGGGCGAGCTCGCGATCCACAATCTTGCGCGAGCCTTCAACCGGATCTTCCTGCGGCGAATCCCTGTCCGCTCCTGTTTGCTGGCCGGTCCGATCGCTGCTTGGGGTTGATCGCGCGGAATCGTCGTTTTGGCGGGGCTTCGTCATTGAGCACCTTCTCCGCTTTCATCGGATGTCTGCTGACTTCCGAGCAGGTTGGAAGCCGGCCAAACCTCTGTGGCCGGCCTTTGTTCCGTGGGCAGCGAGATCGACCTCGTTACTGCTCCGCAGCCGGGAGAAGCAACAGCCTCTTGCAACAAATGTGGTTGAGGCTGAACCGCTGCACTTCTACGAGTGCGGCAAGCGTCCGGTTGCGTCCTGCGTCCGCCTCGCGAGGAAGGAACCATGACGCGCCACTCTCAACTCAGTCTTTTGGAATTCGAAGCGCTAACGCAGGCAGCTTCGAAACTGTCGAAGGATCACGGCGGAACGCTGGAAAGCTTGGTGACCTCCCTGTTCGAAGCGCTGCGCGAAGGAGAGACTTGCCCAAAGACGGTTCTGGACGCGGTAATTTCGACGCTGACCAAGGAGAACCGCTAGACTAGACAGCCGGCTTGCCGGAGCCCTCGGCATCATCCTGTTCAGGCTCGACATCTTCCAGGGCATCGATGACAGGCGCCAGCGAATTCTCGTGATCAGCACTGGATTCCGACCCTCTGTTTTCCTCGCCGGCTTTGTCTAGTGCACGTTGGATGGCGTCCTCAATGTTGCCCACCTCCTGCTCGCGCACCTCGCGACCGTAGCCGGCGGCATCGGCGTCTTGCTCGAATTGCTGCGCCAGCATCGCAACGCTGATCTCGGTGTCGGTCGGCAAGTTGCCGACATTCTCTTCCAGCCAGCTTCGCAGGAATTCCTTTGTCGCGTTCATGGAGCACCTCCTCCTCGACGCGAGATAACTGGACGATGACGCCGATGTTCCGTAAATCCGAAACGGCGGGGAATGGGCGGATCGCTGCACGGTGGGGAGCTTGAACACTCTGGGGACACACTCGATGGCTTTCCACGGCGAGAGCGCTTGACACGAGGGGGACGTTCCCGCCTCGAGCTAGGTTCCAGCCCAACGTATCCAGCGGGAACCCGGCTTGCGCTCAGCCGTTCGCAGGCATGGCAACATTGCAGCTTCGAGAAGCGCTGACCAAAGTCGGCACACTGACGTCTCGACCGGCGGCCTTTTTGATTTTGGGCGGCTACACTCTTGCTTGGTACGTCTTCGAGCGGGAGACACTTGACTGGCACGGCGCCGCGACGCTGATCACCTGGGCAATGACGCTGTTTATTCAAAGGGCCGAGCATCGCGACACCCAAGCATTGCAGGCGAAACTCGATGAGCTGATCAAGGCGAACGACAAGGCTCGCAACGAGATCGCCGGAATGGACGACAAAGAGCCGGAGGAAATCGAGCGGATGCGCGATGTCGGACGAGTCGGAAGTTGACGTCTCCTCAACCGGACTGCCTTCGGAGCTAAGTCGTTGTGGGCACGGCGCCAGCGATGATGACACTCTTGTCGGAACTTCGGGTCCCCGGGCGGATTAGGAAGAGTGCCGCAGGCGCATCCCTACACCCAAGGAGGACCTAAGATGCCGAAAAAAGCTTCGTCCGCGACCTCGAACGGCTTGGAAAGCCTGTTCCTGGACGGACTAAAAGACATTTATTACGCTGAAAAAAAGATCCTGAAGGCTTTGCCAAAGCTGGCGAAAGCAGCACAGTCCGAAAAGATAAGCGCAGCTTTCGAAAAGCACCTCAAGGAAACTGAAGACCAGGTGGACCGCCTGGAACAAGTCTTCGACATGCTCGGCAAGCCGGCCAGGGGCAAGACCTGCCCTGCTATCGACGGAATCATCGAGGAGGGCTCGGAAATCCTCGAAGAGTACAAGGACGAGCCGGCGCTTGACGCAGGGCTGGTTGGCGCCGCGCAAGCGGTCGAGCATTATGAAATCGCACGCTACGGCACGCTGATCGCATGGGCCGAACAGCTCGGTCTCAAGGATGCTCTTCCGCTGCTCCGACAAACGTTGAAGGAAGAATCGGCAACCGACGAGGCGCTCAACGCTCTTGGCGAGAGCGACGCCAATCAACGTGCTTTGCAGGCGGCCTAGCAAAGTGGACCACTTGGCTCTAACGGCCGTCGATCTTATGGTTGCAGAAGGAGAACTCGATGAAGAAGACCTGGAAGAAACCAACCATGTGTCAGGTGGCGGCGGGCTTCGAGATATCGCGATATCTGCCTGCTGAAATCCGGCCGAAAAAGTAGCCCGTGAATTTGCATGCCCTGCTCGACGGGGCATGCAATTCTTTGCGATATCAGAAGACGCGGACGCAAATCGACCGCAGCCGTAAAAGTGGCGCCGGTCAGTTGGCCCGCTGGGCATGCATTGCCATGCGCGTGAAGATCATCGGATCGGCGGCGGGAGGCGGCTTTCCGCAATGGAACTGCAATTACCGCCTGAGCCGCGCGGCTCGCACGGGCATGCCCGGCGTGCGTTCGCGAACCCAATCATCCATCGCCGTATCGACGGGCGGGACAGGTTGGGTTCTCTTCAACGCGTCGCCCGATATCCGCCAGCAGATTGCGCAAGCGCCCGAGCTGCAGCCCGCGGCCGACGCACCGCTGCGCTCGACGCCTATCCGCGCGGTGGTGCTGACCAATGCCGACGTGGACCATGTCGCCGGCCTGCTGAGCCTGCGTGAGCGACAGCCTTTCGCGATCTATGCGACGGCGCAGGTGCTGGCGACGCTGGAGGCGAATTCGATCTTCAATGTCCTTGATCCGGCGATCGTGCCTCGGCGCCTGCTGGCGCCGACGGAGGAAATGGCGATCTGCGGCGCGAACGGCCACCCGACCGGCGTGGTCGTCGGCAGCTTTCCGGTGCCAGGCAAGGTCGCGCTCTATCTTGAGCAAAGAGGCGATCCCGCCGTCGATTTCAGCTCCGACACGGGCGACACGATCGGCGTCCGTATCAGCGGAACCGGCGGTCGCGGCGCGGTTTTTTACATTCCGGGCTGCGCGCGCATCGATGCCGCGCTGCGCGCGCGCCTAGCGGATGCCGCCTGCCTTCTATTCGACGGCACCGTCTACACGGACGACGAAATGATCACGGCCCGCGTCGGCCAGAAAACCGGCGCGCGCATGGGGCACATCGCAATGTCCGGAGAAGCGGGTTCGATCGCCGGCCTGGCCGATGTGAAGATCGGTCGCCGTATCTTTATCCATATCAACAACACCAATCCTGTTCTGGACGAGAATTCCGCCGAACACGCAGCGGTCAAGGCGGCTGGCTGGGAAGTCGCCAGGGATGGCATGGAGATGGAATTTTGAGCGATTTCCATGACGCCGCCCGAGGCGGACTGTCCAAGAGCGAGCTCGAGGCCGTGCTGCGGCGGGTCGGCGACGAGCGCTACCACAACCGCCATCCTTTCCATCACAGGATGACCGGCGGCGCACTGTCGAAGGCCGAAATGCAAGCATGGGCGCTGAACCGCTATTGCTACCAGGCCGTCATTCCACGCAAGGACGCCATGATCCTGGCGCGTGCCGAGGATCCGGCGTTTCGTGCCGCGTGGCGCAAGCGCATCGAAGACCATGACGGCGATGATGGCTGGAGCGGCGGCATCGCGCGCTGGCTGCACCTGGCGACCTCGCTCGGGCTCGATGCCGAAGGGGTCAAGAGCGAAAGGCTGGCGCTGCCGGCGACCCGCTTCGCCGTCGGCGCCTATCTTTCCTTCTGCACGAACCGGACGCTGCTGGAGGCGGTCGCATCGTCGCTGACCGAGATGTTCTCGCCGATCATCATAGGCGAGCGGGTGCCGGCGATGCTGGCGAGATATGATTACATCACCGAGGATACGCTGGCTTATTTCAGCCGGCGTCCCGAACAGGCATCGCGCGACGCCGACTTCGCCCTCGCCTACGTGCTCGCCCACGCCGACACGCCCGAACGCCAGCAGCAGGCGATCGATGCGCTGGTGTTCAAATGCGACATACTCTGGGCCATGCTCGATGCGCTCCAGCATGCTTATTGCGCGCCGGGAAACATACCGCCCGGCGCCTTCCGTCCGGAGGCGGCGCCATGACAGCGCTACGGGAAAGAGCCATCGTGTCGTTGCGGTCGGCGCCATTGCTGCCCAGGCATGTGCGCATCCGGTACGATCCCGTGCGGCAGGCGTTCGCCGTGCTTTCGCCGGAGAAGGTATTCTGGCCGAACGAGATCAGTCTCGACATATTGCGCCGCTGTGACGGCCAGTCCAGCGTCGAGCGCATCATCGCCGATCTTGCGGCCGACTATGACGCGGCGGATCCGCAGGACGTGGCGGCCGACGTCATCGCCTTCCTGCAGGAATGGTCGGACAAGCTTTTGGTGAAGCTATGAGTACCCCCATCCTGCCTCCGATCGGCATGCTGGCGGAACTGACGCATCGCTGCCCGCTGCAGTGTCCTTATTGCTCCAATCCGCTCGAGCTGCTTAAGGCTAACCGCGAGCTCGACACGCAGACCTGGCTCGATCTCTTCTCGCAGGCCGCCGATCTTGGCGTCCTGCAGGTGCATCTTTCCGGCGGCGAGCCGACGCTGCGTCGCGACCTCGAGCAATTGATCGCCGGGCTTTCGGCGCGCGGCGTATACACCAATCTCATCACCGCCGGTATCGGCATTGCCGAAGGCCGCATCGAGGCCTTTGCCGAAGCCGGTCTCGACCACCTGCAACTAAGCTTCCAGGGTGCCCGTCCGGCGACCACCGACCGTATCAGCAACCACCGGGGCAGCCACGAGAAGAAGCTGGAGACGGCACGCTGCGCCCGCTCGGCCGGGCTGCCCCTCACCATCAATGCGCCGGTACATCGCCACAACATCGAGGAAGTGCCGGAATTCATCGATCTCGCCCTCTCCTTGGATGCGGAGCGGCTGGAGATCGCCAATGTCCAATATGCCGGTTGGGCGCTCGCCAACCGCGACAGGCTGATGCCCGACCTGGCGGCGGTCAACCGGCAGGCGGACATCGTCACGGCGGCACGCGAAAGGCTCGCCGGAATCATGAACATCGATTTTGTCACGCCGGATTATTTTGCCGTTTATCCCAAGCCATGCATGGGCGGCTGGGCGCGCGACGCCTTCATGGTGGCGCCCGACGGCACCGTGTTGCCGTGCCATGCCGCCCAGACCATTCCCTCGCTGCGCTTCGAGCGCTTCGGAGACCGCAGGCTCGCCGAAATCTGGGCCGACTCACCGGCATTCAGCGCCTTCCGCGGCACCGACTGGATGCAGGAGCCGTGCCGAAGCTGCGAGCGCCGCGAGGTCGATTGGGGCGGCTGCAGGTGTCAGGCGATGGCGATCGCCGGCGATGCGGCGGCAACGGATCCGGCCTGCATCAAGTCGCCGATCCACAAGCGAATGGCGATGCTGACCGACGCCGCGCAGGCAGCGCCGGAGGGAAATGAAAGCTTCATTTTCCGGCGGATCGGCGCCACAACCCCACGTGACGCGCGCACTGATCATGGCCCCCGATGACGGCCCACCCAAAAAAAATGTTCGGCGGCGGACCCACTTCGACGCAACCTCCTGCGACGCCTCTCACCGGCCAAATAGGTGCAAGAGCGGCAACGATTGTGAGACCGTGAGAGTTGCTGAATATATCGCCCTGCCGGTTTCATCATGGACCGAGATCACCAGGGTCTCATCGACGTCGCTCTCAGTCATTTCGTCCACGGCGATGTCGTGCAGCGTCTTAAGCGCTTCTCGTCGCATGTCGCGCAGGCTGTCCAGTTCAACCCACGCATCGGCAAATCGCTGCCCGTTTCTCGTAACTTCGAAAACGTACCGTGGCATTCAGCCATTGTGAGCACTTCGGATGCCAACGCATTTAACTTTGAGTGATCGCAATGAGCAGAGGGACGAGGTCTCGCAAAAAAGCTGATACCTTGCGCGTAGTAGCAGTCGGACATTTGCTTCATTGGCCAGGTGCTCCGCTTCGCCTGCGACAGCCCAATCAGCGATATGTCATTCGCTTCTGCCGGGAGATCACTTGATCGGCCGCCGTGGACCAGTCAGTCGCCGTTCGGCGGGTGCTGCTTATTCGCGGCGCGCTCCTTTCCAGCGCGATAGCCTCTCGACGCTTCGAAGCGACCGTGGCTGGTCCGCTCGGCAAGCTGGCTCTTTCCGGCCAGGTCGGTCCGTTACCGATCTGGCTTAGACCCTCTCCTCAAAGCCATCCAGCTTACGCCAGTCAAAGCTGACACCAATGCCTGGCTCGTCTGGGGCGACGGCCAGCCCATCCTGCAGCCTGAGCGGACGAGTGGTGTACAGGTCGATATCGAAACTGTGCGCCTCCACCCAACCAGCGTTTGATTGGCCTGCGACCAAACTGACATGTAGTTCCTGCATGCCGTGGCTGCACACCGGAATTCCAGCCTTGCGCGCAAGCTCGGCGACCCGCAACCAGCCTGTGATGCCGCCACAGTTCGACGCGTCTGGTTGGATGTAGGATAGCTTCGACCACGCGAAGGCATGCTCGAACTCCTCGATCACATGCAGGTTCTCGCCCATGGCCAGCGGCATGCCTGTTGCCTCGGCAATGGCTGCGTAGCCCCGGTAATCGTCAGGTATGATGGGCTCCTCGAACCAGAGCAGCTCGTAAGGCGCGAATGCTTTCGCCGCTTCGATCGCCCGATGAATGTCGAGCGCGTAATTGGCGTCCACCATGAACGGGGTGTGCGGCCCGATGCGCTCGCGGATCGCCTTAACTCGGGCGACATCCTCCGCGAGGTCGTCTTTGCCGACCTTGATCTTCACAGCATTGAACCCGGCGGCGAGATAGGAGTCGATGCTCGCCAGCAACTGATCGAGGGAGAAGTTCAGGTCGATGCCGCCGCGATATGCCTTGGCTGTCTTGCCGGCCCTGCCTGCCATTTCCCAGAGTGGCCGGCCGATGCGCCGGCCCTGCAGATCCCAGAGCGCTATGTCGAGCGCAGAAATCGCAAAGGACGCGATGCCGCCGCGTCCAACATAATGGATGTGCCATAGCATCCCATCATGGAGCGCCTCGATGTCGGTCGCGTCCCGTCCTTTCAGGAACGGCGCCAGATCGTGCACGATCATGGCTCCGATCGCATGCCCACCTTTACCTCCAGTGTAGGTGTAACCAGTCCCTTCGCTGCCGTCCGCCAGCCTCAGGGTCGCTGTCACCAGCTCAAAATGCGTGTGAGCACCATGCTTGGCGTCGGTCATTACTTCACGCAGCGGCACCCGGAAAAGCCGAACCTCTACGTCCGTGATTATTGTATCGCCCATTGCGAGGCTCTCATCGTCTGGCCTATTTTCGTCATACCATAATTGCACTCTATCGGGCTGATCGCAACCAGATCGGTGATCCACCGCGCTTTTGGTCCGATGATAACTCGCTGGACCTTGTGCTTTGGTCCGATCTGCGCATTAATGACTGCGTGAAGTGGAGGACGGCTTGTTAAGTACACCACAGCATCTTGGAACGCGGGCCACGAGCGGAGCTGCTCGCGCGGCAGACGCCATGGTGATTGGAATCGAAGCGGATATCGTCTCCGGCAAGCTCGGTGATGGCAGCTTCCTGCCGGCCGAGCGCGAGTTGATGGCCGAGTACGGGGTTGGCCGCGGCGTGGTGCGTGAAGCGGTCGCTCGCCTGGCAAGCCGCGGTCTTATCGAAGCGCGTCCACGCTTTCGCCCAGTGGTCCGCCGGCCGGGGCTGGACGCGGCGCTCGGCGCTTTGGAAGGTGTTGTCGGCCACCTGCTAAGCGCTCAGGCGGGAGTGAAGAACCTCTACGATACCCGGGTCTTTCTTGAAGCCGCTCTTGCGCGCAACGCCGCCATCCATGCGCGCAAGGACGACGTGGCCACGCTCAGATCAGCGCTCGAAATGAACGAGGCGGCGATACCGGATTCGGAAAAGTTCTATGCCACCGACGTAGGATTTCACGCCGTGCTCTACCAGATCACGCGCAACCCGGTGATGCCCGCCGTGCACAAGGCCTTCACCGCGTGGCTGTCGCCGCATTGGATGCGCATGCCCCGATCGCCCGAACGCAACCGCATCAATTTCCTGAGCCACCGCGAAATCTGCATGGCGATCATCGAGCGAGATCCGGACGGCGCCGAGCGGGCGCTGCTCAATCATCTTTCCGCGGCTTGGGAGTATGTCCGTGGCACATTTGAAATGTCGTGAGGGCCGGAGGGAGGACCGGCGAGAATGACGCAGACTTACGATCATATCGTGGTGGGGGGTGGAGCAGCGGGTTGCGTGGTCGCGGCGCGGCTGGTGAAAGCAGGACGGCGGGTCCTGCTTCTCGAAGCCGGGCATTCGCATCACCACCCGCTGCTCGATATGCCGCCGGGGATCTTCAAGATGATCAATGGCTCGAAGTTCATGCGCTATTACCGCACCGAGCCGCAGCAGCATCTGGATGGACGTCAACACGAAATCTCGCAAGGCAACGTGCTAGGCGGCGGCACCTCGGTCAACGCCCAGGTCTATATGCGCGGCCGTGCCTCGGACTATGACGAATGGGATGAGTTGCTGCGCGGCAACAATGCCGGTATCCGCTGGAACTGGCAGGCGGTGCTGCCCCACTTCACGGGCATGGAAGGCAACAACCGCCTCGGCGGCGAGTTGCATGGCAGCGAAGGACCGTTGCTTGTCTCCGACCCCGGTCACATTGACGATGTTTCGCGTTGGTTTGTACAGGCGGTCCAACGGCTCGGACTGCCTTACAATCATGACTTCAACGGGCCGTCGCAACGCGGAGTGGGCTTCTATCAGTTCATGAACCGGCGCGGGAAGCGTAGCAGCGCTGCCTATGCGTTTATCGAGCCATTGGCTAAGGATCCCAGGCTGACGCTGAGGCTGAATTCTGCCGCGAGGCAGTTGCTGATCCAGAACGAGCGCGCAAAGGGTGTAATCTACACTGACCAATCGGGAACCGAGCACGAGGCCCATGCGGACGGCGACGTGATCGTCTCGTCGGGCGCGCTGGTATCGCCGCAACTCCTTATGCTGTCAGGTATTGGCCCGGCCGAGGAACTTTCCAGACATGACATTGCCTGCGTCGTCGACCTTCCAGGCGTCGGCCAGAACCTGATCGACCATCCGGAAGTGCCCATCATTGCCACAGCAAACGGCCCGTATGGCTACTTTAAGCAGGGCCAGGGTTGGCGGATGATCAAGAACGGCCTGCACTTCAAGCTTTTCGGCGCCGGTACGATCCTGTCCGCGGGAGTCGAGGCCGGGGCTTTTGTCAATCCGACCGACCCGGATGGCGAACCGACGATCCAGGCTTTTTGCGTGCCCCATGTGTACCTGGACCGCGATATCCTGACCCTGGTCGAGAATACCTACGGCCTCACTGTGACGACCGTGGTCGTCAAGCCGAAGTCCCGTGGCTTCGTGAAGCTGCGTTCGGCAGATCCGAACGACATGCCGGTCGTCTCTCCGCACCTGCTCAAACATCAAGACGACATGAAGCAGATGATTGCCGGCCAGCGCTATTTCCTGAAGGCATTCCACGCGAAGCCACTGGCTGACCGCGTCAAGGCTGTAGCCGTCCCCCGGGAAGACGACCTCAGCGACGCGGCGCTGGAAAAGCACTGCAAGCGCTTCGTCAAAACGAATTACCATCCGGCCGGCACCTGCCGCATGGGCCCGGACAGCGATCGCATGGCCGTTCTGGACGCGGCCATGCGGGTGCGCGGAATAGAGAACCTGCGCGTTGCCGACATGTCGGTGTGCCCTAACATCAACGCCGGCAACACGGCTGCACCCGCCATGATGCTGGGCGACCGCTGCGCCGATTTCATTTTGGAAGCGGGCGCAGTGACTCAATCGAGGGCGGAGTCTGCAAGCGAGCTGACCTAGCCCGCCATAGGCGAGGAATATTCAACGGCGTCAAAACGCGACAACCAAGGAGGAAAGCATGATCATTACCCGTCGGAAATTGTTGGTAGGCTCCGCCGTCGGCGTGGCCGCTCTTACCCTCGCTCCACGCGCCTTCGCCGCGCTCCCGCCACTTGCCAAGAAAGACAAGTATAAAGTTGGCTTCGCCCAGACCGAGAGCAACAATCCATGGCGGCTAGCGGAAACCAAAAGCATGCAGGATGAGGCTGCAAAGCTCGGCCATCAGCTCGTTTATACTGATGCCGCCGGATCCTCGGCCAAGCAGGCCTCCGACGTAAACTCCATGATCGCGCAGGGCGTCGACGCGATTTTCCTGCCTCCCCGCGAGGACAAGCCGTTGGTGCCGGTCATCCTGGCCGCGCGTGATGCCGGCATCCCGGTCTTTCTCATTGACCGCGATGTGGACCATACCATGGCCAAGCCTGGACAGGATTACGTCACCTTCATCGGCTCCGACTTCATCAATGAGGGCAATCGCATCGCCGAATGGGTGGTGAAGAACGCCAATGGAAAATCGAAGATCATCGAGCTGGAAGGCACCACCGGTTCCTCGCCAGCCAACGACCGCAAGAAGGGGTTTGACGACATCATCGCCAAGCACTCGGAATTCAAGATTGTCGCCTCACAGTCGGGTGATTTCGCTCGCGACAAGGGCCGGCAGGTGGCCGAGACGTTGCTGCAGGCCCATCCTGAAGCCGATATCATCTATGCCCATAATGACGAGATGGCGCTCGGCGCGATCGCAGCTCTCGAGGCCGCCGGCAAGACGCCCGGAAAAGATGTGCTGATCGTCTCGATCGACGGCGAAAAGGACGGCGTGCAAGCAATCGTCGATGGCAAGATCGGCGCCATCTGCGGCTGCAGCCCGCTTTTCGGACCGAAGGCTTTCGCCACGATGGCTGACTATGCCGCGGGGAAGCAAATCCCGCCCTTCATCAAGAACGACGACGACTTCTACGATGGCACGAACGCAAAGGATAAGATCAGTACGGCGTTCTGAGTTGTCTGGATAAAGGCGCCTCCCCGCCTCGGCGGGGAGGCTTTTTCGGAGCTTTGCTGATGACGCGGCCGCCGGACGGACCTTCCACGCTGCTTCTCGACATGCGCGACATCCAAAAGCGTTTCGCCGGCATACCGGCGCTGGCGGACGCGTCGCTTTGCGTGCGCTCAGGCGAGGTCCATGCCCTGATAGGCCAGAACGGCGCCGGCAAATCGACGCTGATCAAGGTCTTGACCGGATACCACCGCAAGGATGCCGGGCAAGTGCTGTTCGAAGGCGAGCCCTTTGAGGTCCACTCGCCCCACCAGGCACAAGTCAACGGCATCAGCACGATTTATCAGGAGATCAATCTGGTCCCGCTACGGTCAGTGACGGAGAACATTTGCCTGGGCCGGGAACAGCGCCGTTACGGCCTGCTCGACTGGAATGCCATGCACGCGGAAGCCGAGCGCCTGCTGAGCCGCTTCGCAATTGGCATCGATGTTCGCCGTCCGCTTGGCGAGTTCAACACTGCAACACAGCAGATGGTGGCGATCGCCCGGGCTATAGGGTTCTCCGCTCGCCTTGTCATTATGGACGAACCGACCTCGTCCCTCGACGAACGCGAAGTGGGAGTGCTGTTCAGCGTCATTCATCAGTTGAAGGCTGAAGGGGTGTCCGTCATTTTTGTAAGCCACAAGCTCGACGAGTTGTATGAGGTCTGCGACCAGGTCACGATCATGCGCGACGGCCGCACCGTGCGCACCGCCGCGATGAAAGAGATCGGCAAGCTGGAACTTGTTGCAGCTATGCTTGGCCGCGATGTCGCGGCTGTCGAGGGTCACGCCACAGCCTTCGGCGAGCGCGACCGCTCTAGAATCGCAGATGTGATGTTTTCGGCGCGAGGGCTTGGGGCCGGGCAGGCTGTCCGCAATGTGAGCTTCGATCTCCGGCGCGGCGAGATCGCGGGGTTTGCGGGCCTCCTCGGCGCGGGTCGCACCGAAACTGCACGGCTCGTGTTCGGTGCCGATCGGCCAAGCTCCGGCCAGATGACGATGGAGGGTGCCGCGTACCACCCCGACCGTCCCGCCGACGCGATCGCCGCCGGCATGGGCTTCTGCACCGAGGACCGCAAGGGCGAAGGTATCGTGCCGGAGATGACGGTCGCAGAAAACCTCACCCTTGCCTTGCTTCCGAAAATCAGCCGCAACGGCGTGCTGGACGACTCGCGCCAGCGCGAAATCGTCGAGCGGTTCATCCGCGAGCTCGGCATTAAATGCTCCGGGCCCAATCAGAAGGTGCGGGAGCTTTCGGGTGGGAACCAGCAGAAAGTGCTGCTTGCCCGCTGGCTGGCGATGAATCCGAAGCTACTCATACTCGACGAGCCGACAAGGGGAATCGATGTGGGTGCCAAGGGCGAGATTCAGCGTCTGATCCGGAGACTTGCAGATCAGGGCCTCGGTGTGCTCATGATCTCGTCAGAGCTGGAGGAAGTGATCGAAGGTGCGGATCGCATATTCGTTCTGCGCGATGGCGTTAGCGTGACCGAGTTGGAAGCTGAAGCCGCTAACGAAGAAAAAGTGCTGACCGCAATGGCGCACGGGACAAGCGCTTCCTCGGGGGCCACGACATGACCGAGCTGCCGAGGTCATATGCGGAGCGGGATGCCGTCGCGCGGAGCTTCGACCTCTTCGGCTTTCTGTCACGCTACGGTACCTTGATCGCACTTGTCTTGCTGGTTGCGTTCAACCTCGCCTTCACACGCAATTTCGCGACAATGCAGACGCTGAACGTCAACCTCACCCAGGTCTGCACCATCGTCATCGTAGCCGTCGGGATGACGCTCGTCATAGCCACGGGCGGCATCGATCTCTCCGTCGGATCTCTGATGGCGATTTCGGGTGCGCTGGCCCCGATGATCTTCATGGGCAAGATCCTTCCGATCGGAAGCATCCACCTGGCCGTGGCTGCCGCGATGACCGTCTCGGTATCGGTGGCCGGGCTGTTGGGGCTCTTCAATGGCTGGTTGGTCGCCCGGTTCCGCATCCAGCCCATTGTCGCGACACTGGTCCTGTTCATCGCCGGCCGCGGCATCGCTCAGGTGATGACCAACGGGAACCTGCAAACCTTCCGCGTACCTGAATTTCAATGGATCGGCCTTGCTCGACCATTGGACATCCCGACGCAAGTCATCATCATGGCTGTCATTGTCGCGGCAGCTGCATGGGCGTTGAAAAGAACGCTGTTCGGGCGACGCATATTGGCGGTCGGCGGTAATGAAAAGGCTTCCGAGCTAGCTGGGATTGCCGTCTCCAAGGTAAAGATTGCGGTCTATGGCATTAGCGGTCTTTGCGCCGGGCTGGCCGGGCTTATCGTGATTGCAATCAACTCCTCCAGCGACGCCAACCTGGTTGGCCTTGGTATGGAACTCGATGCCATCGCGGCTGTTGCCGTGGGCGGGACCCTGCTCAGCGGCGGCAAGGCCACCATCGTCGGTAGCCTTCTGGGGGCGCTTACCATTCAACTGGTGCGCTACACCCTTCTGGCGAACGGGGTGCCTGACGCCGCTGCCCTGGTGGTCAAGGCAGGAATCATCGCACTCGCCGTGTGGCTGCAGCAGCAGCATCGCGGGTAGCCTTATGAATCGCGCCCGCCTCGTCCGCATTATTGGCACCTACGGCGTATTGATCGCCCTGGCTGCGCTCATTCTGTTCGGTTTCCTGCGTTATGATCGGTTCCTCAGCTTCTACAATGTCATGAGTCTCCTGCGTTACAATTCCATGTTCGCGCTGGTGGCGCTTGGTATGTGCTTCGTCATCATGACAGGGGGAATCGATCTTTCCGTGGGCTCCGTCGCTGCCTTGGGCAGCGTGGCTTCGGCATTGGCAAGCCCTTATGGAATCGTTCCTGGTCTCGCGGCGGGTATAGGCGCTGGGCTGGCCGCCGGGTTCATCAATGCGACCCTTGTCACACGCGCCAATCTGATGCCGTTCATAGCCACTCTCGCCACGATGCAGGCCGCCAGCGGCTCGGCCCTCCTGCTTGCGGGCAACCAGACCGTTTCGGTCTCCTATGAATCGGGCTTCACTGCCATCGGCCAAGGCAATTTCTGGACGTTTCCGATCCCGGCGGCGATCGCCGTCGTGGCATATCTCATTGGTTCCCTTGTCTTGAATTACACCGGCACCGGACGGGCGGTGCTGGCAATCGGCGGCGGCGAGGATGCTTCGCGTCTCATGGGCCTGCGGACCGATCGTGTGAAGTTTTTGGTCTATGTCGCGAGCGGGGGATTGGCAGGGCTCGCCGGCGTTATCCTCGCATCGCAGTTTGGGGCGGGACAGCCCATTGAAGGAGTGGGGTGGGAATTGTTCGCCATCGCAGCCGTTGTGGTCGGCGGGACGCTGCTCACCGGCGGCTCGGGTTCGGTTGTGACCACGCTCGCCGGCGTGCTCCTGCTCGGCATCCTTTTCAATGTTCTGAATTTCGAGAACGGGATGGGATGGATCTCGCTTTCAGCCTACTGGCAATCAGTGATCCGAGGACTGTTCCTCCTGGTGGTAGTTCTCCTTCAGGCCCGACTGACACGTCGGCGCCTCAACGCGCTCTGATCGTCTCGGTCCTCCCACTCAAGTATTGCATAAGGTTAGCTTGCAGAAATTCTCGTGCAAAGTCGGATCCGGGTGAGCACGCGACGTCGACGCGGCTCCGCGGATTCAGAAGACGCACGATTTAAGTCATTCTGTCTATACGCAGGAACATTCCAAGTGTCGGGAGGTTAGGAAGCCCCAACCCTTGGAGGAAGCCTCATGTTCATGCACAATAAACGACTGCAATACACCGTTCGCGTTTCCGAGCCGAATCCGAGACTGGCGTGCATGATCATGGAGCAGTTCGGCGGCGCTGATGGCGAGCTTGCCGCCGCAATGCGCTATTTCACCCAAGGGCTGGGCGAAGACGATGTCGGCCGAAAGGACATGTTGCTCGACATAGCGACCGAGGAGCTCAGCCATCTCGAGGTCGTCGGCTCGATCGTCACCATGCTCAACAAAGGCCTGAAGGCGCAGCTGGCCGAAGGGCAGATGAAAGAAGCCGAACTGTACTTGATGGTCGGCGCAAGCGGCACGACAGCCAAAGAGTCCATCTTATTTGGCGGCGCACCTGCGTTGTGCGACTCGGCCGGAGTCCCGTGGACTGCCGCCTATGTCGATTCCCGCGGCGAGCCTACCGTCGATCTGCGATCTAA
This sequence comes from Mesorhizobium sp. CA12, assembly GCF_020165255.1. Classification (NCBI taxonomy): domain Bacteria; kingdom Pseudomonadati; phylum Pseudomonadota; class Alphaproteobacteria; order Hyphomicrobiales; family Phyllobacteriaceae; genus Mesorhizobium; species Mesorhizobium sp. CA12. Next base: position 257,206 of record NZ_JAIUHT010000005.1, read on the forward strand.
CATTGCCGCCGAGGCGCGTGCCAAGATCGTCTATGAGCGACTGATCAACATCACCGAAGATCCCGGCGTCAAAGACGCCCTCGGATTCCTCATGACGCGCGAAATCGCGCATCAAAAATCTTTCGAGAAAGCACTCTACGCGATCGAGAACAACTTTCCGACGGGCAAGCTCCCCGGCATTGAGAAATATGCGAGTATGTACGTCAACACGTCGCAGGGTGAAGGGGACACGAATGGGCCATGGAATTCGGGAGACGAATGGGACCGCGTGGACGATCTTGAGGAAGTCATGCCAGCGGACGATGGCGATGGGACAGCAACAGTCAAGCTGGCGGCCAAAGACATGAAAGTGGTTACAAAAATGGGAGAGCGGACGCTTTCGGATCCCTCCTCCGATCCGACCACAGGCGCCGATATTGGCGCCGGGCCGGGGGCCGGGCGAACCAAGAATGGCGACATGGGCGGCGCGGCCAATATCAACGAGGCGCCTGTGCGCGCCGAAGCCGCCGCTCGCAAGAAAAAATAAGATTCGGGCTGATTGAACCTGCCGACCTGACGAGGCTCGGTTTCGTCTACCCGTCACCGTCCTGACGGGTAGACGAGCCTGCAAGAGCGGAGAGGCGGAATCGTCTCCCGCACCTGTCTGCACTTTTCGCTTGATGTTTCGAGCACCTTGGGTGCGAGACGTTAGTCAGCGTTGGTCGCCAGACGTTGTCGTTGGTTTCGGTTGCGCAGGGTCCGCGAACTCTTCAGAACGCTCGATTGCGGACCGTGTGATCATCAGCCAACAGATTGCGGCCACGCATGCAAAGGCCCCGATCATGCGCCCGGCGAATTCGGCGCGCGATGGCTCGATCTCCCCAGCAGCGGCTCGCACATCAACCTGTTGTTGGCGTCAAGAATCATCCGGAGCGGAGGCAATCCCGCAGCGTTCGCCGGCCCTTCCATATCCTGCTCCCACCAGATCGAGCGCATGGGCGCTGTCACGCATGTCGGGGAAGGCAGGGTCACGATATATCCGGACGGCCTTGCAGATCTTCCGAAGATGGGGCGCGACAGCCCCCAAACGTTAAAAGCCGTGATCATGTACAAGCAAGGCCGCGACCGAGACGAACCTGCCTCAGGCGAAGAGAGCAGAGCACCTTGGCACCCAAAATCAAGCACTGATGTGGCGCGCTCGGCGGATCCAACTGCTTAATTGGCCCTCCCCGCGCGTTCAGCTCTCCTTCTTGAGCTCCTGAAAGGCATCTCGAATGGCTGCGACTAGCGTCGCTATAGAATAGGGTTTCTGCACCCAGCCCAGCGGTCTGGCCGCCTCGGCTCGAAGCCTCAAGTCGCGATCACCGTGCGCCGTCGTAAAGATACATCGTATGCCAAGCTCGCGGTACAATTCCACGGCCGCGTCGATGCCGTCCCGCTTGCCAAGCAAGCGGATATCCATCAGGGCAAGCACCGGCTTGGTCGAGAGCGCCATACTTATCGCCTCATCGGCGCTGGTCGCGACGCCCGCTAGCGAGAAGCCTTCCGCCAGCAGTCCGGCCTCTATATCCAGCGCGATCAGGTAGTCGTCTTCGACGACCAAGATCGACTGGTTCAGAGTGGTTTCAGCGTGTCCTCCGCTCACATCATCTCGGGAGAAGACGATCTGCGGCCCGAACGATCGATTAATATCCCGCGCACGGCTCACCTCAGGTATCGCTGCTTTCGGTCGCAAGGCCAATCTCCTGGGGCATCAGACAAAAGGTCACGGTGCATCTGGACGGGTGCCGGCTAACTTCAAAAGTCCCGCCGATCTGTCGCACTAGGCCTTCGACAAGTCGCAGGCCTGACGACGACGAGCGCACCGAACTCAGTTCGAAGCCCGGGCCCTCATCCTCGACCACAAGGCTAATGGCTCGGCCGTTCTGTCTGATGGAAACACGGATGGTTCCAGGCCCATTTCCGGGCAAGCCGTACTTCACGGCATTGATCAAAAGCTCGTTGATAGTGAGCGCCAGCGGCATCGCAATGTCGTTTGGCAGTTGGATCGGATCTGCCTCGCAGAACAACTGAACAGCCGGGGGGAACATCTGTCTTGCGGTCTCGCAAACAGCTCCCAAGAAAGGTCCGGCACCGAAGTTGATGGCGTCGGGCGTGTCATAGAGGACTCGCTGAGCGGCAGCCATGGCGGCCACCCGCTTGCTGGCCTCATCCAGAACGGTGCGGGCCTCTGAACTCTTGCTGGTCCTCGCCGCAACCGAAAGCAGGGACTTCAGCATCATCATGTTGTTCTTCACGCGATGATTGAGCTCGTCGAGCAAGATCCGTTGCTGGGTTTCGGCCTGCTTACGCTCGCTCACATCGACCAGCATATTTATGGCGCCGGTGATGTTTCCAGCGGCATCGCGTATCGGGGTCGGATAGGGAATGAATGGAACCCGGGTTCCATCCGGCCGCTCGGCCACCGCTTCATATCCTCGGACGGGCCGCCCTTCGCGCAGCGAGATGGCCATGGGACATTGATCGTGGGGAAGCGGTGTTCCGTCCGGCCAGTAGAGCTTCCATGTCACGCACCATTCGTCGGTGCCAATCACGGGCGTTCGGCCGGCGAGTTGCATCGCCGCTTCATTGAAATAGGTGATCTTGCCGTCGCGATCGGTGGTGTAGATCGCGGCAGGAATGGCAGCGAGCAGGTCTTTAAGCTTGCGTTCGCTGTCTTCTATCTTCGCTTCCGCTATCCTTTTGTCAGTTATGTCTCGGGCTATTTTGGAAGCTCCGACGATACGGCCTGACGCATCCCGCACCGGGGATATTGTGAGAGAGATATCTATCAGCGTTCCGTCTTTGCGGCGGCGAACCGTTTCGAAATGATCGACGAGTTCGCCGTTGCGGATGCGGCCTAATATCAGCGGCTCCTCGTGCTGCCGATCCTTAGGAATGATGGTGGTGATGGGCTTGCCTACCATCTCCGCGGCCGTATAGCCGAAGAGGCGCTCGGCGCCGCGGTTCCAGGTCGAGACGATGCCGTTGAGATCCTTGCTTACGATGGCGTCATGGGAGGATTCCACGATTGCCGCCAGTCGCTGGGTCGCATTCTGTGCTCTGACACGTTCAATGCCGAACCCGAGCTGGCGCGCGATTGTCCGGGCGACTTCAATCTCTTCTGCCGAGCATTCGTGCAGCTCGTCGAAATAGGCCATGAACTTGCCCAGCAGACGCCCGCCTTCGATTATCGGAATGAAACAGACCGCGCCGATGCCTTCTGTTCGGATTGCGTCTCTTAAGTTGCTCGGGAGCTCGGCGTGTTCCACATCGCGCATGCAAATTGGCTGCGGATCGTGGTCTGCTGCGGACCAGGGCGAATGGCCCTCCACGGCGCTTCGATACGCGTCCGACAAGCCCCGCCAGGCGGCAAACTTCATCACTCCGCCTTCCAAAAGCAGAATAGAAGCGCGCTGACATCTTAGCCCGCGCTGGATCGCATCGAGCGCAGCCTCGTAGACGTCTTCGCGGGTATGGGCGTGCTGCAGCATTTCGGTCAATTGATGCAGCGCAGCCTGCTCCTCGGCCCTTTGCGCGAGTGTCGCCTCGATCTCTTTGCGCTCGGTGATATCGTGCTGCACCCGTACTGCGTAGTGAAACCGCCCGATGCCGTCGTAAACGCTGGAAGAGGTTACGACAGCCCAGAAAAGCGACCCGTCCTTGCGGACGAACCGCTTCTCGATCGTGTAGCTTTTGATCTCCCCGGCGACCTGTCGGCGATATTTGGTGCGATCCGCCTCGACGTCGGAAGGAAAGGTCTGATCGAAAATCGATCGGCCGACAAGCTCCTCCTGCGTATAGCCCAAAAGACGGCACAAATGTCCGTTCACCCGCAGCAGCCGGCCTTCGGCGTCAGCTTCCACGATTCCCACACCAGCGCTGTGATAGGTCAGGGCAAGTCTCTGCTCCTGTTCGCGCAACAACTCTTCCGCTTCGACCTTGTTAGTTACGTCGAGGGTGACGCAGCGCGTGTTGAGGAACCGACCACCAGCCGAACGAACATTTGATGTTATCTCCACCCAACGGATGGAGCCGTCTTTGGCGCGCAACCTCGCGCGATAGTGTTGAAGCTGCTCATGCCGAGAAAGGCGGTTCAAAATGTCGTCGATTGCGGCGGCATCGGCGTGAAATTCCCGGATGTTGCGGCCGACGTATTCCTCCGCGGAATAGCCGAGCAAGTCCAGTTCGGCTCGATTGGCGCGCAAAATGGTGCCGTCATTGGCCACCAGGTGGAGAGCCACGGCTGCATTCTCGAAGAAATCTTCCATCTCGTTGCCGAGGAGCAGGACCGCACGGGGCCCTTCGACCTGCTCGCCATGGGCCAGGGATTTCGCGCCAGAAATGCTGGAGGGCAAGACTCGTCGTTCCATGAAAGGTTGAATTCCCCTGGACGCAGCTTAACACCCGGTTTCGCAAGAGGTTCCAACGCGCTGGGCAATTCACCTGGCCAGTAGCCGCAAGGGTTGATGCTGGAAGGCGTTCGCCGGTGCTGGGCCCACAAATCCGGCAACTCGATGACGCCGCTATTTTCTAGTCGTTTGCCGCTCGCTTGCACGACACCGCGACCTGACCAGACCCCATTTGGAAAGCAGCCAGTCAAAGATCCGGTTCCCGGCCTGGCTTCTGCCGAGAGGCTGCCCGCTCCAAGGACGCAACCGATGCTGCGGAGCGTTAATAATTCTGGACGCTAATACAAGTCGCTACATATTTAACGGTCGTGCAGTTGTCGGAGACTTAATAGGCACACGACTGCTGCCAAGGGATGACGCGCTGATTTCCGGATGGAGGAAGGCCGTGGAAGATCACGCCGGCTCGGCGCCCAACGTAGCTGATTTCGTCATTCACAAGATTCTGGACACGTTCGAATACTCCGAGCGCGGCGCGGTGATCACGATGGTCGATCCAGGGCTGAACTACAGTCGCGCGAATTCATCATTAATTCATAATATCAGAAGATTCTCACGAGCTTGCATGCTGATGCTCCTCACTGTGGGCAGGCTGCGAATTCGGGCGGCGGCGAAACAGACACGAGCGGGGGGAGGAGGACTGACCAATGTCGAATAGAGAAATCGGAACATCCCGGTCGCTCGGGATGCGTGTCGCCGATCTGAGAACCAGGATGCGGGACGCCAGGATCACCGAGCATGAGATCAAGACCTTCCAGAAGGTAGCGGCCATCATGGGGCGCGGCGAAGGCTCCTTACGCATCGACGCGGACGATTTGATCGCCGCGTCCTTTCTTGCCGAGACGATGGGCGAACCGACGCTGAACTGACAGTTTCAGGTATCCCGGGTTCAGAAGCGGAGAGCCCGCGCCATGGTAAGCCTCCATTACGGGGTTGCTGTCGGCGCGGGCTTCGCCATCGTGCACGCCTTTGCCAGATTGATCAGAACGGGCGCATGCCGCGGATTTTCGATAAGCCGCGACTTGTCCGCAAGGCTCACGGTCATGGCTCTCGGCCCTTTTGCCGAACCGACCGTCAGCGCGCTGGAACATGTGCAGGGCCCGCAAGCGGCCGAAGCGAACATCCACGTCATGAGCAAGCCGCGGCTGGACGCTGGTGGCCACACCCTTCCCGTTCTACGTGCATGCGCGCCAGCATGACTACTACCGCTGAACGCCAGCTGGGCTCAAGCAGCTAATGGTCGACGGCGGCGTCGCCGAGGAGGATGTGCAGGCGTTCGGCTGGGGTAGCAAGGCGTGCGCCAAGGCTATGTCGGTGGGCCGGTGCGGGCTCACGCCCTATGGCGAGATCTCAGCAACGATGCGGAATACTCGCTGACGGTGTAAAGCCTGGTCGAGGGGCAAACATCAGCATAATTTTTAGAGTAGCCGAGTTGGGCCGCGAACCAGCTCCAACGATTGCGCTAACTCTATGTTGCCTTCACGATCCTTGGCTTGGTCGGGCGGCGGGATTGAGTTCGTCCTTCGAGAGCCAAGGCCAGCCGCTTCTCGTCTTCGATGGCGCGATCAACTGCCTCAATTTCTTCTTGAAGCGCTTTCAGCTGAGCACCATAGCTGGAGCCTTCGCTATCCCCGATCTGAAAGCCACTTGCCCGCATTGCGTCGCGCGTATGGTGCACATTACGCACGCCTTCGCGTCGAGTCGCGACCAGGATTTCCCTGAACTCTCCAAGACGTTCAACGTGAGTGCGGGTCATTGCGTTCTCCTATCGTCGGCATAGTAAGCCGGCGGCGATTCACAACTGCCGAAACTCATAGCGCAGACGCTATAAAATCTATGGGAAAGACTCTAGACAAATCATGATCATGAAAGGTCAAATTTGAACTTCTAGCAACAGGGCACAGGCGCGGCTGGTGAAAGTTAGCTTGTCGTCTATCTACGGCGTGCTGGTCTTTTTCATAGACCGCTTGTGCTGGCCCATCCAGCTGCCGATTCTACGCTTTGATTGTCCGCTTCTAGCGAAAGCGACGCGGTCAAGAAGTTCGATATGAGGCGCTTACCACTCGGAAAAATGGAGCCCCGTTTGGACTTCCGTTGGGCCGTCTGACCCGGGGGCCTCACGAACCGGCGAACCCGCCTGCCTGAACCAAGCCGGGGCTAGCCTGCCTTTTCAAGTTCGTCCGAAGCAGGTCGAGGTCAACAGACGCTGTTGGAAAAGGTAGAGGATTTCGCATCCTGTTCCCCGATCGTCCGTCCAGACGATTTGGTGCTTCGCGCAGGGGTCACCGCACCGAAGAGGTATTTATTCCTGCTCTAGCCTGCCTTCAAGCTCCTTCAGAAAATGCGCTTCGTTAAGGAGCGAGTCCCAGTCCGTGCCGATGCGCTAAGCAGTTCGCCAGCTTGGTCATCTGAGATGCCGGCCTCCCTGGCCAGCCGTGCCGCTAACTGATCCAACACGGCTTTCTCAGCCTCGGGCAAGCTGCCTTCCCGATGATGCATCGCCTCGAAGATCACCCCGAACACACTATCAACCTCCTCGTGGATTTCGCTGGCCGGAATGCCTTCTCGCTCTGCCGCTTTCATCATCTCATCGGCGAGATCACTGACGGCCATGGGATCATCTGTCATGGCGTTCGGCAGGTGCTCTGCCATCCATTTATCGAGGAAGTTGATGCCTCTGGTGCTCATTCCGGCATAAGCGGCAGGCGAACATTAGGTTCCGCTTGTGAAGGTGCGCTGAGCCCGCCACCCGCGAGGGGCGTCTGGAACGCGGTTGACATGAAGGCCTATCCGAGAAAGACCGGACGAAAGCGCAAGCACCTTGTCTTTTGAGCGGTCAAGCAAACTGTCTTAACCGAGGTCGATCCAGGCGGGTGCGTGATCGCTGGGCTTTTCCCAGCCACGGGTCTCGACGTCGACACCCGCGGCCAGAATGCTCTCCGCGAGCGACGGGCTTACGAGCAGATGATCCATCCGCAAGCCGGAGCTTCGGTCGTAGCCGCCGCGATAGGAAAAGTTCCAGTAGGTGTAGATGCCCTTGCCCGGGTGGATTAGTCGCATGGCATCGACCCACCCCAGGCTCAGCATGCTGGCATAGGCCTCCCTGCTTTCCGGAAAGAAGACGGCGTCACCCAACCACCGCCGAGGGACTACGGCGTCGATCTCAGTCGGGACGACGTTGAAGTCGCCACAAAGCACGGTGCGCTCGCCGAGCAGTGACTGGCTGTAGTCGACGAGACGCTCGAACCAGCGCAGCTTGTAATCGAATTTCGGGCCCGGCGCCGGATTGCCGTTCGGGAGGTAGATGCAACCGACGATCAGGCCGTCGATTTCAGCCTCCAGATATCGGCTGTGCGTGTCGTCGGGATCGCCAGGCAAGCCCCGGCGACGTTCGACCGGATCCCTCCCTCGCGCCAGCACCGCCACTCCGTTGTAGGATTTCTGGCCGTGCCAGATCGCGCCGAGACCGGCGTCCCGAATTGCTTCGATGGGAAATTTCTCCTCGGATGTTTTCAGTTCCTGAAGACAGACCACGTCATAGTCGGTCTCGGCCAGCCACTTCAGGAGCACCGGCAACCGGCCGTTGACACCGTTGACGTTGAAGGTCGCGATCCGCGTCACAATGTTTTCCTTACGTGGAGTGCGCTGCTTCAGACATCTGCGGCGAAGGCTACGGCTTCGACATTGTGGCCGTCCGGGTCGAGCACAAAAGCTGCATAATAATCCGGTGCGTATTGGGCGCGAATGCCAGGCGCGCCATTGTCGCGACCTCCGGCGGCGAGGCCTGCCTTGTAGAACGAGTGCACCATTGCGCGGGAGCCGGCTCGGAACGCTATGTGGATAGGTGCAGGAGGAGGTCCGAATGCCCCTATCCAGAGACGACCGGCATGGCCACCCAACATTGCCCAGCCCTCTCCGGATTCGAGCACGCCAAGATCGAGAGGAGCGAGCACTGCTTTGTAAAAGGCGAGCGATTTTTCTAAATTCCCGACGTTGAAGCCGATGTGGTCGAACATGCTCCTATCCTCTGATTGACCCAACTGGTAGCGCCTCAGTTTCAAATTGCCGCTTCTATTGGCGAGCTGTCACTTGGGCGTCCGACGGTCATCCACCTCTTCAATCTTGTCCAGAACCGCCTCCGGCGCCACATCGCGCTTGAGTTCCTTGAGCTCGTGATCCGCATCGGTATCTATGTTCAGACGCTTGGCAATCTCCTCCACCAGCTTGATAAGCTTGGTGGTTTCGTGCTCGTTCAGCAGACTGACCTGCAGATCGAGGTCTGCCCTGGAATTGTCCTCCGCACTCATTCGGTTCTGATTGATCAGCACGAAGGTCGAGAGAAAGATGGCCTCGACCGAGGCGAACATAGCCAAGATGACCAGTGATGGGTCCCAGGGTCTGACAAAGCTCAGGATGCCGAGATTGAGGGCGATCCAGATCCCGAAGAAGACAATGTGCAAGTAGACGAAGACCATGCTTCCTGCGAAGCCGCTTATCGCTGCGGCCGCGCGCTCCTCCAGCGATGCGGCCGTGGCTTCTCGTTTACGCCTCTCGATCAGCGCCTCAATGTTTCGCGCCAGGGCAGGGGCAAGGCCTTCCGGCGCCGCCTTGGTTGGCGTGAAGTGACCGTTGCTTTTCGATGCTGCCATCCGTCCAATCCAGTCTCTTCCGTCTAGCCAGCCTAACTCGCCGATCGACAATTCGCTCCGTTGAGGGTTCTCAGATGGCGGATATTTGGAAGAATCCTCTGTCTAAGATCGGTGGCGCCGCGTCACACCGGGTTGCCTCTTGCACCGGCGTTGTGCCAGGCCCAGCCCGGCCTATTTATGGGACATGCCCGGGCGCCGAAAAACCGAACCGACCGCCAAATTAATGGCTGAGTGGCCGCTTTCACCGGCGGCAACTCTGGGATCGTCCATGCGGGCCAGGGGCATTTTCCTCGAGATCCGCGCGCGCCTTCCTGCGCAATTGAGAAAGCTGCTTCACATCGAATCCCGCGTGCTCACCTTGCGCCTGCCGGAGGGCGTCGATGCCGATGTGCAAGCGGCAGCGGCTATCGTGTCCAAAGCCATGCGCGACATCGAGGACCTTCCGGTCATCCCTCGCGAAGTCGAGGACATCCTGACGATCTCGTCGGGCGAGCGGCACCGCTGGCTGAAGGATGGTCGGTTGCAGAGCTCGGGGACCAGAACGGTCAAGCTTCGCGGCCGCGCCAGAAAGATCACCTTCCACGTCTTCGACCCGCGCCACATCGAGGATGTGCTCGATTGCGATCTGGTCACCGTCTGGCGCGAAGAAGACGACGCCACCCGCACCGAGAACCGGCGACGCGCTGCCGCCAAGGCGGCAGTCAAGCGTGCGCAAAAGAAGGGCCGCGAGGTTGCCCATTCAGCCAGGAATGGCCGAGACGAAAACTCGGAGGCCAAACTGCGCGGATGGGAGGATTTTGAGAGCGACGGGCTGCTGCGCTGACAAGCGGCTCGGGCATCAGACCGAGAATCTTTCACTATCGATCGTGATCTCAAGGACAATTCCGGCGGGGTCCCAATCTCGCACGACTCCGCCGAGCTCATTCGCGGCGGCGCGGATCAGGCGGCTTCCGAAGCCTTCGTCTTCGGTTGCGACCGGAGGTGGTCCTCCTACCTCTCTCCACTGGACACTCACCTTACCGTCTCTATTGGAGCAAGCGATCTCGATCGAGCCGGCGGGCGCCGAGAGGCTGCCATGTTTGGCAGCGTTTGTGGCGAATTCGTGTAGCAGGAGAGAAAGCGGCGTAATCATCGCTGGAGGCACCGGCAGATCGATGCCACTGATCGCGAAGCGGGGCTGCTCGTCAGTTCCATGCCGGTATGGCGCGAGGATTGCGGCGATCAATGCATGTAGGCTCGTCGCGACCTGAACGGACGGGCCAGTCGAGGGGAGCATCGTCAGCGCATGCGCCCGCGCAAGGGCGCCGAGGCGGTCAGAAACGGTGGAGGCGAGCGCGGCCGGAGTTTCAGCAGCTGGCGCGCTCAAATTGACGATGGTCCTTGCGATGGCAAAGAGGTTCTTCACGCGGTGGTCCATCTCGCGAAGCAGCAACTCCCGCTGCTCCTGCGCCCGCAGCCGCTCGGAAATGTCACGGCCGATCTTGGAGACACCGACAATTGCGCCAGACGCGTCCGCGATGGGGGAAGCGGTCAAAGAGATGGGAATGCTGCTGCCATCCTTGCGCAGGCGAACGGTCTCGAAATGCTCGACATGCTCTCCATTGCGAATGCGCACCAGGATCTGCCGCTCCTCGATCTGCCGATCGGGCGGTATCAGCAACATGAGCGGACGTCCGACCATTTCCTTGCGGCCGTAGCCGTAGAGACGCTCAGCGCCGCTGTTCCAGTCCGTGACGATGCCATCCAAATCGGTCGCGATGATTGCATCATCCGAGGATTCGACGAGCGCGCTCAGTCGCGTCGCACTGGTTTCCGCCCGCTCCCGTTCGATCGCAAACCCGAGCTGACGGGCAATGGTCAACGCAAGTTCGCGTTCACGATCCCCGAAGCGATGGCGTGCTGGATAATAGACCATGAACTTGCCGATGAGCTCGCGGGAGGTGGCAAGCGGGATGAAAGCCAGCGCTTCGATTCCCTCGCCAAGGACCGTGTCGATGATCTGCCGAGATTCACCGCTGAGACGAATATCCTCGACAAAGATAGGCTCGGCATCGTGCTCCCCGCGCGTCCACGGCGTGTGACCGTTAACTGCCTCGCGGTATTCATTAGAGAGTGAGCGCCAGGCGACGAAGCTCATGACGCCGTGGCTGTCAAATCTCAGGATCGAGGCGCGTGACGAACCGAGGGCGTCGCATATGGCATCCAGGGCCGCATCGTAGATCTCGCCAAGGCCGTTGGCACGGTAAAGTCGGTCGGTGAGACGAAAGAGGACGGCCTGCTCGCGGACAATATCGCCGTCGGCCGGCTCAAGCTGGCCTCGGCCCATGCCCGGATCACTCACGGCTCCGTGCTGCATGGCTCTGTCCCACGGATGGCTCTATTGAAAAGTTCGGCCATCCTCGACCAAATAGCACCGCGTCAAGGGTCCAGGTCCTTGGACTGCTCGATCAAGACCCCATGCCAAAGAATATGCGCCTTGCGCAGTTTCGCAATAGGGACTTGGGGCATGACGTTGATTAGGACCGTCAGTCGTTGTCCGTGCGGCTTTACGCTGACTGCGACTCAGCCTGTCACGTCTTCGGCGGCCCGCAGCGTCCTTTCAGCACGGCGATCTCGGTCTCATGGTCGCCGCCGGACATTGATGAGACCGGCACACCGATGAGGAATACACCTAGCGCATCACCGGTCACCGCCTTGTTCTGCTGATTTGTCAGGACCGCCAAGCGCTCTTTGTCGGCTTGCGTACAGGGGCCAGCATTCGGCACGCCTGCTATTTTGTCCGGTGGTGTGGCGCAGCCTGCAATGCAAACGAAAGCAGCGACGGTTAAAGCAAACCGCTTCATGGTCCCTCCAAAATCTCAAACCCGCCGCCAACGTTGCTTAGCGTGGCACGGATGGCAAGCGGTCAAACTCGGATTCGACAACAAAATGCAAATCGAGCATTATGCCAGCCGGTGTCGGGGGATGCCTTAGTGGATTTACGATCGTATTTTGCCGCAGCGATTGTGTGCTGTTGTCGAGCTCTGCTGCCGACTATTTGAACAATTACGATACAATAACGCTTGCGTCCGGCGACGCAAACAACACCAATTCGCTTCTGCAAACCGTCGATCCGTTCAACCCGAACAGCAACATCACGCATATCGAAGGCGACGGGCAACGCAGCGTGGCTGTTGTCCAACGCTATCGCGTGCCTACAGCTTCGCCGCGCATGTGTTTCATTCGCCCTATTAAACCCGGCCGAACCATTGCGTGGCGGGCCGCTTCATGCCCTTCGGCATGGCATCGGCTGGCGCGAGCCGGTAGCGTCAGTAATGCCGACATTTCAAGACCTGTCCGGCTTCTCCCGCAACGATGGCTGTCCCACCGATCAGACCTCAGCGACTCCAGGGCCGGCCGCGCGGGGTGTGCGGCAAGATCGGCCGCTCCGATGATGGCAACCCGACCATATTTCGACTCAAGCGGGAGCAGCAGAGCGACCCGATGTTGACATTTGGAATCTAGCCGTTCCGCGATCTGCCAGCGGAACGCACGTGGCTCTTCCTCGTTTTTGGCTCTGAAGGGAACCATGAAACGGAGACAGAACGATGAGAAAGCTTTTGTTACCCGTTGTGACAGGCGCGCTTGTCGCCTTGTCTGGCGCAGCTTTTGCCGACACTCCCGTATCAGCCGCTACAAACCTTAATGTTCGCGCGGGTCCAGGCTCGCAATATCCGGTCATCGGCGTGCTGCGGGCGGGCCAGACGGCCACATTGAACGGCTGTCTGCAAAACTCGAAATGGTGCACCATCGCCGAAGCTGGTGGTCAGGGCTGGGTTTATTCCGACTACGTTACCGCAGAATTCGGTGGCAATCGGGTCGTCTTAACCGAGCGACCGGCCAATTCCGGCATCGCGGTCGTGAAACCTCCTCGCGATCAGGCTGATGCCGGAGCCGTCGCTGGTGGCGCCACCGGAGCGATCGCCGGCGCTATCATCGGAGGACCGGTAGGCGCTGCTGTGGGCGGCGCGGCGGGGGTCGTTGGCGGCGGCGCAGCCGGCACCGTGATCAATCCGCCCGAACAGGTGCGCACGTACATCAGCGCGCATCGGGTCAAGCCTGTTTACCTTCAAGGAAAGGTTGTAACCGGCGCGACCTTGCCTGAGACGGTGGCTCTACAGAAGATCCCGAACTACCGCTACCGCTATGTCTATGTGAACAACCGACCGGTGCTGGTTGAGCCGTCGACGCGCCGCATCGTGTATGTGGAACGCTGAAAGTGCCAATCGGCAATGAATACCGACCGCCGGGCGGGTTGCACGGCGGTCAAGCCGAGGCGGGTGTTGACGGCAACACACGACCGCGAACAACGACACCGTCGATTTATGGTGAACATCTCCGGCGTTGGCTGCGTCGTTCACGCAATGCCGCCGAGACATCGGCGGCGACCGGCCGGCGGAAGTGGCGGCCGGCGCTAGGAATATGGCGGCGCACGGCTTCCAGGCGCTCAAGATGAACAGCACCTAGGCACTGCAGATCGTCGACAGCCACGACAAGATAGACACGGCTATAGAGCGCGTCGCCATGGTGCGCGAGGCGGTCGGGCCGAATATCGGCATGGCCGTCGATTTCCACGGCCGCGTGCACCGGCCGATGGCGCGCATCCTGGTCAAGGAGCTGGAGTCATACCGGCTGATGTTCATCGAAGAGCCGGTGCTCAGCGAAAACCGCGAGGCGCTGAAGGAGATCGCCGCGCTCGGCTCGACGCCGATCGCGCTCGGCGAACGGCTCTACAGCGGGTGGGACTTCAAGTCGGTGTTCGAGGAAGCGGTGTCGGCCGGATCTGTCGCACGCCGGCGGCATCACCAAATGCCGCAAGATCGCGGCGATGGCCGAAGCCTATGACGTGGCTGTGGCGCCGCACTGTCCGCTCGGGCCGATCGCGCTGGCCGCATGCCTGCAGCTCGACTGAAGCGACCGTCGACGGAAGAGGTCGCCACCGGGAGAGGCAATCGAGCTCCTCAACGCGAAGCTCCCCGGCTGTTGTCGGCAGCATTCTATTGGATGATACCTGCTGGAAATACGCGCTCCGCTTGCGGGCAGAATAGAGTGGAAGGGAAGTTGCGGCTGCCCTCTTCTATCCTATTGCACCGCCAGCGCCGTCACTTCCCGCCGGAAGGGCAGGGCGTCACCGATATCGGCCTCGTCCAGTTCACGGGCGAAGCGGTGGCCGGCATAGGTTGCCCACGCGATCGGCCCCGGCGCTTCGGCGTCGCCGATAACCTTGATCGAACGAATGCCGTTGCCGGCCCACTCGTTTTCCCGGGCTTTCAGCGCGCGCCAAACGGCATCGTCCTGATTGCGCGACGTGACCAGGACGACGGCATCGGCGGCCAGCTCCTGTTTCGCGCCGGTATAGACGCAGGCTGTCACGACGCCGCCTGAAGCGATATTCGTGACGGTCCTGTTAAGGACGATACCCACTCCCAATCCCGCCAGGCGGCGGTGGATGGCCCCCTGCTCCAGCGTGTTTCGCGTCCAGTCCGAGACAAAGGCCGACGGCGTCACCAGGGTCACCTTTGCTCCCTGGCGCGCCATCAGCTCGGCCAGCACGCCGCCCATGTAATAGTGGTCGTCGTCGAACAGCACGACATTGCCGGAAGGCACCTTGCCTCCCATCAGATCGTCAGGCGTGTAGACCGGCATGGCGGCGTCGATCGGCATCGGAACGACATTGGCACGGGCAACGCCGTCGCGCCGCCAGGTCGATCCGGTCGCGACGGCGACGTTCTGGAAGCCGAAGGACAGGACGTCGTCCGCCGTCAGCCGGCTTTCGAAATAGATGTCGACATTTGGCATCTGGCTGAGCTGATACTGGCGGTAGTCACGCACCCTGCCCCAGGCCGCCAGGCCCGGAAGCAGACTCTCGCGCGCCACGCGCCCGCCGAGCTCGGCGCCTGCTTCGGCAATGGCCACCCGGTAGCCGCGCAGACCGAGCGCGCGGGCGGCCTCCAGCCCGGCGGGCCCGGCGCCGACGATCAGTACACTATCGCTGTCGCCCTTGGCCTGCATGCGCTCCGGATGCCAGCCCTTGCGCCATTCCTCCATGAAGGTCGGGTTCTGCGTGCAGCGCGAGATCGACATCGTCATGTCGCCGGTGATGCAAATGTTGCAGCCGATGCATTCGCGAATGTCCTCGATGCGGCCCTCCTCGACCTTCCTTGGCAGGAAAGGATCGGCGATCGACGGGCGCGCGCAACCGATGAAGTCGAGCTTGCCTGATTTGATCATCCTCACCATCACGTCGGGCGAGGTGAAGCGGCCGACGCCGACGACCGGCTTCAAGGTCAGCTTCTTGATGCCGGAGACGAGGCTTTCCTGCGCCGCCTCGTCCTTGAAGCGCGACGGCCCCGAGCAATCCTCCCAGGCACCGTGAGCGAGGTCCCAGAGATCGGGCAATTCGGCATGCATTTCGATCATGTCGCGGACTTCCGAGTTGGCGAATCCGAGCTCGCCGATCATCTCGTCCAGCGACAGCCTGAGCGTCAGGCCACACGTTTCGCCGACAGCGTCGCGCCCTTCCTCGATCAGCTCGCGCATCAGCCGCGAGCGGTTTTCCAGTGAGCCGCCATATTCGTCGCTGCGCTGGTTGGTGGCGGTCGACAGGAAATGCTGGATGATGCCGAACCCATGCGCGCCGTAGAGGCACACAAGGTCGAAGCCCGCCTGTTTGGCGCGCTTGAAGGCATTGCGATGCCAGCGGCGCAGGTCGCGGATATCCTGCTTGTCCATGGCGCGCGCCTGCACCGGATCGTTGGTGAAGGTGCGGATCGGCAAGGCCGACGGCCCGCGCGGAACCTCCTTGGTGTAGAGGTTGGGACCGTTGATGCCGGAATAGGCGAGCTGTATGCCGGCGAGCGCGCCATATTCGTGCATCGCCTTGGCCATTTTGGCCAGGGCCGGAATGTCGGCGTCGTCCCACAGCCTGAGCTCGATGAAGGGCGTGATCTCGGAGGTGTGATGCATCTCCGTCTGCTCGGTGAAGATGACCCCCCATCCGCCTTCGGACTTCATGCGACGCATCTCCGCCGCGGCCGACGGATCGCGATAGCCGCCGCCATTGCAATGTGGAACCTGGTAGAAGCGGTTCTTGGCGGTCACCGGACCGATCTTCATCGGCTCGAACAGAATGTCGTAGCGTGGGTCGCGCATAGTGCCTTCCTTCATGCCGGCTGCTCTGGAGATTACCCATAAGTTGGCGCGTGCGCGGGAAAACTACGGATTTCTTCTGTGCGGATTAGGACGCGCCTAATCGCCCTCGCATGGATTAGCCTCAGGTGAAGCGAGGCTGAGCCAAATGCGACTTCAGGACCGCCGCGGCGCAATGTAAACAGCCGATTGCGGCAACGGGACCAGACAAGAATGGACAGCGTCAGAATCCTCGAGCGGTTGATCGCCTTCCCGACGGTGAGCCGCGACTCCAACCTCGACCTCATCTTCTATGTGGCGGACCTGCTCGCAGCGAGCGGCATCGCCTCCCAGATCATCCACAGTCCGGACGGGCACAAGGCCAATCTTTTCGCCACGATCGGACCGGCCGAGAAGCCTGGCATCATGCTCTCCGGTCACACGGATGTCGTTCCCGTCGACGGCCAGAACTGGACGCTGCCGCCATTCGCCATGACCGCGCGTGACGGCAAGCTTTACGGGCGCGGCGCGGCGGACATGAAGGGCTTCGTGGCCTCAGCTCTCGCGGCATGTCTCAAGGCCTCGAAGATGACGCTGCGCACGCCCCTCCATCTGGCGCTCTCCTACGACGAGGAAGTCGGCTGCCTCGGCGTGCGCGACCTGATCGAAATGCTGAGTGCTGCGCCGCAACGCCCGCTGCTCTGCATCGTCGGCGAGCCGACCAACATGCAGGTGGCGACGGGGCACAAGGGCAAGCTTGCGGCACGCGCCGTTTGCAGAGGACGCGAAGGCCATTCGGCGCTTGCTCCGCTGGCACTCAATGCCATCCATCTCGGTTGCGATTTCGTGCGCGCCCTGCGCGACGAGCAGGACCGGTTGGCCCGCGAAGGCGCTCGCGATGGTGACTATGACATTCCCTACACGACTGTGCACGTCGGCAAGATCAATGCCGGCGTGGCACTCAACATCGTGCCCAATCTCTGCCAGGTCGATTTCGAGATCCGCAACATCGCCGCCGACGATGCCGCCGGCATTCTCGACAGGCTTCGCGGTGCCGCGGCGCGCATTGCAGCCGACGCCGCTTTGATCGCGCCGGAAGCCGCGATCGACATCGACACTACCAACACCTATCCGGGCCTCGACACGCCGGTCGCTTCGGAAGCGGTCGCCTTCGTCAAATCGCTGACTGGCGCCAACGATACCATGAAGGTCGCGTTCGGCACGGAAGGCGGTTTGTTCAGCCGCGATCTCGGCACGCCGGCCGTCGTGTGCGGACCGGGCTCGATGGCGCAGGGGCACAAGCCGGACGAATTTGTCAGCGTCGAACAGCTGCGGCGTTGCGACGAGATGCTGGAGAAGCTGCTGTCGCGGCTCGCCGATGGCTGGGCGTGACTAGGCTTATTTGACGATACGTTCGGTGCCGAAGACGCCTTGCTCGACAACGAAGCGGCGGCAGTGGTCGATGAAGGCTTGCACCGTCAGCGTGCGATGTTCGGCGTTCGGCAGCGCAATTCCCATGGTCAGCGGCCTGATGTCTCCCAGCAAGGGCACGAAAACCAGCAGCTTGCCGTCGGGCGACATGGTGTTGAGCGGCCGCATGTTGGCGATGCCGTAGCCGAAGCCATTGGCGACCATCGAGCGCATCACGGCGATGTCGCCGGTGCGCTCGGCGATTTTTGGCCGCAGTCCCTTGGGCTGGAAAGCCGACAGGAAATATTCGCGGCTGTAGGGCAGATCGAGCAGCACCATCGGCTCATCGACCAGTTCCTCGGGGGTGATGCCCGCCCTCCCCGCCAGGCGATGCGCGGCCGGCAGCATCACATAGGCCGGCAGCTGCATCAGCGGCTCGAAGGTCATGTCCTGCGACAGTTCGAGATCGTAGGTCAGTGCTGCGTCTATTTCGCCACGCTGCAGCATCTCGAACAACTGCCCCTGGTTGCGCTCGAACTGGCGGACGCGCACATCCGGATAGGCATCCTCGAACTTCCGCCGCAACGCCGGCAGCACGATCTGCGCGAAAGTCAGAAGGCAGCCGATCGCCAGCGGTCCGCGCACCTTTTCAGCGATATCGCCGGCAATGTCGTGCAGCGCATCGGCATCGTTGAGCAGCCGCGCGGCCTCCTTGAGGAACAGGCGCCCGCCCGCCGTGAGGGCAAGCGCGTGCGAGTGCTTGCGCACGAAGAGCTGGACGCCGAACTCCGCCTCGAGCTGGGCGATCGAAGCCGAGATCGACGGCGGCGAAACATTGACTTGCTCGGCCGCCTTGGCGATCGAGCCGGCCTCGCCAACGGCGACGAAATATTCGAGCTGTCTGAGCGTGAAACGGAGCGGCATGGGCTTCTATGATGCCCGTTTGGACGCTGCAATCAAGTCGCGGCCGCTCCTCAGTACCTGATCCAGGTGGTTTTCAGCGCGGTGTATTTGTCGAGCGCGTGCAGCGACAGGTCGCGCCCGAAGCCGGACTGCTTGAAGCCGCCGAACGGCGTCATCGGGCTCAGCGCATCGACGGTGTTTATCGACACTGTGCCCACGCGCAGTCGCTCCGCAATGCGGTGTGCCCGCGACAGGCTGTCGGTCCAAAGCGATGCCGCAAGGCCGTAGACGCTGTCATTGGCAATCCGGAGCGCCTCCTCTTCGCTATCGAAGGCGATGACCGACAGGACCGGACCGAAAATTTCGTCGCGTGCGAGCGGATCCTCGGGCGAGACATTGTCGAAGATCGTCGGCTGCACGAAGCTGCCGCGCCCGTCGACTGAGATCCGGCCGCCGCCGGTGACCAGCCGTGCCGACTGCCTGCCGCCATCGATGAAGCGCATCACCGTAGCGGCGTGCCGCGCATCCACCATCGCGCCCATCCTGGATGCCGGGTCGAGAGGGTCGCCGGGTTGCGTCGCCGCCGCGCGCTCCGCCAGCTTCTCGACCAGCGCATCCTTGATGCCGCGCTCCACCAGCAGCCGGGAATTGGCCGAGCAGACCTGGCCCTGGTTGAAGAAGATGCCGAAGGCGGCCATGTCGGCCGCCGCACCCAGATCGCCGCAATCCGCGAACACCAGATTGGGACTCTTGCCGCCGGTCTCCAGCCAGACCTGCTTCATGTTCGACTGGCCGGAATATTGCAGGAACAGCTTGCCGACGGCGGTCGATCCGGTGAAGGCGAGGCAATCGACATCCATATGCCGGCCAAGCGCCTGGCCGGCGGTCTCGCCGAGGCCCGGCACCACATTGAGCACGCCGGCGGGCAGGCCCGCCTCCATGGCGAGCTCGGCCAGCCTGAGCGCCGAGAAAGGCGATTGCTCGGCCGGCTTCAGCACCACCGAATTGCCCGCCGCCAGCGCCGGCGCGCATTTCCAAGTCGCCATGTCGAGCGGGAAATTCCACGGCACGACCGCGCCCACGACGCCAAGGGGCTCGCGCCGCACCAGAGCGAGATCGCCCTGCCCCGTCGGCGCTACCTCGTCATAGACCTTGTCGATCGCCTCGCCATACCACTGAAAGATCGCTGCAGCGCCCGGCACGTCTATGGTGGCGGCATCTTTGACCAGCTTGCCCATATCCAGCGATTCCAGCAGCGCGAGCTCCGACAGGTTCTCACGCAGCAATTCCGCCAGCCGCAGCAGCACCTGCTTGCGATGCGCGGGGGCCGTTCGCGACCAGACGCCGGCCTCGAAGCTGCGTCGCGCAGCGGCGACCGCGAGATCGATATCCTCTTCACCGCAGGAGGCGACCTCGGCGAGCGTCGCTCCCGTGGCCGGATTGATGCTGGCGAAGGTCCGGCCGGAGCGCGCGGGCACCGCCTTGCCGTCGATGAACGCCTTGTCGCGAAAACGGATCGCGGACGCCTTGCCGACCCATTCCTTGTGGCTGAGTTCGCCCATCCTGGTTTCAGAACCGATCGGACTATTCGTCACCGGGAACGCCGTAGCTCGGCGCATCGGACGGGTTGAGGGCACGGGTGACATAGGCGTCGAGTTGGGGCTTGTAGATCTCCCACAGCCCCGCCAACTGTTGGATCGGACAGTCCTCAGTCCAGTCGCAGCGCAAGTCGGCGACAGGCCACGAGACATCGCGCACCAGCTTCATGCCGGCGGAGCGGACGGGCCCCGCCTCGCCGCCGGCATGAAGCGCGGCGCGCATCGTGGCGATCAGCCGATCGCCGAGATGGCCTTCGGAAGCGAGGAAGGCATCGACCATGGCACGCGGGATGCCATCATTCGCGAGCAGGTTGCCGCCGCAGGCAACGTCCTCGCCGCGCGCCTCGGCCCAGATGCCGAGCGCTTTCGGCCCGGAGTGGATTGCGCTGCCGCCGGCCGCGTCGACCGCCAGGACCTGCCGGTATTCGCTGAAGGCAGCCGTGCGCTTGATGATCGCGACGGCCTCGGTGGCGGAAGCACCGCGTGCCATCAGCTCCAGCGCCCGTGGCCCGAGCGTCGGGTCGGTGACGTTCTGGCTGGCGACCGCGCCGACGTCCGCCTGCGCATAGGCACAACGCGCCGCGACCGCGGGAGACGACGACGACACCGCCACCCCGAACATGCCTGTGCGCCTGCAGCGCGCGACGATGGAGAAGGTCATGGCGCTTAGTCCGGAATGACGGCGGTGCCGTCGATCTCGACCAGCCATTCCGGCCGCGCCAGCGCCGACACGACCAGCCCGGTCGAAACCGGATGCACGCCCTTGATGTATTCGCCCATCGTCCGGTAGACGGCCTCGCGGTGGCGCACATCGGTGATGTAGACCACCACCTTCACCAGATGCTCCATCGTGCCGCCGCACTCCTCGATGAGCTGCCTGATGTTCTGCATGACCTTATGGGTCTGCTCGACCGGATCGTGGCTGTCGATGTTCTTGGCGGTGTCGAGATCCTGCGGGCACTGGCCGCGCAGATACACGGTGCGGCCGCCGCGCGTGACGACCGCCTGGCAGAGATCATTGTCGAGCTTCTGCTCGGGATAGGTGTCCCTGGTGTTGAATTTGCGAATTCGCGTATGCGCCATCTTGGTCTCCATCAGGCAGGGCTCGCAGCTTTGGTCAGGCGTCCACGGGCTCGCGTTGCGCAGCGGCGTGGTAGGCCAGATATTTGCGCTGCGTAGAAATACGGTCGGCCACGTGCTTGGCATCGTGCCAGACGCCCCAGATGAAGCTCGACCCCCTGCGCGATTGCCAGGGCAGCCCCAGGAAATAGATCCCCGGCTCGACCGAAACGCCGCGCTGATGCCGTGGCCGGCCCCTCTCGTCGAAAGCGTCGACCTTCAGCCAGCTGTAGTCGACGGCGAAGCCGGTCGCCCAGATGATCGTCGCTACCCCTGTTTCGGCAAGATCGAGCTCGCTTATTGGATTGGTCACGCAGTCCGGATCCGGATCGATCCGGCGGGCGGTGGGCTCTTCCGGAAGGTCGAGACCATTGCGCGCGACATAGGCGTCGGCTTCGTCCAGCAGCGACATCAGGCTGGCATCGCCCCGGGCAATGTTCTTCGCAAGATCCGGCGCGAAACTCATCACGCCGTCCTGGTACGTCTTTGTCATGCCGACAAGCGTAAGCCCCTGCGCGGCCAGGCGGCGGAAATCGATCGTTTCGCCGCCGCGCGCGCCGCTCACCGCGATCGTGACATGTTCCGTGCCGGGTCCGGGGGTTTCGAGGTCCCATTTGCCCAGCACGCCCAGCCACCAGCAGAAGTCGCGCCCACGATAGGCGCGCGGCGGACGATCATGCGGGCCGACCGAGAGATAGACGCGCCTGCCGGAACACTGCAGCTCGTCGGCAATCTGCACGCCCGAGGATCCCGCCCCGACCACCAGCACCGCGCCGTTCGGCAGCTGCGCCGGGTTGCGGTAAGCGCTGGAGTGGATCTGCAGGATGCCGGCATCGGCGGGAACGAGAGGCGGGATGACGGGAACCTGGAATGGCCCGGTCGCGGCCACGACGCTGTTGGCCTCGATCACCCCATCCGACGTCTCGACGCGAAATCCCGGACGGCCGACATTCCTTTGCACCAACTTGACCTCCACGCCGCAGCGGATCGGCGCGTTGATCTGCTTTGCATAGGCGACGAAATAGTCGGCGACCTCTTCCTTGGAGGGAAAGCCGTCGGGACCTGTCACGGGAAACTCCATGCCCGGAAACCGGTCATGCCAGGCCGGGCCGTTGGCGACCAGGGAGTCCCATCGCTGCGAGCGCCAGCGCTCGGCGATCCGGCCGCGCTCAAGCACAAGATGCGGCACCCCGCATTTGCTCAGATGCTCGCTCATGGCCACCCCGGCCTGGCCGCCGCCGACGACGAGCGTGTCTACCTTCTCAACCGACATGCTCAGTCCTCTTCTGACCATCCGACAGCCCCCGCCGCGGGATGAAAACGATCTCGGGCAGTTGGTGGATGCAGCCAGGCTGCTCCATCCGACCGCTTCTCTGCTGGCGCTCACAAGTAACAGCACGTGCCGGCGCGGGCGCCCATAACGAATCTCCGAAGCCACGCGTAACCATTTCCGAATTTCTCGCACCGATAGACGCACCTAGTGTCCCAGCGGTCGGATCGACAGCGCGGCATGAGGTGGCGGGCGAAGCCGGACAAGTGTCCGCGCGGAACTGGTTCCGGAACAAGGATACGCCTTCGCGGCGGCCTGTTCTGCCATGCCTCGAGCGCCGGCATTCTCGAGGGCTGGGCATGAAAACTGAAAGCTTTGACTACATCGTCGTCGGCGCCGGCTCGGCCGGTTGCGTGGTGGCCAATCGGCTGAGCGCTGATCCGTCGGTCAGGGTGTGCCTGATCGAGGCCGGCGGCAGCGACAACAGCCTGCGGGTCAAGGTGCCGGCGGGCATCCTCTCGCTCTACGGCAACCCCAATTACGACTATTGTTTTGTCGGCGTGCCGCAGCCGCACCTCAACAACCGAAGGATTCCGGTCAACCGCGGCAAGGCGCTGGGCGGATCGAGCTCGATCAACTCGATGGTCTATATTCGCGGCGCCGCCGAGGATTATGACGAGTGGGCCGGCCTCGGCTGCGCCGGCTGGGCCTATCGAGACGTGCTGCCCCTGTTCAGGAAGCTGGAGCGCAACCTACTCGGCCAGGACCCGCGCTATCATGGCAACGACGGCGAGTTGCTAGTCGACAATCCGCGCGACCCGAACGTGCTTTCGAGCATGTTCGTTAAGGCCGGTGAAAATGCCGGCCTGCCCGCCAACACGGACTTCAATGCCGAAAGCCAGTTCGGCGTCGGGATCTACAACGTCACGCAAGATCGCGGCCAGCGCTTCAGCAGCTTCAGTGCCTTCATGCGCCCGGTGCTCGATCGCAGGAATCTGACGCTGCTCAGCCAATGCGAAGTGGTCGATCTCGTCATCGCCGAGGGTCGCGCCACAGGGATGCGCGTGCAACATGAGGGGCAGCAGAAGACGCTCTCCGCCAATCGCGAGATCGTGCTTTCGGCCGGTGCCATCAACTCACCCAAGATCCTGATGGCTTCAGGGATCGGTCCGGCGGCGGAGCTTCAGCAGATCGGCATCAGACCGGTGCTCGACCTGCCGGGCGTCGGCAAGAACCTGCAGGATCATGTCGACGGCATGATCACCGTGCGGTCCAAAAGCACCAGGACGCTCGGCCTGTCGCTTGCCAACCTGCCCCGTGTCGCGGCGGCGCCCTTCCAGTATTTCGCGCGCCGCGAGGGCATGCTCACCACCAACTATGTCGAAGCCGGCGGTTTTGCGAAGACCAAGCACGCGAACGGCCTGCCCGACATTCAGTTCCATTTCGTGCCGGGCTATCGCAGCCATCGCGGCAGGCTGATCGAATACGGCCACGGCTACGCCATTCACACTTGCGTGCTCAGACCGAAAAGCGTGGGCGAGATCAGGTTGTCGCGCGACAATTCTCGCCGCGACGTCCTGATCGACCACCGCTTCTTCACGCATGAAGACGACGCCATGGTGCTGGTGGAGGGCATCAAGATCGCGCGCCGGATTTTTGCCTCGTCCGAGTTCGACGCGGTGCGCGGCAAGGAGATGCTCCCGGGCAAGGATGTCCGAACCGACGACGAGATCCTGGCCTATCTGCGCGCCGAGGCGCTGACCGTCTATCACCCGGTCGGAACCTGCAAGATGGGAACGGACGACATGGCTGTCGTCGATCCGGCGACGCTCAAGGTGCGAGGCGTGGATGGGCTCCGGGTCGCCGATGCCTCCGTCATGCCGAAGCTGATCGGCGGCAACACCAACGCGCCAAGCATGATGATCGGGCAAAAGGCTTCGGAGATGATCCTCGGCCCGGTGCGCAACGGCGAAAGGTAGAGGCCGTCTCACCCTTCAACATCGAGGCAGATCGGCGTTCAGCACTGCTGGACTGCCTCGACTTTTGCTCTTGGAAATTGCGCTCAGTGATCCTCGTCGATTTCGTCGTGCAGAAGGCCGAGGATGCGGCGCTTGAGCGCGATGAAGTCGGGTTCGAGGATGACGTCCATCGAGCGCGGCCGCGGAATATCGACCTTGATCTCGGCCTTGATCTTGCCGGGCCTTGCCGTCATCACCAGCACGCGGTCGCCGAGCACCAGCGCCTCGTCGATATCGTGGGTGACGAAGAGCACCGTCTTCTGCTGCCGCTCCCAGACGCGCAGAAGCAGCTTCTGCATGGTGCCGCGCGTCTGGCTGTCGAGCGCGCCGAACGGCTCGTCCATCAACAGGACAGCCGGGTCGTTGGCCAGGGCGCGCGCGATCGCCACGCGCTGCTTCATGCCGCCGGAAAGCTGCGCGGGATAGTGGTCGGCGAAAGGCGCGAGGCCGACCTCGTTGAGATACTGGTCGACGATCTGCTTGCGCTGCTCCGCAGGCAGCCCCTTGCGCTTCGGCCCGTATTCAATGTTGGCGCGCACCGTGAGCCACGGGAACAAGGTGTAGCTCTGGAAGACCATGCCCCTGTCGGCGCCGGGCTCGATCACTTCCCGGCCGTCGACCTTGATGCTGCCCGAGGTCGCGTCATTGAGGCCGGCGGCGAGGTAGAGCAGGCTGGATTTGCCGCATCCCGAAGGGCCGACGATGACGCAGAATTCGTTCTTGGCCACCTTCAGCGACACATCGTCCAGCGCCAGCACGCCATTGGCATCGCCATAGCGCAATGTCACGTCCTCGACGGCCATCGTGGTGCCGGCCGAACGCGGATCGCCGGCCGCATGGGCCGTGCCGGCCAAATTGTTCGCCTTGACGGTTTCGGTCATCACTACCCTTGATCCGGCTGCGTTTTGCGAGGATGCGTTCAAGATCAAGGTGCCCATGGCGCGACCCTTGCCCGGAGAATGCGGAATGCCGTGTCGGTGATCAGGCCCAGAAGCCCGATTGCGGCGATCGCCATGAAGATCACATCGACCTGGAAGCCGCGCATGGCTTTGAGGCTGATATAGCCGAGGCCGCTCGACGCGGCGACGAGCTCGGCCACGACCAGATAGGTCCACGCCCAGCCCATGGTGACGCGAAGCGTGTCGAGGATCGCCGGAAGCGCTGCGGGGAAAATGACGTGCCACACCGCTTCCGAGCGCTTGGTGCCCAAAGTGTAGGAGGCGTTGACCAGGTCCCTGGAGACGCTGCGGGCGCAGTCGGAGATCATCACCAGCTGCTGGAAGAACGTGCCGAAGAAGATGACCGCTATGCGCTGTTCGATGCCGATGCCGATCCAAAGGATGAACAGCGGCACGAAGGAGGTCACCGGCAGGTAGCGGATGAAGTTGACCAGCGGCTCCAGCGGCGCCTGCACCGCCCGGTAGGTGCCCATCCACAGTCCCAGCGGCACCGCGATCAGTGACGACACGATGAAGCCCAGGACGACCACCTTGGCGCTGGTCAGCGTGTGGTAGAAGAGGCTGCCGTCGAGCGACATGCGGTAGGCCGTCTCGAGCACGGTTCCGGGCGTCGGCAGGAACATGTTCGGCACGACGCGGCCATAGGACAGCAAGGCCCAGCCGCCGATCACGACGACCCACATCGCCAAAGCGAGCGTGGTTGCCGTGCTGGCGGGGATATTGGCGAATGGAGTCGTCAGGCGCGTCCACGCCGTCCGCCTTTGTGCCATAAGATGGCCTCCGTGATTTAAGCGCGAAGCTGAAGCTTTCGAGAAAAGGGAGGCCGGCCCCGGAGAGGCCGACCAGATCCGGCTTTTGGAAGATGGGACCGGCCCGGCCGGGCGGGCCCCGCCATTCCGATGGCTCACTGTTCCTTGATGAAATCGGTGTGGAGGATGGTTTTCGAGTCGATCGTCATCTTGAGCTTGCCGGCCTTGCCCCAGACGTCCTGCGCGAAGTTCACCAGGTCGGCCGCTTCGCTCTTCTGCGGCGTGCCGAAGAATTCCAGGTTGCGGGCGCGGTCGTAGTAGCGCACGCCCTTGGCGCCGGCCGCGAAATCCTCAGGCTTCTCGAGATAGCCGCCAATGCCCTTGGCCATGATCTCATAGGCCTTGTCCGGGTTGGTCTTGATGTATTCGACCGCCTTGTAATAGCCCTTGACGAGGGCCTTCACGTCCTCGGGGTGCTTCTCGATCAGGTCGCATTTGAGCGCGATCACATCGACGATCAGGCCGGGCGTGGTCGTGGAGTCGATCAGCACCTTGCCCTTGCCGCCCTTGCGGACTTCGGTGAGGTGCGGCTCCCAGGTCACCGCGGCGGCAACCTGTCCGGCGATGAAGGCCGTCGCGGCGTCATCGGCGGTCATGTTGGTGACGCTGACATCGTCCTCGGTCATGCCTTCCTTTTTCAGGAGCACATTGAACCAGAATTCGGAAACGGAGCCCTCGTTCAGGGCGACGGGCTGGCCCTTCAGATCCTTGAGCGACTTGACGTCGGCCTGCGTGACGACGCCGTCGCCGCCATGGCTGTCGTCGAGCGCCACGACATATTTGAAGCAGAGCTCGTCGGAGCGGTATTTCATGAGCTCGTCGACGGTGGAGGCAGCGCCGTCGAGATCGCCGCCGGCAACCGCCGCCATGTAAAGCGCCGATTCTTCGATGACCTTCAGGTCGACATCGACGCCGGCCTCCTTGAAATAGCCGAGGTCGCGGGCGAGAAACAGTGGCCCATAACCCACCCAGGTGGTCATGCCGAGGCGAATGGCGCCGGCATTGGCGGGAGCGGCAAGCCCCAGGCTGAGCAGGCCTGCGCTGACCGCCGTCATCAGGCAATTGCGGAATGTCTTCATTGTCGTGGTTCCCCATGGCTGTTGCCGGCATCGGCCCCTTTCAAGCGGCCTATGCCAGGCGGCGTTTTGCGGCCGCTCTCTTGTTATGCGTCGCCTCCCGGGCGCGCCTTATGTGTTCTAGACCTGCAAAAGAGCATCCGGGCCGGATCGCCAAAAGAAGTCTTTTTCTGTCCTTTGCTTCGCCGAAACCGAAGCAGCGGCGATCTTGGCTCACTTGTAAAGCGAAGCAGCGAAGGAGCCTGGCCGACAGGCCGACATCATGACTGGAAGCTTTTGAGATGGATCAGCGACTTTCCAAGCGTCGCGGGTCTTGAGATGCCGATTGATTCCCTTGAGACGCCGACGCAGGCTTTTCGAGCAGCAATGTATTTTTTGCCGGTCATCTGTTCAACAAGATATCCGCTGCTGACGCTGGAGGCCTGGAACAAAACCATCGCCGTCAACCTGACCAGCGTGATGCTCAGCGTGCGCGCCTTCCGCCCGACAATGCGCGATGGCGGCGCGATCGTGCTCTTGATGCCACTCGCCGATGCCTACACGGCCTCCAAGGCCGCGCTGGTGGCGCTCACGCGCTTGTGGTCGGTCGACTATGGCGTTTCGGCATCCGGGCAAACTGCATCTGCCCGGGGCCGACCGCCGCGGAAATGATGTCCGGCGTCATGGAGGCCTTATCGACCAACCAGCAACTGCAATTACCGCAGCAACGCATGGCCCGCCCGGAGCAAGTGGCGAACCTGATCGTGTTCCTGGTCTCGCCGGAAGCGTCTTACATTTCCGGCGCCATCATCCCGGTCGATGGCGGCGCAGCCGCCCATAGTCCCGGCATGCCTTTCCCTAAGCGCCGTGACAATAAGTAAATGCCAACACTCAACCGCGGCATTCGCAAAAGCCCGACGTTTTCCAGGTGCGTCAATCGTTCGGCCTGCTTTTGGGCAGGGCTGAGATGCCCGTGTACGTCAGAACAGGCGCAAAGCTGCCGTTCCGTAGAAGATAAATGCGGTCGGCGAGTGGCAGATCAGCTTCTTGAATCAACTTTGGCGAACTGCTTCCTAGCCCCTTGGCGAATAACGATTTTGTTAGTCGCCGAGGCCGTCGTTTCCTACAGGAAATCAATACGTTAGCGGCTGGTTCGCCACCCCATTTCCTTCGTATTCTCTCGTATGGTCTGGCGAACCTTATGACGATGAACGAGATTAATGCTGGCTAGGGATATCGATTAGCGGAGAGCCAAGAATTCTCCTGGTCAATGGCCGAAAGGGGCCGCAAGCGGGCTGGCGGGTTATGGCGTTGTCCATGTTTGGACGTTCAGATTGCAAAGGCTAAAACCTTCCAAGTCGAACATCAACCTACCCGAGAGTTTGGCTCGCCAGAGCATAGGTCTTCGGCGTAACCGGGCCACCTGCAGCAAAATCGCTGATGCGTTTGCCCATCGACATAGTGAGCACCGTATCGAAAACTGGCATTCCAGCGTGCGACAGAAAGGCGGCGAACTCGCCACTGTCCATGTGGGTGTCGACCCGAAGGAAAGTCCCCGAATGGTCGGCCACGTGCGGCCGGACGATCGCCACAGCGTCGGCGTCGCTTTCGGCCACGACCGGCCCCACGACATGGCCCCGCCCGAACGGCCGGCAAAGCGCGAAAGCGGTCAGCTTGTTTCCGTCGAAAAGCCCGTAACCGAGCGAATGCTCGAAGAGCTTTTCAATCAGCGCCGTCCGGCTCACGCCGAACGCCGACGCGTCGAGAGCGATCGCCGCGGGAACATCGCTTGCGTCCAGCGTCCGGATGTCGCGACGCGCCTCAGTCGGGTCGCCCATCACCGGCAGGCGGACGACGCCCTGGCATTGAAACAAGGTCTTCTCAGGCTGGAAGTCCAGCGAAAGATATAGCCGCCGCGCGGCGCGGGTCGCGTTGAGGCGCAGGTCGCGCCCAGGGATCTTGTCGAAGACCCGCTTCATCAGCCATTGCGCCGCTCCCAGCGTCTGAAGTCGTGGCGAGGTGATGACCATGCCGACCGTCGCCAAACCGGCGCCGTGAGCGAACCACATGGCGGAACCCAGAACGCGGCCGATCTCGTCGAGCGCCACGAAGCCTTGTCCCGTTTCGCGCAGGAATTGCCAGTCCTCGGCCCGATGCGGCCACCCCACCGACAGGGAGAGCGCATGCAAGCGGTCCAGCTCGACGGCTTCGATGTCGGCGATCCGCATCGAGAAGGCATCGATTTTCAAGCTTTCGGACGGCTTCAATTCCTTGCCTCTGAAAGATTGCGCAGCGGGTGACGCAAACGCCCCTTGCCCTGCCAACGCTAAACAACCAGACCGATACGATTTGCTCGAATGCCGCGCGCCAACGCAAGATTCGACTGAAACACTTCCGCTTTCGGCACGCAATCGCGAAAGAACGCGCCCATGCTCTGCGGCAATTCTGCAGTTATGGCCAGCGGGACCGAGCCCGTAAACCCAAAAATGCCTTGAGGGTCTGGAATGGACGTCTTTGACATCCTCGACCGTCTTGTCGCCTTTCCGTCGGTCGCCGGCAAGTCGAACGGCGACATTGCGGGCTGGATCGCGGCCTATCTCCACGAACATGGCGCTGAGGTCACCCTGCTTCCCGGGCCGGAAGGCGACCGTTCCAATCTTTTCGCGACAATCGGCCCCGCCGATGTTCCTGGCTATGTCCTTTCCGGCCACATGGACGTCGTCCCCGCCGGCGAGCCGCAATGGAGCTCGCCGCCTTTTGCCCTGCGTCGGGAGGGCGAACGGCTGTATGGACGCGGCACAACGGACATGAAGGGGTTTCTCGCCGCCGCGCTTGCGGCCGCGCCCATGCTCGCGGGACTGCGCCTCGCCCGGCCGATCCACCTCGCCTTCTCCTATGACGAGGAGGTCGGGTGTCGCGGCGTGCCGCATCTGATCGCCCGCCTTCCCGAACTTTGCGCCAAGCCGCTCGGCGTCATCGTCGGCGAGCCGAGCGGCATGCGCGCTGTGCGCGGCCACAAGGGCAAGGCGGCCGCCCGCGTGACCATAAGGGGGCGCTCAGGCCATTCCTCTCGCCCCGATCTAGGTCTCAATGCCATCCATGCGATGGCCGATGTCCTGAGCACGGCCGTGAGCGAAGCCGGAGGGCTGATGCACGGCCCGTTCGATGCGGCCTTTGAGCCGCCCTATTCCTCGCTGCAGGCCGGCGTGATCGCCGGCGGCCAGTCAGTCAACATCATCCCCGATACCTGCACGCTGGATCTGGAGGCGCGCGCCGTACCCGGCATTGATCCGGCCAGCCTGCTCGCGCCCGTCAAGGCGAGGACCGGGGCCATTGCCGCCAAAGGCTATCGTGTCGAGTGGACGCCGGTCAGCGCCTATCCGGCGCTGTCGCTGCCGCAGGACGCGCCGCTGGCGGCGCTGTTGCAAGAGCTGACCGGCCAGACGCCGCTCGCCGCCGTCAGCTACGGCACCGAGGCCGGGCTGTACCAGGCCGCGGGGCTGGACGCGATCATCTGCGGCCCCGGCGACATCGGCCGCGCCCACAAGCCGGATGAATACATCTTCGCCAGCGAACTCACCGCCTGCCGGCAGATGATCGACGCGCTGGGCGCGCGTTGCGTGGGCTGAAGGAGCAGCCGGAATGACCTTCCTGTTCAACTCCGATGCGCAGCGCGGTGCGATTTTCGCCGATGTCTTCGCCAGGCAATTCCCCGAACTGCCCTTCGCGATGAACCCGGCGACGGTCGATCCCGACGCCGTGCGCTATCTGATCACCTGGACCGTTCCGCAGGACCTCTCCCGCTACAGGAATCTAGAGATCCTGTTTTCCATCGGCGCCGGCGTCGACCAGTTCCGCTTCGATGCAGTGCCTGCGAAGTTGAAAATCGTGCGCATGATCGAGGAAGGCATCGTGCGCATGATGCAGGAATATGTGACGCTCGCCGTGCTCGCTCTCCACCGCAACCTGCCGACCTATCTGTCACAGCAGCGCGCCGGACAGTGGCGCGACATCCCGCAACTCCAGGCAGCATTGCGCCGGATCGGCGTGCTCGGCCTGGGCCAACTCGGCCAAGCTGTCCTCGACCGGCTGAAACCCTTCGGCTTCCCGCTCGCCGGCTGGAGCCGCTCGCCACGGCAGATCGAGGGCGTGGCCTGTCATCATGGCGAGCTCGGATTAGAGCAAATGCTGGCAACCAGCGACATCCTGGTCTGCCTGCTGCCATTGACCGAGGAGACGCGTGAACTTTTGAATGCCGGCCTGTTTGCGAAACTGCCTGAAGGGGCGTCTCTCGTTCATACGGGTCGAGGCCCGCAGCTCGACCAAGAAGCGCTTGTCGCCGCGCTCGATAGCGGCCATCTGTCGTCGGCGATGATCGACGTGACCAATCCCGAACCGCTGCCCGCGGGACATCCGTTCTGGTCGCATCCGAAGATCATCCTGACTCCGCATATAGCCAGCGTCACCCAACCCGCGAGCGCCGCGCGCGCCGTAATCGACAACATCAGGCGCCACCGCGCCGGTCTCGATCCCATCGGGCTCGTCGACCGGTCGCGCGGTTATTGAAATTCAACTGGAAAGGCCATCCTTTGTCCCTGCTCAAGTCCATCGATATCAACCCAAGCTTTTCGCCTCGCGAATCGAACGCGTTGCCAGAGCGGCTGATTGCCGGCGACCCCGCCTTCAAAACCTGGGCTCAGGACGTCGCCAAGGACGACCTTGTCCATACCGGCGTCTGGGAGGCTACGCCCGGCGAAACGCGCTCGATCAAGGGGGAGACTTTCGAGTTCTGCCATATCCTCGCCGGCGTGGTCGAAATCACGCCCGACGCCGGCGAAAAGGTGACCTACCGGGCCGGCGATAGCTTCGTGATGAAGCCGGGCTTCACCGGCATTTGGAGAACACTGGAGACCGTGCGCAAGATCTACGTGACGGTGGGCTAGCGAGCATCCGCCCGGGCGATCCTGCCGCGGAAGATTTTGCCGTCTCTTGTCCCGAGCACGCAACATTCGTCGGCTGCGGGTCACCGAACAGCGCATGCTGCGCGCCCGCACGGGCTAGGCTCAGGCCGATGCCGCCAAGTGGTTGCCCATGAGCCTGAGCTTCGATCCCGATACAATTCCTCTGCCCGTCGGCCACTTCATCGATGGGGAGCTGGTTTCGGCCGAGGGAGCGATGGAGATGCGCCGTCCGTCCGATGGCAAATCCTATGCCGCCTGCCCCGTGGCCGGTGTGGATTTGGTCGACCGGGCGGTGGAAAGCGCGAAGGCCGCGCTGAAAGCCAGCAACTGGGGCGGCGTCCGGCCGCGCGAGCGCACCAAGGCGCTCCACGCCTGGGCCGATCTGATGGAGGCGGAGGCCCAAACGCTCGCCCGGATCGAGGCCCTGAGCTCGACCCGGCCCGTGGGCCAGCTCGTCGCCGGCGACATCGCCGTCACCGCCGAGCAGATCCGCTTCTTTGCCGAGTTCGCCGACAAGGAAGGCAGCGAGCTGGTGCCGACCGACGACGCCAGTCTCGGCATGATCATGAGCGAGCCCTATGGCGTGGTCGGTGCGATCACGCCGTGGAATTTTCCGATCTCGATGGCCGGATGGAAACTCGGCCCGGCGCTGGCCGCGGGCAATGCAGTCGTGCTGAAGCCGTCGGAAATGACGCCCTTCTCGGCTATCTACATGGCAGAGCTTGCGGTCAGGGCCGGCCTGCCGGCGGGGCTGATCAACGTGGTGCTCGGCGACGGCCCGACGACCGGCACGGCGCTCACCGGTCATCCCGAGATCGCCAAGGTCAGCTTCACCGGTTCGACCCGCGCCGGCTCAGCCATCATGGAGAACGTCGCCCGCACCGGCGTCAAGCCGATGACGCTGGAGCTCGGCGGCAAGAGCCCGCAGCTCGTCTTTGCCGATGCCGATCTCGACAAGGCGGCGGCAGCAATCGCCGGCAGCGTCACCTTCAATGCCGGCCAAGCCTGTGTGGCCGGCACACGCCTGATCGTCGAGAAGAGTGTGGCCGACCGGCTGACGGCCTCGATCCTGGAAAAGATCAAGGCTATGAGGCCTGGCCCGACCTGGGAGGAGGCGACGCAGTATTCGCCGATCATCTCGGAACGGCAGCGGGCGCGTGTTGACGGCATCGTGCGGGCCGCTGTCGCCGCCGGCGGCGAATGCCTGACGGGCGGCACCTTTATGGAGAGCCGCGGTTATTTCTACCAGCCGACGCTGATCACCAATGTCCGCCAGCACAATCCGGCGATCGTCGAGGAAATCTTCGGCCCGGTCCTGACCGTCCAGACCTTCGAGACCGAGGAAGAGGCGCTGGCGCTGTCCAGCCATCCGGCCTACGGGCTGGCCTCCGGCCTGTTCACCGCCGACCTGTCGCGCACGATCCGTTTCGCGCGCAGGCTCGAGGCGGGCACCGTCTGGGTCAATCGCTACAGCCGCTCGCGCGACCACATCCTGCCGACCGGCGGCTACAAGCGCTCGGGGATTGGCAAGGATCTTGGCCGCGAAGCCTACCTCGCCAATCGCAGGACCAAGAGCGTCCTGATCACCCTGTGAAGAGATGTCGATGAAAACCTACTCTATTGCCCTGATCCCCGGTGACGGCATCGGCCCCGACGTCATTGCCGCTGCCTGGGCGATGTTGGAAACGGTAGCCATGCAGGGAGGCTTTTGCCTTGCAGGCACGGAGTTCCCCTGGTCCTGCCGCTTCTTCAAGGAAACCGGCCGCATGATGCCCAAGGACGGCATCGAGACTTTGCGCGGCTTCGATGCCATCCTTCTCGGCGCGGTCGGCTGGCCGGCGGAGGTGCCGGATTCCGTCTCGCTGCACGGCCTGCTGCTGCCGATCCGCAAAGCCTTCGTGCAATACGCCAATATCAGGCCGCACCGGCTGCTGCCGGGCGTCAGAGGTCCGCTGCGGGCCGAGAGCTTCGACATCCTCTGCATCCGCGAAAACACCGAAGGCGAATATTCCGGCGCCGGCGGGCGCGTGCATCAGGGCACACTGGACGAGGTCGCTGTGGAGACCTCGATCTTCACCCGGGCCGGCGTCGAGCGCATCCTGCGCTTCGGCTTCGAGCAGGCGCGGTTGCGGCACGGCAAGCTCGCCTCCGTCACCAAGTCCAATGCGCAGAAATACTCGATGGTGTTCTGGGACGAGATCACCCGCAAGCTGGCGGCGGAATATCCTGATGTCGCCGTCACCAGCTATCATGTCGACGGGCTCGCCGCGCGGATGATCATGGCGCCGGAAAGTCTCGACGTGGTCGTCGCTTCCAATCTCTTCGGCGACATCCTGACGGATATCGGCGCGGCCATCCAGGGCGGACTCGGCTACGCGGCTTCCGCCAACATCAACCCCGACCGCTCGGCGCCGTCGATGTTCGAGCCAGTGCACGGCTCCGCGCCCGACATCGCCCATCTCGGCATCGCCAATCCGATCGCCACCATCTGGTCCGGCGCCATGATGCTCGATCACCTTGGCGAGAAGGATGCGGCCGGCCGCGTCATGAAGGCGCTCGAGGCGACGACAGCGCAAGGCATTGGCACCGCCCCTGGCAAGGACAGCACGGAAGCCATCACCGCCGCCGTCGTCGCGGCGCTCACCTGATTTGCGAGGTCGTATTGATGAAAAACCTGAATGACAAAAGTCTCTTCCGCGAGGCCGGCCTCATCGGCGGGAGATGGGTCGCGGCAGGTTCCGGCAGGACGGTCGATGTGATTGATCCTGCAACACAGCTATCGGTCGGCACAGTGCCCGACATGGCTGGTCCGGAGACCCGCACGGCCATACAGGCCGCGGCTTCCGCCTATCAGGATTGGAAAAAGAAGACCCATGCCGAACGCGCCGCCCTGCTGGAGGCCTGGCATGGCCTGATGCTCAAGCATCTGGACGATCTCGCATTGATCCTGACGACCGAACAGGGCAAGCCGCTGGACGAGGCCAAAGGCGAGATCCGCTACGGCGCCTCCTTCGTCAAATGGTTCGCCGAGGAGGCGCGCCGCATCAACGGCCACACTATCCCCGCGCCCACGGCCGACCGCCGCATCATCGTGCTGAGAGAACCGGTCGGCGTTTGCGGCATCATCACGCCGTGGAATTTTCCCAATGCAATGATCACCCGCAAAGTCGCGCCGGCGTTGGCCGCCGGCTGCACCGTGGTCATCAAGCCGTCCGAGTTCACGCCCTATTCGGCACTGGCGCTGGGCGTGCTCGCCGAACGGGCGGGCATTCCGGCCGGCGTCATCAACATCGTCACGGGCATGCCGGCCGAGATCGGCAACGAAATCATGGCGAACGAGACCGTGCGCAAGATTTCCTTCACCGGTTCGACCAGGGTCGGCTCACTGCTGATGCGCGGCGCGGCCGACAGCGTGAAGCGGCTCAGCCTTGAGCTCGGCGGCAACGCGCCCTTCATCGTCTTCGATGACGCCGATCTCGACCTCGCCGTCGAAGGCGCGCTCGCGTCAAAATTCCGCAATGGCGGCCAGACCTGTGTCTGCGCCAACCGCATCCTCGTTCAGGCCGCAGTCTATGAAGACTTCGCCGCCAAGCTCAGCGCCCGCGTCAGTGCGTTGACGGTGGGACCGGGCACGCAGCCCGGCGTCGCGATCGGACCGATGATCAACATGGCGGCGGTCGAGAAGATCAATCGGCACGTCGAGGACGCGCTCGCCAAGGGCGCGACGATCGTCACCGAGAAGCCGGTGCTGCCGGAGGGCCCTCAGTATGTCGCGCCACTCGTGCTGGCCGGCGCCACGGCTGAGATGCAGCTCGCCGGCGAGGAGACTTTCGGTCCGGTCGCACCGCTTTTCCGTTTCGAGACGGAAGAGGACGCGATCGCACTGGCCAACGGCACGCCCTATGGGCTTGCTTCCTATTTCTACACCGAGAATCTGAAGCGCGCCTGGCGCGTCGGCGAGGCGCTGGAGTTCGGCATGGTGGGTCTCAACACCGGCTCGGTCTCGATGGAGATAGCCCCCTTCGGCGGCGTCAAGCAGTCCGGCCTCGGGCGCGAGGGCGCGCAGGCCGGCATCGAGGAATATTTGGAGATGAAGAGCTTCCACATAGGCGGGCTGGGCTAAACCCCAGCCCGATCACTGGATCCGGTCGAGCGCCTTGTAGTAGAGACCGACCATGGGCAGGAACCAAGGCTTGCCAGAATAGCCGGGAATGGCAGGCCACTCGACCCCCTTCACCGGATTGCGGTCCTCGCGGCCGAGCATGGCATCGGCCATGATCATGCCGAGATGGGTGGAGAGCTGCGCGCCGTGGCCGGAATAGCCCATCGCGTACCAGACCCCGTCATGGTAGCCGGCCCGCGGGAACCGGTCCTTGGTCATGTCGACCAGCCCGCCCCAGCAATAGTCGATCTCGACGTTCGCGAGCTGCGGGAAGATCGCCGCGAGGCTTGCCCGCAATATCTGTCCGCTCCTGGCATCGGAGCGCTGGTCCGATGTTGCCGAGAAGCGGGCGCGGCCGCCAAAGATCAGGCGCTTGTCCGGCGAAAGTCGGAAGTAGTTGCCGATGTTCATCGAGGTCACGCATGTCCGGTTGCCCGGCATGGTCACGGCGATCTCGGCGTCGAGCAGCGGCCGCGTGGCGATGATGAAGCTGCCGACGGAGATAAGCCTGCGGCGGAAATAGCCGAAATTCGATGTCGTGTAGGCGCCCGTGGCCAGCAGCACATTGTCGGCGCTGATGCGGCCGCGGGAGGTGGTCAGCTGATGCCGCGTGCCGGACTGCCTGTGATCCGTCACCGCCGCATTCTCGTGGATAACGGCGCCATGGCGAACCGCGGCTGTCGCCAGCCCAGCCACATAGCGGCCCATATGCATCATGGCGCTTTTCTTCGACAGCATTGCGCCATGGAAGGGCGAGCCGATCTCGGATTTGAGGTCGACTGCTGAAAGCAGCGCCGTATCCGGATCCACTTCGGCATGGACGGCTTCGAAGTTGCGGGCGATCGCTTCGAAATGCTGCGGCTTGGAGGCGAGCTTGAGCTTGCCGGCGCGGCGGAAGTTGCAATCGATGCCTTCCTCGGCGACCAGCGCCTCGATGGTGTCGACGGACTCGTCTAGCGCCCGGTAGAGGGCTATCGCGCGTTCCTTGCCAAGCTCCGCCTTGGCCGAAAGATAGCTGTGGGCGAGACCGTTGTTCAGGTGACCGCCATTGCGCCCCGACGCGCCCCAGCCCGCGCGCTCCGCCTCCAGCACAATCACCTTCGCCCCGGCCTTCGCCAGCTGGCGCGCGGCGGCGAGACCGGTGAAGCCGCCGCCGACGATCGCCGCATCATAGTGCCCCTCGACCGGGCCTTCCGCCCCGCCGGAAAAGACCGGGGCGGTGTCGTGCCAGTAGGAGACGAACTTCATCGGTAACCCGCCTGTTTCAGAGCCCGACCACACCCGGCAGCCCGGAAATATCGGATATCTCCACGTAGCCGTAATAGGGATTGGCCGGCTCGTGGCCGCGGTTGACCCAAACTTTGTTCTTGATGCCGAGATCATGGGCCGACATCAGGTCGTAGCGGAAGGAAGACGAACAGTGAAGGATGTCTTCCGGACCGCAGCCAAGCCTGTCGAGCATGTATTCAAAGGCTCTGAAGCGCGGCTTATAGGCCTGCGCCTGCTCGGCCGTGTAGACGGCATGGAACGGTGCGCCGAGCTTTTCGACGTTGGACATGATCTGCGCGTTCATGGCGTTGGAGAGGATGACCAGCGGAATTTCCTTGGCGACCTTGGCAAGGCCGGCCGGAACGTCGGCGTGCGGCCCCCAGGTCGGGACACGCTCATAGACCATTTTGGCATCGTCGGGGCTGAAGACGACAGCGTTGCGCTTGCAGGCGCGTTCCAGCGCATTGTGGATGACCTCGGCATAGGGCTTCCAGTCGCCCATGATCTCATCAAGCCGGTACGCCGCGAAGTTCTTGATGAACTCCTGCATGCGCGGCTCGTCAAGCCGGCTGCCATAAAGATCGCGTGCCGCCTCCGCCATCTGGAAAAAAGTCAACGTGCCGTAGCAGTCGAAGGTGATGTATTTGGGCCTGAAGGAAGCCATGTCCGTCGATCTCCGGTGGAAACGCACCCCGCTTTGGGATTTCGTCATCATATGCGGGCGGGCGGCCGGTCACTTGACCGAAATCGGCCCCGCGAAAGCAGAAAGTTGCGTATCCGCCCGCTGGTTTGGCACGCTGTAGCATCTTGCGGTCGGTCGAGAGGGTCGTCCGCGGCTTCCCGAGTTTCCGCCCGCGGCCCGCGCCAGCACAAGATGCGGCGCACCCCCTGCGCAAAGGCGAATGATACTGCCGAAGTCGAAACCTTCAGACGATCTGCAGCCCGCCGATGGCCGAGACTTGGGGCCAGATGGAAAGGTGCCTCATGCAGCAAGGCGAGATCGAACTCCAGGACTTTGGGCCAGATCATATCGAGGGTGCAGTCGCGCTTTCTCGCCAGGAGAACTGGCCGCATCGCCCGCAAGACTGGCAGATGGCGCTGCAGCTCTCCAGCGGCGCGGTCGCGCTCGACGACCAGGGCCGGGTCACCGGCACCATCCTGGTGACGCCCTACGGCGGCGATTGCGCCATGATCAACATGGTGATCGTCGACAGGAACGCGCGGGGCAAAGGGCTCGGGCGCCGGCTCATGGAACAGGCCTTTGCCCTTGCAGGCGACCGTCCACTGCGACTTGTCGCGACAACCGACGGGATGCCGCTCTATCGGAAGCTCGGCTTCGCGCCCTCGGGCACGATCCTGCAGCATCAGGGCAACGTCGCCAAGCTTGGCGCACCCGATGGCGTGGAAGCAGCAAGCGCCAGTGACCAGCCTGAGATCAAGGCGATGGACCGTGACGCCTACGGAGCTGATCGCCAAGCTTTGATCGACGCGCTCGCCGAGCGCGGCCAATTCGCCGTCATCCGCCGCGATGGCGCTATCAAGGCCTATGCCGTGATCCGCCCGTTCGGACGCGGCGAGGTGATTGGCCCCGTCATTGCGGACAGCGCCGCGGACGCCAAAGTGCTGATCAGCTTCTTCGCCGCGTCGCGCCCCGGCGCCTTCCTGCGCGTCGATACCGACAGCCGCACCGGCCTCGCGGGCTGGCTGACCGAAATCGGCCTCGCCCATGTCGGCGGCGGAGTCGCCATGGACCGTCCTGCCAGGGCGGATGCGGCAACGGTCAGGCCGAAAGTTTACGCCCTCGCCAACCAGGCGCTCGGATAGTCCGGAGGACAACAATGCTCGCCAATTCCCTGATCGAACTCGACCGCGCCCACCTCATCCACCCGGTCTCCTCCTATCGCGGCCACGAGGCGCTCGGCGTGCGGGTGCTGAAATCGGCGAAGGGCGCTACCGTGACCGACGCGTCCGGCAAGCAACTCGTCGATGGCTTCGCCGGGCTGTGGTGCGTGAATGCAGGCTATGGTCATGACAGCATCGTCGAGGCGGCGGCCCGGCAGATGCGCGAGTTGCCCTACGCCACCGCCTATTTCGATCTCGGCTCGGAGCCCGCCATCCGGCTCGCCTCGGAGTTGGCGGACCGCGCGCCCGGCGATCTCAACCACGTCTATTTCACGCTCGGGGGATCGGACGCGGTCGACAGCACAATCCGGTTCATCCGCTATTACTGGAATGCCAGAGGCGAGCCTCAACGCGACCAGTTCATTTCCATTGAGCAGGGTTATCACGGATCGTCGGTGGTCGGCGCAGGCCTGACCGCCCTGCCCGCCTTTCATGCCGGTTTCGGCATTCCCTTCGAATGGCAGCACAAGATCCCCTCGGCCTATCCTTATCGCAATCCGGTTGGCGATGACCCGAACGCCATCACCGCCGCATCGCTTGCAGCGCTGAAGGGCAGGATCGAGGAGATCGGGCCGGAGCGGGTCGCCGCCTTCTATGCCGAGCCGATCCAGGGCTCGGGCGGCGTCATCGTCCCGCCGAAGGGCTGGATCAAGGCTATGCGCGAGCTCTGCCGTGAGTACGGCATCCTGTTCATCGCCGACGAGGTGATCACTGGTTTCGGCCGCACCGGCCCCCTGTTTGCCTGCACGGAGGAGGATATCGTTCCTGACTTCATGACGACCGCGAAGGGCCTGACCTCGGGCTATGTCCCAATGGGCGCTGTGTTCATGGCTGACCACGTCTACAACGTCATCGCCGATGGCGCGGGTGCTTCTGCGGTCGGCCACGGCTACACCTATTCCGCCCATCCGGTCAGCGCCGCCGTCGCGCTCGAGGTGTTGAAGCTCTATGAGGAAGGCCTTCTGGAGAACGGCGTCAAGGCCGGCGCCCGCCTGATGGCGGGGCTATCAGGGTTGAGCGACCATCCATTGGTCGGCGACGTGCGCGGTCGCGGCATGCTTGCCGCGATCGAGCTGGTGGTCGACAAAAAGAAGAAAACGCCGCTTCCAGCCTCGGCCATGCCGGCGCGACGCGTCTTCGACAGGGCCTGGGACAATGGCCTCATCATCCGCGCATTTGCGCACGGTGTTCTCGGCTATGCCCCTCCGCTCTGCTGCACGGACAGCGACATCGATGCCATTATCGAGCGCACGCGGCGAACGCTGGACCAGACGCTGGATGATGTCGATGTCCGCCGAGCCCTTGCATGAAGGCGACGCATTTTTCGCATCTCGAAATATCGCTGGGGTGGACGATTTCGCAATTTTGTGCCGCTACCTCGCGCCTTTTCGGCGAATCCAGCGCGGGGGAAGTGCCAGACTGCTTTTTAAGACAAGGCCAGAAAGCCCGAATTTCCGGGCATTCGAACAAGGCCGACGCCCCGGACAGCACGGAATATTGTTCTGTTCAGCATGAGTAATTCGGCCGCGCGCAGAGGAGAGCCAGTCTTGGCCAGGGGCTTTAACGAGTTCAAATACATGACCTTCGACGTGGTCGGTACGCTGATCGACTTCGAAGGCGGCATCACGACCTGCCTGGCCGAGATCGCCGCGGAGGCCGGTGCTTCCGTCGACGGCGAAGAAGCGCTCGCCCTTTACCGGCAAGCCCGCTACATGCCCGATGCGAAGCTTTTCCCCGACGATCTCGCGCGTGTCTACATGGTCGTCGCGCCGCGGCTCGGCCTGCCGGCCGAGGAGAAATACGGCGCCCGCCTCCGGGATTCGGCGAGCGGCTGGCAAGGCTTTTCCGACAGCAGGGCGGCGCTGGCCGACCTTGCGAAGTCCCACAAGCTGATTGCCATGACCAATGCCCGGCGCTGGGCTCTCGACCATTTCGAGAGGCAGCTTGGATCGCCCTTCTTCGCTACCTTCACCGCCGACGATACCGGCACCGAGAAGCCGGACCCTGCCTTCTTTCAGAAGGTCTTCGACTTCGTGGCGTCCCGCGGCGACAGCAAGGACGACATCCTGCACGTTGCGCAAAGCCAGTATCACGACATCGGCATATCCCGGACGCTCGGCATGACCAACTGCTGGATCGAGCGCCGCCACGCCCAGAAGGGCTATGGCGGCACGATAGAGCCCAAGCACTTCACCGTGCCCGACTACCACTTCACCTCAATGGCCGACTTTGCGGCGGCCGTGCGGGAAAGCCTGAAGGAACGAACCTGAGCTCAAGACCCGGAAAGCCGCATCAAGACGCGCATCCCGGCCAAACAACAGAAAGGGGAATGACATGAGCGACAAGATCACCAACTGGACCGGAGCAGACGATGCGATGGTCGAAAACGCCATCCGGCGAGGCGCGAGCCGCCGCGAACTCCTCAAAATGCTGCTGGCAGGCGGCGCCGCCTTTGCCGCGGGAAGCGCTGTGCTCGGCCGAGCCACTAATGCCGTCGCCGCCACGCCAGTCTCAGGCGGCCACCTCAAGGCTGCCGGCTGGTCGTCCTCGACGGCCGATACGCTCGATCCGGCCAAGGCGTCGCTCTCCACCGACTATGTCCGCTGCTGCTCGCTCTATAACCGCCTGACCTTCCTCGACAAGGATGGCAAGACGCAGATGGAGCTGGCCGAAAGCATCGACAGCAAGGACGCCAAGACCTGGACGGTGAAGCTGCGCAAGGGCGTCACGTTCCATGACGGCAAGGACCTCACCGCCGACGACGTCGTCTTCTCGCTGAAGCGTCACCTCGACAAGGCAGTCGGCTCCAAGGTCGCCAAGATCGCCGCGCAGATGACGGGCTTCAAATCTGTCGACAAGTCGACCGTCGAAATCACGCTCGCCGACCCGAACGCCGACCTCCCGACCATCCTGGCGCTCCATCACTTCATGATCGTAAGGGACGGCACCACCGACTTTTCCAAAGGCAACGGCACGGGCGCTTTCGTGCTGGAGACCTTCGAGCCGGGCGTGCGCTCGGTGGTCACCAAGAACAAGAACTACTGGAAGTCGGGCAAGCCTTATCTCGATTCCTTCGAGTTCATCGCCATCAGCGACGACAGCGCGCGCGTCAACGCGCTTCTGTCGGGCGATATCGGCTTCGCCGCCTCGATCAATCCGCGCGCGATGAAGCTCATCAGCGGCCAGCAGGGTTTCGAATTGTCGAAGACGACCTCGGGCAACTACACCGACCTCAACATTCGGCTCGATATGGACCCCGGCAGCAAGGCCGACTTCGTGGCCGGCATGAAATATCTCGTCAACCGCGAGCAGATCGTCAAATCGGCATTGCGCGGCCTTGGAGAGATCGGCAACGACCAGCCGGTCTCGCCGGCGAACATCTTCCACAACGCCGACCTCAAGCCGAAGGCTTTCGATCCGGACAAGGCGAAGTTCCACTTCCAGAAGGCAGGCGTGCTCGGCCAGTCCATCCCGGTGATTGCCTCCGACGCTGCCACCTCCTCGATCGACATGGCCGTAATCATCCAGGCGGCCGGGGCGGATATCGGCATGAAGCTCGATGTCCAGCGCGTCCCCTCCGACGGGTACTGGGACAATTACTGGCTCAAGGCGCCGGTCCATTTCGGCAATATCAATCCGCGCCCGACCCCGGACATCCTGTTTTCGCTGCTATACGCATCGAATGCGCCCTGGAACGAAAGCCAGTACAAGTCGGAGAAGTTCGACAAGATGCTTGTCGAGGCGCGCGGCTCCCTCGACCAGGCCAAGCGCAAGGAGATCTACGACCAGATGCAGACCATGGTGTCCGAGGAGGCGGGCACCATCATCCCGGCCTATATCTCCAACGTCGATGCCCTCTCCAGCAAAGTGAAGGGTTTGGAAGCGAACCCGCTTGGTGGCATGATGGGCTACGCAATGGCCGAATATCTCTGGCTCGAAGCCTGAGAGGCGCCTGCCGGGGGCCCGTCAGCCGGCTCCCGGCACTGCCAGGGCAAGATTATCGGCCGAACGCAACCGCAGGAGCGCTTCCATGACGTCTGGGGTTTTGAACCTCGTGGTGAAGCGGCTTGGGATCGCGCTCGTCACGCTTCTGATCGTGCTCTTCGCCGTGTTTTTCGCCACCAGCATGCTGCCTGGCGACACCGCGTCGATCCTGCTGGGCCAGGCGGCGACGCCGGAGGCGGTCGCCGGCCTGCGCGAGGCCATGCACCTCAACGATCCGGCGATCCTGCGCTTCCTGCGCTGGCTTCTCGGCCTGCTGCATGGCGACCTCGGCACGTCCTATGCCAACAACATGCCGGTGGCAGCGCTGATCGGCGGCCGTCTGGTCAACACCATGAAGCTCGCCGCCATCACAACGCTCTTGTCCGTGCCGCTGGCGCTGACGCTCGGCATCACCGCCGCGATGCTGCGCGGCTCGCTCTATGACCGCGCCGTTACCGTGCTTTCGATCGGCGTGATCTCGGTGCCGGAGTTCATGGTCGCGACGCTGGCGGTCCTGCTCTTCGCGGTCTATCTCAAATGGCTGCCGGCGTTGTCTTCCGTCAACGAGGCGCATTCGCTGACCGACTTGGTGCGCATCTATGCAATGCCGGTGATCACGCTCACCTTCGTCATCTCCGCCCAGATGGTACGCATGACGCGGGCCGCGGTGATCGAAACGCTCTCCACGCCCTACGCCGAGATGGCGCTGCTCAAGGGCGCTTCGCGCAGCCGCATGGTGCTGAGGCACGCGCTTCCCAATGCGCTCGGCCCGATCGTCAACGCGGTTGCGCTGTCGCTGTCCTATCTGGTTGGCGGGGTCATCATCGTTGAGACAATCTTCAACTATCCCGGCATCGCCAAGCTGATGGTCGATGCCGTCGCGACGCGCGACCTGCCGCTGATCCAGAGCTGCGCGATGATCTTCTGCCTCGGCTATCTGCTGCTCATCACGGCCGCGGACATCGTGGCCATCATGTCCAACCCGAGGCTGAGATGACGATGGCCCGCGCTGCAGCCTCCCGACGATCTCTGCTCGGCCACAGCTACAATCTTGTCGGCGTCGTGGCTTCGCTGGTTATCCTGGCGTGGACGCTGATCGCCATCTTCGCGCCCTACATCATCCCGCATCCGATCGGCGACATCGTCGATGACGACTATTTCGGCCCGATGCGCCAAGGCCTGTGGCTGGGCTCGGACTATCTCGGCCGCGACATGCTCTCGCGGGTGCTGATGGGCGCGCGCTACACCGTGGGCATATCGCTTGCC
Source organism: Mesorhizobium sp. CA12 (assembly GCF_020165255.1). Classification (NCBI taxonomy): domain Bacteria; kingdom Pseudomonadati; phylum Pseudomonadota; class Alphaproteobacteria; order Hyphomicrobiales; family Phyllobacteriaceae; genus Mesorhizobium; species Mesorhizobium sp. CA12. The sequence continues at coordinate 302,134 of NZ_JAIUHT010000005.1, forward strand.
GCCGTCTTCATCGCCTGCTTTTCAGGTGTCGTGCTCGGCATGGTCGCGGCCGTCACCGGCGGGTGGTTCGACACCTGCCTCAGCCGCTTCCTCGACGCCATGAACTCCATCCCCAGCAAGCTATTCGGGCTCGTCGTCGTTGCCGCGGTCGGCTCGTCGATCCCGGTGCTGATCCTGACGCTCGCGGTGATCTATATCCCTGGCGCCTACCGTTTTGCCCGCGCGCTTGCCGTCAACATCAACACCATGGACTTCATGACCGTCGCCCGCGTGCGCGGCGAAAGCACCGCCTATCTCATCGGCTCGGAGGTCCTTCCCAACATTATCCGCCCCGTGCTCGCCGATTTCGGCCTGCGCTTCGTCTTCATCGTGCTCCTGCTTTCCGGCCTGTCCTTTCTCGGGCTCGGGCTGCAACCGCCTCTGGCCGACTGGGGCGCGCTGGTGCGTGAGAATATCGGCGGCCTGCCGTTCGCGGCGCCGGCAGTCATCGTACCTTCGCTGGCGATCGCCAGCCTCACCATCAGCGTCAACCTGCTGATCGACAACCTGCCGCAGAAGATCAGGGACAGGGACGCATGACCAATCTCGTCGAGGTGAGGAACCTGAGGATCGAGGCGAAGACCGATTCCGGACGGATCGTCGAAATCATCAAGGGCGTCAGCCTCGACATCGCCGACGGCGAGATCGTCGCGCTGATCGGCGAGAGCGGCTCCGGCAAGACGACGGTGGCGCTCTCGCTCATGGGGCACACACGCCCCGGCTGCCGGATAACCGGCGGCGAGATCAATGTGAACGGCAAGAACATGGCCGCACTTTCCGAAAAGCAGCGAGCCAAGCTGCGGGGCACCGACATTGCCTATGTTCCACAAAGTGCCGCGGCCTCGTTCAATCCCTCGGCGACCATCATGGAGCAGGTGATCGAGGTTACGCGCATCCACAGGCTGATGCCTCTCGAGAAGGCGCGAAAGCGCGCTGTCGAGCTGTTCAGGGCCTTGTCGTTGCCGGATCCGGAAGGGATCGGCGCCCGTTATCCGCACCAGGTTTCCGGCGGCCAGTTGCAGCGGCTATCGGCGGCCATGGCGCTTATCGGCGATCCCAAGCTGGTCATCTTCGACGAGCCGACGACGGCCCTCGATGTGACGACGCAGATCGACGTGCTGAAGGCGTTCAAGTCGGTGATGCGGGCTGGCGGGATAGCAGGCGTGTATGTTTCCCACGATCTCGCCGTCGTCGCCCAGATCGCCGACCACATCGTGGTGCTGAAGGGCGGCGAAGTGCAGGAGACCGGCAGCACGCCTCAGATTCTTTCGGCCGCGCAGCATCCTTACACGCGTGAACTGCTGGCTGCCTTCGAGCCGAAGCCGCGGCAAGCGCATGCGGACGCAGATGCCGGCGCGAAGCCGTTGCTGCGCATCGACAATGTGACGGCCGGCTATGGCGCTTTGCGGGACGATGGACTGCCGCTTATCCGGGCCGTCGATACCGTCAGCCTGGTCGTCGAGAAAGGGCGCAATCTCGGCGTCATCGGAGAATCCGGCTGCGGAAAATCGACGCTCGCGCGCGTCATCGCCGGCATCCATCCGGCGGCGGCCGGCGACATCGTCTTCGAAGGCAAGCAACTGGAGCGCGCCGCAAGCAAACGCAGCCAGGACCAGTTGCGCGAGATGCAGATCGTTTTCCAGTATGCCGATACCGCGCTCAATCCGGCCAAGCCGGTGGAGGACATCATCTCCCGCCCGCTGGCCTTCTATCACCGACTGGACCGGCAGGCGCGCTCGAAGCGCGTCGACGAACTGCTCGACATGGTCCGCCTACCGAGAGCACTGCGCTATCGTCGTCCGTCGGAACTTTCGGGCGGCCAGAAGCAGCGGGTGAACTTTGCGCGTGCCTTGGCGGCCGGACCCAAGCTCATCATCTGCGATGAAATCACCTCGGCGCTCGACACGGTGGTGGCAGCCGCGGTGATCGAACTGCTCAAGGAGCTGCAGCGCGAGCTTGGCCTTTCCTATATCTTCATCAGCCACGACCTCTCCGTCGTCGAGGCCATCTGCGACGAGATCATGGTGATGTACAATGGCCAGCGGGTGGAGCAGATCACGCCCGACAAGGTCAAGGCGGCCACCCACCCCTATTCCAAGCTTCTGTTCTCCTCCGTGCCTAAGCTCGATCCGACCTGGCTCGACGGCCTCGTCCGCGACCCCGAGCTCGTCAGCCAGTACGGTCACCGCTGAGGAGTCAACGGAGTCTCACATCGGGAACAGGCTAGGCAGCGGCATGTGCGCCTTGACGATGGGAGACTTCAACACGACGAAGCTGAAATATTTGTCGATGCCGATATCCATATCGGTCAGCCGCTCCATGATCGTCTGGTACTCGCCGATGCCGGCGGTGACGAATTTCATCAGATAGTCGTAGCCGCCCGAGACGAGGTGGCATTCGATGACCTGATCAATCTTTTCGACGACGGCGAGAAAGCGGGCGAAGTCGACCTGGCGGTGGTTCTTCAAGGTGATCTCGGTGAACACGGTGAGCGTCTGTCCGAGCTTGCCGATATTGACCTGCGCCGAATAGCCCTCGATGTAGCCTTCCGACTGCAGCTTCTTGACCCGCATGAGGCACGGGCTCGGCGACAGATGCACCAGATCGGCCAGTTCGACATTGGTGATGCGGCCGTTCTTCTGCAATTCGTGCAGAATCTTGATGTCGATCCGATCCAGTTTCATGGCCGTCTCCACAGAACGCACGCCGCAGCACAAAATGCCGCGCTGCCAATACCCAGCGACACTAGCACAGCCCAACGGCCTGTCCATCGGATCGGACACCGCTTTGAAGCGCATCGGCTTCCGAATTCAACCGGATGGCCGGAATAAAATTCTGCCTCGCTCTCAACTGCAGCAGCGCCTGCCTGCGCAACGCGGTAGATTGAAGCCCCAAGGCGGAGAGGATCATGCGCGCACCGCTGCAGCAAATCGAGACTTCGAGCGAACTGCCGCAATCCGCGGACGCGGTGGTCATCGGCGGCGGCATCGTCGGCGTCTTTGCGGCCTATTACCTGGCGCGGCGCGGCATGAAGGTAGCGCTCGTCGAAAAGGGGCGCATCGGCGCCGAGCAGTCCTGCCGCAACTGGGGCTGGTGCCGCCAGCAGAACCGCGACGCCCGTGAACTGCCGATGGCGACACGCAGCCTCGATCTGTGGGAGCGTTTCGTGGCGGACAGCGGGGAGGACACCGGCTTTCGCCGCTACGGCCTGCTCTACCTCAGCAATGACGAGGCGGAGCTGGCAGGCTGGGCGCGCTGGCGCGACTTCGCCCGGACAGCCGGCGTCACCACGCATATGCTCGACAGCGCGGAGGCCAGCGCGCGAGGCCATGCCACTGGCCGGACGTGGAAGGGCGGCGTCTTTTCGCCGACCGATGGCACCGCCGATCCGTCGCGCGCCGCGCCCGCGGTCGCCCGAGCCATCCTGAAGCTGGGCGGCACGGTGCTGCAAAATTGCGCCGCGCGCGGTATCGAGACCGAGGGTGGACGCCTGAGCGCCGTTGTCACGGAAAACGGAACGATCCGGACCAAGGTGGCGGTCCTGGCTGGCGGCGCCTGGGCGTCCTCCTTCTGCCGGCAATTCGGCTTCCGTTTTCCGCAGGCGTCGATCCGCTCTTCGATCCTCTCCGTCTCGCCCGGCGCCGAAGGCCTGCCGGACGCGCTGCACACGGCAAAGATTTCCGTCACGCGTCGTGGCAATGGCGGCTATACACTCGCAATCAGCGGACGCGGCCGCGTCGACGTGACGCCGCAGCAGCTGCGCTTCTCGTCCCACTTCGTGCCGATGTTCCTGAAGCGGTGGCGCAGCCTTGCGCCCGGCGGCCTGCAGGGTGTTCGTTCTGGGCACGAAACGCTCAAGCTTTGGCGGCTCGACCAACCGACGCCGATGGAGCGCATGCGCATTCTCGATCCGGTCCCGGACCGGGCGACCATCCGCCTGACCCACGCCCGCGCGCTCGAGCTGTTGCCGGCGCTGCGCCAGACAAGGATCAGCGCGGCCTGGGCCGGCTATATCGACAGCACGCCGGACGGCGTGCCCGCGATCGGCGAGATTGATGCCGTTCCAGGTTTCTTCCTGGCTGCCGGATTTTCGGGACACGGCTTCGGCATAGGATCCGGCGCCGGACATCTGGTGGCCGATCTCGTCACCGCCTCGGAGCCGATTGTCGACCCGAAATCCTACGATCCGCGGCGCTTCGATGCTTCGTCCTGGGGTAAGGTCGCCGATTTCTAAGGCTCGCCACGACTTTCGCGCTCGCATCAGCCCTCCTGGAGAAAAGCGCCGACAGGCGCGGGCCGCACAGGCGCCTGTCCGCGAAACCGGCCGACATCCTTTGGCGCGCATCCGGCCTGCGCCGTGATGACTTCGACGGCGGCCGGCAGGCAATAGCGTCCCTGGCAGCGGCCCATCCCGACACGCGACAGCGACTTCACACGGTTGGCGTCGCCGCCGCCATGCTCCACGCTCGCGCGAATGCTCCCCGCTGTCACGTTCTCGCAACGGCACACGATCGCATCGTCGGGGAGTGCCCGGGCCATCGCCCCCGGCCACGGAAAGGCGATGGCCAGACCGCGCGCAAAGCGCTTGAGCCGCTTAAGCTTGAGCAGGTCGGCGCCGACGGAAGGCATCGGATGTCCCAGATCGGCAAGGCAGGCTGCCGCCGCGAGGCGCCCCGCGATCTCGGCCCCATCAGCCCCAAGCAGGCGAGCCCCATCGCCTGCAAGGTAGACGCCGTTGCCGGCCCGCCCCATCTCGTCGATCTTCGGCAGCCATTGCTGCCATTGTTCGTCATAGGTGAAGGCGCATCCGGCGATATCGGCTAGATGCGTCTCCGCCCGCAGATGCCAGCCCATGCCGATCATGTCGCATGAGGTGACGCGCTCCCTTCCGCCGGCGTCGCGCCAGCGAAACGCCACCACGCCCGACCCGTCGGCCTCGATCCGTTCCAGCGTCACGCCCGCATGGTAGCGACCACCAAGCCGCGCCCGCATAACCAAACCGCGCAACGCGACGGCTGGCCGAGCGGCAATATCCCACAGGCCTCGCAGTTGCTGGCGCCAGGGGGCGGTGTCGAGCACCGCCACCACATCCGCGCCAGCCTTGACGAGTTGGGCACCAACCAGGGTCAGCAAAGGCCCCGATCCCATAAGGACGATCCGTCGCCCGAGCGCCACGCCCTGCGCCTTGAGCGCGATCTGCGCTGCGCCGACGCTGTAGACGCCGGCGTTCTGCCAGCCTGGAACGGGGGCGACGCGGTCGGACGCGCCGGTGGCAAGGATCAGGCGGTCATAGACGATCATCTGCACGCCGCCCTCCCCCAGCACATGCAGCCGACCCTCATGCGCGGCGATGACGGAGGTGCCGGCGCAATGGGTGAGCCGCCGCTCTTCGGCCAGTCGGTCGAAGAGCGAATGCAGCGCGCGGGCCTTGGCCGACTCCGATCCATAGAGCTCTTCCGGCGTACGGGTGAACCCGGCTGGCGGGCGGCGATAGATCTGGCCGCCTGCGCGCTGCCCCTCGTCGATCACAATCGGATGGAAGCCAGCATCGACCAGCGTCGCCGCAGCCCTGATACCGGCAGGGCCTGCGCCCACGATCACGATCCGCGGCGAGGCAACATCGCTCACGGCCAGTTCTCCGGCGGCGTCGTTCGCAGTCGCATGCCCTCGGCGATCAGGGTTGTGCACGCGCGCAGGCGCGGTCCCTCCTCTTGCCAAACCCAGCAATCCTGGCAGGCGCCCATCAGACAGAACCCGGCACGCGGCTCCGATCCGAACTCGGAGTTCCGCAAGGCGTGTCCTGACGCCAGCATGGCGGTCAGCACGGTGTCGCCCGCGAGCGCGCCGCGCCTCTCACCGTTGAGAATGAAATGCACCTCTGCCCGGTGTCGCTCGGCCAGCCGGACGATGCGGCCGCTCGCGATCATTCCGCCGCCTGTCGCGCTGGTTGAGGACGCGGCAACTCGGGAAACCGCACGCAGGCGGCGTCGAAGGCAGCCTGGACGCCATCGGGCCCGCAGCGCCCCTCCATGCGCCGAAAAATCTCCGTCTTGGCGAAAAACCGCCAGTGGATCGGCAAGGCGTCAAGCAGAGCATGGAGCCGGTCATAGGCGGCGGGCGTCCACTGCGCTTCGTAGCCGTCGCGCTCGGGGCCGAAATGGAAATGGCCGATGGCGGGCGCCCTTTGCGCGCGCAGCTGCTCCGTCGCTTGCTCGTCGACCGTGCTGCCGCGAAAGACGACGCCATAGTCACGCTCGGCCGCAGCCTGCGAGATGTAGCCGCGCCGGACATCCAGCGCCACCCGCCAGGGCTCGCGCTGATGCGGATCACCGCGCCCGCCGCCCCCGGCGGAGCGGATTTCCAGCACGTCACCTGGCTGCAGAACCGCCGTGTCGATGTTGCCCAGCCGCCGCTCGTGCTCTGTCCCTGGATTGACGACCATGTCCGAGAGACCGGCCGCCTTGCCGCCCAGCACGCCCCAGGGTCGGAAGAAGCTGCGGTCGCGATTGCGTGCCGTGATCCGGGAGTCGGGCGCGAAGACGCGGAAGGCCACCTCGGTCGCCAGCCCGCCCCGCCACCGCCCGGCGCCGCCGCTGTCCCTGGCGAGGCCATATCTGACGAATTCGACCGGCGTCTCGGTCTCGGTGATCTCGATCGGCGTGTTCTTCAGATAGGCGGCATCCGCGCCCGATCCATTTGTCCCATCGCGATGCGGCATCGCCCCGCCGCCACCCACCACCGGGTTCACCGCCGCGATGACGGTCCGGCTGGTGCGCTCATCGACCGTCATGACGTTGACGATGCAATTGTTGCCGGCCGGCGCCGCGGGCAGGCGCTCCGGCACGGCCTGCGAGAAAGCGCCGAAAATGACAGAGCGGAGCCGGGCGCAGGTGAGCGAGCGCATGCCGACGGCCGCGGGATGGACCGGGTTCAGCACCGAACCTTGCGGCGTGATGCAGGTAAACGGCCGGGTGAGGCCCGTGTTGAGCAGGATCTTCGGGTTCAACGTGTAGAGCACATAGTAGACGCCTACCAGCAGCATGGTGTGGCGCGGGTCGCCGCCCGATGGCACATTGAGCGAGGAGCCGAGCTGCGGATCGGAGCCGGTGAAGTCGAGCACCGCCTCGTCGCCCCTGATCGTCAGCGTCAGCTTCAGCCGGCAAGGATTGGCCTCGACCGAATCCTCGTCGGCATAGTCGGCGAATTCCCATGTGCCGTCGGGCAAGCCGCGCAGCACGTCGCGCGCCTGCGCCTCCGCATGGTCGAGAAGCGCGGAAACGCCTTCGACGAAGCCGGCCTTGCCGAACTTCCGCACCATCGCCTGGATCTTGCGCTCGCCGGTGTTGAGTGCGCCGACCAGCGCCTTGATGTCGCCGATGTTGAGGTCGGGCTTGCGCACATTGGTGCTCATGATCCGCAGGATGGTCTCGTCGAAGACGCCCTCCCTCACCAGCTTCATTGGAGGGAAGCGGATGCCTTCCTGATGGATTTCGGTCAGCGCCCGGCTGAGCGAAGCCGGCACCGCCCCGCCCATGTCGGTGTTGTGGATGTGCCCGCCGGTCCAGGCGACGATCTCGTCGTCGACGAAAACCGGCTTCCACAGATGCGTGTCGGGCGCATGCGTGGCGACGTGGCCGGAATAGGGATCGTTGGTGAACGCAACATCGCCCGGCCGGTAGTCGCTGACCATCGCGATCGCGCGGTGATACGAAAGCCCCGGATACCAGGTGGCGCCGAGTTCCATCGGCACGGCGAAAGTCGCGCCCCCACTATCCATCAGCATCACCGTGAAATCCTGCGTCTCCTTGACGAAGGCGGAGTGCGCGGTGCGGTGCAGCGTGTGGGCCATATTCTCGGCCGCCGCGCGGGCATGGTTCGCCAGAACCTGCAGGTTTGTCCGGTCAAACATGGCGTCACTCCGGGAAGGTCAGCAGAAGGTTTAGATGGCGGTCGACCCGTGCCTGCGTCCCCGCGGGGATCGCAAATGTGGTGTCTTCCTGAACGACCACGGCAGGCCCATGGAACGTGTTGCCAGGCATGAGGGTCTGTCGGTCGTGAAGGTCGACGGTCTCGACGCCGAGGCCCGTATAGACCGGGAGCCGGCGCGCCGGATTGACAGGGGCGTCGACCTCATCGATTTGCGGGAAGGAAAGTTTCGGCCCTGCGCCTATGGCGGACAGCCGGATGTTCACAAGCTCAATATCGCCGTCCGGATCGTGAAAATCGTAGAGCTGCTGATGGGTGAGGTGAAAAGCCCGTACGATGGCGGCCATATCGCCATCCGCCAGCCATTGCGGCAAAAGGACGACTTCGATCTCATAGCTCTGCCCGACATAGCGCATGTCGCAGAAGAGGTTGAGTTCCGCGGCCGCGTCATGCCCCTGCTCTGCGAGCCAATGACGCCCCTCACCCGCAAGCGCTTCGAAGGCCTCGCGGATGGCGGGAAGCGACGCTGAGGACAGCGGGCTGAAGATCGTGCGGATAAAATCGCCGCGCAGATCCGCCACCAACCCGCCGAGTGCCGAGACCACGCCGGGGCGGCGCGGCGCCATAACTCGTTTCATGCCGAGTTCGCGGGCAAGGAAAGAGCCGAGCATCGGGCCGCCGCCGCCGAATGGCATCAGCGTGAAATCGCGCAGGTCGACACCAGCGCGCGAGGCGAGTTTCTCGACCTCGACGAACATTTCCGACACCGCGATATCGAGGATTGCCTGCGCGGTCTGCTCGATCGTGCGGCCGAGCCGGGCGGCAAGCTCGCCGACCGCGCGATGCGCCAATCCAGTATCGATCCGGAGCTGGCCATAGGCCATCTCGCTGTGGCCGAGCCATCCGCACACCACCATGGCGTCAGTCACCGTCGCCCGTTCGCCGCCGCGGCCGTAGCATGCCGGTCCCGGTGCCGAGCCAGCCGATTCCGGCCCGACTCGCAGCACGCCTTGCGCATCGACACTGGCGATCGAGCCGCCGCCCACTCCGATCGAGCTCACCGACACGGATGGAATGTGGAGCGGGAATTCGCCGATCAGCTCGCCGGTGCCGAACTGCGCCTCGCCGTCTATGATCAGCGCGAAGTCGGCCGACGTCCCACCGATGTCGAGGGTAAGGATCTTGTCTTCGCCGGCCTGACGCGCCAGCCACGAGGCGCCGATGACGCCGGAAGCCGTTCCCGACAAAAGCATGTTCACGCATGCGCGCTTGCCTTCGGCAGCGTTCATCAGCCCGCCATTCGATTTCGTCAGCATCGGGCGCGCCGGCACACCGCAGCTCCTCAGCCGCTCTTCCAGCGCTGTCAGATAGCCCGAGACGCGCGGATGGACATAGCCATTGAGAATGGCAGTCGAGCTGCGTTCATACTCGCGGATGACCGGCCACACTTCGGCAGAGGTGAAGACGAAGACGTCCGGTGCCAGACGGGCGATCGCGGCCTTGACCGAGGCTTCCTGCGCGGCGTTGCGCCAGGCATGGAGGAAGGACACGATAATCCCTTGCGCTCCGCCTGCTTTCGCAGCCGCAACCGCCCGTTCGACGACGGCGATGTCGGGTGCCTGAGTTTCACTGCCATCGGCACGCATGCGGGCCGGAATGCCGAACACCATGTCGCGCGAGATCAGCGGGTCCGGCCGCGCGCAGAACAGCGAATACATGTCCGGCATTCGCAGCCGCGCGAGCTCGATCACGTCCTCGAAGCCGGCATTGGTGAACAACGCGAGCGGGGCGCCCTTGCGCTGGATGATGGTATTGATGCCGACGGTCGTGCCGTGCACGAAGCGCGTCATATGGGTGGGATCGAAGCCTTCACGTTCCGCCAGGAGAGCGAGGCCCGCCATCAGCTCGGCGCCCGGATCGTCCGGCGTCGTCAGCACCTTCAGCGAGGCGACCCGGCCGGAACGGGTCTCCAGCGCGCAGAAGTCAATGAACGTTCCGCCGATATCGACGCCGACCTTCCAGTCGGCTTCGTTCTGCGCTGCGTCCGCCGCGATGGCACCGTCCATGATGCGTCCCTTCCTGTCTGCCGACCAAAACTCGCACGAGCGGACGATCAACGTCCAAGATGGATGAGGGGGAAGGATATAAGTCCTGCTTATGCCTTGGCGCGATGCTCACCGAGAACGGCGGAACAGGCCGTACGGATTTCGTCGCGCATCATCTCGTCGGCGCGCGACAGGGCCCGGGCACGCGACGTGAGCAGCGCGATCGGAAATTCCGGTCCGGCCGCCAATGGCCTGACAGCAAGGCCGGCGAACTGGTGCCAGGGCAGCAGCGCGTCGACCAGGCCGATACCCAGGCCGGCCTGGACGAAACCGATCGCGGAAATAGAGACGTCGATCTCTAGCGATGGTGAAAGCGCCACGCCTTGCGCGCGGGCAGCGTGGGCCAGTTCGTCAGCGGGGCGGGTATTGCCGCGATAGGATATCAGCTCCTCCCCGGCCAGGTCGGCGAGCGTCAGCTCCGTTTTCTTCTGCAGTGAATGCCCGGCAGGCAGCAGGCAGGCGAAGCCGACGCTGCCGATCACCTCCGCCTCGATATCGGGAGGCAGCCGGTCGTCCATGGCTACGCCGAGGCTGGCATCGCCGGCGCGCAGCATGTCGACGATCGCGGCGATCGGCGCGCTGTGGGAACGCAGCAAAATGTCCGGATGCTGCGTCCGGAATGCGGTGAAGGCGCGCGGCAATACCGCCATGGCCGGCGGTGGCGAAGCCGCGACCCGCACCAGCCCGGTCCGCCCGAGACGCAGGTCGGTAGTCTTGCGGCGCAAACCTTCCAGTCCCGCCGACAGCCGCTCGGCATCGGCGAAGATCTCGAGCGCCTCAGGCGTCGGCCGCAGCCGGCCTTTGACCCGTTCGAACAGGGTGAAGCCAAGCTCGTCCTCGGTATGAAGCAGTATCTGGCTGAGCGCGGGCTGCGAGATGTTCAGCATCCGCGCCGCGGCGGTCACGGTGCTTGCGCGCATGACGGCGATGAACACTTCGAGCTGCCGGGCCCGCAAATCCCAACTCCATAGGTCGAGCTTATGACTTCCGTCCAAACCCATCTTTGACGCAATGCCGCGGCGCGGACAAGATCGCGTGAGGATCCAATGCTATTTGCAAGGAGCCGCCATGGATGTGATCGTGCTGGGCGGCGGCCTGATAGGGACGGCTTCGGCCTATTTCCTCGCCCGGCGAGGCGCGCGCGTGACGCTGATCGAGCGCAACCGGATCGGCAGCGGGGCGACCATCGCTTCGTTCGGCAACATCCGGCGCACCGGCCGCCATTTGTCCCAGCTGCCGCTTGCCAATCGTTCGCTCACGCTCTGGGGCGAGGCCGAAAAAATGCTTGGCCGCGACGTGGAATTCCGGGCCACCGGTCACATCCGACTGATCTTCGATGAGGGAAGTCTTGCCGACATGCGGGCCTACGCTCAGGCGGCACGACCCTGGGGGCTCGAGCTGGAGGAACTGACCCCGCGCGAAATCCGCTCCCGGTTTCGCGGCCTCGGTCCTGAGGCGATCGCGGCGTCGTTCTCGCCGCATGACGGCAGCGGCAATCCGCGGCTGATCGCGCCGGCCTTTGCCGAAGCCGCCCGTAAGCTCGGCGCGGAAATCGTCCAGGACGCCGAAGTCGAGACGACGAAGCGCACTGGCTCCGGCTTCCTTGTTAACACTTCGAAAGGTGCGTTCGCCGCGGAGTGCCTGCTCAACGCCGCCGGCGCCTGGGGCGCGCGCGTCGCCGCGCAGTTCGGCGAACAGGTGCCGCTGGACGCGCGTGGCCCGCAGATGGGCGTGACCGAGCCGTTGCCGCACCGAATCCTGCCGGTGGTCGGCATCTGGACGCGCGACAAGGATCATGGCGCCTATCTGCGTCAGGTCGAACGCGGCAACATCGTCTTCGGCGGCGCGGCCGAGCGGGTGGCGGTGGACCTCGATCCCGGTTACGCAACCGCCGATCCCATGCGCCTTCCGGTGCAATTGCACGCAGTCGCGCGGCTGTTGCCGGCGATCGCGGGGGTCGCGGTCATTCGCACATGGTCGGGCTGCGAGGGCTATGTGCGCGACATGCTGCCGGTCATGGGACGCTCAATGACGACGCCGGGCTTGTTCCATGCCTTCGGTTTCTGCGGGCATGGCTTCCAGCTCGGCCCGGGCGTGGGCGACGCCATGGCCGAGCTTATGATGACCGGCCGCTGCGAAACGCCGCTCGACGATTTCAGGATCGACCGCTTCGCCCGCGCAGCCTGACGAAGCGAATCGATTGCGTTTGGCGTCCCCAGGCCACTAGCAATGACCGTTTTTGGGAAACGCCAGAGCCTACGCGGCGGCCGATATCAGCGCAAAGCTGCCATTCAGAGAAGATAATAAGGTCGTCGAGTGGCTGGATCAGCTTCTTGAATCGACTTTGGCGAACTGCTTCGCAACCCATTGGCGAATAACGATCTTGTTAGTCGCTGAGGGACCGCCTTTGCCACAGAAAGTCAATAGTTTGCAGGTGGTTCGCCAATCCATGTCCTTTGTGATTTTGCGTGGTCTGGCGAACGGGATAAGAACCCAAAATGAGCCACCCTTCTTATCCATAAGTAGAGGGCGGTGGCCATTGGACGATGGGCTGGCGCAAGACCGCCTGTCAGCATCGCCAAGGGATGCTCATGAGACCGGCAAGCGGTGCTCAGCAACCTGCCGAACAGGTCGCGTCAGCTGCTTGTTTGGGGGCGCTGCCAGGCCCGTGGCAACCCGGCGAATGGCCCCGATATGAAATTCCGGATTCTGACAAATAAACCAGAGCGCATCAGCAGGAGTGCCTTGATCTAACGTTCCCGCACGATCCTGGGAGCGTCGTCCAACTCGGTAAGATCAAGCTCGAGTTCGACGTCATGGGCTGGAATCCATACACCCAGCGTAAACCCGCCCCAGACGGTCACGGCCAGCCTTGCCACGCCAGCCTTGAATTTCCTGGACCTGAGCGGTGGCATGAAACTGTCATGGAGGTGGAACTGGGCCTCCTCGCCGTCGCGGCCGGGTCCTTCGACGCGTAAAACGATCTTCACCCAATTCTTCGAGCGGGTCTTCTCGAACTCGGCCGAAGCCGTAAATCCCCCGCGGCTGGCATTGCCTCCGAACCTGCCCTTCTGCAGGTCGTTCTTATACCTGATGCGACGTGATAAGCCGGGCGCCTGCTTGCCTGATGGGCTCCTAGCGTCTGTCGCGGTAGCGCCCGAACTCCATGACTGCGCCGACGGAGTCGCGTCGTCTAGTGCTGCTTTCGTGTTTGCGAGCCTCTTGCGAAGCTGTTGAGACGGCAAACCCAGCGCAACTGCCAGATCGGTGATGATGCCGGCCGACACCTTTGTCGCGGTGGGCAACGCGAGTTGCATCGCGCGCAACGCCGTCGCCTGGACCTCGGGACCTAAGGCGTCGAGCTGCTTGGAGAGCGTGCGACGCACGCCGTTAGGCTCGACCTGGACGAGCGATGCAACCTTCTGTGCGACCTGAGTTAGCAACGACGGCAGATCGTCGACGGCGGGGCCGACGGGCTTGAACTTCGCGGTCGCGGCTGCCAGCTGCCAGCAAAGCCATGGCTGGCTGCCGCCAGACGACCGCGCGGTTGCGACAATTGCCGCCCCACGCACGGCGCCAGGGCGTTGAATGCTTTCTTCGATCGCCCACCGCCAGGCACATTCGAGCATCGGCGGCGTTTCAATGCGGGAAGGCAGTCTCGCCCATTTTTCCGTCCCGAAGATGTGCGGATTGAGACGGTGCAGCTCCCAGCAGGCAGCGGTTGCGTCGGTTGGCAATCCCCGTTGCGATGGGTCGCCGATCCAGCCGGCAAGTCGTTCGATCCAGGATTGGTCGTAGGTAGGCGGTCGGCTGCCCTGCGAAGGCTCGCTTGCTGCGAACGATCCATGGCGCTCCAACGCCGACAGCGCGCCAAAGGCGCCGTAGAGTTTGAGGAGCGGGTCGGTCATCGGGTCGTCAAGGACATCCACGACATCCGTCGAGAGTGAGTTCGTCCCATTCGCGAGATCGAACAGCATTAAACCGGCCAGGCGCACGCGCTCGCGGACACGGTAGTCGTTCTCGTCGCCGCGTACCGTTACTATGGTCGTACGCGCCGGGTCGATGCCGACGCTGTCCTCCTTGTGGAATTCGTCACCATCGGCGACGATCAAGTTCGTGCGCGAGACGGTAAGGAAGACCAGCGTCTGTCGACCAGCGAGCGCCGGTACGCTCTGCCCCAGCCGTTGACCAAGGATCGACCGGAAACCGATGTGGTAGCGTCCTGGTCGGACGTCGTAGCAGTAGGCGTGCTCTCCCCTGCCGAGTTCCAGACTAGGTGCATCGTTGGGATTCGCGCGCATCGCGACCTCCTCACGATCATAGAGCCTCAAGTCGAGACCGCCGGCGGCTGCGAGCACGTCGGTCTCACCTGTAACGACGAGCACGATCGAGGATTCGTAGCTTCGCTCGGAGGGCTTGACTGCCCCGTTGACAGCATCCACCAGCGCGATGCGATCGCTCGATTTGGAATCGAATGCGCCCGGGGATTTCAGATCGCTGGGATCGAACTGGACCTCGACCTTGTCCTGGCTTCCATCGAGACGAACGATAGTCTGCGCCTGCTGGCCGGCGGAACTCCATTCAACGAGATAAAGTCCCTGAGCCAGCTCCTTTTCGAACCGTTCGGTACCACGGCCGATCTCCGCGAGGGCCCCGTCAAGCACTCGAATCGTGATTCCTGGGCGAGCGACCAACGAGAGGCTGATCGGGGGACGCGGCGGCAGGCTATCAGCCGACATAAACAGGCTCCGCACTTGGATGCTTGAACGTCGTATATCGACCGCTGCCATCGTTGACATCGATTGAATAGAGGCCTGGCGCAAGCGGTGGCGTTGCCATATTGGGACCTGTGACCACGAGCGGCTGAATCCCGGGCAGCGGCGTGTTGTCGCCGCCATTGAGGATAAGCTGAGTGCCGTTGGGAAGAGCAGAGACGTCGATCAAACGGACTGTCGGCATCGGTCCGGCAACCGCCGGTGCGCCCCGGACGATCAGCGGCCCATCACCATCGGGATGAAACCACATATTGGGCTTCTGACCAGTGGCAGTGAAGTCCTTGATATTGTCGAGCACGTATTGCTTGAGCGTCGCGGCGTAAAGGTCGCTCGAAGCACCCGTCCGGTGGGTGCGCAAACCGCGCATGAGCGCGCTCGAAAAGGCGCCCCGAACCGGCGGCTGAGTGGTCTCATGCGCCAGCATGTCGTCTTGCGCCGCGTACGCTATACTGTGAGGCGCGATTGGCTGGCCGCTATAATCAGATACCGGCTGTGCCATCAGCGCTGAACGGGCTGTCTGTGTGCGACAGCAATCTGTGAACAGAATAGCCTCGTCGAAGCGATCGTTGAGGAGCGCTCTTCGAAAGCTGTCGCACGGCACCAGACCGGCGGCAAGATTGCCGTTGTTAATGGGTCGGAAATCACCGGCGAGGAAGCAGGTCTCCTCGCTGCGATCCACCGTCTTGGCCCGAATGCCATGGCCCGCCAGAAACACGTAGACGCGGCGCGTGCCGGTGTCGCCATCTTCCATGGCTTTGGCGCGTACCGTGCGCCCAAGGCTCTCGATCGTCGTGGTGATTTCGAGCGCGTTTGGCGCGCGCGTTGGATTGGGGTCAGCCGAACCTAGATCAACGTTGTACCATTGAGGCGGCCCGCCTGCGATATAGGCTTGAAGCCGGCCCTGGGGTGCCGTTGGCCAAGGATATGTCCAGAAGAAGAGGTGCTCTGCAGGGACATTGCCACCGGCCGGGTCAAGGGCCCAATCGGCAAAGTCGCAGGCGTCTGCAACCGCGCCCTGCAGAGCCCCCTGCTTCGCCAGCGGAGGGTATTCATTTATCCCGACGACGATAGCCCAGTTGCCCATAGCGCGTCGGCCTAAAAAAGCGCACGCGCGGTTGCAAGCATCAACGGCTCGTTGTCGAAGTCGCCATGGCTGTTGGCCATGGCGATGCCCGGCGTCGGCGACACGATGACACCATGGCCTTCTTTCTGGAAGAATTTCGCGATGGACTTTGCGGCATCCTGCTCAGCGGTGTCGAGGCTCGATATGCTGGAAAAGCGCTGCATTCCAAGAATTGGCGCGTCAGGATAGGCCTTGGCATTCATCTCCTCAAACATTCCCGAGACCAGGTAGAGAAGCGAGCTTGGATAGATATAGCCCTTGTCATGGCCGAGCACCGCATCGGCTCGCTCAAGCTCATCAGTCATCGTAATCATGCGACAGCGTTCGATCATGTCGCCGGCCTCATCGAGCATCTTGGCGAAGAGATTTTCGCGAACCGCTGGCGCCAGCAGGACTAGCCTGACCTTTTTGTCGAGGCCCGCCGCCTTGGCAGCAAGCAGGAACCGCGATGCCCAGATCGACCCGGCGCTATGACCACTCATGACAAAATCATTGGGCGTGTGCTCCTTGATGATGTCGATGATCTTGCTTCCAAGCTTTCCTGGCCCGAAATGGTCCGCAGCGTCCTGCACCATCATACCCCACACCTTGGCACCGACAAGGTCGCCGTAGAATTCGCGGCACACTTCCTCGACGATGGTGGCGTGCACGCCGTGGTCCCGGCCGCCACGAAAGCGTTTGAAGCACCGGATTGCGACCTCGCCTGCATGCGAAATCAGGAAAGTGCCAACCGAAACAATGCCGCGAGGCTCGCCCGCGACGGCAGGCGGAGGCGCCACCTCTCCCTGGATGCTGTGATCAAGTCGCTCCAGCATTTTCCTGCCCTCGGCCATGTCAACCGCGACCGAGGGTGTGCGTGCACCGCTGGGCACATTGACCGCCTCGTCAATATCGGCGGCAACGCCCTGGAAGGAACCGTCCTCCGCTAGTTCTTTCTGGAATTCGATGGCTAGTTCGCCATTGGTCTGCTCGCTCATGACCGTTGCGCGCGAGCCAGTCGGAAGTTCAGGCGCCAAATGAACGTCGACATCGTCGAAAGGCCGCTGCCCAGCCTTTCCCGTCAATCGCCGTTGGATCTCTGCCTCGTTGATCGACAGGGAACCCGGTCCCCGCGCGCCGAGTGAAGGCATGCCGAGTTTCTTGGTGACAAAGCCGATCAGCTTGCGCAGGATTGTTTGATAGAGCCGATCGTCGTGGACGAGATCGATCCAGTTGGTCCTGATGGTCTCGATCGCTCCAGTCCGCCAGATAACATAGACCTGCGTCCATTCAGGCCCGAGCTGCCAACTGTTTTGGCCATTTCCGGACAGACGCTCGGCGGCAGCCAAACCCGAGGTCTCGTCGACCAGACCCCCGTGGAGGTGAATTAGGAGTTTCGCGTGGGGTTTACTGAGCTCGGCAGCCAAATCGGAGAGCAACTGCTCTTGTCCTGGGTCAGCAGCGCCATTCCGGGTCAATATGTTGAAAACGCTCATAGCGGTGGTCCCTTGAAGGTGGTGCTACTCTGACCGCAAGTCGGGAGCAGAGCGAAATCAGGCAGCGTCGCACTTCCGCGATGTCGACTGGCGGCTGCGTGCCACCAAGCTCGAGCTCAATATTTCACGTTGAAGTTGACTGTGACCTTGTCTTCGTGCCGAAGCTTCTTGCGGTCAGTACCGTAGACGTACTCCGTCGAGACGGACGTGTTTCCGGCAGGGTCAACGTTATAGAAAAGACCGGCGCCGTACTGATCCACGAAACGTTCCCCAAGCGCGTCCCAGTAAAGATTGGCATTGGCCTTGGCGTACAAGCGGTGACCGAACTTCTCAGGATAGAGGAATGCGGTGAGTTCGAAGTCTCCGCCAAGCCAAAGGTATCGTGTGTCATCAGCCAGTCCGGTGAAGCCGCCGTCGTTGACCTGTACGCTGTCGATGCGAAGGATCGGTGTAACGTACCAGCTGAGGTAGGGGTTATCCTTGCGAGTGATGCCCAGATGGATCCGCTCATCGTAGGGCTGAACAGTTGCCTGGAAACCGTATCCGCTGGCTTCACCATGAAAGTCGGTGAGGTAGTAGGCGCCGGCGGTGACGTAAGTGTAGCGGAACGGGCCGCCCTGAATCTGGAGTTGGCCGTCCAGCCCGATCTCGGCGTTGCTTTCGAGATCCCGACTGCCTGTCCCGAATTCGCCGGCGAGGTCCGAGTAGGCGGCGAGTGAATAGCCTGCCAGGAAGCCTTCCGCTATGTCCTGCGCGCCCGGATCTGGGCATGCATTGCGGAAAAGGACCACGGCGGTGGCAGCGTCGACGGTCGCCGTCGTCTGACCGAGCACGTAGTCATGGTTGACCCGGATGGACGCGCCCTTGGCTTGCTTGGCGCCGAGCGTGTTGTCATAGAGCGACATGTCGACCTTGTCGCGGCGTAGGAACAGCCTCTGCTTGACCGAGCATTCCGGCTCAAGGCCCTTCTCGCCCACCTCAATCGCCGCATCGATCCCGGTGAAGTCGATGTTGGCGTCCTTAATCGGTAGGCGACCATGGGCTTGAGAAAGCTTGTCGAGGAGCGGGCCGAGAGTGGCTTGCACGGACTCGTTATCGCTGAGGCGATTTTCCGCTGTGTCGTAGATGGTTTGGATTTCGTTTTTACTGAGTTTCCCGTCGGTCGGAGCGACATCGTAGGCGCGCAATACGGGACTCGCATAGTGGAGGGCGAGAACGTGCATCTCCTCCCCATCGTCGATATAGCCGTTGTGGTTGAGGTCGTACCGTTCAGCGACAGACTTTTCTGCGGCCGCCGCAAAGGACAGTCCCAGCAGCGATACGACCGGCAGCACTAACAATCGCACGGTCATCCGATCAGCACCTTCCAGCCCATCTGCTTGTATTTTCGTAAGATGATCGTTGTCACATCGTGGACTGTCTTGGCCTTGCTTATGTCCCCCACGGTGACCTCCAGCTTATCATCATGAAATGGTTTGTAGCTGCTGATCATGTCCGGCAGCACGAATGCGGGGTTCGCACCGTCGAAGAAATCGGTCAGAGGATCGAGCGTGTCGACCCCGATGATCCCCTTTGGATCCAGTACCATTCGCAGCCGGGCCGAGACGATGCTAACTCGTATATTCTTCCCACTCAAACTGTAGGCATAGATCGCCTGTTTTTGCATGACCCCTCAAGCCCCTAATTAAGCAATGGCTTAGGCTAGTCTTTTTGAGAATCGAAGTCTAGGCGTTGGACTCTCTGCGTAACTATATTTGTAGGCCAACGCGGCAAGGAATATGTATTGCAAGGACTCCTGCATTTACCCCCTCCGTTTGCGACGAGAGCCCGGTTCGCTTGTAGGCAACGACTATCGTCAACCGTACCTATGCACTCTGAAAGACGTCGAACCCGCCTTGGACGCTTGCCACCGCCAAGTGGCTTTGCGGCTGGCGCACCGACAAGAAGCGTCAAATCACGCCAGCAAATTTCTTTGTGACCGCCTCAAAGCCCTTCGCTGTCGGATGCAACTCGTTTGCCCACCAGGTCTTGTAGGTTGAGCCTGTCGCCAGCGTGTTGCGCAGATCCAAAAATTTGACATGTCCAAAAGGCGACGTGCCGGCAAGACCAGCAAGCATCGTGTCGAAGCGGTCAATCAGCTCGACGCAGATTTGCTTTCGCCTGCTCATCTGAGAGTAGCCCTTTTGGCGAAAGCCTGGCTCAAGCCAAGGGCCTGGAAACGGGCCCCACCCACCCAAGAAGCCTCGCCCGTCAGGCACCGGATAGTCATAGCCATGGATCACGATGGGTACGGGATGGCCAAGGTGGGCTTTGCAGATTTCGGTGATCGCACTAAGAATGGTCACGTAGGCATCACGAATGCGCTGATCGATAATACCCGTGACGATTGATTGGTTGAGGCCGGCGATGCTCGACGTCGCGTGGTTGAGCAGCATGGCAAACTCGTCACCCGCCACATCATTGCCACCGCCTGAAAGGAGGATCGCGCGCGGTTCGACGCCCGTGCGAAGAACCTTTTCGACCCGACGCGCAAAGTCGTCGAGTTGACTGTCCGAATAGGCCATGTCCTCGACCGTATCGCCGCGATGGGCTGCCGACTCCACATCGAACCCATAGCTATCCTCAAGATCGCTCAGGATGCTCAGCGCGTCCAACTGCGCCGAGAAGCTCGATAACTGCAGTGCAGCTTTGACCTGGCTGACCGAGCCGCGCCCCTGATGAAACATGTCGAGTACCCAGATTGCCAGTTCCGGCCGCCGGCCGAAGAGATCGTATCTTTGGGCGAAGGCATTCATCTTGCGTTTGACGATGCGAAGCGCCACTTCGATCGTCTTCTCAATGACTTTCGGGTCATTGAGCGACCAGTGGACGAATTTGGCGGCGGTCAGCACTTCCGCGTTGTCGACGCGGTATGAATCCGGATTGAGATAGCGCATGAACCGCGGTATCTGCACCCCGGTTTGGCTTCCAATCGGAACGGCCTCCTCGTGCTCAAGGTCCACTTCCCCGCTGGACGTCATCTGATGCACGCGCCCATTGACAAGCTTGAGGTCCGGGAAATAGGCGGCGGCACTGCTCAGGCCAAGCAGTTCACGCATCAGCAGGATCAAGTTGTCCTTCGGCGTATGGGCGGCAAGCTGGAAGAAGCCCCATGTGAAATGCGCGCGATCATAGCTGTTTATCGTGAGATGCCGGGCGTTGCTTTCGCCCATGGCGGTCGGCCAAATGAAATGAGCCCACGCACCGGCCTGGTTGGCTGCCTGGAAGCGATCGTAGATTAGCAGAATGCTTGAGCGCGCAAGCCCTCTTCGCCGCACATACCTGGTCGACTTGGCGACGAAGAATCTCTCTCCTGTAGACTCCTCCGTCGCGTAGAACGAGACGCCAGATTGTTGTGGCTCGTTGGCCGGTTCAATCGTAAATGTCCTGGCTCTTGGTTTCGGCCTGGCTCTCTCGCGAGTTGACCCTTCTTTCGAGGGCTCGTCAGTCGCGTACTCGTCTGGCGGCAGAGCGCGCAATGCGTCGGCAGCAAGCCCCTCACCTGCGTTCTCGGCAACTTCCGACTTGAGCATCAGCCTTGTTAGCGGGGCAGCAGAAAAAACATCCCAGCCGGTCAAAAGGTCGAATGCCGGGCTGTAGACTCCATCTGCCCATGCCTCGCCTTGTTGTCCGGTAAGCTCGCGCTGGAATTCGGTCAGACGAGCACGGGTGGCGTAGCCGAAATATCCGCTTGCTCCCAATCCCAGGCGCTGCTGAAGCAGCAATACTGCCTGCCCCTGGGAGCCGACCCGCAACCGGACCAAGGAGCCGGCCGGTTGCCCATCTCCCAGTTGGGCCGCCGCCAGCGCCGCATCCTTCCCCGTCAACAGCATCAGGTCGAGTCGTGAGCGCTGCCCGATCTTCGAGAGCACCTTCTGGAACTTCCCCCACTGGTCGGTACCTGTCTTCTTGCCTCGAATCGTGAGACAGCCCCAGGATGAAAAGTACGAACCAAGGTCAGGATTATAGGTTAGATAGTAGGAACAATGGACGTTATCGAGCGGGCGCGATGGATCCCATATATCCTTGGTTCCCAGGATATAATCGTTCTTCGTGCGCAGGACAGTGGCGGATTGGCCGGCCTCAAGATCGGCCAGGCTGGCGTTCGAAACCGCCAGCCTGAGCGCCGGCTTGATCGTCTTGTGGCGCCACACATAGTAGCTGTAGAGCCCGTTTGGCAGGACGTTGCAGCTCATTCCACCATTTACATAGCCAAAAATAGCCTTTCGGCACGGCACGGTTGATCCCGTGTACAAAGAGAGCTTGCGCGTCTTCCTGAAGAAAAAGCCGATCAGGCACTTGAAGTTGATGTGATCGGGGCGGGTGACCATGACAGTCGCCTCATCGACTGTCTCGACGTCAAGCAAGCCGTCCGCAAGTGTCGCGCCGCGCAACGCAATCGCGATCGTGTCGTCCTCTCCCTCGGGTACGAAATAGTTCAACGCAATGAGGCGGTCGAGCACTTCCGCAGTGAGCAGGAAGGTGGCGGGCGCTTCGATGGTTGCGACACTGGCATAGTCGGGAGCGTTCTCGTCATACTTCGGCCACTTGACCGCGTCGTAGGCGCTGGCTCTTGCGAAGTTCCTCAAGAACCCATCGGGGTCTTTCGCCTCCACGGACTCGAGATATTCCCCCAGTTCAACATCAATGTCGGACGGTTCCTCTTCGACCAAAGGGTCTGGCAGCGCCGCCATATCATCCATATCAGGGATGCCGGACCTTGCCGATTTGCCAGATTTACTGCGGTCTTCGCTCTCCATTAGCAACATCAAACTCTCCTATCGTTCGGTGCCGCCCGAAGCCGCGGCATTAGCCAGCGCTCCAGCGTTCCAGGGTCCAATGCGAATTTTCAAAAGAGATCGGGCGCGTTTGGCCGCGACCAGTTTACGAGGTGATATCGGCGAGGTAGCGATTAAGAAGGAAATCGGCCCAGCGATGGTTCTGAACGAACTCTACCGGATAGTGGGCGTTTGTTTTGATGTATCCGATGTGATCGGGATCGGCGTTGAAATTGGCCCGCGTCTCCGGGAAATAGATCGCCAACCCATTGGAGCCGAACCTTCCTTGACGATCGGCGCCGGCATAGTTTGCAACAACAGATTTGCTAAGGTTCTGCAACACAATGGCAGCGGCATCCCCCGCAGTGGAACCCGCCAAGGTGGAACCAATCTGTTGTGCAAACCGACCCAGGTCAATTCCGTGCAGGCCGTATCCGGGCGCGTACTCCTCGCAAGCCTGGCGAGCAGTCACGATTCGACTGAAGTCAGCATCTCCAACATTGACCAGCGCATCTGCAAAGCTGTCAATACTTGCGGCGAGCCCATCCATGCTTGGAAGGTCGATAGCAGATAGCGTCGTGGCCGGGTCGTCTCCAACCCCCTGGTAATATTCCTGGTACGAACCAACCATGGTCGTGCCGAGGTCAGCGGCTGTCATGTCGGGATTGTCGGTCAGCTTCTTGAGCCAATCCGCGTAGTTCCAGCCGTCACCAGGTTCGAGTTCCTCGCTGGCGACCATCACTTGGCCAATATTGCGCAAAGCGTACCCGGTTTCGACCATGCCCATCAAGCAGGCATCGAAGCCGATCACGTCCACATTTATCCCCTTCAAGCTCTCCTGGATTTCGCGGTTGTAGAGCGTGTCGCCGCTCGTATCGTCTGATGATACCGAGCGCATTGTGCCGCTGACCGTCAGATCGAGCGGAATAGCCTGAGTAGATGACAGCGAAATTCTACCATCCGAACGGTTTCGGGAGGAGAGACTGGTCGCGCGCCGTTCAGCTTCGCGCGCCATTCGCGACGCGCGAAAATCCCTGAACCTGCTCAGGTCGATACCGCTGATATCGGGTCGAACGGTACGGAAATGACGCCAGCCCTGGCCATGGTTCCATATGGCCAGCATGTATTTCCTCGCAGGATACTGTTCCATCGCCCAATCGACGAAATTGCGCAGTGTTGTCCCGCTTCCCATATTGGTGTCGCCAAGCGATGCAACGGCTTGAGCAGGCGTAGCGTCGCCACCTTTTTGAACATTGAAGCGGTAACAACCCTGCCATTGCGGTGATGTCGTCGCGAATCCGCCGTTTCGGTCAAACTGGACGACAATATTGACTTTGTCGTCACTGCCAACCTTCGCCATTTCGCGAAAGTCCTTGAGGCCGAACGGCTCGAGGTTGTTGTCGGCATTCAGAAACACCATGATCGTCCATTCACAGGTCTGCGCCATTTTCCATTCCTTTCGTCAAAGCTGGCCTATCGAAACCGCATGCGTCTTAGGCAACCTAAAGTGGGACTTGGCTTGAGCTCACGCTTCAGGCGCTCGCTGACGTGACTTGTGCGCAGAATGCCAGGAGACCCGCGCAAACTTCCTTGATGGTTGTCTCGCGCCCGCCGTCGTCGGGCTGGAACTCGTGACCGCATTCCATCGTGAAGCCGAGCACTTTCGGCAGCTCAGGCCTGGCGAGGTGACGACTGTAGGAGTAGTCATCGCTTGCGCCTGATGTGGCATAGAGTTCGAAGGCGGGGCCGACGTTGTAGTCATCGCCTGCCACGAGGGTGATCGCGTCTTTCATCGCGCGTGCCAGCCCCCGCACGGTATCGAGATCGGCCTCGGTGATGAACTCTCCGTAGGAATCGTCGGGATTGCCACGGATCCCGTCGAACGCCGGGTTCAGAAAATTCTGCTCGGGAGCGGTGGTCTGATTTGAATCAAGGCCCCACGAGTGAAACACCGCGGGTATGGCGCTATGGACGTCGACAAACCAACCGGTGCCAGGCAAGCTATCGAGAAGCCACACGATATTGCGCGTCTCGGGTTCGGATGCAGCGGCGGGACCGACGTAGAGATATTTGTGGCATGGATCGTCGGACGCGCTCACGCCGCCCGGGGCGAAATGCAGCTTAAAATCCCAGGCGACGTCAAAGTTTCGATTGATATCAACGCCGTAGCAGACGGCACCTTGCCTATTGACCATTGGCCTGCGGTTCTTGCGCCAGTCCCCATCGACGTTCTGGCTGAACACGCGTCCATCAGGGTTGGCGCAAGGCAGGATCACGATCTGGATTCGATCGACGATCGAGGCCACCGTCGGCTTGTCGAAGTAGGAGGATCCGTATCGCAGCCCGGTGCCTGAGCTGTAGGCTTCCAGAAGATCGGCAGCAAGGGAGATCAAAGCGTCCGGCGGCACCCACTCGCGGGCGTGGACGCCGCCTACGAAGATGGCGGTCCGCTGATCTGGACCGCGCATCTTTCCGATCGCAAGCGCCCCAACGCTCCGTGATTCCACGGTGAGGTTTGGCAGCGGCACCTGCGTGGTCAGGGTCGGATATTTTTCTGCCAGGATTTGAACAGCGCTAACGATCTCGTCGTAGTTGAGGTAGGCCATTTCCTACTCCTTCCTTCCAGGTCCGCGCGGCATTTCTCCGCTCAGGAAGCGGTTGCCCGACGAGACGAGTTCGATGCGGGAACGTGTATCGGGAACGGTCTCGAGCACTTCTATCGAGATTCCTGTCGCCGCACGGGCGACGAGGCGGTCGATTTGCGCTTCGTCGGCGATTCCGATTGTACTGGTGCGATCCCCTTCACGCCGAGCCACCGGGCGGCATCCAAGATCTATTTCAGTGTCCGCCAGGAACTGGCGGAGGGCAGCCTTGCTCTCCGCCGATATCTTGAGCTTCTTTTTCATGGTGCCGCCCTATTTGTTCGCGGCAATCGTCGCTTCGACCCAGTCCTTCACGGCGGACACACGCGTGTAGACGCCATACAGATCAGGGCGAGCACAGCCTTCACCCCAGCTGACAATGCCGACCAGCTGGGGCGGCTCCAGCATCAGCACTGCCGGCCCGCCGCTGTCGCCTTGGCAGGAGTCCTTGCCGCCCGTCTTTTCGCCCAGGCAGAGCATATTCTCGGTGATCGCGCCGCCGTAGCTCGCCTCCGCATTGCAGGTCTCGTTCGAAACAACGGGGACGTCGACACGCAGCAACTGGTTCGATGTGGGACCGCCTTCACTGGTTGCACCCCAGCCAGAGACCCTGATCTGGGTTTCCGGCTCTAACTTGGTGTCGGCTGTCGCGAGCGCCACAGCCGTGCCCACCGACAGTGGCTCTTTCAGCTTGATAAGAGCCGCATCGTGATCGTATTGCGCGGCGGACTGTCCCCAGCCCGGATTTATGAGTATTGCCGTGGCGTCGACCCTCTGGCCGCCGGTCGATTTGAAGACCGTGCCGGCGAGGACATCGACATTCACAGGGTCCTTGTTGACAAGTCCGTTGTCGACGCAGTGTGCCGCTGTCAGTATCCACTGCGGGGCGACAATCGAGCCACCGCAAAACTGACGGGGCGCGGTAGCCTTTGCATCGAGCAACGCTACCTGCCAGGGCAGCTCCTTGATGTTCTGCACAGGAACGCCACCGACGATGAAGTCGTTGAAGCCCCCCGCAAATGCGGGGCATGTACTCAAGACAGTAGCGGCCGCAACGGCGGCAAGGCAGGTGGAGACTTCAAGTCGTTTCATTTTCAGACCTCCTTCTTCAATGGGCGACGGACTGTCACCGGGTCCAACTCACGCAAGGCCATTGGCGCCGGCGTCCGCGACAGGCAATCCGCCCTGCGCTGCCGCGACTGCCGCTGCTGCATCGATGCAGCCGAAGCCGAAAAGATCAGAGTGGCCATCTGGTCCGTAGTCGGTGGGGCTGCCGATGCGGCGCGCGGTTTGCTGCAATATGCCGCGCAGCTGGGCGGCACGGAGCTCCGGAGCCGCTGACAGAACGAGCGCACAGACACCGGCGGCAAGCGCACAGGCGCTCGAGGTGCCCTTGAAAAAGCGATAGTAATCACCCTCCGCATAACCGCGCGGGCGGGTGACTCCATTGCCGTCGACATAGGTG
The DNA here is from genome assembly GCF_020165255.1 of Mesorhizobium sp. CA12. Classification (NCBI taxonomy): domain Bacteria; kingdom Pseudomonadati; phylum Pseudomonadota; class Alphaproteobacteria; order Hyphomicrobiales; family Phyllobacteriaceae; genus Mesorhizobium; species Mesorhizobium sp. CA12. Next base: position 328,501 of record NZ_JAIUHT010000005.1, read on the forward strand.
CCGGTGACATCTGCGGTAATGATCGCCCGGCCGGCCCCGCCACTGGATGGCGCGCAAAGCGCTATTTCGGCACCAAAATTCGAGTAGTCGGACCGCTGGTCGAGACTGTTCGAGGACGCGACGGCAATGACGAGCGGGTGGGTGGCAAACCCATTTAGGTGAGTTGCGTCATTGATGCTGACGTTGGCATTGCCGGCAGCAAAAAGAACCGGCATGCCCCGACCTGCGCGCCCTTGCTCAACGCAATAAGTGATGGCATCTGAGAGGCGAGTGGGCAGCTCGTATTTGGCTGCCTCCGGACCCCAGCTGCAGTTGGCTATCCACGCCCCGTTTTCGGCAAGATAGTAGAACATCCGCGACAGCGGCTCTGGTTCGATGTCGGGACTCATGCGGATGGGCATGATCCGCGCGTAGGGCGCTGCACCGATCATGTCCCCCGCACCAAAACTAGCGGCTGCAACCCCGGCGCAAGCGGTCCCGTGCCAATCGTCGTTCCCGCCATCGGGAACATCCGGCGTGACGTCTGGCGAGTTCCTCACGAAGTCCCAAGGCAAGATCGCCTTGTCTCGAAAGTCCGGATGGGTAAGATCGAAGCCGTCGTCGATGAAGCCAATGACAACATCGGCACTGCCCATCCCGTCGAGACATTTCCACGCGTCCACCACGCGCGCGTCGGCTCCTGCCTTATAGCCGAGCGCTTGCCCGCCTGGCCCACCCGTATTGCATAGATGCCAGAGTTCACCAAAGAGCGTGTCCGGAGGCGGCGGCACCTGTGCTGATCGCCTGGGCGTGGCCAGGTCCGGCTCGGCGATCGCCACCGCTGCCTCTGCCTGCAACGCCAAGCAGATATCCACCGTATCTGACTGTGCAAGCACCGTGAAACGCCCGGCGCGCTCGGACTTCAAGACCGTCAACCCGTAGCGCTGCAGTATGTCATTTCCCGCCGCCTGATCGACGCCGTCGGCCAAAGCAAGGTAGATCGTTCCCGTCGGCACGAAGGGGACCAGATCATCTGATGTGTGATAGACCGCGGTCTGTCGAGCCACCGACATCATGCGGCCGAACTCCTCGCGTGCCGACCGCTGTTTCCTGAACGACGTGGGGAGTTCGACGATGTCGAATCCAGCAACTCTCCCGCGAAGCGCACCCTGGCCACGCGCTCCGAGTGACTGTATTTCGGTTCCGAAAGACGTTGTTCTGCCGAGCCGTGGTCTTGCCGCGACCAGGACATCGCTTCTGGTCAGGATCACGTTGGAGCGGCCAAACTTGATTTCTACCTTGGTGGCCACGGGATCAACTCGCTAGACTTGCGCGGGCAGCGGCAACCGCGGCCGCGGCATCGACGCAGCCAAACCCAAAATGGATCGAGTGACCGTCCGGAGCGTAGGCACCTGAATCGCCGATGCGGCGAGCGGTGCGTTGCAGAATCGAGCGCAATTCCGCCGCGCCAAGCCGAGGGGCTGCCGACAGGACCAGAGCGCAGACTCCTGCCACCAGGGCGCACGAACTGGACGTGCCTCCAAAACAATCGTGCTGGTCGCCGTTCTTGTAGCCGCGTGGCCTGGCTATTCCTGCTGGATCGGTCCAGCTACCGGCTGCGTCACTGGTCACGATGGTCCAGCCGCCACCGCTGCTTGAGGGCGCACACAGGCATATCTCGGAGCCGTAGTTCGAAGTATCGGACCTCTGGTCGAGGCTCGTCGACGATGACACCGCGATCACGTCGGGATGCGTCGCAAGGCCATTGAAATGAGTTTCGTCATTTATGCTGGTGTTCCGATTCCCGGCGGCGAAGAGTATCGGCGTCCCAAGCCCGCCCCTGCCTTCCCTGACGCAGCGCGATATGGCGTCCGAGACGCGCCGGCCGATCGGGTATCGGGCTGCCTTTGGCCCCCAGCTGCAATTGACGACCCAGGCGCCATTATCTTTCATGTAGTCGAAGATTCGCGCCAGCCCTTCGGAATCGATGTCGGAGCCCATGCGTGCTGGCATGACGCGAGCATGGGGAGCGGCACCGACGATATCCCCTGCATCGACCCTCCCGGCGGCTACGCCGGCGCAGGCCGTGCCGTGCCAGTCCCGATTGGCGGCGGCCGGGTCACATGGCCCCACGTCGGGTTCGTTCCGCTCGAAATCCCACGACAGCACCGCCTTGCCGCGCAAGCCCGGATGCGAAAGGTCGAAACCGTCGTCGACGATACCGATGACAACGCTATCCGAGCCGAGGCTACCAAGTGCGTACCAGGCTTGCACCACACGTGCGTCGGCACCGGCTTTCAAGCCGCTGGTTTGCCCGCCATGCTTGCCGATATTGTTGAGGTGCCAGTGCCTGCCGAAAAGCCGGTCTTCGGGGAGCAGAATATTGGCGGGCTGTTTCGGCGTTACCAGATCGGGTTCGGCGATCGCCACCGCCGGATTCGACTGCAGGGAAGAACACGCTTCGACCGGATCTGTCCTCGCCGCGACAGTGATGAAACCACCGTGTTCTGTCTTCAGCACGAGGAGCGAGTGTTCTTGCAATATCCGATTGACGCTTGCCTGATCGGCTCCTTCCTTGAACTTCATGTAGATGGTGCCGGTCGGTACGAACGGCACCCCGTCTTCCGAGGTGTGGTAAACTACGACTTGGCGCTGCATCGACATCATGCGAGCGAGATCTTCACGCGCCATTTGCCGCTTTGTCGGCGCACTGGGAAGTTCGACGGCAACGTGGCCGCCGACCGTGCCGCGTCGGGCGCCGAGACCGCGCAGCTCAATCGAGTTCACCTCAGCCTCGAAGGATCTTGAGCGCCCCGGCTCAGGCTTGAGCGCGACAAGAACATCGCTTCTCCAGAGCGATACCGTCGATCCGCCGAACTGGATGTCGAAATGGGTGGCCATGCCTATACCTTTGAAA